>NZ_JBFALF010000009.1:0-352262 GCF_040656115.1 Nonomuraea sp. NPDC050202 | reverse complement strand
CCGCTCGACTTGCATGTGTTAAGCACGCCGCCAGCGTTCGTCCTGAGCCAGGATCAAACTCTCCAAACAATGTCTGGATTATTCATCCGAGCAAAATCCATCAAGAAACAATTCTTGACGAGGTGTTGCATGAAAATCATGCACTGGCTTTTAACACACTGTTGAGTTCTCAAGAAACGGACGCGTACATCCTCACCAGGCCCGCTCTCGCGGCCCCCGCTCGGAGGCGTTCATTTCGTCGTTGTGGTCTTAATTCTTCCAGCCGTTCAAGTCTCTGTCAAATTGACCCGACTTGCTCGACCTGCGGAAATTAATCCCTGCCCCCTTTCGGAGACAACCCCTCTAACTTACCAGCCCGTTCGAAGTGGTCCGAACCATCAACGGACGACCCTGAAGGTAGTGGGATTCGCCGGGTATCTCCGGGGCTCCAGGAGCCCTCTCGATCGCCCTGCGGGAAGCAACTCTAGCAGTCTGGCGCACCCACTTCGGCCCACTCAGGTAATCAGAAGGTTCTTCCCTCACCACATGACCCTCAAACCTCGCCGAGGTTCCCTGGCCCGATCCCCCTGACGCAAGCCGACGGCAAGTCATCCGCAATCGCCCCTCGGTACGAACTACCTACGAGCAGTCTGCGCTCACGGAGGTGGCCGACATGACACGGTCGGAGTTCGACGACATCCGCGCGTTCCTCGCCGACGGGGCGACTCACGCCGGAGACCTGCTGCGAGTCGCCAGGACTCTGATCGACGACCTGGAACACGCTCGCATGCGTGAGGCCGTCCTGCGTACCCACTACCTCCGCCTGCTGACGGCCGCCCGGGCGACCGTCGCGGCCGAGCTGGCGGACATGCCGGATCCCCTGGCGTTCCTGAAGCACGAGCTGGCCGAGCGCGGTCAGCTGCCGGAGGACGGCGAGGCCGTCCAGCGCATCCTGTCCGACGCTCGCACGGCGGCCGCGTTGCTCGCCTGCCTGGAGGAGATGCCGCAGCCGCGTCTCCGCGGCCCGCGGCTGCGCCGCTGCGTCGGCACCGGCCGCGCGCTTCCGCGCTGAACACCGCCCTGGGCTGAAGGCGACCCTGAGCTGAACACGACCCAGGGCCGAACCGGCCCGGCCGGGCGCTCCCCCGCTGTACACGGCCCCGGAGCCGGCCGGACACCGAGCCCACGCGTACAAACGGGACAAAGTTTCCGCCCGCTGACGTGGCGACAACTGCGGGCATACTCCCCCTTGGCAGGCCGCCTGCAAGACTCCGCATATGTGGCAGCGGGGGCTGAACTGGACGGCAATCGTCATGGTCGGAATATTCGGCCTGATGTGGGTCGGCGTCGTGGTTTACGCGGATAAAGGCTCGCCTCTCTGGATGCGCATCGTCCAGGTCGTCTTCGGGCTTCTGCTGCTGGCGTGGGCCGTACGGAAGGCCGTCCGCATGGTCGGCAAGGCGTGAGCCGCCCTACGGCTGGAACCGGTATCCCATTCCCGGCTCGGTCAGCAGGTGGACCGGATGCGCCGGGTCCCGTTCGAGCTTGCGCCGCAGTTGCGCCATGTACTGGCGCAGGTAGTGCGTCTCCTTCAGGTAGGCGTTGCCCCAGACCTCGGTCAGCAGCTGGCGCTGGCTGATCAGCTTGCCGGGATTGCGCAGCAGGATCTCCAGGAAGTGCCACTCCGTGGGCGTCAGGCGTACCCCACCGGAGATCGTCTTGCGGGCGAGGTCGATGACGTGCTCGCCCACCTGCACCGTGGCGTTGTCCTCGTCGTGCTGCGCCGTGCGGCGCGTCACGGCGCGCACCCGCGCGAGCAGCTCGTCGATGCTGAACGGCTTGGTGACGTAGTCGTCCGCGCCGGCGTCGAGCGCGTCGACCTTGTCGGTGCTGTCGGCCCGGCCCGAGAGCACGATGATCGGGATCGAGGTCCAGCCGCGCAGCCCCTGGATGACCTCCACACCGTCGAGATCGGGCAGCCCCAGGTCGAGGATGACCAGGTCCGGGTGCCACTCGGCGGCCTGGCGCAGCGCCGTTCCGCCGTCGGGGGCGACCGCGACCTCGTACTGCCTCGCCGCCAGGTTGACCCGCAGGGCGCGGAGGATCTGGGGCTCGTCGTCCACCACCAGCACGCGGGTCACGTGGCCCGCCGCAGCGAGACGGTCATGGTGAGTCCTCCTCCGGGCGTGTCCTCAGGGGTGAGCGTGCCGCCCATCGCCTCGGTCAGGCCGCGTGAGAGCGCCAGGCCGAGCCCCACGCCCGTGTGGGTGTCACGATCGCCGAGCCGCTGGAACGGCAGGAACACCCTTTCATGCGCTTCGGGCGGAATGCCGGGACCCCTGTCGATGACGCGGATCTCGACCCTGTCGCCGTGCCGACTCGCTCCCACGAGTACGGGCAGGCCGGCCGGGCTGTGGCGGACGGCGTTCGCCACCAGGTTGCCGAGCACCCGCTCCAGCAGCGCGGGGTCGGCCATGATCTCGGGTGTCCCCGGCGGGATGTCGGTCGCGAGGCGGTCGCCCAGCGGGCCGAGGTCGTCCACCGCGTGCGGCAGGACGTCCTCGATCGCCACCGGTTCGAGCGTGACGCCGAGGACCCCGGCCTGGAGGCGGCTCATGTCGAGCAGGTTGGACACCAGCCGGGTCAGCTTGATCAGCGATTCGTCGGCGGTGGCGAGCAGTTCGGCGCGGTCCTCGTCCGACCAGGTGACGTCGGTGCTGCGCAGGCTCTCCACCGCGGCCCTGGCCGAGGCGAGCGGCGTGCGCAGGTCGTGCCCCACGGCGGCGAGCAGCGCCGTACGCATCCTGTCGGCCTCGGCCAGCGGCCCGGCCCGGTCGGCGGCCTCCCGCAGCCGCTGCTGCCGCAGTGCCACCGCCGCCTCCGCCGCGAACGCCTCCAGCACCCGCCGGTCACCGGCCTCAAGCGGGCGCCCGCGCGCGGCGAGCACCAGCCGGTCGTCGATCACGACGTCGTGGTCGGCCGTGCCGGGGCTCGTGGCGGGCAGCCCGCCCGACGTCGCCACGACCCGCCATCCGCCGCCCTCGTCGAGGTCGCCCCGTTCGAGCAGGGTCACCGCCGACAGCCCGAACGTCTCGCGCATCCGGGCCAGCAGCGACGGCAGCGCCGACTCGCCGCGCAGCACGTGACCCGCCAGCGTGGACAGCACCTCGGCGTCGGCCCGCGAGCGCGCCGCCTCCCTGCTGCGCCGGGCCGCCAGGTCGACGACCGTGCTGACCATGGCCGCCACCAGCACGAAGATGGCCAGCGCGAGCACGTTCTCCGGCTCGGCGATCGACAGGGTGTGCAGCGGCGGCGTGAAGAACCAGTTGAGCAGCCCGAACCCGAGCACCGCCGCCGTGAGCGCCGGCCACATGCCGCCGGTCAGCGCGACGACCACGACCAGCAGCAGGAAGATCAGGATCTCGCTGGGCAGCGTCAGGCCCGCCGGCCGGAGCGCGGCCGCGAGCAGCGGGATCCCGAGCAGTGCCAGCGCCCAGCCGGACATCCGCCGCCTGCGCGGCAGCGCGGCCTCCGGTCTCATCCGGTAACGGGCCTTTCCCGTCGCCTCGTGCGGCACGATGTGCACGTCGATCGACCCCGCGAGCGCGGCGGTCATTCCGCCCACGCCCCGCGTGAGCGGCCGCCGTCTCCTGGACGCCCCGAGCACGAGCTGGGTGGCGTTCGCGCCGCGGGCGAACTCGAGCAGCGCCCGCGGCACGTCGTGACCGACCACCTGGTGGTACGTCCCGCCCAGGTCCTCGACGAGGGAGCGCTGGCGTACCAGGTGGGCGGGGTCCCCCCTCGTGGTCAGCCCCTCCGCGCTGGTGATGTGCACGGCGAGCAGGTCGGCGCCCTTGCCGCCGGCCGCGATGCGCGCGGCCCGCCGTACGAGGGTGTCGCCCTCCGGACCGCCCGTGAGCGCGACCACCACGCGTTCGCGGGCCTCCCAGGTGCCGGCGATCGAGTGGTCGCTGCGGTATCGGCCGAGCTGTTCGTCCACCTTGTCCGCCACCCAGAGCAGGGCGAGCTCGCGCAGAGCGGTCAGGTTGCCGACGCGGAAGTAGTTGGCGAGCGCGGCGTCGACCCGTTCAGGCCGGTAGACGTTGCCGTGGGCCAGCCGGCGGCGCAGCGCCTCGGGCGCCATGTCGACCAGCTCGATCTGGTCGGCCCTGCGCACCACCTCGTCGGGGACGGTCTCGCGCTGCGGCACGCCGGTGATCCGCTCGACGACGTCGTTCAGCGACTCCAGGTGCTGGATGTTGACCGTGGAGACGACGTCGATCCCGGCGTCGAGGATCTCCTCGACGTCCTGCCAGCGCTTGGCGTTGCGGGAGCCCGGGACGTTCGTGTGGGCGAGCTCGTCGATCAGGGCGAGCGCGGGGGCGCGCTCGATGACGGCGCCGGGGTCGAGCTCGGTGAACGTCGTGCCGCGGTAGGTCACGGTCCGCCTGGGCACCGCCTCCAGGCCGTCGAGGAGGGCGGCGGTGCGGGCGCGTCCGTGGGTCTCGACGAGGCCCACGACCACGTCCTTGCCACGGTCCCGGGCGCGCCGCGCCTCGCTCAGCATGGCGTACGTCTTGCCCACCCCGGGCGCCGCACCCAGGTAGACGCGCAGCCGCCCTCTCATTCCTCCAGGTTACGGCCGGTACGGCGGCGCGACCCCCCACCCCCACTGCGGCACCGGGGCCTCCGGTGGCGGGGTCGCTCCCGGCTGGGAGTTGTGCCTGGCCAGCCTGGTGCCCCATTCGATGTAGCCGGCGAAGGCGGCCCTGAACTCGGGGTCGTCGGGCAGGCCCACCTCGTCGGCCGCGTCCATGAGCAGATTCACCCATCTGCGGCGCTGCGGCTCGGTGATCGACTTGCCGAGGTGGTGGCGGAGCATGTGGGGGTAACCGCCGCGCTCGGTGGTGTAGCGGTCGGGGCCGCCGAAGACCTCGCTCAGCCACATCGCCACGTACTTCGGGTGGTCCGGGTCCATGTGCGCGAACAGCGGCCCGATCAGATCGTCCTTGACGACGCTGCGGTAGAACACCTCGGTCAGCCGCTCGAAAGCCTGGGTGCCGCCGGCCCATTCGAAGAGTGTCGGCACTGCCTCATCCGTCATGTAATCATGTAATCACCTGTGACGGCAGTGAACAAGGCTAGCTGTTTTCCGGGAAAACAAAAAAGTCCCCGGCCGCCGGATGAACCGGCGACCGGGGACTTTCCTTGGTAGCGGGGACAGGATTTGAACCTGCGACCTCTGGGTTATGAGCCCAGCGAGCTACCGAACTGCTCCACCCCGCGTCGGTGTGTCAGTACTTACTATACAGGCTTTCGAGTAGTGCGCGAACCGCGTATCCGCCCACTCACGCGAAAGCCCGGATCTCCGTTTCCGGAAATCCGGGCTTCGGCCTGGTAGCGGGGGCAGGATTTGAACCTGCGACCTCTGGGTTATGAGCCCAGCGAGCTACCGAACTGCTCCACCCCGCGTCGCTTGTGCCTTATTAGGCTACCGGGCGGCACGGGGTGGGCGCAAACTGAATGCGTCAGGACGTGTTCTCCGTCGGCGACGCCGTGGGCGATGCCGTCGGGGACGCCGGCGGCGAAGCACTGGGCGAGGCGGCCGGTGAGGCCGTGGGTGAGGCGGTCGGCGAGGCCGTGGGCGACGGCTGCTGTTGCGGCTGCGCGTTGGCCCCCTCCAGCGCCCGCAGCGCCTCCTCCAGCCGCTTCTGGGCGTCGCCGTAGGCGTCCCAGTCGGGCGGGCTGGCCTGCAGCGCCTTCTGCGCGTCCGAGTACGCCTTCTTGGCGTTGGCGATCGCGGAGTTCAGCGCCGAGTTGGACGTGTTGGGCTGGGCCTGTTGCTGCTGGTCGCTCGGCTGCTGTTGCTGCTGTTGCTCGCCGCCGAAGATCTCCGTGAGGGCCTCCTCCAGCGTGCGCGCAACACCGATCTTGCTGCCGAACGACACCAGCACCCGCTGCAGGATCGGGTACGGCTCCTGCCCGCCGCCTGCGGTCACCTGGACGTACACCGGCTCGATGTAGACCAGCCCGCCCGCGTACGGAAGCGTCAGGAGGTTGCCGTAACGGACCGCCGAGGCACCCACGCCGAGCAGGTTGAGCTCACCGGCGAAGCGGCTCTGGAAGGCGTTCTGCGCCTGTCCGGGACCTGGGATGGGCGTGGAGGACGGCGGCATCCGCAGGATCCGCATCCGGCCGTACTCGGGACCCGCCGTCGAGTTGACCGCCATGAACGCCGCCAGGTTGGGCCCCTGCCGGGGCACGAACGTCGTGGTCAGCGAGAACGCCGGCGTGTTGCTGCCCGGCATCGTGGTGGTCAGGTAGTAGGGCGGCTGCTTGATGTTCTTGTCGCCCTGGGTCGGGTCGCCGGGGACGTTCCACACGTCCTGGCCGCCGTAGAAGGCTCCCGGGTCCTGGATGTGGTAGCGCGACAGGGTGTAGCGCTGCACCTTGAACAGGTCTTCCGGGTACCGCACGTGCTGGCGCAGCTCGGCGCTCATCTTCGAGGCCGGGGTGACGATGCCCGGGAACGCGCTGCTCCAGGTCTTGAGCAGCGGGTCGTTGGCGTCCCACGCGTAGAGCTTGACCGTCCCGTCGTAGGCGTCGACCGTGGCCTTGACGGAGTTGCGGATGTAGTTGATCTTGTCGGTCGGCTGCTGGGCGATGACGCGGCGGTCCGTGGAGGTGTCGCGCGTCATGTCGCCGAGGCTCTGGCTCTGCGAGTACGGGTAGTCGTTGGACGTGGTGTACCCGTCGACGATCCACTGGATCCGCCCGTCGACGATCGCCGGGTAGGGGTTCCCGTCGAGCGTGAGGAAGGGCGCGACCTTCTGGACCCTGTCCCGCGGGTTGCGGACGTACAGGATCTTGGAGCTGTCGTTGATGTCGCCCGACAGGACGATGTTCGCCTCGCTGTACTTGGCGGCGTACAGGAGCCGGTTGAAGAACGAGCCGACGGGCACGCCGCCGTTGCCGGTGTAGGTGGTGTTCTTCTGGCCGGTGCCGCCCGTCTCCGGGTAGTCGAGCTCCTGCGGGTTGTTCGGGTCGCCGCCCGCGATCACGTACTCGGAGGCCGACTCGTCCTCGCCGAAGTAGATGCGGGATTCCTTGAGCTTGGTCGAGTCGACCAGCGGGCCGGTGACCGGCATGTCCTTGGCGTCGTACGCGGGCAGGCCGCTGGAGTCGACCTGGTTGCCCGGCGCGGCGACGAAGCCGTAGCCGTGCGTGTACTTCAGAACGCGGTTGATCCAGTTGTTCTGCTCGGTGGGCGGCCCGGTCAGCTCGCGCACGCCGACGATGTGGTCGACGAGCTTGCCGGTGCTGTCGGGGTAGCGGTCGACGTCGAGCGGGTCGGCGAAGCTGTAGAAGCCCCTGATCCGCTGCGTCTGCTCGTACGTCGAGCCGAGCAGCGCCGGGTCGAGCAGGCGCACGCCCGAGACGGAGGTGTCGCCGTTGGCCCGGACCTGCGCCGGGTCGGCCTGCGCGTTGTAGGTCTCGACCTCGGTCTTGTCGACGTTGTACGCCTCGCGGGTGGCCTGGATGTTGCGCTCGATGTAGGCCGCCTCCTTGCCCTGCTGGTTGGGCTTGACCTGGAACTGCTCGACCAGCGCCGGGTAGACGCCGCCGATCAGGATGGCCGAGAGCACGAGCAGGCCGAAGGAGACGCCGGGCAGCATCCCGCCGGGCCGGAACACGCCGGCGAAGAACAGCGCGGCGCAGATCAGCGCGATGATCGCGAGGATCGTCTTGGCCGGCAGCACGGCGTTGACGTCGGTGTAGGAGGCGCCGTGCACGTAGCCGCGGTCGGAGAAGACCAGGCCGAAGCGGTCGATCCAGTAGGCGACGGCCTTGAGCAGCACGAAGATGCCCAGCAGCACCGACAGGTGGACGCGGGCCGCCCTGGACGCGTGCACGCCGGGCGACTGCAGGCGGAAGCCGCCGTACAGGTAGTGCGTGATCGCCGCCAGGACGATCGAGATGATCACGGCGGTGAACAGGAAGTTCAGCACCATCCGGATGAACGGGTAGTCGAACATGAAGAACGAGATGTCCATCCCGAACAACTTGTCCGTCTTGCCGAACGATGCGCCGTTGCTGAACTCCAGCCACGTCTTCCACTGGCCCGCGAACGAGGAGCCGGAGAAGATGGCCAGCAACCCCATGCCGACAATGAAGATCAGCTTTCGGTGGGGATCGAGCGCCATGCGATAGCGGTCGGCGCCGCTGCCGCCACCGAAGATCGCCGGCCCGAACATCGGGCGCGTCTTGAACGCCAGCAGCATGTTGCCGCCGGCGATGCCGACCATGAGCACCGCTCCGACAAGGAACAGCACGATTTGAGTCAGCACCATACCGCTGAAGACCGACGTGAAGCCGGTCGAGTCGTACCACAGGTAGTCGGTATAAATGCCCGAGAAAAGGAAGAACAGCGCCACGATCGCCACGAGAGCGATCGCCACAGGCAGAAGCAGTCGCGGTCGGCGGGGCAAGCGCATCGCCCTGCCGGCTCCTGGGGTCCGGAAGCTCAAGGCCAACCCCTCGTCGTAATGAAAAAACGGTCCGTGACTGGCAACCTACACCGCTGTGCCAGCCCTACGACTAACGCACGGCGCTCGCCAGAAGTTTCATCCGGTCTCGCACGAAGGCACCTGGCCCTTGCCGGTGCGCAGCGCGTCGAGCGCCAGCACCGCCTGGTGCAACGTGTCGGCCCTGACCAGCCGCAGGCCGTCAGGCGCGGCCTGCAAGGCCTCCGCGCAGTTGCCGGGAGGTGTCAGGAAGATCGTGGCGCCGGCGTCCTGGGCGCCGATCATCTTCTGCGCGATGCCGCCGATCGCGCCCACCTCGCCCGTCGGCACGATGGTGCCGGTGCCTGCGATCTTCTTGCCGCCGGTCAGCTCGCCGGGCGTCAGCTTGTCGAGTATGCCGAGCGAGAACATCAGCCCGGCGCTCGGCCCGCCGACGTCGCCCACGCTGATGTCCACGTCGAACGGGAACTTGAACTTGGGCCCCATCGTCAGGCCGACGATGGTCTGCCCCTTGGGGCCGGCCACGGTCTGCAGGGTGACGTCGAGCTTCTCCTCGCCACGCACGATGCCGAGCACCACGCTCTCGCCCGGCTTGTGCGCCTTGACCGCCTTCTGGACGGCCGCGGAGTCCTTGGTCGGCTTGCCGTCGACGGAGGCGATCTCGTCGTCCTTCTGCACCTTGCCGTCGGCGGGCTTGCCCTTCTCCGTGGACAGCACTCCCACGCCCACGGTGTAAGGGATCTTGAGCTCGGTCAGCGCGGCGGCGGTCGCGGCGTCCTGCGAGTTCGTCATCTCGACGACGTTCTCCTCCTCGACCTCCTCGGCGTTGCGGCCGGGGGCGAAGATGGTCTCCTGCGGGACCACCGCCACCGTCGGGTCGAGCCAGCCGCGCAGGGCGGTCAGCAGGTCGATCTGGGCGGCGGGGCCGCCCTGGTAGGCCACCGTGACCAGGCTCAGCGCGCCGGTGGTCGGGTAGGTCTGCCTGCCCTTGATCGAGATCACGGGCTTCTTGTCGACCTCGCCGATCGTGTTCTCCGTCGGGCCCGGGCTCAGCACGACGTACGGAACCGGGCGGAACGCGCCGATCACCCCGAGCGCGAGCACGAGGAATCCCGCGAGCAGGAGGGTCAGGGCGCGTCGTGACATGTCGATGAGCTTATTCGCCGGCGCCGACCCACTCGGTCTCGCCGTCGGCGAACACCTGGTGCTTCCAGATGGGGACCTCCGCCTTGAGGTCGTCGATCAGGCGGCGGGCCGCCCTGAACGCCTCGTCCCTGTGCGGCGCGGCCACCGCGACGATCACGGCGGCGTCGCCCAGCTCCAGATCGCCCACCCGGTGCACGGCGGCGATCGCCGTCACCGGGAAGTCGGCCGCCACCTTCTCGGCGACCTGCCGGAGCTCGGCCTCCGCCGAGGGGTGAGCCGAGTAGGAGAGCTTGGTGACCGGCTTTCCGTGGTCCTGCTCACGGACGGTGCCCACGAAGAACGCGGTGCCGCCCGCGGCGTGATCGGCCACGGCTGCCAGCACCTCGTCGACGGAGAGCGAGGTGTCGCGAATGCCGAGCAAGCGGATGACGTCCACGAGAAAGACTCTAACCGTTCATCCGCGCCGCTTCTTACGGACTTGACGGACGATCGCGGCGGTGCCGATCACGGCCACGGTGGCACCCGCGGCGGTGAGCGTGGCCTCCTTGACGGGCAGGCGCCTGCCGACCACGGTCGTACGGTTCTCCCGCAGCTCCAGGAGCTGCTCGAAGGCGGCCTCGTTCGTCCACGACGGCTTCCAGCCGGCCGCCCGCAGCGCCGCGCAGTCGACCACCCACGGGTAGACGACGTAGTGCAGATCGGTCGCGGGGGCCGGGGTGATGCCGAGGCGGTGCAGGCGCTGGGCCGTGCCGAACGTCAGGCCCGCCGGCAGCTCCAGGCTGCGGATGCCGGACAGCTCCTCGACCTGTTCCTGATCCAGCCAGCCGTCGGAGCCGACCGCCACCACGCCGCTGACCAGGCCGCGCGCCGCCAGCTCCAGCGCCGAGACCAGGTCGTCGATGTGGCAGAACTGCCAGTGCGGGCTGCAGCCCTTCACGGTCAGCAGCCTGGGCGACTCGAAGTGGCGGGTGATCACCGTGTCGACGCCCGGGCCGACGACCGCGGCCGGGCGCAGCACGGTCACCTCCAGGCCGGGATGGCTGCGCAGCGACCGGCGCACCAGCGACTCGATCTCCAGGAAGTCGCCGACGACGCCGGTGTCTGGCTCGGCCGCCACGGGGGCGTCCTCGGGCAGCGGCACCTCGTTCTCGGGCGCGGCGCCGTACACCATCGCGCTCGTGACCAGCACCACCCTGCGCACCCGCGCGGCGGCGCAGGCCGTCAGGACGGTCTGGGCGGCGCGCAGGTTGTACGCCCGCCGCTCGGCGGGGTCGGAGTCGACGGCGTAGTCACCGGCCAGATGGACCAGGACGTCGATGTCGGAGATCCGGTTCGCCAAGAGCGGATCTCGTACGTCGATCACTCTCCACGTGGCTTCCTGGACGTCTCCGCGTTCCTCGTCGATGGCCACCACTCTGCGGAAATCCGCGGAGGTCACGAGTTTCGCGAGCACCTCGCGGCCGAGGCCGGAGGCCGCCCCCGTTACGGCGACGACGGGTTGACGCGGGCGTTTCGAGGTAGGCACCAGGTCCTCACTTTGCACTGATCCGCCGTCGGACGACTAACGTGGCGGATGTGGATTCCTCCTCCATCCTGCATGAGGTAGACCGGTGACTGACCTGCCAGGTCGCGAAAACGACCCCAACGAGAACCCGTTCGCCATGTTCGGCAACCCTGAGCAGATGGCTCAGGCGATGCGCCAGTTCGCCGACATGTTGTCGGCGCCACAGGGCTCCGGCCCTGTCAACTGGGACATGGCGAAGAACATCGCCAGGCACGCCGTGGTCGCCGAGGGCGACCCGAGCGTCATGGAAGGCGAGCGCCGCCAGATCGTCGAGGCGCTCAGCCTGGCCGACCTCTGGCTGAACGAGGCGACGACGCTGCCGAGCGGCGTGTCGACCCCGCAGGCCTGGAGCCGATCCGAGTGGATCGAGAACACCATCCCGATTTGGCGAAAGCTTTGCGAGCCGATCGCGGAGCGCATGGTCGACACCATGGGCGGCGCGCTCGGCGGCTCGGGGCTGCCCCCCGAGGCCCAGCAGATGGCCGGGCCGCTGATGGGCATGCTGAAGCAGATGGGCGGCATGATGGTCGGCCAGCAGATCGGGCAGGCGCTCGGCTCGCTGGCCCGCGAGGTCGTCGGCACGACCGACATCGGCCTGCCGCTCTCCGACACGGCCGCGCTGCTGCCCGGCGGCATCGCGCACTTCAGCGAGGGCCTCGAGGTCCCGGCCGACGAGATCAGGCTCTACCTGGCGCTGCGCGAGGCCGCGCACCACCGGCTCTTCCAGCACGTCCCGTGGCTGCGCTCCCACCTGCTGGGCGCGGTGGAGGAGTACGCCAAGGGCATCACGGTCGACACCTCCGCTCTCGAAGAGCAGATCCGCGGGCTCGACATCAACAACCCCCAGGCCATCCAGGAGGCGCTGAGCGGGGGCAACCTGCTCAAGCCCGAGGAGACCGAGCGGCAGAAGGCCGCCCTGGCCCGGCTGGAGACGATGCTCGCCCTGGTCGAGGGGTGGGTCGCCACCGTGGTCGACAAGGCCGCGCAGGGCAAGCTGCCCTCCGCCGTCGCCCTCGGCGAGACCGTACGCCGCCGCCGGGCCACCGGCGGGCCGGCCGAGCTCACGTTCGGCACCCTGGTCGGGCTGGAGCTGCGGCCCAGGCGGCTGCGCGAGGCCGCCGCCCTGTGGCGGGCGCTGGAGAGCGCGCGCGGGCTCGACGGGCGCGACGCGCTGTGGGGTCACCCCGACCTCATGCCGACGGCCGAGGACCTCGACGACCCCGACGCGTTCGTACGCGGCGAGGCGGCGTGGGACATCTCACAGCTCGACAAGGGTCCCGACGACGACAAGGGCGACGAGGGTTGAGCCTGCTGCACGACGACGCGGTGGAGGTGCTGTCCGCCTGGACCGCGCCGACACCTGAGGAAGAGGCGCTGCGCGTCGAGTTCCTCGAGCACCTGCGGGCGCACGACGACGCGATGCTGCGCGAGTGCGTGCCCGGGCACCTGACGGCGACCACGGCCGTGCTGTCGCACGACGGCGCCAAGGTGCTGCTCACGCTGCACCCGAAGGCCAAGATGTGGCTGCCGATGGGCGGACACTGCGAGATCTCCGACACGTCACTCGCTGCGGCCGCGCTGCGGGAGGCGTGGGAGGAGTCGGGGATCTCCGGGCTGGAGCTGCTGCCGGGGCCGCTCGCGGTGGACAGGCACGTCGTGTGGTGCCATCCGCCGCACAGCTGGCACCTCGACGTCGAGTACGCGGCCGTGGCGCCTGCCGGGGCCGAGGCCGTGATGAGCGATGAGTCGCTCGACCTGCGCTGGTTCCCCGTGGACGAGATCCCCGAGCTGTCCGACGAGGCGACGCGGAGATTGGCCGCACGCGGACAAGCCGCGCTCGGCTCGGGTTCGCGCCTGCTTGGCTAGAGTCCACTTGCGTCGTTCCAAGAGGGGGCCTGCGTGGAGACTTCTGCCGTCGGCGGCACGATCGTGACACCCGTACGCAAGCGCAGGAAGTTTCCGGCAACGGCGCTGACCTGGGTCGCGGTCAGCCCGTTCGCCGCCTGGGCGGTGGCCAGGGTGGCCGGGCTGGAGCGGGGGTCGCTGCCCACGCAGCTCATGACCGCGACACCGTACGCCGCGGCGGGCTCGCTCGTCCCCCTCCTGATCGCGGCGGCCGGGCGCAGGCGGGCCGCGACCGTCGTCGCGCTGCTGTCGGCCACGGCGCTCGGCTTCAGCGTGCTGCCCAGGGCGCTGGGCAGCGCCGAGGCGACCACCGGCAGGCCGTTCAGGGTCATGACGATCAACATGCTGTTCGGCAGGGCCGACATCGCGACGATCATGAAGCTGGTGCGGGAGTTCCGGCCCGACGTGCTGAGCACGCAGGAGCTGACCCCTGGCGCGGTCGCCGACCTCGACGCGGCGGGGCTCAAGGACGTCATGTCGCACCGCGTGCTGCAGGACGAGTGGAGCGCCGGCGGCAGCGGGATCTACTCCAGGCATCCGGTCGAGGCGCTCTGGAACGTCATGCCGCCCGTCGGGCACCAGATGCCCGCGGCGACGATCTCGCTGCCGGGCGGCAAGCCGATCGAGTTCATCGACGCGCACCCGTTCCCGCCGCTGGGGCCGCACGTCAGTGACTGGAACGCGGCGCTCGCGGCCTTCCCCTCGGCCTCCCCCGACCGGATCAGGATCATCGCGGGCGACTTCAACGCCTCGCTCGACCACGCCGCCATGCGGGGGCTGCTGTCACGGGGTTACAAGGACGCGGCCGATCAGGTGGGGGCCGGGCTGATCCCCACGTGGCCGGCGAACAAGCGGGTGCCGCCGCTCATCACGATCGATCACGTGCTGGTGGATCAGCGGGTCGGGGTGCGCGAGGTCAGCGTGCGCGACGTGCCGGGCACCGACCACCGGGCCGTGCTGGCCGAGCTCATCGTGCCCTGACCAGGGCCCTGGTGTTGTCCCAGCCTTCGAGGCCGGGGTCGAGGCGCTCGACGTCCTGGGGCGTGCGCAGGCGGTGCCAGCCCGGGGTGGTGGCGACCCTGCGCGGGCCTGGCGCCTGGGCGCGCAGCTCCTTGACCACGTCGTGCGCGTCGAGGTCGGGGTCCGCCCAGGCAGGTACCGGGAGCGCGCAGGCCATGGCCACGGCGCCGCCGTTCTCCGCCGGGCAGATCGTGATCTCCGCCCTGCCGAGCTCCCTGAACAGCTTGCCGATGAGCAGGGGCGGCATGTCGGGGGCGTCGGCGCTGACGACGGCGGCCTGATCGGCGTCGAGGCGGGTGAGGATGTGCCTGAGCGGCTCGTCCTCGGCGATGGTGATCACCTCGGTGCCGGGCCAGACGATGGTGTCAAGGCCGGGGACGCTGGTGATCAGGACAGGGGTGACGAGCTCCAGGCCCGCGACGATCTCGTACGTGTCCTCCGCCACCGCCTCCAGGAAGTCTCCCGGATCGACGCCGGGGGGCGCGGCCTGCGCCATGCTCTGTCGTACCAGGACCGCGGCGATGCGCGTCAACACTCCTCCGGTGCCATGTGGGCCGCGGCGGAGAATCCCTCCAGGAACCCGCGGGCCCGCTCCGCCTTCGGATACTGTTCTACCAGCGCCCAGAACTTGGCCCCGTGGCTGGGCACCAGCAGGTGCACGAGCTCGTGGATGATCACGTAGTTGATGACCCATTCGGGCAGGCCCTTGAGCCTGGTGGAGATGCGGATCGTGCCGGTCTCGGGGGTGCACGAGCCCCACCGGTGCTGCTGGTTGTCGACCCAGCGCACGCTGACGGGGTCGGGCTCGCCGTTCAGGTACTTCGCCGACAGCTCCTTGGCCCGCTCCAGCAGCGCCTCGTCGGTCGGCCTTCGTCGGCGCTCCTTGGCGGCCAGCCGATCCAGCATCCGGCTCACCCATTCATCCGCGTCTTCGCCGCTCAGCCAGGCGGGCAGGAGCACGATCGTCTTGTCGCCGTCGCGGTATGCGGACACCGTACGCCGGCGACGAGAACTGCGACGAACCTCGACTGTCTCGGGGGGCACATATGCACGGTAGCCGAGACTCGCGAAATTCCACAGAGGGTGGACGTTGTTTCTGCTGGTCAGATGATTAAGAGCCGGTGAATTTGGGCATGCGCCTTTCCCGATGCGCGGACAGGCCCTCGATCATGTCGGCGGAGGCCATGGTCACGGGCTGGGCCAAGGATTCCCACCTCAGAGCGGCTTCCAGGTCTTGATGGCCTTGGCCGAGGGCTACTTTGGTGAGCCTCGTGGCAATGGGAGCGTTCTGGGCGATCTTCGTGGCGATGCCGGTCACTTCCGACATTAGGTCATTTTTGGGGAAACTTTGATTTACTAGGCCTTTATCTGCCGCTTCCTTCCCGGACACAGTGCGGCCCGCCAGCAGCATCTCGCGGGCCAGACCCGGCGCCCTCCTCGGCAGCAGGTACGTGGCCGCCATGCCCGGGTGCAGGCCCAGGGACGTGAACGGGGCCAGCAGCTTGGCGTCGTCGGCGGCGTACACGAGGTCGCAGGCCAGCGCCACGCACAGGCCCGCTCCCACCGCCGGGCCGTTGACGGCGGCGACGGTGGGGATCTCGAGCTCCGTGATCATCAACCAGGTGCGGTAGAAGGCCAGCATGCGCTCGCGCAGCGGGGGCACGGCCTCGGCGCCACGCTCGCCGATCCACGACAGGTCGCCGCCGGAGGAGAAGGCGGTTCCCGCGCCCGTGACGATCAGGCAGCGGGCGTCCCGGTCGGTGGCCAGGCCGGTCATGGTCTCGCGCCATTCGGCCGTCATGGTGTCGGTCATGGCGTTGCGCATGTCGGGGCGGTTGAGGGTGATCAGTACGACTCCGTCGTCTTTGCGATCAACTGAGAGCTCGTTCATGCGGGGAAGCGTAACGTGGACTCCTTCGCCTTCACCTTCGCCGGACGCGGAGTTGACGATCAATGGTCCGGTAATCACGTCGGCGACCGCTGATTCCCCATATGACCGGGTGGATCCGTCCTCGCTGATCATTACTCCGTCCACAGGGGCGAGCCTCGTTTCCGAAGTTATCCACAGCCGCCGCGGAACCCGCTCGGGATCTTGCTCGGGCATGGAAGCCTTTCCCGCCATGAGGCCACGTGTGAAGCCCACCCTGCGGCACATCCTCCGCGACGAGCGCACCCTGCAACTCGGCACGCATCCCCTCCGCGCGGTCATGCTGAGCGGCCTGACCCAACCCGTCCGGGAGTGGGTCGAGGGCCTCGACGGCACCCGCGACCTGGAGACCGTCCTGCGCGAGGCGGCCCTCGCGGGTCTTGACGAGTTCCGCGCCCGTTCCCTGCTCGACCAGCTCGCCGCCCAGGGCGCGCTCCACGACGCCGCCACCGGCCCTGGCTCCCTCCGCGACCTCCCCCTGGCGGAGCGAGACCGTCTCAGACCCGAGCTCAACGCCCTCGATCTCGGCTCCACCGCCCCCGACGGCATGATCGCCCTCTTCGAGCGCCGCAGGAGGTCACGCGTGCGGGTCTACGGCGCCGGCCGCATCGGGGCCCAGGTCGTCGCCCTGCTCGCCGCCGCCGGCGTGGGCCACATCCGGGTCCTCGACCCGGACGAGACGCGGCCGCAGGACATCACCCCTGGCGGCCTCACCTGGGCGGAGGTGGGCATGCCCCGCGAGGCCGGCGCCGTGGCGGTCGCCAGACGGCTCACGTCGGCCGGCCTGCCGCCCCTGGAGACCGACGAGCCCACCGCGGCCGAGTACAGGGAGGCCCTCGACGCGGCCGGCGTCCTGCCTGACCCCCTCCCCAACCCCACTGACGGCCCCGACACGCCCGGCTCTCCCCGGACCTCCACACCCCTCCGTCCCACCCGGACCAACAGCAGGCCATCCACCAGAGCCACGGGAACGGCCACGACCAGCGCCACACCTCCCCGGCCCACCTCCCTCCCACGCGCCACCGGTGGCGATGCCCGCACCAGCACCCCTCCACGACGCGACGCGGGCAACGGCAGCACCAGCACCAGCACCAGCACCGCGCCAGGCAATGCGGGCACCGGCACTCCTTCGCGCGATACGGGCACCGGAGCCTCCTCCAGCCCTCAGGCCGCCACGTCGCCGCGGCCGCGGAGCACCGGGACCGTTCCCCCACCAAGCGCGCGCGCTGGCACCCCTCCGCAAAACGCGGGCGGCGCCTCCAGCGCCCAGCCCGCCGGCTTGGCCGCGCGGCCGGGCACAGGCGCCACGTCCCCACGAAGCGCCCGAACAGCATCCGCACAAAACGCGCGCACGGCATCCACACAAAGCGCCCGCACGGCATCCACACAGAGCGCCCGCACCACTGCTCCTCCACGCGACACCAGCGGCACCCGCCCTGCCAGCCCTTCACGTCATGCCGGCAGAGGTGTCCCCTCCAGCGCCCAGTCCGCCGAACAGCGTGGGGAGAGGGAGCGGGGCGGGGTGGAGGAGCGGTGCCGGCCGACCGTCAAGGCGGTGGCCGGTGGGTCGTTTCTCGGGGACAAGTCGGACCGGCCCGACCTCGTCATCCTGGCCCCGGTCGGCCCGCTGGACATGTTGCTGGTCAACGACCTCGACTCCCTGCGCATCCCTCACCTCCTGGCGTCCGCCTTCGAAGGGCACGGGACCGTGGGCCCGCTGGTCCTGCCGGGCGACACGGCGTGCCTGCACTGTCTCGATCTGACGCGGCGCGATCGCGACCCGTACTGGCCGATCGTCACGGCCCGGCTGGGCGGGTATCCGCCGGGCGAGATCGCCTGTGACGTCGCCCTCGCGACCGTCGTCGCGGCGCAGGTGGTAGGCCATGCGCTTGCCTTTCTCGACGGCAAGGAGCCCGCTGTGACCAACGGCACAATGGACGTAACCCCTGATTGGCGCTGGAAAAGGCGCTCCTGGAAGGCCCACCCCCAATGTCGTTGTATGCGAAACAATCCATATTCGCTAAGAATGGTCATGGCACCTGACCGCGACTGACGTGCTCAGAACGACCACGAAGGGGGGAAGCGGTATCTCGCAGAGGTTCCGCGCATCAGTGTGAGCGATCTTCCGCGCCGTGCTGTCACGCGTTCGGCCAAACTGGCCACCCTTCCACTCAGCTTCGCCGGTCGCGCCGCCCTTGGCCTGGGCAAGCGCATCGGGGGCAAGTCTGCGGAAATGGTGGCCCAGGAGGTCCAGCAGCGCACCGCCGAGCAGGTCTTCAAGGTGCTCGGCGAGCTCAAGGGCGGCGCCATGAAGCTGGGGCAGGCGCTGTCCATCTTCGAGGCGGCGCTGCCGCAGGAGATCGCCGGCCCCTATCGCGCCACGCTGACCAAGCTCCAGGAGTCCGCCCCGCCGCTGCCCGTGTCGACGGTGCACAAGGTTCTGGCGCAGCAGCTGGGTGACGGCTGGCGGGAGCACTTCCTGTCGTTCGACGACCAGCCGACGGCGGCGGCCTCGATCGGCCAGGTGCACAAGGCCGTGTGGCACGACGGCAGGGAGGTGGCCGTCAAGATCCAGTATCCGGGGGCGGGCAAGGCCCTGCTCGGCGACTTCTCCCAGCTCGCCCGGCTGGGCAAGCTGTTCGGCGCGCTGCTTCCGGGGCTCGACATGAAGGCCCTGCTGAGCGAGCTGCGCGAGCGGATCGCGGAGGAGCTCGACTACCTGCGGGAGGCCGAGGCCCAGCACGCCTTCGCCCTCGAGTTCCACGAGGATCCCGACTTCCACGTCCCCGACGTGGTGGCCGCCAACGAGATGGTGCTGGTCACCGAGTGGATGGAAGGCACGCCGCTGTCGCGCATCATCTCCGACGGCACCAAGGAGCAGCGCGACCACGCCGGCCTGCTCTTCGTGCGTTTCCTTTTCTGCTCCCCCGCCCGGGTGGGCATGCTCCACGCAGACCCGCACCCCGGCAACTTCCGCATGCTCGCCAACGGCAAGCTGGGCGTGCTCGACTTCGGCGCTGTCAACCGGCTGCCCGGCGGCTATCCCAAGGCCTTCGGCCAGCTCACCCGCATCTTCAATCAGGGCGACATGGAGACCGTCATGGCGGGCCTGCGCGAGGAGGGGTTCATCCGCCAGGACTTCGAGATCGACCCCGACGCGCTGCGTGCCTTCCTCGCCCCGTACGTGGAGCCGACGGCGGTGGAGGAGTTCACGTTCAGCCGGGAGTGGCTCCAGGCTCAGGCGGCCAGCGTCGCCGACCTCCGCCCCACCAACGTGGTCCGGCAGCTCAACCTGCCACCGTCGTACGTCCTCATCCACCGCGTCCACGCGGCGGGCGTCGGTGTGCTCTGCCAGCTCGGCACCACGGCGCGCTTCCGGGACGAGGTGATCCGCTGGGTGCCAGGCTTCGCCGACGACCCAGACGACCAGCCACTGCCGATCGGCTGACAAGCCAAGTGGCGCCCCGGCCGAACGGCCAACCCAGCCAAGCGGCCGAACGGCCAAGCGGGCTGGGCGGCCAAGCGGGCTGGGCGGCTGAACGCCTGAGCGGCCGAGCGGCGGCCGAGCGGCGGCCGAGCGACCGAACGACTGAACACCTGAGCGGGCCGAGCGACTGAACGGCTGAACACCTGAGCGGGCCGAGCGACTGAACGGCTGAACGGCTGAACGCCGCCCTGAGCGGCCGAGCGGCCGAGCGGCCGAGCGGCTGAACAACGATCGGCCCCCGCCCGCTGCGCGGATGGACAAACGGTCGACACCTGCTCGCTGCGCAGCCGGACAAACGGTCAACACCTCGCCCACCGAGTGGGTGGGCACCGGCCGGCCCCCTCACGCTGCACGACCAGCAGCACCCCGTCCAACGAACGAGTGGGCACCGGTCGGCACCCGCGCGCTGGGCGGCCGGACAACCGGTCGACGTCCGCCTGCTGAGCGAGTCGGCACCGACCGGCACCCGTACGTTGGGCAGCGGCGTGCGGGGAAACTCGGCGGCAGGGCCGGAGTTGGTGGAAGGTACTGTTGAGCGACAACTACACTGTGTAATTATACGCGTGCAAACCGTTACTCTCTCTTGGGAGGATGCAGATGCACCGATCCGCGCGCCTGTTGACGGCCGCTGCCCTGATCACCGTAGGGGTGTTCGCGACCTCCCCCGCTGCGAGCGCCGTCGTGGACCCGGTCCGCGCCGGGGAGTGCCTGGCCTCTCGTGCGGGTGAGGTGACGACCACGGTTGATCCGTCCCTCAAGGGCGTGCCTGTCGAGCTGAGCGCTGTGCGTTGTCTCACTTCTCCCTGAGTGCATGACGCCGTCATGGAGTGCGCGCTCTCGTGGTTCCTGTCGTGATCGCGAGTCGGCCGCACGCGTGATCGGCGGTTTGGCAGAGCTGTTCGCCGGCAGCGTCCCCATCAGGCTTTCGATCTTCCGCACGGGCCTCATGGGTGACAGGCGGTGGGCGGCTCGTTGGCTGGCTGGTAGGGCTCACGCTCGCACGTGTCCTACCAGCCAGCGCATTTTTCGCCGGCCGAGCTCGCCCTTGATCAGGTGAGGCCGGCGAGCAGGGCCCGGATGCCGTCGGTGAGGACGCGCTCGCCTTCCTCCGGCGAGTTCAGGAACCAGCCGGGCAGCGGGGTGCGGAGCGAGCAGGTGAGCTCGATGCTGACGAGGCCGTGGATCGTGGTCCACACGAGGTAGGCCGAGCGCTCCGGGTTCGAGGATCGGACGAGACCGGCTTGGGTGGCCGCCGTGGTGGCCTCGACGAGCAGGCCGAAGCAGCGGCGGAGAGCGTCGGTGCGTTGTTCCGGTGAAGGGTCGAAGTCGGGGAGCGGGCGCTCGAACATCAGCGCGTACAGGGCCGGGTCGGTCAGGGCGAACCGCCTGTAGCCGTACGCCACCGCCATGATCCTGGCCAGCGGGTCCGCGTGGCCGTTCAGGGAGCTGGTCATCGCCTCGTGGAGGAGGTGGGAGCCGTGCTCGTAGATGGCCTCCAGCAGGCCGGCTCGGCCGCCGAAGCAGGTGTAGATGCCCATGGTGGAGGTGGCGGCGGCGTCCGCGACGCGGCGGAGGGTCAGGTGGGGCGCGCCTTGTTCGCGCAGGATGCGCATGGCCGCGTCCAGGAGGTCCTGGCGCAGTGCGCCGAGTTCTTTCGGGGTGCTTACGGCTCTCGGCACCCTCTCACCATAGCGGGCGATAACGCGCATCATAACGAGCGTTATCGCCTAATGGACCGGGTGCGAAGTGGCTGGTGCCGGAGGGCGGACTTCCAGGATCGAGGGAAGGGGATTCGTCCATGAGTGTTCAACGGGTCGCGGCAGTGGCGGGGTTCGTCTGCGCTGGGCTGCTCGTCGTCAACGCCGCCCGGCGGGGCGGGGTGTTGCCCGAGACGGCGTTCACCCATGCCATCGCACCGTTCGCGGCGCTGACCGGCTTACTCGCGATCACCGGCATCTACCTGCTCGTCCGCGCCAACGCCGGGGCGCTCGGGCTCGTCGGGTACGTGCTCAACTCGGCCGGGCTGGCCGGGGCGTTCGCGGTCGAGTACACGCTGCACTTCGTCTTTCCCTACCTCGGGGGTGGCACCGTGAGCGGGCTGCTGGCCGGTGGGACCGGGCGGGCGTTTCTGGTCACGTCGGCCGTTCTGCTGGTGGGGGTGCTCACGTTCAGCGCGGCGGTGATCAGGAGCGGGGGCATGCCCGTGGTGGACGTGGTGCTCTACGCGGCGGGCATGGTGCCCGGGTCGCTGCGGAACCTGGTGCCGGAGCCGGTCTACCTGGCCGGGCTGGTGATGGCGGCGGTCGGGGTCGCGTGGATGGCGGTGCGGCTCTGGGGCGCGGAGGAGGAGCCGATGGTGGCGGTGGGCCGGCAACGAGGAGCGAGTCCCGCCGGCTGATGGCGCGGCAGGGTGCCGGGCTTCTCTGACGTGTTCGGCAGTCAGTCGCGTGCAACAGCCGACGCCATGAGGCACGGGCCATCGCGTGCAACAGCCGACGTCACGAGGCACGGGCCATCGCCTGCGACAACCCACGCCATGAGGCACGGGCCATCGCCTGCGACAACCCACGCCATGAGGCACGGGCCATCGCCTGCGACAACCCACGCCATGAAGCGGAGACTGTCGCGCGCGACAGCCCGGGCCGTGATGCGAGGGGCATCGGCCGCAACAGCCCGCGCCGTGAAGCAAGCGCCATCGCCAGCTACAGCTCACGTCGTTGGCGGGAAGCGGGCGCGTACGGCAGACCCCTTCGTGTGGCGGAGTCGGCGCGTTGTGCGACGGCGGCCCGGGCCGCGGGGTGTGTGGCGGGGACATGAGGGGAGGGGCAAGGGAAAGAGCCGGGCGCTGGTTGCGCCCGGCTCTCAGGAAGGATCTGGCCGGGAGATCCTGCGCCGGCGGCAGGATCTCCCGGGTCAGATCTGACGGCTCAAGGCCTGGCGAAGGC
Source organism: Nonomuraea sp. NPDC050202 (assembly GCF_040656115.1). NCBI lineage: Bacteria > Bacillati > Actinomycetota > Actinomycetes > Streptosporangiales > Streptosporangiaceae > Nonomuraea > Nonomuraea sp. NPDC050202. Next base: position 329,764 of record NZ_JBFALF010000009.1, on the reverse strand, counting down.
GGTCGTTCGCCCGCTTGACCTCCCGCCGCGCCCGCTGCACGCGCGAGACGCGCAGGATGAGGCGTTGCTCCTCCGCCTCTCGGTGGAGGGTTTGTATTCGGTCATTGACCAGGTCATGGATGAGATCCGGCACTGCTCTGCTCCTGCTCGGTCGAGTGATCATTCGCTTGTTCGCTTTCTGGTTCGTAGGTGCGGGATGGTGATGGTCAGGCAGCGACCGGGTGCTTACGAGGACGCCCACGCGGCCGCTTGCGGGGAACGACGGTCCCCCTGAGGATCAGCTCGCCGCCCCAGACCCCCCACGGCTCCTCGCGCTCGAGCGCGCGGGCCAGGCAGGCCTTCTGGATCGGGCAGCCGCCGCAGAGTGCCTTGGCGAACTCGACGTCCTCCGGCGACTCGGCGAACCACAGGTCAGGGTCGGTACGACAGGGGATCTTGGCTTCGTCGATCAGGTCCATGATCGTCTTCGCCCCCATCTGCTTTCTCCTTCGATCGATCTTTGATCTTTAGTCGGGCACCTCATAGGTGGTCGGAGGATCACGGACAAACAAGAAGGCCGCGGATCCTGTGTGCGGATCCGCGGCCTGGGGGGCTGCTGTTTGCCGGTCAGGTTATGACCGGAGCATCCCTCCAGGGTTGCGGACCGCACAGTCCACCCTTGGTGAGCTGGTTGGCCGGCAGTTCGATACGTCCCTTGTAGACAGGAGCGCCTTGCGCGGCGGCCACGCCGGCGTGGGCGTGCGCGTAGAAGGCGGCGGCCTGGCTACGGGCAGACTTCTCCTGCCGCAGCTTGGCTGGCCCATCGGCGAGCCTCACCGAGTCACGGCATGCGAAGGCGAGCCACTGCGTGGCCGACATCTGAATGCTGATCACCTGGACTCACCTCCACTCTCTGGGTCGTCGAACAGAGCTGTCCGACTCGCTTGACCATGACCCTAAACCGGGAACCCGGGAAGGGGCAACATATTTTCTACCTGCGATTTCGCCTATTTCGTGAGGCGAATCATGGCTTCCTGGACGACTGATACCACGAGGTCACCCGACGCGGTGTACATCTCACCCCGCGCGAGCCCCCGGGCCCCCGCCGACCACGGTGACTCCTGAGCATAGAGCAGCCAGTCGTCGGCCCTGAAGGGGCGGTGGAACCACATGGCGTGGTCGAGCGAGGCCCCCATGACGTTCGAGGCGCCCCAGGCCATGCCGTGGGCCAGCAGTATCGTGTCGACCAGCGTGAAGTCCGAGGCGTACGCGGCCAGCACCACGTGCAGGAGCGGGTCGTCGGGCAGGTCGGCGTGGTAGCGGAACCACACGTTCGTCTGCGGGCTGCGCAGCTCGGGGTTCTGGAACGCCTCCCACGTGAGCGGCGAGGCGTAGCGCGCGTCCACCGGCCGGGGGCGGGTGAACCACTCGCGCAGCTCCGGGTGGTCGCCGACGAGCTCGTACATCCGGTCCTGGAACGTCGGCAGCGTCTCCGGCTCGGGAACCGAGGGCATCACCGAGGCCTGGTGCGAGACCCCCTCCTCGAAGACGTGGAACGAGGCGGACATCGTGAAGATCGCCTTGCCGTGCTGGACGGCCACCACGCGCCGGGTGGTGAACGATCGCCCGTCACGCAGCCGCTCGACGTTGTAGACGATCGGGATGGACGGGTCGCCGGGGCGGATGAAGTAGGCGTGCAACGAGTGCACGTTCCGGTCCTTGGGGACCGTGCGGCCGGCCGCCACCAGGGCCTGCGCCGCCACCTGGCCGCCGAAGACACGCTGGATGCGCTCTTCCGGGCTCCTGCCGCGGAAGATGTCGAGCTCGATCTGCTCCAGGTCGAGCAGATCCAGGAGCTCCTTCAGCGCCGAGTTCACGTGTCCGTCCCCTTCGTGGTCACCGCTCCTCGGGACACGTTCCCCCTCATGGTTACCGGTCCCTGGGACAAGTTTGGCGTGTCGTCCATTCCACCCCATGAGGGGGGCTGGTTTGTCCGATGATGCCCTCGCCGGGTTTCGGCTCCGTTACGAACCCCGGCACAGGGACAGGACGGCCTCGCCGTACCGGTCGAGCTTGACCCTGCCGACCCCGGCGATCGACAGCAGCTCCTGCTCGGTGACCGGCGCGCGCTCGGCGATGGCCTGCAGCGTCACGTCGGTGAAGATGACGTACGGCGGCACCTTGCCCTCCTTGGCCGTGGCCGTGCGCCACGACTTCAGCCGTTCGAGCAGCGCCTCGTCGTAGTCGGCCGGGCAGGCCGAGCAGCGGCCCAGCTTCTGCTCGGCGGCGTTCACCAGCGTCTTCGCGCACACGCGGCAGCTCACCGGCGCGGCCACCTGGCGGCGCTCGCGGGCGGACGGCGCCATGCGCGGCGGGGACGAGGCGCGGCCGGTGAGCCCGTCGAGGAAGCGGGACGGGCGGCGGCTCTTGCGGCCTCCCGGCGCGCGGGCCAGGGCCCAGGAGATCGACAGGTGCTCCCTGGCACGCGTGATGCCGACGTAGAGCAGGCGGCGCTCCTCCTCGATCTGTTCGGGGGTCTCCGCGTAGATGATGGGCAGCATGCCGTCGGTGACCCCGACGAGGAAGACGGCGTCCCACTCCAGGCCCTTGGCGGCGTGCAGCGAGGCCAGCGTGACGCCCTCGACGGGCGGCGCGTGCTGCTCGGAGGCGCGGCGCTCCAGCTCGGCGACGTACGCGGGCAGGTCGGCCCCGTCCGCCGCCATGTCCTCGGCCAGGTCGGCCAGCGCCTTGAGCGACTCCCACTTCTCCCTGGCCTTGCCTCCGCCGGGAGGCGCGGGGGTCAGGCCGATGCCGCCCAGGATGTGGTGGACCTCGGAGGCGAGGGGCTCGCCGGAGGCGGAACGGGCCGCGCCGCGCAGCAGCACGACCGCCTGGCGGATCTCGGGGCGTTCGAAGAACCGCTCGGCGCCGCGCAACACGTATGGGATCTCCGCCTTGGTCAGGGCCTCCTCGTACGACTCCGACTGGGAGTTGACCCGGAACAGCACGGCGATCTCGCGCGACGGAACCCCCTTGTCGAGCAGCTTCCTGATGGCCCTGGCCACTCCGGCGGCCTCGGCGGGCTCGTCGTCGTACTCGGTGAAGGCCGGCTTGGGCCCGTCGGGCCGCTGGGCGACCAGCTCCAGGCGGTGCGGCGACCGGCCCTTGGCGATCACCAGGTTGGCCAGGTCGACGACCTGCGGGGTGGAGCGGTAGTCGCGGACGAGCTTGATGACGGAGGCGTTCGGATGCTCCACCCCGAACCCGGTCAGGTAGCGCGGGCTGGCGCCGGTGAAGGAGTAGATCGTCTGGTTGGGGTCGCCGACCACGCAGAGGTCGTCGCGGCCGCCGAGCCAGGTGTCGAGCAGCAGCTTCTGCAGCGGGTTGACGTCCTGGTACTCGTCGACCACGAAGTAGCGGTACTGCTGGCGGATCTGCGCCGCCACCTCCTGGTGCTCGGTCATCACGGCCGCGGTCAGCTCCAGGATGGTCTCGAAGTCGACGAGGTGGCGCTCGCGCCTGATCCGCTCGTAGGCCTCGTAGACGCGGCTGAGCTGCTCGGCCGGGATCGGTGGCGTGCGGTGGTACTTCGTGGCGGCCGCCACGTAGTCCTCCGGGCCGATCTGCGTGACCTTGGCCCACTCCACCTCGGAGGCGATGTCGCGCAGCTCCGAGCGCTCGGGGGTGAGCCGCAGGCTGCGGCACGCCTCACCCAGGACGGGCAGCTTGGACTCGATGACCGACGGAGCCGCGCCGCCGATCACGCGCGGCCAGAAGAAGGTGAGCTGGCGCAGCGCCGCGGCGTGGAACGTGCGGGCCTGCACCCCGGGCGCACCGAGCGCGCGCAGGCGCTGGCGCAGCTCTCCCGCCGCGCGCGTGGTGAACGTCACAGCCAGGACGCTCTGCGCGTCGACCACGCCGCTGCGCACCGCGTACGCGATGCGGTGGGTGATCGCCCTGGTCTTGCCCGTCCCCGCGCCGGCCAGCACGCACACCGGCCCGCGCACGGCCTCGGCGACAGCGCGCTGCTCGGGGTCGAGTCCGATCAGTACGTCGTCCGCGTCGTTCACCTGTGTATCCTCCCAGCCGCTGGCGGAGAACCACTTTATTCTGGCAACATGCGGGGCCGACGTATGTTCGTAAGCTAGTAGTCAACAAGATGCAAAGAACTGGTCTTTTCCCCCACAATGGGGCCCGACCATGTGCATGGGGGAAAGGAAGGCCGTGCGAACTGCGGTTTCCGTGAGCGCTCTGGCGCTCGCTGCCGTCGCGCTCACACCCGTCGCCGCGAGCGCGTCCATGGAGCCGGCCCCAGCTCCCACGGCGGACACCCCCGTAGACGCCGAGGGCACCAGCGGGTTGTCGGTGGAGACCGTCCAGTACGGCTCGCACAAGCGTCAGAGCATGGACATCTGGTGGACGCCCGACGGCCAGCAGCGGCCGGGGATCTTCCTCATTCACGGCGGCTGGTGGTCCAGCGGCGACAAGAAGTACATGAGGGAGATCACCCGCAGCTACGCCGAGCTGGGCTACACCGTCTTCAACCTCAACTACCGCCTGTCGGGCGACGCGGCGTGGCCCGCGCAGCGCACCGACGCGCTGGCCGCGATCGCCGCGGCGCGCAAGCACGCCGACCGGTACGCCTTCGACCCGAACAACTACGTGCTCATGGGTTTCTCCGCCGGCGGGCACATCGCGGCGGCCGTGGGCACGTACGGCGACGGCATCGGCGGGCTCAAGGGCGTGGTGGGGCTCTCGCCGATCATCTCGCCACTGCGCGCGTACTCCGACGGAGAGAAGGCCACCGACGCCAACAAGCGCAAGCTCCGCACGGCCGCGATCAAGCTGGCCGGCGGCTGCGCGCCCAAGGGCAAGTGCTCGCGGGTGTGGGCGAGCATGGAGGTGGCCTGGCACGCCAGCCGCAAGGACGCCCCGATGCTGACCATCCACTCCGAGAACGAGTTCGTGCCGCCGGTGCAGAGCCAGTTGCTCAAGCAGATGCTCGGGCAGGTGGGGGTTCAGGTGTCGGTGTTCACGCAGCCGGGCACCAACCACAGCTCGCCGCTCTACCGGGAGCCGGGCGTGGCCGAGCGGGTGCAGGCGTGGATCGCCGCCCGGATCGGGTAATCCGGGATTAGACGGGCACTGCGCGTTGTTGCACGGATCGCCTGTTTCCTGACCTTGGAGGGATGTCCCAAGATGGCGCTCACGGTCTACAGCACCACGTGGTGCGGCCCTTGTAAGCGGCTCAAGGCCCAGCTCACCCGCGAGGGCATCAGCTTCGACGACATCGACATCGAGCGTGACCCGTCGGCGGCGGAGTTCGTGATGAGCGTCAACAACGGCAACCAGGTCGTGCCGACCGTCGTGATCGAGACGCCCAAGGGGCGCGTCGTCCGGACGAACCCCTCCGCCCGCGAGGTCAAGGCTCTGCTCGAAGCCGCCTGAGGCTCACCAGTCGCCGGTCAGCTCGCCGCCGTACCAGGTCTCGATCAGGCGGCGGGCGATCGAGACGGGAGGCGGCAGGCGCAGCTCGCCCGACTCCAGCGCCCGCGCCAGCTCCTGCCTGGAGAACCAGCGCGCCTCGGCGATCTCCTCGGCGTCGGGGGTGAGCGTGGTGGTCACGGCCTCGGCGAAGAAGCCCAGCATGAGGCTGCGCGGGAACGGCCAGGGCTGGCTGCCGAGGTAGCGCGGGCTGGTGACGGCGATGCCGACCTCCTCGGCCACCTCGCGCACGACGGCCGCCTCCAGCGACTCCCCCGGTTCCACGAACCCCGCCAGGATCGACAGCCGCCCCTGCGGCCACTGCGGCCCGCGGGCCAGCAGGCAGCGGTCGGCCTCGTCGCGGACCAGCATGATCACGGCGGGGTCGACGCGCGGGAAGTGCTGGCTGGAGTCCTTCGGGCAGACCCGGATGTGACCGCCGGCCTGCACGTCGGTGCGCGAGCCGCAGCGGGGGCAGAACTCGTGGGTGGCGTGCCAGGCCTCCAGCGCGACGGCGTAGACCAGCAGGCCCGCGTCGCGGTCGCCGAGCAGGCCGCCGACCTGGCGCAGCCCGGCGGCCACCGGCTCGCCCTCGGGCGTGTCGCGCAGGGACATCGGGATCGTCACGCGGCCGTTGACGTCGCCCTTGGGCAGGCCGGGCAGCGGCGCGGCCACGGCGAAGTAGGCGACGCCCTCCTCGACCCCCAGGAGGTAGCGCTGCCCGGGGGGCGCGTCGGCGGGCGTGAACAGCACCGCCTGCACCTCGTCACCCACCCGCCGCACGAGCGTGTGACCGTTGTCGATGACCAGCACCTTGGTCGCGGGATCTGCCCAGGCCCGCTCCAGCCACCGATCGTCGGCGCGCAAGGCCGAGGATCGGTCGATGGTCCCCCGCGCAAGCAGTAGCGGGCCGATGAGTTGCTCTTCCGCGGTCTCCACTGGTGCCGCCCCCTCCTGAGTCCCCTGTCATCCTATGACCTCGCAGTTAGCCGGTGTTTACGGTATCCGCGCACCGTAGTGATCTCTGTGGGGCTAAGATTCGACGGTTAGGTTAGCCTTACCTGATTCTTCGGGGGTGCCTTCGCGTTGCGGCTCTACCTGACCGCGCTCAAACCAACCGATTCCGTGACGGACGGCTTCCTGCCGGCGGCGCGGGCGCTGGGGTGCGAGGTGACGATCCTCACCGACCGGCCGGAGCGACATCCGTCCGCGGTGCTGTGCGACGTACGGGACCCGCGCGCGCTGATCGACACGATCGAGCACCTCGGCAGGCCGGACGCGATCTTCTCCAACTCCGACCACCTGCAGACCGAGACCGCGCTGGCCGCCGCCTATTTCGGGCTGCCGGGCAAGGACTGGCGGGCGTGCGCGGCGGCGAAGAACAAGTTCCTGATGCGGCGCAGGCTGATGGAGGCGGGGGTCGAGCAGGTCTTCTCCGTACGGCTCGGGCCCGGCGATCCGGTGCCTACGCAGGTGCCGTACCCCGTGGTGCTCAAGCCCCGCGAGGGGGTGGCCAGCGAGGACGTCATGCTGGTCGAGAGCGGCCTGGAGCGGGCCGTGGCCGAGATCAGGCGGCGGCGGCCCGGCGAGGCGCTGGTCGTGGAGGAGTACCTCGAAGGGCCGCTGCGGACGCTGGAGACGCTGGGGGACGAGAGCGGGCCGCGGGTGCTCGGCGGGTTCGAGACGACGCTGGGGGCGTTGCCGTACTTCGTCGAGGAGCGGCTCGACTGGGCTCCTTCCGATGGGTCCCAGGAGCACGTGCTGGCGGCGTTGCGGGCGCTGGGGGTCGGGTTCGGGGCCTGTCACACCGAGTACGTGGTCACGACCGGCGGGCCGCGGATCGTCGAGGTGAACTACCGGGTGATCGGCGATCACTGCGACTTCCTCCTGGGGGACGTGCTCGGGGTGCCGGTGTTCGAGTGGATCCTGGGGGTGCATCTCGGGAGGTCGGTGCCCGCCGTTCCGGAGATTTCCCGATTCGGGGCTGCGGTCAGCGTGGTCGCGGATCGGGCCGGGGTGATCAAGAGCGCGCCCGGGCACGAGTCCGCGGTCCTGGACGACGTGCGGCTGTGGCACCGGCCGCTGCGGGCCGTGGGCGAGGTCGTCACCCTGACCCGGACCAATCGCGACTACCTCGGCGTGGTGCGGGCCGTCGGGCCCTCCCGGGAGCGGGTGGACGCCGCGGTCGAGGAGTTCCAGGCCGCGCGGCCGTGGGTGGTCGAATGAGGTCGCGGGAGGCCTACCTGGCCGCTCGCGTGCTGAATGCCCTGTTGCGCGAGGACTACGGCGGGGTGGCCTCCCGCGTCACCCGGACCAAGGACGGGGTGGGGCTGTCGCTCGCCGATGGGCGGTGGGTGCGGCTCTCTCCCGGGGTGTTGTTCCAGGACTTCGTGGTGGCCGCCGACGAGCGGCTGGGGCTGGAGCAGGTGCTGGAGACGCTGGTCGAGGTCTCGGCGCCGGAGGACTCCGAGGGGGTCGCGGCCTTCTTCGAGGAGTGTGTGGCCGCGCTGGCGGCGCTGGAGTTGTTCGACGAGCGGAAGGGCTCGGTGCCGGGGCCCTCGTACGAGATGCTGGCCGCCTCTGTGGATCACCCCGTCTATCCGACGTCCCGGGCTCGGGTGGGGTTGTCGGAGGCCGAGCTGGTGGCGTACGCGCCGGAGTTCGGGGGGTCGTTCGAGCTGCGGTGGGCGGCGGTTCCACGCCGTGCGCTCGCGCAGGGCTCCGCCGTGTGCCTTCCCGCCGACGCGGCGCCGCCGGATCAGGCGACCGGCCTCGCGAAGGCACGCGGCCTCGCGGAGGCCGATGAGGTGCTGTTTCCCGTGCATCCGCTGGCCGTGGACGAGGTGCGAAAGGTCGGCGGGGTGCGGCTGCTGGACGAGGCGGCCGTGACCGTGCGGCCGACGCTGTCCATGCGGACCGTCGAGGTCGGCCCGCGCCTGCATCTCAAGCTGCCGCTGCCCATCAGCACCCTGGGTGCCAGGAACCGGCGCTCGATCAAGCCCGGCACGCTCGCCGACGGCGCCAGGGCCGAACTGCTGCTGCGGGAGCTGGCCGGCCCCGACGTGGTGCTCGCCGACGAGCAGACGTACGCGGACGCCGGGCACGAGTACCTCGCCTGGATGGTGCGGCGGCTGCCCGAAGGGAAGATCGTGCCGGTCGCCGCGCTGGCCGCCCCCGGCGTGCTCGCCGAGCTGGGCGACGTGCTGCCCGGCTACCTGCGGTTGCTGCTGCGGTGGAACGTACGGCTGTTCGTCCGCTACGGCGTCGCGCTCGAGGCGCACCAGCAGAACCTGGCCCTGCTCTTCCAGGGCGACCGGCTCAAGCTGCTGGTCAAGGACAACGATGGGCTGCTGGCCTCCCCGTCGCGGCTGCGGGCCGCCGGGGTCGCGGTGCCGGAGTTCGCCGACGAGCGCATGCTGAACGACGACCCCCACGCCCTGGCCGACGTCTTCGTGACCATCACGCTGCACCTGGCGGCAGCCGCCGTGGCGTTCGGCGCGCTGCCGCACGACCGGGCCGCCGCGCTGCTGCGGGACACGCTGGCCGAGGCGCTCGACGAGTACGGCGACGACCCCATGGCCAGGCTCCTGCGCGCCAGGACGCTCGACGCGGCCCGGCTGACCGGCAAGTCCATGATCACCGCTGGCACGCTCGTCTCCAAGGAACGTTCCGGAGCGCGCGACGTCAACAAGTTCTACGGCACCAGCGGGCCGAACTACCTGAGGAGAGCCTGAACATGCACGGACTGGCCATCGACGCGCCTTCCGGCCCTGCCGAGCAGGCGACGCTGGCGGCCCTGCTGCGCTGCTGCGTGCGGGAGGTGGCCGGGCCGCGCGGGCTGGTGTGGCCGGCTCCGCCGTACCTGCTGCTGCGGGTGGCGGGCACGCTGCTGCGGGCGCGTACCCATGGCGGGGCGGCGCTGCGCTTCGACGGCCCGCCCGAGCGGCTGGAGGCCGGCGTGTGGCGGCCGCTGGCGGCCGACGAGCTGGTCCGGCTGGTCGAGACAGAGCTGCAGGAGCGGAACGGCCCGCAGGGGCAGAGCGGGCCGCAGGGGCAGAGAGGGCCGCAGGGGCAGAGAGGGCCGCAGGGGCGGAACGGGCCCCAGGGGCAGAACGGGTCGTCGGGGCAGAGCGGGCCGCAAGGGTACAACGGCGAGTTCGCCGAACAGGTGGCGGCCAGCAGGGACGCGGTGGCGGCCATCCTGCGGGCCAGGGCAGCGGCCGTGCCGCCCGCCGATCCGTGGCTGGCCTCGGAGCAGGCGCTGGTGTACGGGCACCCGTTCCATCCCAGCCCCAAGGCGCGGGGCGGGGACGGCTGGCTGGCGTACGCGCCCGAGGCGCACGCCCGCTTCCCCGTCAGGCTGCTCGGCGTGCCGGAGGACGCGCTGGCCGAGGGCGGTGACGCGTCGGCGCTGGACGCCATGGGGAGCGGGCCCGACGGTTACCGGGTGCTGCCGGCGCATCCGTGGCAGCTCCAGCTGCTGGGGCCGGTGCTCGGGAGCGAGCTGATCGACCTGGGCCCCGGGCCGGTGGTGGTGCCGACCTCGTCGGTGCGGACGGTGTACGTGCCGGAGGCGGAGGTCTGCCTGAAGTTCTCCCTGGACGTGCGGATCACCAACTGCGTACGCAAGAACGCCTGGTACGAGCTGGCCGGAGCCGTGGAGCTGACCGAGCGGCTCAGGCCGGTGTTCGCCGAGATCACGGTGAATCACCCCACGACCCGCTGGCTCCCCGAGCCGGGATACCGGTCGGTCGCGCTCGGCAGCAGGCTGCACGAGGGCCTGGGCGTGATCGTCAGGCGCAGCCCCTGGGCCGCCTGCTCCCCCGGTGTCACCCCGATCCTGGCCGGCGCCCTGGCACTCGACGCGAAGGCGCCCGACCCGGCCGCGTGGTGGCGCTCGTACGTGACGGTGGTCGCGCTGCCGGTCCTGGAGCTGTACTTCGCGCACGGCGTGGTGCTGGAGCCCCACCTGCAGAACGTCCTGGTCGGTCTGGACGGCGACGGCATGCCCGTGGAGGCCGTCTTCCGCGACCTGGAGGGCACCAAGCTCGTCGCGGGCCGCCACGACCTCGGCGGGCTGCACCCCGAGGTGGCGCGCGCGCTCACCTACGACGCCGAGCGCGGCTGGGCCCGCGTGGTCTACTGCCTGCTCGTCAACCACCTCACCGAGATCGCCGCCACGCTCGCGGGCACGGACGACCAGCTGCTGCGCGAGCTGTGGCGGAGCGCCAGGAGCCTGTTCGACCGGCAGGCGGCGGGCCTGGGGTGGCCGCTGCCGCTGTCGGACCTGCTGGCCGGCGCCCCGCTGCCCGCCAAGGCGAACCTGGGCGTGCGCTGGGCCAGGGCGGCCGACCGCGCCGCCGGTTACGTCCCGATCGCGAACCCGCTCGCATGATCGGCCGGCACGTCCTGACGGCCGCCGCGGCCCTCCCCGAGGTGCCCGCCTACCTGTACGACCTGCCCGCGCTGGACGAGCACGTCGCGTCCGTACGGCGCGCGCTGGGCGCCGTCGAGCTGTACTACGCGGTCAAGGCCAACCCCGACGCCGAGGTGCTGCGAGTGCTGGCCGGGCACGTGGACGGGTTCGAGGTGTCGTCGGCGGGCGAGCACGCGCACGTCACCGGCCTGTTCCCGGGCGCGCGGGTGGCGCTGGGCGGCCCCGGGAAGACCGACGCCGAGCTGCGCCTGCCGCACCACCGCATCCACGTCGAGTCCCCGAACGAGCTGCGCCGCCTGCTCGGCACCGGGCTGGAGGCGGACGTGCTGCTCCGGCTCAACCCCGACCTGCCGGTGCCGGGGGCGGCGCTGACGATGAGCGGGCCGTTCGGGATGGACGAGGACGGGGTGGCTCAGTGCCTGCCGCTGTTCGGCGACCGCGTACGGCTGCGCGGCCTGCACACCCACCTGGCCAGCGGGCTCGACGCGGAGCGGCTGCTCGGGCTGGCGCAGCGGTTGCTGGACAACGCCTACGAGGAGGTCAACCTCGGTGGCGGGATGGCGGTGTCGTACGAGTCGCCCGGGTCCCGCTTCGACTGGGAGGCGTACGGGAGGGGGCTGGCCGAGCTCGGCCGGGGCAGGCGGCTGCGGATCGAGCCGGGCCGGGCGCTGACCGTCTACTGCGGGTACTACGTGACCAGGGTCGTGGACGTGAAGCGGGTGCGCGGCCAGGCGTACGCGATCCTGCTGGGCGGCACCCACCACCTGCGTACGCCGGCGACCAAGGGGCACGACCAGCCGTTCACCGTCCTGCCGGCGGGCAGGCCGGACGTGGCGGACGAACCGGTCACGCTCGTCGGCCAGCTATGCACCCCGAAAGACGTTTTCGCCCGAAATATCGTGACCTCGGTGGGCGTGGGGGACACCGTGGTGTTCGAGATGGCCGGAGCCTACGCCTGGAACATCTCCCACCACGACTTCCTCATGCATCCGAAGCCGGCTTTCCACCATCTACGAGCCTGACGCTCTCGATCAGCGCCACCAGCCCGCCGGCGTCGAGCAGGTCGACCGGGCGCACGGTGCGGTTGGCGCGGACGTAGTGGAAGGCCGCCCCCACCTCCTCCAGCGGCACCTCCGCCAGGTGCGACCAGGCCAGCCGGTACGCGGCGAGCTGCACGGCGGCGGCCCTGGCGGCCTTCTTGCCCCTCGGCGGCTGCCCGGTCTTCCAGTCGACGACCTCGTAGCCGCCGCCGGCCCGCTCGAAGACGGCGTCCATGCGCCCGCGCACCAGCCGATCGGCGATCATGGTCTCGAACGGCACCTCCAGATCCACCGGCCGCCGGTCGGCCCACTCGCTCTGCTCGAACCGCTCCTGCAGCTCCGCCAGCCGCACATCGGCCTCTTCGAGCTCCTCGTCGTACAGCTCCAGGTCGTCGATCAGCCGCTGCTGGTCCCACCGCGTCTCCAGCCACTTGTGGAACGAGGTGCCCCGGCGGGCCAGCGGCGCGGGCTTGACCGGCACGGGGCGGCGGATCCTGCGGGCCAGCTCGCGCGGGTCCGCGGCCAGCGTGACGAGCGAGGACACGGTCAGCTTCATCGGCAGCTCGACCGTGGTCGCGGGCCTGCGCCGGTGCAGCTCCCGCTCGCGCAGCAGCAGGCCGGTGTCGCGCTGCCAGGCCCTCAGCCGCTCCTCCTCGTACGCCTTGATCGGCTCGTCCTCGTACGGCCCCAGCGTGCCCGCCAGCGCGTCCTCGACCAGGCGGGCGCCGTCGAGCACCGACTCGTAGCGCAGCCCCTCGGGCTCGACCGGCCAGGTGGCCGCGGCCGGCTCGGCCAGCAGCGGGTTCGTGGCGCCCTCTTCGAGGTCGTCCGCCCAGAACGAGATCCGGTCGGCGGTGTCGCGGATCTCCAGCAGGAAGTCGGACGGCTCCAGCGGCTTGGTCGCGCTGCCCCAGCGGTAGCCGGAGGCGATCAGGTGGTAGTGGGCGCGCGTCACGGCCACGTACGCGAGCCTGCGCTCCTCCATGAGGTCCCGCTCGCGGCAGTGCTCGTCGAAGGCCGCCAGCTCCTCCTTGCTCAGCCCGCCCAGCCGGGGCAGGTCGGCCGCGTCGCCGCGCAGCGCGTACGGGAGCTTGCGCGGGTTCTCCGTCCACCGGCTGTTCATCACCGGCGTGGCGGGGAAGATGCTGCCGGTCGCGATCGTCCCCTTCGAGCTCAGCAGCTGCGACAGGCCGGGCACCACCACGACCGGCCACTCCAGGCCCTTCGAGGCGTGCACGGTCATCAGCTTGACGCTGTTGCTCTCGCCGACCCGGCCCGCCTCCAGGCCGAACTCCTCGCTCTCCGCCGCCTGGAGGTAGGCCAGGAACGCCCCCAGCGTCGGATCCTCGGCATCGCCCGCGAACCTGGAGGCCGCGTCGAGGAACGCGTCGAGGTCGGCCCGCGCCGCGAACGCCCCCACCGTGCCGCTGCGCGCCGCCACCTCGATGTCCAGGCCGAGCCTGCGCTCCACCTCGCTGATCAGGTCGGGCAGCGGCTGCGCGGTGTGCGCGCGCAGCTGCCGCAGCTCCTGGGCGAGCGCCACCAGCCTGGTGCGGGCCAGCGGCGAGAACGGCTCCAGCCACTCCTCCCTGTCGGGCAGCTCGTCCAGCGCGTCCACCAGGCTGCCGCGCTCCTCGGCCAGGTCGGCCACCACCTGGTCGAGCGGGTCGTCCTCGCGGTGGCTCTGGCTCAGCTCGCGGGCCAGCGTGCGGGCGTGCTCGCCCAGCACCCGCAGGTCGGCCGGGCCGATCCGCCAGCGGGGCCCGGCCAGCAGCCTGGCCAGCGCGTCGCCCGCCGTGGCGTCGTACAGGACGCGGAGGGTGGCCACGATGTCGTTCACCTCGGGCACGGTCAGCAGGCCGCCCAGGCCCACCACCTCGACCGGGATGTCGCGCTCCTCCAGCGCCCTGCGGATCGCGGGGAACTGCGAGCGCTTGCGGGCCAGGATGGCGACGTCCTGGGGTTGCAGGGCGAGCGTCTTCTTGCGCTCCTTCTCGCCCCACGGCAGGCCGTCGGGGGCGGTCTCCTGGCCCAGGAGCCTGGCGATGCCCTCGGCGATCCACCTGGCCTCGTCCTCGGCGGTCTCGTGGAAGGCGCAGGTGACGCGGCCACGCTCGACCCGGTTCGGGCCGGGGACCAGCACAGGGACCTCGCGGGCCTCCATGCGCAGCGGGAGCTGGACGCGGGCGGCCACGTCGAGCACCCGGTCGCCGTTGCGGAAGCTGACGCTGAGCTGGCGGACCGGGGCCGGGTCGCCGGCGGCGGTGCGGAAGTCCGAGGGGAAGCGGCGCAGGTTGCCCGCCGAGGCGCCACGCCAGCCGTAGATCGACTGGCACGGGTCGCCCACGGCGGTGACCGGGTGGCCGCCGCCGTAGAGCGAGCGCAGCAGGACGAGCTGGGCGTGGCTGGTGTCCTGGTACTCGTCGAGCAGGACCACCGAGTAGCGGCCCCGCTCGATCTCGCCGACCTCCTTGTGGTTCGCGGCGATCCTGGCGGCCAGCGACATCTGGTCGCCGTAGTCGATGACCTCGCGGGCGCGCTTGAGCCGCTCGTACCGCTCCACCAGGGGCAGGAGCTGCTCCCTGGCCGAGTGCACGTTCAGCGGCTTGCGCTGGGCCAGGGTCGTCCTGCCGGGGAGCACGGCGTGCCTGGCCTCCAGCCACTCCCCCACGCGGCGCACGTCGGCGGGCGAGCGCAGGTGCTCCGACAGCTCTCCTGCCAGCTCCAGCAGCGCGGCCGTGACCGAGGGCGGGCCCAGCTCGATCCTGTCCATCGGCCCGTCGTACATCGCCACCACCCGCGAGGCGAGCTGCCACGACACGGCGGGCGTGACCAGGCGCATGGTGGGCTCCAGGCCCTCGCGCAGCGCGTGGTCGGTGACCAGGCGGGCGGCGTAGGCGTGGTAGGTGGACACGGTGGGCTCGTTGTCGAGCGCGCCCGGCTCGACCAGCCCGGCCTCGGCCAGGCCGTTGAGCCGCTCCCGCACCCTGGTGGCCAGCTCGGCGGCGGCCTTGCGGGTGAACGTCAGGCCCAGCACGTTCTCCGGCTTGACCAGGCCGTTGGCGACCAGCCAGACCACGCGGCCGGCCATGGTCTCGCTCTTGCCTGAGCCGGCGCCCGCCATGACGACCATCGGCTCCAGCGGGGCCTCGATGACCGTCGCCTGCTCGGGGGTGGGCGGGAGGATGCCGAGCTTGCCGGCGAGTTCGACGGGGGTCAGCACACCTGGCCCCCGTTGTCGTTGACCGGGCAGCTCGCCCTGGCCGCGCAGGTGCGGCAGCCGTCGTTGACCTTGGCCTGGAAGAACGGGCCGGACATGCCGGTCGCCACGGTGTCGACCAGGTCCTTGGCCCAGCCCGGGTCCTTGTCGTCGCCCAGCGCGCCCTGCGACTGCTCCAGCGCCTCGTTCTTGCCCGCCGCCTTGCCGAGCTGCACCAGCGCGGCGCCGCCCGGCTCCGTCATGCCGTGCCGGGCGAACGCGCCCAGCAGCGCGGCGAGCTGGTAGACGCCGAGCTGCGGATGGCGATCGAGGTCGCCCGCCTTGGGCTTGGAGCCGCCCGTCTTGAGGTCGATGATCACCGCGCGGTTGTCGGAGTCGCGCTCGACCCGGTCGACGCGGCCCTTGATCTGGACGCCTTCCGACACCATCGCCGTGAACGCCTCCTCCAGGGCCACCAGCTCGCGCGGGTTCTCCTTGTGCCAGCGCAGGAACTTGCCGATCATCTGCTCGGCCACCTGGCGCTGCTTGCGGTTGTACCAGACGCCGCCGAAGTCGAGGTCGTTCCAGATCTGGTCCAGGCGGTCGCCCAGCAGGTCCTCGCTGGGCAGGTCGGTGGCCGCCAGGACGGCCAGGGCGTGGATGATGTTGCCCAGGCCCTGGGCGGTGCTGGTGCCGGCCGCGCCGACCGCCGTCTCCAGCAACCAGCGCAGGCCGCACTTGGTGAAGCTCTCCACCGCCGACGGCGAGATGCTGACGACGCCGTCCGGCCAGCTCAGCGGGCGGTCGTCGGAGATCGGGGTGAGCGCGTACCAGTCGTTGGGGTGGGCGCCCTGCACCCCGGCGGCGGCCAGGCGGGCGAGCTGCCGCGCCGCCTCGTGCCGCACCCTGCGCGGCTTGGTCGGGTCGGTCACCGCGCTGCGCAGGTCGGCCACCAGGGCGGACATGTTCAGCCAGCGGGCCCGGTCGTCGACCGTGGCCGACTCCACCGCGCCCGGCAACAGCTCCGACAGGAACCTGGACGGGCGCTCGTCGGTGTCCTCGCCGCCCACGGCCGTGACCACCAGCCTGCGCCTGGCCCTGGTGGCGGCCACGTAGAAGAGCCTGCGCTCCTCTGCCAGCATCTTGGAGACCAGCGAGGTCTTGTTCGGCTCGCCGCCCTCGACCACGTCGATGAGGTCTTCCACGCCCAGCAGCGACCCGCGCAGGCGCAGGTCCGGCCAGACGCCCTCCTGGACGCCCGCCACGACCACGACGTCCCATTCGAGGCCCTTGGAGCGGTGGGCGGTCAGCACGCGCACGGCGTCGCCGTCGGGGGCGCGGTCGGCCAGCGTGTCGCCGGGGATCTCCTGGGCCGCCAGGTCGTCGAGGAACACCTCGGGCCCTGCCATGGGCATCCGGTCCACGAACCTGGCCGCGTGGTCGAACAGCGCCACCACGGCGTCGAGGTCGCGGTCGGCCTGCGCGCCCCTGGGGCCGCCCGACAGGCTCTGCTCGCTCCAGCGGGGGGCCAGGCCGCTCGCGTCCCAGATCGTCCACAGGAGGTCTTCGGCGGTGCCGTCCTGGTGCACGGCCTCGCGGGCGGCGGCCAGGAGTCGCGCCACCCGCTCGGCGGGCAGCGCGACGTGCGGCTCGACGCGGGTCAGCTCGCGGATGTCCTTGACCGCGGCGACCAGCAGCTCGCCGGACGAGCGTGCCTTGAACGGCAGCCCGTCGACCTCCTCGGCAGTCCCCGCCACCACGGGCTCGTCACCCTGGTCCTCCGCACGCTCGTCACCCTGGCCCTCCGCGCCCCCGTCGCCCTGGCCCTCCGCACGCTCGTCGCCCCGGTCTCCCGCGCGCTCGTCGCCCCGGTCTCCCGCGCGTTCGCCGCTCCGGCTCTCCGCATGCTCGTCGCCCCGGTCCTCCGCATGCTCGCCGGCCGTGTCCTCGTCCGGATCTCCCCGGCCGGCCGCCTCGCCGGCGGCCACGCCCATGGCCTCGTTCTCGGCGATCTTGAGTGCGCGGCGGAGGCGGCGTACGCCGATCATGTCGGTGCCGCCGAGCGGGCCCGTCAGCAGCTCCTCGGCGACGCCCTCGTCGAGCTGGGACGGATCCAGCGCCACCCGCAACATCGTGAGCAGCGGGCGCACGCCAGGCTCCTGCGCGATCGGCACCTCGTCGCCGGCGATCATCGTCGGCACGCCGGCGTTGGTCAGCGCCCGCCGCAGCAGCGGCACCTGCCGCCTGGCCGAGCGGACCAGCACCGCCATCCGGTGCCACGGCACCCCGTCGATCAGGTGGGCGCGGCGCAGCGTGTCGGCCACGATCGCGGCCTCCTGGCTGGTGCTGTCGGCCAGCAGCACGCGCACGTCGCCAGGGTCGGCGTCCGGCGGCGCGATGAGGTCGCGGTGGCCGTGCCGATGGTCGGGCCGATGGTCGGGCCGATGGTCGGGCCGATGGTCGGGCCAGTCGTCAGGGGTCTGGCCGGGCTCCTGCGTCGGCGCCGGGGCGACGGGCAGCTTGGCCGCCAGCCGGCGGGAGGCTTCCAGCAGGTCGGCCCCGCTCCTGCGGCACACGCGCAGCGCCAGCACCGGCGCCTCGCGGCCGTCGAGCGTCCTGAACCGCTCGGGGAACTTCATGATGCCCTGCACGTCGGCGCCCCTGAACCCGTAGATCGACTGGTCGGGATCGCCCACCGCGACCAGGTCGCGGCCGTCGCCGGCGAGCTGGGTCAGCAGCAGCTCCTGCGCCGGGTCGGTGTCCTGGTACTCGTCCACGAACACGACGTCGTGCGCCGCCCGCTCGCGCTCGCGGATCTCGGGCCTGGCCAGCAGCGCGGTGGCGGCGCCGACCAGCTCGGCGTAGTCGTAGGTCTCCTCGGGGGCCAGGTCGAACCTGTCCTGGTAACGCTCGGAGAAGCGCCCGGCCGCCGCCCAGTCGGCGCGCCCGTGCAGCCGGCCGAGGGCGATCAGCCGCTCGGCGTCGAGGCCGCGCTCGTTGGCACGGGACAGGAAGTCGCGCAGCTCCTCGGCGAAGCCGCGCGTCCTGAGCGGCTCGCGCAGCGACTGAGGCCAGTCGGGGGCGCCGATCTCCAGCTCGCCGTGGAGCAGCCGCCGGATCTCCAGGAGCTGCTCGGGGCCGGTGAGCAGGCGCGGCGGCGCCTTGCCCGCCAGCACGCACTCGCGGCGCAGCAGCGCGTACGCGTAGGAGTGGAAGGTCATGGCCAGCGGCGTGCGGGTGGTGCGGCGCAGGCGGCCGGTGACGCGGCGGCGCAGCTCCTCGGCGGCCTTGCGGCTGAAGGTGAGGATCAGCACGCGCTCGGGGTCGACGCCGCGCCGCTCGATCCTGTCGACCACGCTCTCCACGATCGTGGTCGTCTTGCCGGTGCCAGGACCTGCGAGAACGAGGAGGGGGCCGCTCCGGTGCCCGACCACGGCACGCTGATGCTCATCGAGCACAGGAGGCACATCGGGCCCCCCGCTGCCGCGCCGCACCAATCGCCAGGTCTGAGCACTCACAGCACTAGATTCCACCAGACCACAGGGGTAGATCGTGCCGACTTGCCCGGTCTCCCCTAGCGATCCGCCTACCGTATCGAGGCAAAAGTCAGATTTTCTTGCGACACGCCGGGCACTTTGTTCGCCACGAGCTTCACCCGTAGCGCGATATATCTTGACTTCTCAAGGACGCGACATATCGTGTCTGTCATGACAAAGGGCTACAGAGGCATCAGCATGGAGGGCCCGATCGCCCGCTGGTACGACACCAGCAACGGCAAGGCCGCCTCCCGCCACGACGAGCAGGTCGCCAAGGTACGGCAGTACGCCCCCAAGGGCTCCAGGATCCTGGAGGTGGCCCCCGGCCCCGGCTACCTGTCGATCGCCCTGGCCGGAACCGGCGACTACACGGTCACGGGGCTCGACATCAGCGAGACGTTCGTCGCGATCGCCCGGGGCAAGGCCCTCGACGCCGGCGTGCCGGTGGACTTCCGGCTCGGCAACGCCTCGGCCATGCCGTTCAACGACGACGCCTTCGACTTCCTCGCCTGCTTCGCCGCGTTCAAGAACTTCGCCGACCCGGCGGGGGCGCTGCGCGAGATGCGGCGGGTGCTGCGGCCCGGCGGGACCGGGCTGATCGTCGATCTGCGCAGGGACGTGTCCAAGCAGGCCGTCGAGGACGACGTGGCGCGGATGAGGATGGGCGTGGTGTCCAGGATGTTCACCAGGTTCGCGCTGCGGTCGTTCCTGCCGCGGCGGGCGTACACCAAGGCCGAGTTCGAGACGCTCGTCCCGGGGGCGGGCTTCGGCTCGTACGAGATCCGGCAGACGCCGCTGACCGTGGAGGTCGAGCTGCGCAAGTGACTTCGGCGATCCGGTCGCGTACGGAGTGTGGCGACTTGTAACGTAGGGTCAACGTTCCCTGTGCGGGGGGTTGATCGCATGCGCTGGCAGGTCCACTCCGAGAGGTCGGTCTACCACGACCCGTGGCTCGACGTGCGGATCGCGGACGTGGAGTTGCCCGACGGGCGCCATCTCGACCACCGCCTCATCCGTACGGCGCCGGGAGCGGGAGCCGTCGTCACCGACGAGAAGGACCGGGTGCTGCTGATCTGGCGGCATCGGTTCATCACCGACAGCTGGGGCTGGGAGATCCCGCTCGGGCAGGTGGACGAGGGCGAGATGCCGATGGCCGCGGCGGCGCGGGAGGTCGAGGAGGAGACCGGCTGGCGTCCGGGGGCCCTGCGGCCGCTGCTGGCGGTGCAGCCCGGCAACGGGTTCTCCGACGGGCTGAACCACATCTACCGGGCCGACTCCGCGACCCGCATCGGGGCGCCGTCCCACCCCTGGGAGGCGGAGCGGGTCGAGTGGGTGCCGCTCGCCCACGTCCGCAGGCTGATCGGCAACGGCGACGTCGTCTGCGGGACCAGCATCTCGGCGCTGCTGTACGCGTACGCCGAGAGCCTGCCGGACGACATCGTGCTCAAGACCTCGGACCTGAGCTTCCTGTACGAGTACGACCCCAAGAAGATCTACCCGCTGCCGGGAAACCTGCCCGACCTCTTCTGACCTCGCGGCGGCCCGCGAGGTCAGGAGAAGAGCCGGTCCACCACCCGGGCCGTGGCCTTGCCGTCGTCCCTGGGGGCGAACGTGGCGCGGAAGGCGTCGTAGCGGTCGGCGTGGGCCGCCGCGACCTCGTCGATCGAGCGCAGCGCCTCCACCACCTCGGCCGACGTCGACAGCAGCGGCCCGGGCGCCTGCTCGGGCAGGTCGATGTAGAGGCCGCGCTTCGACGAGTACTTCGCCAGGTCGTAGCCGTACAGGACGATCGGCTTGCCGGTGCAGGCGAAGTCGAACATGACCGAGGAGTAGTCGGTCACCAGGACGTCGGCCACCAGCAGCAGGTCGGCGATGTCGGGGTAGGTGGTGACGTCGCGGGCGATGTCGGGTACGGCGGGCATGGCCTGCATCGGGTGGGCGCGCACCAGGATCTCGTGGTCAGCGCCCAGCGCCTCGCGGGCCTTGGCGAGGTCCAGCTTGACCATGGCGTTCTTGCGGTCGTAGTCGCGCCACGTGGGCGCGTACAGCACCACGCGCTTGCCCGGCGCGAGGCCCAGCCGCTCGCGCACCGCCGCCGCGAGGGCGTCGCGGTCGGGCGAGTTGAGCACGTCGTTGCGGGGCAGGCCGCTCTCCAGGATCTCGCCCTTGTAGCCGAACGCCTTGCGCAGCACCGGCGTCGCCCAGGGCGACTGCGACAGCAGCAGGTCCCAGCCGCGCACCTCGGCCGCCTGGCGGTGCCAGATCGGCGGCCGGGGGTCGCGCTGCATGTGGGACTGGTCGTTGCCGATGAGCTTGGCGGGGGTGCCGTGCCAGGTCTGCAGCACCACCTGGTCCTCGCGCGCCCGGAACCAGGCGGGCAGGAAGGAGTTGGTGACGATGTGGCGGGAACGGGCCAGCGCCTCGTGGTGCTCGCGGCTGCCCGCCCGGACGACGGTGGCGCCGCCGGGCGGCACGAAGGCGCCGTCCTTGACGATCCAGATGTGCTCGCGGTCGTCGCCCCTGCGCAGCCGCTCCTCGTAGACGGCGCGGACGCTGTCGGAGTAGTGGCGGCCGTCGTTGACGACGTAGACGGTCGTGTCGCGCAGCGGCTCGGCCCGCTGGGCCGGGTAGAACACGCGGCGCAGGACGTGGGTGCCGGCGACGCCGCGCTCCTCGGCGGGCCTGGACTCCTCCACGGTGATCACCGGCACGTCGAAGCGGGTCGAGATCATGCGGAAGACGTGGCCGCCGAGCGTGCGCGGCTCCTCGTCGAGGCCGGCCAGGGCCGCGTGGTCCATGCGCAACGGGACGATCTCGCCTGACGGGTGGCGCAGCGACATGTTCCAGGTGCCGGAGGCCAGCGGCACGGGCTCGCCGAAGCGGTCCATGGACGCGGGCTCCACGCGTACGGAGAACTCCTCGCCGGAGCGCTCCATCGGCAGCAGGTACGACAGCCCCGACCGGTGGCGCAGCGTGAGCGTGCGCGGGCCGGGGGCGTCGGGGTAGTGGCCGCGCAGGAGCAGCGCCGGCCCCTCCCAGACCGCCGAGGTGATCACGGGGCGGATGCGGTGGGCGGAGACGACGACGCGGTCGCGGCGGTCGCCGAGCACGGTGATCTCGCGGTCGCCCACCGGCGTGCGGGTCTCGACCAGGTCGGCCAGCATGACGGAGGCCGCCGGGTCGCCCTTGGGCTCGACCCAGAGCCGCCGGCCGTCCTTCTCCTGGAGCAGGGCGGGCACGGCCAGGCCGACCACGACCTGGGTGCCGTCGCCGGACGGCGTGAACTCGGCGGCGATGCGGTGGCCGCCGAGCCGGGCGTGGCCCTTGGTGACCTGCCTGCCGGGCAGGAAGATCTTCAGCTCCAGCCGGTCGCCGTCGAGCGTCACGCCGGTCAGCTCGGCCCTGTTGGGCTGGAGCACGACCTGCAGCGCCCGGTCGGAGGTCCAGACGGGCCTGACCCACCAGCCGGGCTTCAGCTTGAGCCCGGCTGGCCGCTCGGGACGGCCGATCGAGGAGCCGCGCAGCAGGCCCGTGGCCCGCGCGCCCCGGCTCCAGAACACGATCTCGGCCCGCCACGTCGTGGCGTCGGGCACGGAGGGGCGGTGCCGCATGCGGCGGCGCACGCCGGACACCACGCCGCGCACGGCGCCGCGCCAGCGCAGCGGCCACGGGCTCAGCTCGGCGGCGAAGCCGGACCAGTCGTAGTTGCAGCCGGGCTCGCGCGCGCCGTGCGTGGCCTCGGGGGCCAGGACGCGGCGGGTGCGCAGGCGGATCGGCGGCAGCCAGCGCGGCCCGCGCAGCACCACCGTGGCCCGGTTGAACCTGCGGCTGCGCACCGACAGCCCCGCCAGGTAGGCGAAGCCGCTCACGCGCAGCTTCCCGCCGGCCCAGACGATGTCGTCGATGTGGGTGACCGGCACCAGGTCGGAGCGGCGCAGGCGGTAGAGGCCGGGCGGCAGCTCGTCGCGGAAGGGCAGGTCGGCGTACCAGCTCAGGCCCTTGCGGATGCGCTTGGACGGCTCGGCCGCCGCGGTGACCACCGTGGCGAGCGTCTCGCCCTCGACGAGTTCCTCGTCGGGACGGTGCTCGATCAGATGGCAGATGACGCGGCGGGCGACCGGCAGGTCGCGTTTGACGCGCGCGTCCACGCCCTTGAGGTACGGGCGCACGAGGTCGAGCATTTCCCGCCGCCGCGCCGCGCCACGCTTGACCGCGAGGTCGATGCGGGCCCCGAGTGGGCCGCTGAGCACCTCGCTGTCGAACGCCGCGTCGCGACCGCCGGGGCCGACCGCTCGCATGACCGCTTCGAGAGGCTCGCCACGATCGCAGAGATCCTGGACAGCCTTCAGGCGGTCGGCGAGCGAATCGCCGCCCTGGCTCTGGGCTGTGACGCCGGTTGCCATAGGGGAGGCACCGCCTTTCGGGCCGCCATCAGTGTTCTGCCCATGGTAATGGGAGTCACATGTCACAGAATCGCCGGTTTGACGAAACCGCAGGTCAGGAGGGTTACTGAAAATCGCCTGAACGCCCGTCCCAGCGAGCCAGGCGCATGTCCACCCGTTCGCCACGCAGCGGGGTGCCTTCCTCGCGCCAGTGGGCCAGGCATCGTCGCAGGTGGTCGGGGGCGGCGGCGGTGCCGTCCGCGTGGACGACGCGCCACCACGGCACGCCGCCTCCCCACGTGCTCATGACCTTGCCGACCTGGCGGGGGCCGCCCTCGCCGAGGTATTCGGCGATGTCGCCGTAGGCCATGACCTTGCCGGGCGGGATGCGTTCGACCAGGTCGAGCACCCGCTCGGCGAACGGGTTCACGGGCTCCATGCGGCGGGACCGGCGTCGATGATCTCCTCGAACTTGCCGATCTCGACCACGCCGCCGGCCGCCGAGACCTCGATGACTCCCTCGTTCAGCATGTACTCCTCGCCGTCCTCGCCCATCAGCCGGCCGCCGAGGGCGGTGGACAGGCGCAGGAGCTGGGCGACCTGCCAGTCGGAGCCCGGCTCGCCGACGAGCTGGCCCTGCCAGCGCGCCACGGCGTGCACGCCGCCCGCGTGGCCGATCACGATCTCCTCGGATCCGCGCAGCTCGAAACCGGCCGGCGCGATGGCCTTCGCGAGCTCCGCGAAGGCGAGTGGCGACTCACGCACCACCCGCAGCTCGTATCCCATGGAGCGGGACCATAGCGGATCTTCTCCCGCAACGAGAATCGGCTCGGCCGCCCCTCCTCGCGCTGGTCGAGGTCGCTCTTCTTCCCGCCAGCCGAGGTCACTCCTCCTTGCGCTGATTGAGCACGACGATCGCGCCGCAGAAGGCGACCAGCGCGACCAGCACCCCGCCGCCGTACAACCACAGCCGCAGCGGGTCGGCCCCCGGCCGCGTCGGCACGGGAGAGTCCTCGCCCTGCCCGAAGTGCTCCATGCCGGGCACGATACTGCGCTTGGCTCCGGTCAGCCGCTCGGCGGCGTTCAGGGCGGCGGCGGCGTCCACGACCCCGAAGCCGGTCTGGTCGTCGTACCCGGCGGCCGGCCGTCCCCTGGCGCTGGCCGCCAGGGCCTGCGCCACCTGCTCGGGCCGCAGGCTCGGGTAACGCGACTTGATCAGCGCGGCCACGCCCGCCACGAGCGCGGCGGCCGAGCTGGTGCCCTCCGACAGCTCGTAACCGCCTCCGCGCTTGACCACGGGCACCTCGACGCCGGGCGCGGAGACCAGCACGGAGAGGTTGTCGCTGCTGAACGTGGCCCGCCTGCCCTGCTTGTCGGTGGCCGCCACGCCGATGACGCCCGGATAGCCCGCGGGGAAGCTCCAGTAGGAGGTGCCCTTCTCCTTGGCGTACGGGGTCTGGCCGTCGTTGCCCACGGCGGCGACGAGCACGACGCCCTTGCCCAGCGCGTACGAGACGGCCTCGCGCTCCGACCGCAGCGGCCCGTAGGAGCCGATCGACATGCTGACGACCTGGGCGCCGTGGTTGGCGGCGTACCGGAGCGCGCGGGCGAGCGGGCTCTCGGCCACCGTTCCATCCCCCTCGACCGGCGGCACGGCGAACCCGGGCTCGTCGTCGATGACCATGGGCAGTGACAGGACGCGCGCGCCGGGCGCGACACCGATGAAGCCGTCGTCCTCGCCGGAGGCTGCGATGAGCCCGGCCATGGCGGTGCCGTGCCTGCCGGGCGGCAGCTCGCGCTCGATCGTGCCGGAGGTCATGTCGGGCCCGCTGTGCACGCGGCCCTTGAGCTCCTTGACCCCGGTGTCCACGGCGCTGTCGACGACGGCGACGGTGACGCCCTCGCCCTTGGTGACGGACCACGCCTGCTCGACGTTGAGCGCGTCGAGGACCCATTGCTGCTGGTCCCTGACGGGGTCGGCGGTGGTGGTTCCCGAGAACGCGAGTATCGCGGCCGCGAGCACGCGTACGGCGGTCAGCACACGTTCCCCTGGGTGCAGGGCGGCACCTTGGGCGGGTCCGCCAGGAAGTAGGCGATCTGGTTGCCGATGGACTTGGCGGCCGGCCACAGCTCGCTGTGCAGGATCTCCTCCGGCGGGATCGCGGCCCTGGTGCGCCCGTCGGCGTAGCCGCCCGTCGAGAACACGATGTACGGCCCCGCGCCCACCCAGCCGGTGCGCTGGCGCTGGTCGGGGCCGAAGCGTTCGCTCACCGTGCCGGGGAAGGCCACCGGCAGCACGCCCACGCGGTCGTCCTGGGTGAGCTCCTCGCCGGCCGAGATGCGCGACGCCTCGTCCTTAAGCACGGCCACGCCGACCGTGAACACGAAGGAGGCCGTCTGGTCCATGTACGTGGCCCGCAACATGGTGACGCAGCCGTGGCTCTGGAGAACCCCGGCCACGGCGGTGTCCGCGGCCTTGCCGCAGTCGGTCTCGGGAGCGATGCCGACCCGCCTGGCGTACTGCTGGGCGCGGTCCAGCCCGAGGTACTTCACCTCTTCGGGGAAGACCCCGGTGGCGGGCCACGCCTGCCAGCGGCGGGCGATCTCCTCCTGCTTGTACTGGTTCTGCTCGTCGGGCGTCAGCGGGCGCGAGCGCGTCTCGGCGAACAGGCCGACGGTGCCGAGCAGCACGACGACGGCCGAGACGCCGATGATGACGCCGAGCAGCGCCACGAAGATGCGGCGGTAACGGATGCCCTGCCGCAGGGTGAGCAGCTCCGCCCGTTCCCTGGCGGCCGTGCGCCTGCGCGAGTCCGCCGCCGGCCACGAGCGCACGCGTGACCGGCGGCCGGTGGGGGCGCCGAGCGGATTGCTCCGCTCCTGCGCGGCTTCTCCCCCGGCGCGCGGTAGCCCTGAGGTCGACCTACGTGCCTTCACCACCGCCTCGTTCCCGCATTCGCTTCGTGTCTATTTCGTCCCCCTAAGGGGCCGGATCATGCCCCTTGTGAGATGTGCGCCCGCCGTACGCGCCTGACCAGGATGAATATGACCGCCAGGGCGGCGAGCGCACCCGCGGCCGCTCCGCCCGCGACCGCCGTGTACGCCGTGATCCGCCCCTCGTCCCTGACGACGACCCGCACCGGGGCCGACGGGCCCCCGGTCACCGGCCGCGACGGGTCCTGGGCCTGGGCGCCGGTGGCGGTCTCGGTGTGGCGGGCCAGCCGGGACGCCTCGGTCAGCGCCCTGGCGGCGTTGACGACGCCGAAGCCGGTCGCGGTGTCGTAGCCGCCGGGCGGCCGGTCGGTGGCGCCGGCGGCCAGGGCGCGCGCCACGAGCGGTGGCGACATATCGGGATATCTCGCCTTGATGAGGGCGGCGACCCCCGACACCAGCGCGGTCGCCTGCGAGGTGCCCCTGCCGACCCAGTACTCGTCGCCGGGGCCCGCGCCCATGATGTCCACGCCGGGCGCGGCCACCAGCACCGAGGAGTTCCAGTTGGAGAACGAGGCCCGCCGCAGCCGCCGGTCGGTCGCCCCGACCGAGACCACCCCGGGGAACGCCGCCGGGTAGGAGTAGGGCGCGAAGTCGCCCTCGACCTGCCGGTCCCCCTCGTTGCCCGCGGCGGCGACGAGCACGACGCCCTTGGAGATGGCGTAGCGGACGGCCGCCCGCTCCTCCCTGGTCGCCAGCTCTTTGGAGATCGACATGTTGATCACGTCCGCCCCCTCGTCCACCGCGTAGCGGATGCCCCGGGCCACCACGTTCTCGAAGCGTTCGGCCGAGTTGAACGCGCGGAAACCCGGCTCCTCGTCCTCGAGAATGACCCTTACAGACAGTACGTCCGCATCGGGCGCGACGCCGATGATCCCCCGTTTTCTTCCGGGCCCGTGGCCGTGGCCGGCGATCAGCGAGGCCATGTACGTGCCGTGCAACCTGCTGGGAGGCGTGCCCGGCGGGTTCGCGCCCTCGGTGAAGTCCTTGCCCTCGCGTACCGAGCCGGCCAGATCGCGATGGCCGGGATCGACGCCGGAGTCGAGCACGGCCACCGTCACGCCGGCGCCCGTGCTGGACCGCCATGCCTGGGTCAACGCCAGCGTGCTGATCACCGCCTCCTGCCCGCCGCGTACGTCGTCGGCCCGCGCGGGAGGCGCCGTGAACAGCAGCACCCCGGTCACCGCGACCGCCACTCCACGCCTGCCCGCTTTCAGCACCGCCACTCCCGGGAGCCGCAGTCGGGCATCCTGGGCGTGCTCAGATCGGTCAGCACGCGCTCGGACAGCTCGGTGGCGAAGGCGAAGATGGCCGGCCGCTGCTCGCCCACGGCCTGCGCGGGCCTGCCGTCCACCTGCCCGGCCGTGGTCAGGACGAGGTACGGGCCCGCCTGCCGTACGGATCCCGCCTGCCGCACGGCGGGGGTGAACCGGTCGGACAGCGTGCCGCGGAAGGCCAGCGGGCGCAGGCCGGGAGCGGGTTTGCCGGTGTCGGCGAAGGCGGACTTGGCACGTACGGCGCCCAGCTCGTCGCGCAGGGCGACCACGCCGACGGTGACGAGCACGCCGCGCAGGGCGTCGACATACGTGGCCCGCAGCACGCCCCGGCAGCCCGCCTTGCGCAGGGCCTTGACCGCCTTGGTGTCCACGGAGTCGCCGCAGGAGGTGCGCGGCGAGATGCCGATCCTGCTGGCACGTTCCTGCCCGCCCTGCTCGGCGGAGTACGGCAATGTGGCGGGGAAGATACGGCCGGTGGGCCAGGTGCGCCAGCGGTCGGCGACCTCCCGCTCGGCCGCGGCCCGCAGTTCGGCCGCCGTGGGGCCGCGGGTCAGCTCCGTGCCCGCCGCGCTGCCCGCCACCCCGGCGGCCACCGCGCAGATCAGTGTCAGCGCGGAGGCCACCACGAGTGTCGGCCACGGGCGGGCGGAATTCACGGCATCGACCTTAACCGGGACGCCCCGGCGCAAACCCCTTAATAGCTGGGCAGACTCGGGTCGACGGTCTTGACCCAGCTCAGCACGCCGCCGCCGACGTGGACGGCGTCGGAGAAGCCGGCGTTCTTGACGACCGCGAGCGCCTCGGCGGAGCGGGCGCCGGACTTGCAGTGCAGCACGATCTTCTTGTCCTGCGGCAGCCTCTCCAGGGCGGAGCCGTTCAGGAACTCGCCCTTCGGGATCAGCGTGGCGCCGGGGATCGAGACGATCTCGAACTCGTTGGGCTCGCGGACGTCGACGACGTAGATGTTCTCGCCGCGGTCCATCATGCCCTTGAGCTCGAGCGCGGTGATCGTGGAGCCGCTGGCCGCCTCGGCGGCCTCGTCGGAGATCGCGCCGCAGAACGCCTCGTAGTCCTCGAGCAGCTCGGTGACCGTCGGGTTCTTGCCGCACAGCACGCACTCGGGGTCCTTGCGGACCTTGACGTCGCGGTACTTCATCTCCAGGGCGTCGTAGATCATCAGGCGGCCGACCAGCGGGTCGCCGATGCCCGTGAGCAGCTTGATGGCCTCGTTCACCTGGATCGAGCCGATCGAGGCGCACAGCACGCCGAGCACGCCGCCCTCGGCGCACGACGGCACCATGCCGGGAGGCGGGGGCTCCGGGTAGAGGCAGCGGTAGCACGGGCCGTGCTCGGCCCAGAAGACGCTCGCCTGACCGTCGAAGCGGTAGATCGAGCCCCAGACGTACGGCTTGCCGAGCAGCACGGCCGCGTCGTTCACCATGTAACGCGTGGCGAAGTTGTCGGTGCCGTCGACGATGAGGTCGTAGCCTGAGAAGATCTCCATGACGTTCTCGGTGGTCAGCGCCGTGTTGTGGATCACGACGTCGACCAGCGGGTTGATCTCACGGACCGACGCCGCGGCGCTCTCGGCCTTCAGCCTGCCCACGTCGGACTGGCCGTGGATGATCTGGCGCTGCAGGTTGGACTCATCGACCACGTCGAAGTCGATGATGCCGAGGGTGCCGACGCCCGCCGCCGCGAGGTACATCAGCGCGGGCGAGCCCAGGCCCCCGGCGCCCACACACAGCACCTTGGCGTTCTTCAGCCGCTTCTGCCCCGCCATGCCCACGTCGGGAATGATCAGGTGGCGGGAGTAGCGGCGCACTTCGTCGACGGTCAGCTCATCGGCCGGCTCGACCAGCGGTGGCAACGACACTTTTCTACGCTCCCGTTTCAGGGGGTCTTATCTCACAGTGAAACCTAGCTGGGTAGTGGGGCATTCCCCAATCGAGTCTCACCGATCAGACGGCGTGCTTCCGCCGCCACGACCTGCGGCATCTCCATCATCGCCACGTGCCCCGCCGTCGGCAGCAGCACGAGTCTGACCTGCCGGAACGTACGGTACGCCTTCCTGGCCATGGCCGGGCGGACCAGGCGGTCGTGGCGTCCGTGAATGATCAGGGTGCACGCCCGGACCTTCGACGCGTGGTCCCAGAGCGTGTGCTTGCGGCGGAAGTACTCGGCCACGATGCCGCGGGCCGAGGCGACCATGGCCCTTCCCGCGTACGGGAGGTCGTCGCGCCGGCGCTGCTCCTCGATGGCGTCGCGCAGGCGCTGCGGGTGCACGGCGTCCATGTTGGCCCAGACCACGGCCATGGAGGCGGTGATGCGCTGCTCGGCGGGGACCAGGGTCAGCCTGTCCGCCACCCACTCGCCCAGCAGGGGGATCGCGGCCGCGGCCACGCGGAGCGGGCCGTACCTGGGCAGCAGGTCGGGCAGGGCCGGCGAGACGAGCGTGAGCGTGCGGACCAGCTCCGGCCGGGTGGCGGCGACCTTGACGGCGATGGCGCCGCCGAGCGAGTTGCCGAACAGGTGGGCCGGACCCGTGTGCTCCAGCAGCTCGGTCACGGCCCTGGCGTGGCCCTCGACCGTGTAGTCGCCGTCGGCGGGCGCGGGCGAGTATCCGGCGCCCGGCAGGTCGAGGGCGTGGCCGGTGACCGTGTCCTTGAGCTCGTCCATGAGGTCGGTCCAGTTGGTGGCGGAACCTGCCAGCCCGTGCACGAACACCGCTTGCTCGGCGGGGCCGTCCGGGGTGGACCGAACGTGCACCGAGCCGATCATTCGTCCTGGCCAGTGAGGGATCGGCTCCGCGGTCATCGCATCTCCTCCTTGTCGCTCCTCGAACGTCCCTTCCCGTTCCATCAACGATAACCATCGTCCCCAGGCGAGGTCTGGATTCCGTACAGAGCGGTTACTTACCGGAGGTTTCTGGCAGCACGGGAGATACGTCTCAAGCGTGCACAGGGGGTACCGCCATGCTCACGTCCCGTATCGTCGCCGCCCTCGTGGCCGCGGTGCTCGCCGCAGGCGGGCTCGCGGCCGTGAGCATCCCCGCGCCGGCGAGCGCCGACGACCGCCCCGGGTGCACGTACCGCGTCGTGCGGGTGAAGACCCGGCTCAACATCCGGGTGGAGCCGGGAGGGCGGATCGTGGACAAGCTGTATCCGGGCGATCGTACGTGGGGAAGCTGCGCGAACTCCGGGAGGTGGCGGCGGATCCACGGGACGGAGATCGGCCGCAGCGGGTTCGCCTTCGGGCACTACCTGAAGAAGATCGGCAGGCGGTGACACCCCCGGTTCGGGATACGACATCCCAAGAATGGGGCAAATGCCGCACTTGATCGTTTATCGCCATCACTCCGGGAAATCAATACGACACTCAGCGTGACACGCCTCGCTCGGTCGCCCGTCACGGCGGCGAGCTGGCGATTTGTCACCGCACATGCGACAGGCATCACAGGGGGCGTTTCGATTTCGCCCCGGCATGGTGATGACCGCAGCCAATGACGGCGAGAATTCCGGCATTTCCTTTTCGCCTTCGAATTCTCCGCCGCGGCACCGCGCCGCCGCATGCGCGACACATCACCACCTTCACCACCACCGCCGGCAGCACATGGATACGGCCGGCGAGCTGCTCGTTGCCACGAGCCGTTCGCCATCCCATATGCGACACAATCGGACATATCCTCTCATTTCATTTGATAAATGTTTAATGCGAGCAATAAGATTGTTAATGCAGAGCAAAATGGAGTCGTATCTGTTTGCCCGTGCACCGCCCCGGAAATGTCTTTCGGTGGATGAGCCTTCAGCAGCCGTCCAAGATCTGTTTCCTGGCAATCCGGAAACGCCGAGAACGGGGCAATCGATCCTTTAGGGGGAAACACAATGCCCAAGCTCAAGAGTGTTATCGCAGGCCTCGCCATCAGCACGGCGCTGACCGGCGGCATGGTGGGCGCGGGCGCGGCGACGACCGCGGCCAGCGCGACCACCCAGTTCAGCACCGGCACGTCCCTTCGCACCGACGACGGCTGGGGCTGGGGGCGTCGTCACCACGGCCACCACCGCCGCCACCACAACCACCGCTGCGGCAGGGGCCACCACGGCGGCGGCGGCTGGGGCTGGGGCTGGGGCGGCCGGCGCCACCACCGTGGCCAGGTCTGCATCGTCATCCGCAACCACAACCACAACGACAACGGCGCCCGCCACCACCACGACAACAACAACAACGACAACAACAACGGCGGGCGCTGGTAAATGACCGTGCGTCAATGACGCAAGGAGTTCTCGGGGGCGGCCTGATTTACCGTCGCGGCTGGGCCTGAGGTTCATTTCTCCTCGTCTCCACGGCAACTTTGGTGAGGGCTCTCCCGGCATCAGCCGGGGGGCCCTCGCTGCGTCGCGTCCCGGTCCGGTCTCGGGCCGGGATTTCGGCGTCTGCCGGTGGTTCGGCGAGGCATGCTTTATGCGCCGGCCTTGCGTTGGGCAAAAACGGACAAATCCGGTTTGTCGCCCTTTAGGTGGGAAATATGCACAGTGCGGATGACTTGCTAGTCGTCATCCGTAACGGGGCAATCGAATCCTTTAGGGGGAAAACGCAATGCCCAAGCTCAAGAGTGTTATCGCAGGCCTCGCCATCAGCACCGCGCTGACCGGCGGTGTGGTGAGCGCGGGTGCCGCCACCACCGCGGCCAGCGCCGACGCCGCCACCCAGGTCAGCACCGGCGGCTCCGTCCTCGCAGGCAACCACTGCGGATGGGGCTGGCGCCGCTGCGGAGGCTGGGGCTGGGGGTGGAACCGCTGGAAGAGGTGGGGCCACCGGCACCACGGCCATGGCCGGATCAGGGTCGTCATCGTCAACAGGAACTACAACAACAACGGTCACCATCACCGTGGTCGGTGGTAGAACCCTTGGCTGACGAGCCCCGCCGTTGGGCGATGAGCTCGGGCCGTACGTAAGCGAGTGCCCGTGTTCGCCGGGAACCGACATCCGCCCTCTCACCAAGAACGGACGTCAAACCGGGGGACACGGGCACTTCGCGTGTCCGGGGTGAGTTTGGTTCGGGGGTGCGCGCTACGGGACTGTGCGCTACGGGCGTGTGCTCCTTGCGTGTGCGCCACGGGCGTGCCGGCGGCGGGCATACATACGCGTCGTGGGCGTACGCGCTGCGAGGGTGCGGGCAGCGGGAGTGCGGGCCCGCAGGAGAGCGAGCCACAGAAGTGAAGCCGCAGGAGAGCGAGCCACAGGAGAGCGCGTCGCAGCAGCGCCGGCCGCAGGAGAGCGAGCCGCAGCAGCGCGAGCCGCGGGAGAGCGCGCCGCGGGAGAGCGCGCCGCGGAAGTGCGCGCCGCGGAAGTGCGCGCCGCGGAAGTGCGCGCCGCGGAAGTGCGCGCCGCGGAAGTGCGCGCCGCGGAAGTGCGCGCCGCGGAAGTGCGTGCCGTGAGGGGGGCGCGCTGCAGGAGTGCGGGCCGGTGATGGGGGCCTCGGTGCATCACCGTGCGGTGGGCCACCCCGCACAGCTCGGCCCACCTGCGAAACCGCACCCAAGCCCCGACCCCACATGCCGTTCTTTGCCGGCCGCAAACCCGTCCCGCAAAAGGGCGGCAACGACATGACGAGGGCTCCCCGGTCGATACCGGAGAGCCCTCGCGGAAAGCGCCATGGAGGCGAGGAGAAATCCTGCGCCATTAACGCCCGGTCATATCAGTTGGTGGGCCTGTTGTCGTCCACACGACGCTCGTGCCGCGGCTCGTGGTGCGGGTTGCGGTTGTAGTTGTGGTTGTGGACCTTGATCTTCACCCTCATGCGGTGGTTGTGGTGACGCCGGTGGCCCCAGCCCCAACCGCAGCGGCGCCAGCCCCAACCGCAGTGGTTCCCGGCAAGGACGGAGGAACCGGTGCTGACCTGGGTGGCGGCGTCGGCGCTGGCCATGGTGGTGGCCGCGCCCACGCTCACCACGCCACCGGTCAGGGCCGTGCTGACGGCGAGGCCGGCGATAACACTTTTGAGCTTGGGCATTGCGTTTTCCCCCTAAAGGATCGATTGCCCCGTTCTCGCGTTTCCGGATTACCCGAAAACAGCTCCTGGACGGCTTCTGAAGAGTCATCCACAATGTGTCATTTCCGGCGGATGCCTGGGCAAACAGCCACGACTCCTTTTTGCTCTGCATTAAGAATCTTATTGCTTGCCTTAAAGATTTATCCAATGAAAAAGCACTACTTATCCGTATATGTCCCACTTCGCTGGGCCGACCCGCCGGAGGACATCGACCACGACACGGCGCTGCGCCGGTGGCAGGACGCCGACGCCCGGCTGCGTGCCCTGCTGATCCTCGACACGGACGCGGACACCGCCCACCCGTCCCACCGGGGTGGCCGTCGTCGGAGACATGCCGTGACCTCTCACGGGACGACCCGGTCCCCGGCCAGCGGGCGCATGAGGAGGCGGCCGTATCGAGGCACCTGGCGCTGCTGGAGCACGCGGCACACGAGTTCAGCCGTACGGTGCCGGGTCCGTACAAGCGCGCCCTCCGCCTGACACCGGCGACCGAGCCGGAAGCGGACCCGTGGCTGGAGGAGTGCTTCGACTGGCTGGAGCCGGGCGTGTGCTCCGGCCGCGGCCTGTTCTGTGGGCCTGAACGGCCGACCCGGGACTCTGGCCAACGCAAGGCTCAGACCAACCCAGGACTCGAACCGTCCCAGGACTCAGGCCGCCTCAGAACTCAGACCGCCTCAGAACTCAGACCGGCCCCAGAGCTCAGGCCGACCCACAGCTCAGGCCGACGCGAGACTCATGCCGACAAGGGACTCACGCCGACGAAGGGCTCAGGCGGACTTGCGGGCCTTGCGCTTGGGCGCGGCCTTCTCTTCTTCCTTGGCTTCCTTGTCGTCCTTGGCGTCCTTCGCCGACTTGCCCGCCGCCTTCTTCGGCTTGGCCGGCTCGCCACCGCGCTCCCGCTTGGCCGCCTCGACGCTCGCCCGCAGGGCCGCCATGAGGTCCACCGCCGGCCCGGCCTCCTCCTCCTCGCGGGCCGGGATGACCTCCCTGCCCGCCACCTTCGCCTCGATCACCTGCTGCAGCGCCTCGCGGTAGGTGTCGTGGTACTCGGCCGGGTCGAAGTCGGACTCCATGGTGGTGATCAGGGACTCGGCCATCTTGAGCTCCTGGGCGCGGACCTCGATGTCCTCCTCCAGGAACGCGAAGTCGGGCGTGCGGATCTCGTCCGGCCAGAGCATGGTCTCCAGGACGAACACCCCGTCCCTGACCCGCAGCGTGGCCAGCGACTCGCGCTGCCGCAGCGCCACCTTGACCACCGCGACCTGCCCGGAGCTCTCCAGCGCGTTGCGCAGCAGCACGTACGGCTTGGCGCCCTGCGCGTCGGGCTCCAGGTAGTACGACTTGGCGAAGTAGATGGGGTCGATCTGCTCGGCCGGCGTGAACTGCAGCACGTCGATCCTGCGGGACGAGCTCAGCGGCAGGTCCTCGAAGTCCTCGTCCGTGAGCACGACCATCTCGCCCGAGGCCAGCTCGTACCCCTTGGCGATGTCGGCGTAGGCCACCTCTTCGCCGTCCTGGGTGCACACCCGCTTGTAGCGGATCCGGCCGCCGTCCTCGCGGTGGACCTGGTGGAACGTCACGTCCTTCTGCTCGGTCGCCGAGTAGAGCTTGACCGGGATCGTGACCAGCCCGAAGGAGATCGCACCCTTCCAGATGCTGCGCATGGGTCACCCCTCAGCTCTCAACCGGCCCGGCAATGGGCACATACCCGTCATGGGGCAACCAATGCCATACCCAATCGAACCAATGCTTGCCGTACCTGGGGAACTGCCCTTCGATCGCGATCAGTACGGCCTCGAGGTCAAGTGGGACGGCATCCGCGCCCTCGTCCATCTTGACGGCGGGATGCGGGTGACGGGGAGGCATGGAGTCGAATACACGCGGAGATATCCGGAAATTTCTGGGTTCGGGCTGAAGAGCGCGATCATCGACGGCGAGGTCGTGGCCCTCGACCAGCACGGCCGGCCCAGCTTCGAACGGCTCCAGCAGCGCATGCACCTGACCGACCCAGAGCCGGTCATGCAGGAGCTGTACCCGATCACGTACATGCCGTTCGACCTGCTCTACCTCGACGGCACGCCGCTGTTCGAGCTGTCCTACCGCGACCGCAGGGCGCTGCTGGACGAGCTGGACATCGGCGCGCCGCCGTACTTCCCCGGCGAGTCCGACCTGCTCTCGGCCACGTACGAGCAGGGCCTCGAAGGCGTCATCGCCAAGCGCCTCGACTCCCACTACCGCCCGGGCGTCCGGTCACCCTGGTGGATCAAGGTCAAGAACCTGACCACGCGCGAGGTCGTGATCGGCGGCTGGAAACCCGGCAAGGGACGGCGCGCGGGCGGGGTCGGTTCGCTGGTCATGGGGGTGTTCACGGACGCGGGCCTGACGTACGTCGGGCACGTCGGCACGGGGTTCACCGACGCGGTGCTGGACGAGCTGTACCAGTTGCTGCGACCGCTGGAGATCCCGCGCAGCCCGTTCAGCAATGACGTCCCGTGGAGGAATCGGTGGGTTAGGCCGGATCTGGTCGGGGAGGTGGCCTACACGATGTGGACCGACGAACAACGGCTGCGGCACCCGGTGTGGCGCGGTCTGCGTCCCGACAGGCTCCCCGCGGAGGTGACGCTATGAAGGTGCCGGTCAAGGTGGACGGGCGCGAGCTGACCCTGAGCAACCTGGACAAGGTCCTCTACCCCGACTACGGCTTCACCAAGGCCGAGGTCATCGACTACTACAGCCGCATCGCGCCCGTGCTGCTGCCCCACCTGCGGGGCCGCCCCCTGACCGTCAAGCGTTACCCGAACGGCGTCACCGGCCAGTTCTTCTTCGAGAAGAACGCCCCCGAGCACACCCCCGGCTGGGTCAGACGGGTGAACCTGCCCGCCCCCGGCAGCACCAAGAACCGCGAGACCATCGACTTCGCCGTCGTGGACGACCTGCCCACGCTCGTCTACTACGCCAACCTGGCCGCCCTGGAGCTGCACGTGCCGCAGTGGCGCGTGGACGAGGACGGCCAGGCGCTGCCGCCTGACACGCTCGTGTTCGACCTCGACCCGGGAGCGCCCGCGACGATCGTCGAATGCACCCGGGTGGCGGTCATGCTGCGCGACGTGCTGAAACAGGAGGGCCTGAAGGCCCTGCCGAAGACCAGCGGGAGCAAGGGCATGCAGTTGTACGCGGACTGGGACTGCCGCGAGGAGCCGTCCGCGTACGCCAAAAGACTGGCCCAGCTCCTGGAGAAGGAGCATCCCGACCAGATCGTCAGCGTGATGACGAAGAAACTGCGGCCGGGCAAGGTGTTCATCGACTGGAGCCAGAACAACCCCGCCAAGACCACCGTCGCCCCCTATTCCCTGCGGGCCAGGGAGCAGCCGACGGTCTCGACCCCGCTGACGTGGAAGGAGGTCGAGAACTGTGAACACCCTGACGACCTGGTGTTCACCGCGCCGGACGCCCTCGCCAGAGTGGAGAAGCGCGGCGACCTTTTCGGCCGGGCGTAGGCTGGTTCCGTCGTACCGAGAGGGGGACTCGAACATGTCGGAGATGGACATACGCGGGGACGAAGGCCCCTACGCCGATGAGGAGGGGGAAAGGTCGATCGAGACGCCGGAGGCCGACGCCGCCGAGCAACACCGCGAGGTGCTCCAGAGCACGGGGCGACTGCGCCGCGAGCTGCCGCTGGACGTCGATCCGGCGGACGCGTCCGACCAGGACCGCGTGGTCGATCTCGACGACGACGACTACCGCTGAGCCGATCCGGTGCCGGTCCGGCGTCCACCCGACGCCGGGCCGGCACCGGCACGGCGCGACACCGGAGTGGCGTCGGCACGACATCGGTCCGATGCCGGTCCGATGCCGGTCCGGCGTTGGCTCGGCCTCGGCCCGATGCCGGAGTGGCCTCGGCTCAGCGCCGTTCCGATGCCGGTTCGCTACCGGGCCGGTGCCGGGCTCGGTGGCCGTGACCTGCGCGGAAGCGGCCCGTCGTCGGCGTCCGTCGCCGCCGCGTGACCTACCGGCACGTAGGATGTGCGCTGCGTGCGACGCAACCCACGAACAGCCCGCCTGAGAGACCAATGGAGACCCGCGTGACCGCAACCCCGGATGCCAAGCCCCGGGGCACCCGGCTGCCCCGACTGGCCCGACGCCGGCAGCTCCTGAGCGCCGCGCAGGAAGTGTTCGTGGAGAACGGCTATCACGCGGCCGCCATGGACGAGATCGCCGAGCGGGCCGGGGTCAGCAAGCCGGTGCTCTACCAGCACTTCCCCGGCAAGCTTGAGCTCTACCTGGCGCTGCTCGACCTCCACGTCGACGACATGGTCAACCGCTGCCGCGAGGCGCTGGCCTCCACCCACGAGAACAAGCTGCGCGTGCAGGCCACCTTCAGCGCGTTCTTCGACTTCGTCTCCAGCCAGGGCGAGGCGTTCCGCCTGGTGTTCGAGTCCGACCTGCGTAACGTCGCGCCGGTGCGGCAGCGGGTGGAGCGCTCGCTGCGCGAGTGCGCCGAGATGGTCAGCGAGCTCATCCAGGAGGACACCGGGTGCACCAGTGACGAGGCGCACCTGCTGGGGGTCGGGCTGGTGGGCATGGCCGAGGTGAGCGCCCGCTACTGGGTCACCACGCAGGGCTCGATCCCGAAGGACGCGGCCGAGCAGCTCATGGCCCGGCTGGCGTGGCGGGGCATCAGCGGTTTTCCGCGTACGGCATAACCCGTTCGCTGGGCGCGATCATTCGCCCCGTTCCAGGGTTCTACCCGCGACGATGGGTGTGAGCCAGCCCGTCGACTAGGGAGCCCACCATGGAAATCAAGATCGGCGTACGCTCCGTACACCGCGAACTCGTTGTCGAGACCGACCTCAGCGCCGAGCAGATCGAAGAGGA
This sequence comes from Nonomuraea sp. NPDC050202, assembly GCF_040656115.1. Taxonomy (NCBI): domain Bacteria; kingdom Bacillati; phylum Actinomycetota; class Actinomycetes; order Streptosporangiales; family Streptosporangiaceae; genus Nonomuraea; species Nonomuraea sp. NPDC050202. Next base: position 291,512 of record NZ_JBFALF010000009.1, on the reverse strand, counting down.
GCTCAGGAACGCCTTGTCGGTCGATCGCGGCGGTGTGTTCGCGATCACCGATGTGAAGGGCAGGCGGGTCGTGGTGCCGGTGGCCGCGCTCGGGTTCGTCGAGATCGGCGAGGACGAGTCCAGGCCGGTCGGATTCGGCGGCACGCTCTAACAGCTCAGCTGAGCCGGGGGGTACGGCTGTCCGCGCCGTACCCTTCACGAGCTCTGCCACGCCCCGACCCGGCCAGCCACGCCCCGCCCCGGCCTGTCGCGGCGGGCTCAGCTCCGGGGGCGAGGCCGCGTCAGGCGGCAGCCGCGGGGCCGCCGGTCCCTGAGGACGGCATCACACCTCGGATCGGTGGCCGGGCAGCGCGTGCTCTCCCTTCGCAGCACGGCGCGGGTGGTCCAGCGGTTCGGCCCACATCTTGTCGAAGAACTGCCGTAGCGGCGCGAGGCCCTCATGACGGCACGCTACAACCGCCGGCCTCCCCCGCGCCGCCCGATGGCAAGACCCGCCCAGATACCCACACAGATACCCCGCCCAGACGCCCCGCTCAGGGGCCGCCGCTCGGAGACAGCCGCTCAGGGGCCGCCGCTCGGAGACAGCCGCTCAAAGGCAGCCGTCCGATGGCAGGATCCGCTCAGAGGCCGCTGCTCAGAGGCCCATCGCCGCCATGCGCTTGTTGTGCGCCTCGGTCAGCTTGGCGAAAAGCCGGGAGATGTCCGTATGGCCCTCTTGCTGTGACTCCATCAGGAGCAGCGCGAGCTGCGGCCGCGCCGAGGCCACCTGCTGGCCCTGGCTGAGCGCCTCGCCGACCAGCCGCCGCGCCCACAGCGCCAGCCGCCCGGCCGCCGCCGGCTCGGCCTCGATCCCGGCCCTGACCCGCTCGACGGCGAACTGCGAGCGCTCCTCGTCCACCAGCACCTCGTCCACCAGCTTGACGATCGACGGGTCGAGCAGCCTGGCCGCCTCGCGGTAGAAGTCGAGCGCGATGCCGTCGCCCACGTACGTCTTGACCAGCGCCTGGAGCCAGTCCGTCGGCCTGGTCTGCGCGTGCCAGGCGTCCAGCGCGCCCACGAACGGCGTCATGGCCTCCCCGGGATCGGCCCCGAGCTCGGCCAGCCGGTCGCGCAGGAGGCGGAAATGGGCGTACTCGGTGACGGCCAGCTCGCTCAGCGCCGCCCTGTCGGCCAGGGAGGGCGCCAGGGTGGCCGCGTCCTCCGTCATGCGCGCGTACGCGCTGAGCTCCGCGTAGGCCAGCACACCGAGCAGGTCGACGACTCCAGGAGACTCCTTCATGGAAGGCAGCGTACTTCGGAGAATCTTCGGGAACATACGCAAGCTCGGTCAGCGTTGTGGTATCGAGTACACTGCTCTGTGAAAGTGCGACCGCACTGTGTAAATTCGGGGGAATCCCCCGATTACCCCCCGAATCCCCGGGTGCGCGGTCGCTGATGACGCGAGAGGGCTGGCTCTACCGCGAGGACCCACAAAACGGGGGCGTTTTCCGCCCGTCGGTCCCGGCAGGCCCGCCTTCATTTGAGACTGAGGCAGGCCACGCTGACGACTTTCCGAGACCTCGGAGTCACACCAGAGATCGCCGATGCCCTCGAGACCGAGGGTATCGTCACACCGTTCCCCATCCAGGAGATGGCGCTCCCGCTCGCGCTGAGCGGCCAGGACCTGATCGGCCAGGCGCGCACGGGCACGGGCAAGACCTACGCGTTCGGCATCGCGATGCTCCAGAGCATCGGCAAGCCGCGCAAGAACCGCAAGAAGCCCCGCGGGCTGGTCGTCGTGCCGACCCGCGAACTGGCCACGCAGGTCAGCGAGGACCTCGTGACCGCGGCGGGCAAGCTCGGCTCCCGGGTCCTGACCGTGTACGGCGGGCGCGCGTACGAGCCGCAGATCGAGGCGCTCAAGGCCGGGGTCGACGTCATCGTCGGCACCCCCGGCCGTCTGCTCGACCTGGTCAAGCAGAAGCACCTCGACCTGAGCCAGATCACCGCGCTCGTGCTCGACGAGGCCGACCGCATGCTCGACCTGGGCTTCCTGCCCGACATCGAGCGGATCTTCAAGCTGATCCCCGAGCAGCGGCAGACGATGTTGTTCTCGGCGACGATGCCGGGCGAGATCGTCGCGCTGTCGCGCAAGTACCTCAACCGGCCGACGCACGTACGCGCCGAGCACGAGAGCGGCGAGGGCGAGACCACGCCGCAGGTGCGCCAGATCGTGTGGCGCACGCACCGCATGGACAAGATCGAGATCCTCGGGCGGTTGCTGCAGGCCGACGGCCGCGGGCTCACCATGGTCTTCTGCGAGACCAAGCGGGCCTGCGACATGGTCGCCGAGCAGCTCGACACGCGTGGATTCGCGGTCGCGGCCGTCCACGGCGACCTCGGCCAGGGCCAGCGCGAGCAGGCGCTGCGGGCGTTCCGCAACGGCAAGATCGACGTGCTGGTGGCCACCGACGTGGCCGCCCGCGGCATCGACATCGACGACGTCACCCACGTGGTCAACTACGACTGCCCCACCGACGACAAGACCTACGTGCACCGCATCGGCCGTACCGGCCGGGCCGGGCGCACGGGCATCTCGGTCACGTTCGTGGAGTGGGAGGAGCTGACCCGCTGGAAGATGATCAACCAGATGCTCGGGCTCGACTTCGCCGAGCCCGAGGAGACCTACTCCACCTCGCCGCACGTCTACTCCGAGCTGAGCATCCCCGAGGGCACCAAGGGCGTGCTGCCGCACGCCGCCCGTTCGCGCGCAGGCCTGTCGGCCGAGCGCATCGAGGACCTCGGCGAGACCGGCCGGACCCGCACGCGTGGCGGGCGACGCCGTGACGAGCGCGAGGAGCGTCCCGCCCGTACGCCCCGCCAGCGCCGCCGCACCCGCGGCGGGAAGGAGCTGGCGGAGTCCGCACCTGTCGAGAGTCCGGAGGTCGAGCTCGTGGATGCCAAGACGGAGGAGACTCCGGCGATCTTCACCACGGACGAGATCCAGGCGGCCACCGAGCCCAAGCGCACCCGTACGCGTAGGGGCGCCGCCTCCTCCGCCATCGAGCAGGCGCTCGCCGACGCCCCCGAGGCGCCGGTCAAGCCCACCCGCTCGCGCCGCGCCGAGGAATCCGAGGAGGAGACCGTGGAGGCACCCGCCGCCATGCGCACCCGTACCCGCAAGGCTCCTGCCGAGGAGGTCGCGGAGGCGCCCGTCAAGCGCACCCGTACGCGCAGGACCGCGGCTCCCGCCGAGGTGGAGAGCGTCGAGACGGCCGTGGAGCCGTCCGCCGCGCCCGCCTCGCCGGAGCGCCAGGCGCCCGCCGTCGTGGAGCACCAGGCACCCGCCGTCACGGAGCGTCAGGCACCCGCGGCGCCGCCCGTCACGTCGTCGGTGCCCGAGACGAGCTTCTCGACGCCGCCCCCGCCGGTGCGCAGGGAGCCGGAGCGGATCATCCCGCCCAGCCCGTTCGCGGTGATCTTCCAGTCGCCGGACCTGGCCACGGACGACGATGACATCGCCCCGTCGGCGGCGACGGAGCGCAAGCAGCAGCGCCGCCAGCCCCGCAGCGGCGGTGGCGGTGGCGGTGGCGGCAACCGCCGCCGCATGGGCTGACCGTCCGGCGACGCCCGGCGCGCGTGGGCTGACACGCACCACGCGCGCGGGCGCAGGCACGTCCCAGCAGGCGCAGGCACGTCTCAGCGGCGCAGGCACGTCCAACGGGCGCAGGCACGTCCAACGGGCGCAAGCACGTCCAACGGCGCAGGCACGTCCAAGGGCGCGCACCCACACCGGGGTGCGCGCCCTTCACATGTGCCGGGCCGGCGAGGCGGTGGCCATCACGCCGTCGTGACGCGCATGATCGGCCGGGCCGGCGAGCGGCGCTCGACCTCCTCGAACCCCGCCTCCTCGAACAGCGACCGCCACCCGTGGTACAGCTCATCGGCCGGCAGCCGCTTCTCCGAGTCCTTCGGGTACCCCTCGACCACCCGCGCCCCCTGCGAGGCCGCGTACGAGACGGCCCCGTCGAGCAGGGCGGCCGGCACGCCCTGCCCGCGCCCCTCGCGCCGCACGTAGAAGCACGTCACCGACCACACCCCGGCCTCCCCCTGCGAGGCCGGCCGGGCGACACGCGACCGGAGGAGCCGTGCGTGCTCCTCACGCGGCGCCACAGCGCACCAGCCCACCGGTGTGCCCGAAAGGTAGGCCAGCACCCCAGGAGCCCGCTCAGCGCCGTCCACGAGCCTCTGGAGGCGCTCCCTGCGCCCGTCGGGCGGGGTGGCGCGGAATTCCGGTCCGGAGAGCCGGAACCACATGCACCAGCACCCGGAATAGGCCCCCTGCGGCCCGAAGACCATCCGCACGTCGTCCCACGAGGTGGCGGGCCGGATCTCGAGATCGCGCATACCTCACAACTCCTCAGAACTCGCACCAGCGTAGTGGACATGCCGGTGTCGAGGCGCTGACCTCTGGGTATTGTTGCCCCACGTGAGTACGCCGCGATTCCTCGACCTGCCTCCTGGCGTCACACCGCAGAAGATCGAGACGCCACAGGGCACGTTCGCGGCCCTGGAGGCCATTCCGGTCAGCGGTGTGGTTGAGCGCTGGCCCGCGCTCCTGGTCCCCGGTCTGACGGGCAGCAAGGAAGACTTCATCGCGGTCCTGATGACCCTGGCCCAGTCGGGCCGCCGGGTGGTGGCGATCGACCTGCGCGGCCAGTACGAGACACCGGGCCCCGACGACCCCGCCTCCTACACGTGCGCCGCGCTCGGGGCCGACGTCGACGTGCTCTCCCAGGTCATCGGCGCCGGCGACCCCGTTCATCTGGTGGGTCACTCGTTCGGCGGGCTCGTGGGCAGGGAGGCGGTGATCGACGGGCGCACGCGCTTCGCCTCGTTCACGCTGATGGGCTCGGGCCCCGCGGCGATCGAGGGCAGGCGGGCCCGCAACGGCAGGAAGATCATGGACGAGGTGCCGTCGCTGGGCCTGGAGGCCGTCTGGCAGGCCAGGTTCGAGCCCGAGGCGCTGGCGCAGGACGTGCCCGACGAGATCCTGGAGTTCCTGCACAAGCGCCTGCTGGCCAACTCGCCGACGGGCCTGTCGTGCATGGCCGAGCAGGTGCTGACCATGCACGACCGCACCGACGAGCTGCGCGAGATCGAGGTTCCCACGCTCGTCCTGTACGGCGAGCACGACGACGGCTGGCCCCCGGAGCTGCAGTCGGAGATGGCCGCACGGCTCGGGGCCGAGTGCGTGGTCGTGCCGGGCGCGGTCCACTCCCCCTCCGTCGAGGCGCCGGAGACGACCGCGGCGGCCCTGGTCAGGTTCTGGAACGCGGCGGAGCAGCACTTCTTGGACATCAGGTCCAATGCGGTGTAACCATGTACTTACTATGGAAGACATCGTCGTCCAGCCGCCGCAGAGCGCGACCTGGCAGGTGCACCTCGACCGTTCGATGTGGGTGGGCGGGGTGCGCGGCCTCATGCTGCAGGCACTCCACCCGCTGGCCATGCTGGGTGTCTGGCAGAACTCCAACTTCCAGGAGGACCCGTTCGGCCGGCTGCGCCGCACCGCCGACTTCGTGGGGCGGGTGACGTTCGGCAGCCCGCGGGAGGCCGACGAGATCGGCAGGCGAGTGCGGGGCATCCACAAGGCGCTGCGCGTCCACGATCCCGAGACCGGCAGGACGCATCGGGTGGACGATCCCGAGCTGCTGCTGTGGGTGCACTGCGCGGAGGTGTCGTCGTACCTGGAGGTGGCCAGGCGCGGCGGGCTGCGGCTCAGCGAGCGCCAGGCCGACCGCTACCTGTACGAGCAGCGCAAGAGCGCCACCTACGTCGGCCTGCACCTCGACGACGTGCCCGGCTCGTGCGCCGAGATGGACGCCTGCTTCAAGCAGATGCGCCCCGCCCTGCGTGTGACGCCGGAGGCGGCCTCGACCGTGCGGTTCCTGCTGTGGCCGCGGCTGCCGCGCGAGCTGCGCATGTTGTCGCCGGGCAAGCCGGCGTGGTTCCCGTTCGGCGCGCTGTGCTACTACACGCTGCCCGGCTGGGCCAAGCGGATGTACGCCGCGCTGCCCGAGGTGCCCCAGGCCACGGTCACGGCCGCGCTGAAGGCGTTCAGGCTGGGCCTGAACTCGCTGCCCGAGCCCGTGCACGACCGGGCCTTCATGCCCGCCACCAGGCAGATGTTGCGGGCGTCCAGGGAGCGGCTGGGGGCGGCGGGCTACGACGTCGGCAAGGGGCTCAAGGGCCTGACCGATCCGCGCCGCTGGCCGCGCCGGGCCGCCTGACGGGCAGCGGCGCGGCGGCCACGACGAGCCCGGCCACCACCGCCGATGACCGACCCCTACGGCCGATGACTGCTATTCGGCCAGGCCGTCCCAAGGCTGGCGTTCGGGACCGGCGGCCAGGCCCTCGGGGCAGTGGCGGCGGAAGTCGCACCAGGAGCAGATCGGCCCCGGGCTGGGCGCGAACAGCTTGTCGACGTCGGCGGGCACCTCGGCGGGGCCGATCGTCTGCCGCTCACCGGGTGGCCGGCGCGGCCCGGACCGCTCGCCCACGGCGGCCCGGTAGCGGTCGTCCGCCTCCGACGCCTCCATGGCGACCTCTTCGGCGCGGCTCAGGTGACGGGCCAGGGACTCCTCGGTGTGCCGCCACTCGACGATCTCGCCGGTGGGCAGGTGGTGCAGCTCGACCGTGCGGCACGGGGTGCGCATCATGCTGGAGGCCGCGACGGCGTAGACGGCCAGGGCCAGCGAGGAGCGGGCGTCGTCCTGCGTGAGCGGGCGGCGGCCGGTCTTGTAGTCGACCACGACCAACTCGTCGCCGCGCCGGTCGAGCCGGTCGATGCGGCCGGACAGGGCGATGACCTTGGTCCGCGTGGCGACCGTGCGCTCGACGCCGACCGGGTCGTCGGACGGATCCAAAGTCGCGACATATCCGGACACGAGGTCGCGGGCCCGGCCCAGCCAGCGTCCCGACTGTTCGGCGTCCCTGAACCCCTCGGTGATCCACCCGTTCGTGAGGAGGATGGCCGCCGTCAGCGGGGTCCTGCGGTCGTACGGCTCCCGCCACCAGCCCGCCAGCGCGTTGTGCACGCTCGCGCCCACGCTGTTGTGCGCCCAGGCGGGCCCCTTGGACGGCTGCGGCCGGTCGAGGTAGGTGAACCGGTAGCGGCGGCGGCAGTCGAGCCAGGTGTTCAACCGCGACGGCGTGCACGAGTAGAGCCGCCGCGGCATCCCGTCCAGCGGTAGCTGGCCCTGCACGGTCACCTAGTCGTCGCCCAGCTTGATCCCGGAGATCCTCGTGCCGTCGGTCAGCGGGCCCTCGCTCTCGGCCTCGGTGTCGACGCGGGTCAGCGAGCCCGAGACCCAGTCGTCGAAGTGCGGCTCCAGGTCGCCGATCGTGACCTCGTCGCCGTGCGCGGCCAGCACCCGCGTGTCGCCGGGCAGCGTGAACAGCCGCCCGCCGATCGAGGTGAGCTGGTCGGCCAGGGCCGGGTACTCGCCGCCCAGCTTGCCGGGGCCGTCGGCCTGCAGGGCCTTGCCGGTGAACACGGCCCCGAGCGCCTCGCAGTAGAGCGACACGCCGCCGGGCGTGACGCCGGGCGTCTCCATGACGTCGAGCTGGACGTCGGCCACGCCGAAGATGCCGTCGTCCTCCATGTCGATGTCGGGCCAGGTCTCGCGCCAGGTCTCCCGCCACAGGGGCTTGTCCTTGGGGTGCAGGGCGACGACGGCCTCGTCCCTGCTGGCCACCTCGATGGCGGCGGCCACGTGGTCGGGCAGGCCCGCCGTGCAGATGACGGCAAGCACCTCCCGCTCGCCCACCTGCTCCAGGATCTTGTCGGCGTCACGCGAGGCGTCGATGACGATCACCTCGTCGTCGTCACCCACGATCCAGGTGTTGTTCTCGACCTTGTGCTCGGTGCCGTCGATGTCGACGACCCCTTCGGTCACCACTCGCTCGATACGCGCTGTCACGCTTCCGAACTCTAGTCCGTTCCTCTGACAGCGCGAATCGCTAATCTTCGAGTCTGCGGGAAAAGGCCCCGAACGGCACGTCCAGCTCGTGGTCACGGGCGTCGAGCAGCGACAGCTCGGCCAGCGCGATCACGCATCCGGCATCGGCCGGCCAGGCGATCGCCCACAGCCAGTTGCCCATCGCCTCGCCCGCGTAGACGGCCCGGTCGTCCTGGCCGTCCACGCACCACAGCGCGGTGGGATGGCCCAGCACGGCGATCTTCGCGTTCGGCGGGCCCGAGTCGAACCCCTCGCCGGGGTCGGGCCCGCCGAGCCCGGCGAACGCGGCGCCCAGCCCGATGCCCGGTTCCTCGGCGATGATCATCAGATCCGCCGGCCCCTCCATCAGCGACGGCCCGGTCAGCGCGACCAGGCTGGCGCGCGCGCCGGTGCGCTGGTCGCCGACCTCGCCGAAGCCGGTCACCAGCCAGCCGGCGGGCAACGGCCAGGGCAGCCACACGGGCACGACTGAGCTCTTGCGTATCGCCTCAAGCGCGGTGCTGGACGGCGGCCACGGAGGCTGATACGGCAGGACATCGCCGTGCGTGTCACATCGAAACGCACTCGACCAGGCGCTCGGCCCGTGAAGCGGGCCAAAGCACCGGGGACAGGTTGGAGCCGCTCTCACAACTACCCACGGTGCTTTCTCCGGCACGGCCACGTCAAGGCCGATCCCCGTTATCCCGTCGTAATCTTGGTCATGTGCGCGTAAATTGTGTGGGCGCGATCATCTTCGACGCCGCTGACCGGCTGCTTCTCGTCAAGCGCGGCCACCCGCCCGGCATGGGGTCGTGGTCCGTTCCCGGCGGGCGGCTGGAGCCGGGTGAGAGCGACGAGGCGGGGGTGCGGCGGGAGGTGCTGGAGGAGACCGGGCTGCGCGTGGAGGTGGGCCGGCTGGCCGGCGCGGTGGACCGGCCGGGCCCGGGCGGGGTCACGTACGTGATCCGCGACTACCTCGCCACCGTGTCCGCAGGCACGCCCGTCGCCGGGGACGACGCGGCGGACGTGCGCTGGTGCGACCGCGCCGACCTGGAGCGGCTGCCGCTGTCGGAGGGCCTGCTGGCGGCCCTGACCGAGTGGGACGTGCTCCCCGGGCGGTAGCCTCACCTGCTCGACGTCAGGCTGGACGTCCACAGGATCAGATGGTCGGCGCTGTACGTCGTGGACCGGCCGAGCGCCACGACCTCCGCCCCGTCCACGGCCACCGCCGACAACCACTGCGTCCCCTGGCCCGCCAGGCGGTCCTTGGTGAGCGCCATGCGGTTCCACGACAGCCCGTCCTGCGACGTCCAGGCCGCGCTGTCGCCCTCGCCCGGCACGCCGTGCCAGCCGACCGCCACCAGCCCCTCCCGCGCCGCGGCCAGGTCGTACACCGCCGCCGCCCGGTCGGCGGGCAGCCAGGCCGTCTCCCAGCTCTCGCCTCCGTCGTCCGAGACGGCGGCGAACGCGCGCCGCGCCCCGTTCGTCAGGGCCGTGCCGATGGCTACGAGCTTGCCCTGGTAAGCGGTGATCCGCCGGAGCCCGGCCGAGGTGGCGTCCGGCGGGGACACGCTCTTGCGCGCGGCCCAGTTCACGCCGTCCGCCGAGTGCCAGACCACGGTGCGCTCCTGGTCGGCGTTGCCGGAGCCGCCCACGGCCACGTACCCGTCGCCGCTCGCGATCGCGTCGTGCACGCGCACGCCCGCGCCGCCCTGCGGCAGCTTGTTGGAGCGGGTGTACTTGCGCATGTCCGGCGTGAACCACATGGCGGCGCCGACCGTGCCCGCCTGGTCCTTCGACTGCCCGGCCAGCACGTAACCCTCCTTGCCCGCGGTCACCACGTCGGTGCGCAGGTAGGGGTGGTCCGGCCGGCGGGCCAGGTCGCCGGTGACGTCGACCCGCTTCCAGCTCTCGCCGTCGGTGGAGGTGACGAGGAGGGGGTCGGTGACGCCGACGTTCGGCTCGGTGCCGCCGACCGCCAGCCAGCCGCGGCCACCGTACGCGACGTCCTCGAGCGTCTGCCTGCCGGTGCCGCCCAGGCTCATCGACTTCCAGCTCTGCCAGTTCCTGATCGTCCACAGGCCGGCGTCACCCGAGGCGGAGCCGACGGCCACGTACCGGCCGCCATGGCTGGCCAGCGCGTTCGTCTCGCGGGCGACCCTGGTCAGACCTGCCACCTCGCCGAGTTGCACGCGCGAGGCGTCGCCGCGCGGGGGCGCGGCCATGAGCACGAGCTGGTTGTCGACGTCGGAGGCCGCGCGGTCGCCGCCGGCGAACAGGGTGCCGCCGTCGGAGATCGTGAACCCGCGCAGCGTCGCACCCGTCAGGTTGCCGAGATCCGCCCGTTTCGTCCACGAACGTCCGTCCGTGGTGGTCAGCACCGTGTACGTGCCCATCCCGCCCGGGCTGATCGCGGCCACGCCCGACGGGTAGGAGATCACCGACTCCACGCCGACGCTCTCGGGGGCGAGGCCGCCGATGGAGCCGCACTGCGACCACTGCGCCCCGGTCGGCGAGCAGTAGACGCGCACGTCGCCCTCGACCGTACGCCGCCGCGTCGGCACCAGCACGAACCGCTTGGGCAGCACCGCCACCGTCCCCGCGCGGGGGTCGGTGGCCTCGGGGAGCTGGAAGCCGGTCGCCTGCCAGTCACGCCCGCCGTTGGCCGAGCGCAGCACCCGCGATCCCTCGCCGTCCGCGGGTACTCCGATGGCCACGACCGTGTCGCCCTTGGCCACCACGGCCCTGAGCTCCCGTACTCCCAGCTCCCTCGTCTCGACGCGCTCCCAGGCCCGGCCCTCGTCCGAGCGCCAGGCCGCCGGCCACGTGCCGCCGTCGTCTCCCGTCGTACGCCCGACGGCGACGAACCCGGAGCCGGTCCGCGCGATGTCCTCGATCCGGTCACCGGCGCGGAACGCGGCCAGCCCCGACGCCTCCACGGCCGTCCAGTTGTAGCCGTCGGCGCTGGTCCACAGGCCGCGCTCGCCGGTGCTCTCGTCACCGCCGCTGGCCAGCCATCTGCCCTCGCCGCCGACCACCCGCCGCACGATGGCAGTGGACGCGCCGTTGACCTGGCCGAGCCGCCAGGTCTTGCCGCCGTCCGGGGAGAACAGGAAGAGCGGGCGCGGGGTGGGGCTGGTCGTGTCGCTGCCGACGGCCACCACGGCGCGGCCCACCGAGGTCATGTCGTTGAGCTTCTGGTCGGTGCCGACGCCGGCGGCGGGGATCGTGAACAGCTCGTCCCCCGAACGTCCGGTGCCCGCCTCCAGGCGCAGGGCGGCGGCCTCGTCGTTCCACTGCCAGACGAGGACGCCGGTGGCCACCAGGACGGCCGCGGCGACGGTCAGGACGATCGGGATGGCCCTGGTGCCGCGGCGGGCGGGGCTGGACCTGCGCACGGCGGCGGGGGCCGGGCCCCGGTGGTGCCGGCCGCCGGAGCCCGGCGCGCTCGCGGGGCCGCTCGCGACCAGCAGGTCCGGCCTGGTGGGACGGCCTCCGGGAGGCCGCCCGACGCGCCGCACCTCGGTCTCGTCCTGCTCCTGCCGGCCGCCGGGCTCGCCACGGTCCTCCTCGGCCGCCTGGCCGGCCTCGCCGGCCGGCACGGGATACACCAGCCGGTACGGCGGTGTGCGGTCCCGCCGCTCCCCGTTGCCCGCCGGGGCCTCCTGGTGAGGCGTCCCGGCGCCAGGCGCCACCGCGTCACCCTCGGGGCGCGGCCGGGGCACCTGTGGAGCGTCCCCGTGCGTCGCGCCGGCGTCGGGCCGGGGTGGAGGCACGTCACCCGCGTGCGGCGGCGGCCCGGCGTCAGTGCGGGGCCGGGGCACGTCGCCGGCATGCGGCGCGGTGTCGGGACGGGACGGGGGCACGTCCCCGGCATGCGGCACGGTGTCAGGACGGGACGGGGGCACGTCCCCGGCATGCGGCGCGGTGTCGGGGCCGGACGGGGGCACGTCGCCCGCGTGCGGCTGCGGCCCCGCGTCAGCGCGGGGGCTCTCGGCCGCGCCCTCCGGGGGCGCGGCGGGGGCGCCCGTCCGGGACGCGGCCGCGTCGGGCCGGGAGCCGCCGGAAGCGTCCGGCTGCGGCGTGGCGGCATCCGGGCGGAGCGGGCCGCCCGCGACCAGCTTGTCGGGCCGGTTGACGATGCGGCGGCGCCGGCGCGGCTCGTCCTCGGGCTCCGCCGTCGGCGAGGTGTACGGCCTGCGCCCCTTGGGCAGCTCCTGCGGCTCGTCGTCGGGGATGGGAGCGGCGAACGGCGGCATGCCCCAGGGCGAGGTCAGCGGTAAGCCCCTGGCCCGGTCGTCGGTGGGGCCGGGCGGTGAATGGCTGATCCTGGGCTCTTGCGAGGGGGAATGGGGTTCGGACGCGCCCTCGGAGCGAGGGTCGTCGTCTTCTGGCGGTCGCCGTGGCGGTTCGCTGGGGCCGGAGGCCACGCGCCGTACCTCCTAGTCGAGCTCGTCGTACAGGCAGATCAAGGCCGCGTTCGCGGACCGTTCCAGGGCGGCGCGGAGGGGCCCGTGCCGTCCCGACAGCATCCAGACCAGCATGACTCGGCCGGAATTACGAGACCTCTCTAGCGAGATTCCCCACACCTCGCGCCGGATTTATTCCGAAATAGTCCTAATTGACTGCTTTTTGGCTAGATACATCACACCAAACGCATACACCCCGAGCTGCACCACGGTACCCGCCAACGCCTGCCACGGTACCGGCACTTTCGCCTGATCCAGCGCGTCCTCCAGGTCACCCGCAGCCGCGCTGATCCCGAAGGCCACCACGTTGTTCACCACGTGCAGCGCGATCGGCGCCTCCAGCCCGCCCGTCCGCACCGCCAGCCAGGCCATCACCACCCCGAACGCGAACACGTCCACCAGCCCCGCCCAGGAGTACCCGTGCAGCGACGCGAACAGCGCGGACCCGATGAGGATGCCCCAGACGGGGTTGCGCACGTGCGCCCCGACGGCCTGCATGAACCAGCCGCGGAAGACGTACTCCTCGGCCGCGGCCTGGAACGGCACCAGCAGCACGATCACGATGATCAGCGGCAGGAAGGCCGACCACCCGGCCCACCCGAACATGCCCGCGTCCAGGCCGGAGACCGACAGGGCCAGATACTGCGCCCCCTGCCCGAGCGCCAGCGCCAGCACGGCCAGCGCCGCGCACCGCGCCATCCAGGACCAGCGCAGGCGTCCCACCACCGACGAGAGCGTCCCCGGGCGGCGCCGCTGGACGAGCGCCGCCGTGCCCTGCACGAGCAGCAGCACGGGCGCGATGGACAGCAGCGTCATCGTCAGCCCGTACGCGGTGCCCCGCGGCACCCCCGTCTCGGGGTCCACGGCCTCGGGCAGGCCGAGGAGCTCCGTCCCCAGCATGAACGCGACGACGACCACGACGCCGATCGCCAGGAACCCGGCGCCGACGATCAGCGTGCCGACGATCGCCCGCCACGGACGGACGCCGGGGATCGCGGCGAGATGGTCGAACCGGGCCCCGCGAGGGACGGCCACGAACCAGGGGGGCGCCTGCTGCGGGTACGGATACCCCGCTGCCTGAGTGCCGTACGGAAATGGGGACCCCGGATTTTCCTGCATATCTCCATTCTGTCCACTTGATGCGCATTAGTTCACAGACGGTCCGCCGTTTTAGGCGGATGCTCAGAGTCGTAGGCAATTCGACCCTGGGAGCAGTCCATGTCAAGGCTGGGACCTGTCATCACCCTCGCGGCGGGCGCAGTGCTCGCCCTGGGGCTCGGTGTCGCCAGCACCATCGCGACACCCGCGGCCGAGCAAACGGCCGCCGGCACCGCTGCCGAAGCACCCCCCGCCGAGGAGAACACCGCGGCGCCGTCCCCCTCCCCCTCGCGGACGGCGGCCAAGAAGATCGCCAAGGCCGACTACGGCGGCCGGGTGAAGGGCAACGGCGCCCTCATCGCCATCTCCATCAGGAACGGCAAGGCCATCGGCTACTTCTGCGACGGCAAGACCGAGGCCTGGTTCAAGGGCTCGGAGTCCGACGGCGAGCTCCAGCTCAAGGGCGTGGCGAACGCCGGCTCCAAGGTGACGGCCGAACTGGGCGGCGGCCGCGCCGAGGGCTGGGTCGCCGTCGGCGGCAAGAAGTGGGACTTCACGGCCCCCACGGTGGTCAAGCCGTCGGGCCTGTACCGGGCCACCGCGATCGTCAGAGGGGCCAGGCTGCGCGCCGGCTGGATCATGATCAAGAACCCGAACGGCGGCTACTACCAGGTGGGCGCCGCCTTCGCCGGGGAGGAGCAGCTCGACATCCCGCAGCTCGACAGCGAGCAGCCCACCGCCCCCGTCACCGTGGACGGCACCACGGTCAACCCCGAGGACGTCGACGGCTTCATCGAGGAGATGCAATGACCGCCATCCACCAGCAGCGCCGCTCCCCCAGCGCGACCTCGTTACTGGTGCCGCTGCTCGTCGGCGGCCTCGTGGTGCTCGCGCTCGGCGTCTACGGGCGGGTGCACACGCCGAGCGGGTTCGCCGTCGGCGTGGCGGGCTTCTCCGCGGCGCTGCCGATGAAGGTGTGGCTGACCACCGGCGCGTTCGTGCTGGCGATCGTGCAGGTGGTCTCGGCCCTGTCGATGTGGGGCAAGCTCGGGATCACGATCCCGCTCGCCGTGCACCGCTGGTCGGGCCGGCTGGCGTTCGTGCTCACGATCCCGGTCGCCTTCCACTGCCTGTACGCCCTCGGCCTGCAGTACGACGTTCCGCGCGTGCTCGCGCACTCGCTGCTCGGCTGCTTCTTCTACGGCGTGTTCACCGCGAAGATGCTGGCCCTGCCCAAGCGCGACACGCCGGGCTGGACGCTGCCGGTGCTCGGCGGGCTGACGTTCACGGCGCTCGTGGGTCTCTGGCTGACCTCGTCGTTCTGGTTCTTCACCGCCATCGGCTTCAAGGTGTGAACCTCTTCGTACGGCTCAGCCCGGCCGCCCGCCCCTTGGCGGCCACGACGAGCGCCATCTTCCTGGAGGCCTCGTCGATCATCTCGTCGCCCAGCATGACCGCGCCGCGCTTCTCGACGGTGGTGTAGTACTCGTACGCCTCCAAGATGAGCTCGGCGTGGTCGTAGTCCTCCTGCGACGGCGAGAACACCTCGTTGGCGGCGTCCACCTGCGCCGGATGCAGCACCCACTTGCCGTCGAACCCCAGCGCCGCCGCCCGCTGCGCGACCCGGCGGAAGCCCTCGACGTCCTTGATCTGCAGGTAGGGCCCGTCGATCACCTGCAGGTCGTGCATCCTGGCCGCCATGAGGAGCCGCATGAGGATGTAGTGGTAGGCGTCGCCCTCGACGTAGCCGGGCGGCTGCTCGCCGACGACGAGCGTGCGCATGTTGATGGAGGCCATGAAGTCGGCGGGGCCGAACACGAGCGTCTCCAGCCGCTTGGACGACCCGGCGATGGCGTCGGCGTTCACCAGGCCGCGGGCGTTCTCGATCTGCGCCTCGATGCCGATGCGGCCCACCTCGTAGCCCATGGTCTTCTCGATCTGCGTGAGCAGCGTGTCGAGCCAGACGACCTCGGTCGGGTCCTGCACCTTGGGCAGCATGAGGCAGTCGAGGAACGCCCCCGCGCCTTCGACGATCTCGATCACGTCGCGGTACGTCCACTGCGTCGTCAGGTCGTTCACCCTGACCACGCGGGTCTTGCCCGACCAGTCGCCCTCGCGCAGGGCGGCGACGACGTTGCCCCGCGCCTCCTCCTTGGCCAGCGGCGCGACGGAGTCCTCCAGGTCGAGGAAGACCTCGTCGACGGGCAGGGTCTGAGCCTTCTCCAGGAACCGGGGGTTGCTGCCTGGCACGGCGAGCACAGAACGTCGTGAGCGCATGCGCACACGCTACTGGTCGCCGGTGAAGCCGTTTGCATGCCCTGGAGACGACCTCGTGGCGGCGGCGGTTCGCCGGTTACAGTCACATCTGTGAGCGACAACAAGACGGCCATCGAGGAGGGCGCCAAGAAGTCCGGCATCCTCTGGCTCACCCTCGACCGTCCTCGCCTGGCCTGGCACGCCTGGCACGACGGCGCGATCTACCTCGTGACGGGGGGCGAGGAGCAGCGGCTGCCCGGGCTCGACGCGCTCGACCGGGTGCACGTCACGCTGCGCAGCAAGGACAACGGGGCCAGGCTGGTGGAGTTCGAGGCCGCCGTGTCGGCCGTCGACCAGGCCGCGGCGGCCGACGCCGTGGCGGTGCTGGCCAAGGAGCGGCTCAACGCCCGCGACAGCGAGCACCTCACCGAGCGCTGGGCCCGCGAGTCCACCGTCTGGCGGCTCACCCCGGAGCGGTGACCGCCTCCGGCTCCCCGACGACCTCCGGCTGAGCGCTGGAGGTGGCGGTCTGGGCGAGCAGCGCGCCCGACAGCACGAGCAGGCCGCCCAGGATCTGGAACGCCCCGAGCGTCTCGCCGACCAGCGCCCAGGCCACGATGGCGCCGCCGATGACCTCCAGCGACGCCACGGTGGCGCCCACCGCGGCCGACAGCCGCCGCACGGCGTTGACGCCCAGGATGTACGCGATCACGGTGGCGATCAGCACCATCCACAGGTACGCGCCCAGCACCGGCAGCCGCTGGCCGCCCTCCGGCGCGGCGGTGACCGTGAAGGCCTCCCACGGGATGTTCCACGGCCGGGCGAACGGGATCAGCACCAGGGCCGCCCCCGCCATGCCCCAGGCGATCAGGCCGAGGGGGTCGATGTCGTCGCCGAAGCTATCGTTCATCAGGAAATATCCGGCGCAACACGCCCCGGCCAGCAGCCCCAGCAGCAGCCCCAGCGCGTCCAGGCGCAGGCCCTGCCACGCCTCGACGACGATCCCGAGGCCCACGACCGCGACGACGGCGCCCACGTACGCGGCGCGCGCGAGCCGTACCTTGCGGATGATCCGCACCCAGGCCACCACCATCACCGGCGCCATGAACTCCAGCAGCAACGCGATCCCCACCGGCAGCCGCGTGATCGCCACGAAGTACAGCGCCTGCACGCCGGCCACCGCCATCACCGCGTACAGCGCGAAGAACGGCAGCCTGGAGCCGGGGATCCGCAGCGCGCGCGGCCTGAACACGGCCAGCACCGCCAGGAGCAGCAGCCCCGCGCCGGCCATCCGCGTCCACACGGCCTCGATCGGCGCCAGCCCGGCGGCGATGAGGTACTTGGCCATGGGCCCCGAGAACGCGAAACAGCACGAGGACACGAACGCGAGCATCAGCCCCGCATACCTCATCGCACACCACCCACCACGTAATCACCGTTCAGCGGGTTTGATACTGACATGCCGGACATCCTAGGTGCAACGGGATACGAGCGCCTCCGGGGCGGGCGGGACGGCGCTGTTAGCCTGGCAGGGTGAAGATCTTCGTGGCCCGGCTTCCCGGGACCCCGGTCTTCGACCCGGCCGGCGACCAGATAGGCCGGGTCAGAGACGTCGTGGTCGGGCTGCGCATCGGCCGGCGCCCCCGGGTGCACGGCTTCGTGGTGGAGGTGCAGCCGCGCCGCCGGGTGTTCATGCCGATCACCCGGGTCCGCCGCATCGAGGCCGGCTCCGTGGTGTTCACCGGGCGGCTCAACATGCGCAGGTTCGAGCAGCGCGCCTCCGAGACGCTGGTCATCGGCCAGATGCTCGACCTCACCGTACGCGTCGGCGACGAGCCCATGACGGTGTACGACGTGGGCATGGAGGAGCTGAAGCCGTCCAACTGGGAGATCACCAAGGTCGCCGTCTACAAGGGCAGGCGGCGCGAGCCACGCACGGTCGACTGGGGAGAGGTGTCGGGGTTCGACACGCTGCAGAAGGACCAGGGGGCCGCCGGGCTGATCGCCGCGTTCGAGTCGCTGCGCGCCGCCGACATGGCCAGCGCGCTGCACGACCTGCCCACCAAGCGGCGCATCGAGATCGCCCGCGCGCTGCACGACGACCGGCTGGCCGACGTGCTGGAGGAGCTGCCGCCCGACGACCAGATCGGCATCCTGGGCACGCTGGAGCCCGAGCGGGCCGCCGACGTGCTGGAGGAGATGGGGCCCGACGACGCCGCCGACCTGCTGCACGACCTGCCCGAGGAGCAGGCGGCCGAGCTGCTGGCGCTGATGGAGCCCGGGGAGGCGGCGCCGGTGCGGCGGCTGCTGACGTACCCGGAGACCAGCGCAGGCGGCGTGATGACGAACGAGCCGGTGATCCTGCCGCCCACCGCCACCGTCGCCGAGGCGCTGGCGCACATCAGGCAGCAGGACCTGACGCCCGCCGTGGCCTGCCAGGTCTACGTCACCAGGCCGCCGACCGAGACGCCGACGGGGAAGTACCTCGGGGTGACGCACTTCCAGCGGCTGCTGCGCGAGCCTCCGTCCACGCTGCTCGGCAGCGTGCTCGACCCCTCGATCGACCCCATCAGGCCGGACTTCACGCTCCGGCAGGTGACCTACTACCTGGCCAACTACAACCTCGTCGCCGCCCCCGTCGTGGACGAGCTGGGCCGTCTCGTCGGCGCCGTGACGGTGGACGACGTGCTGGACCACATGCTGCCCGAGGACTGGCGCGAGCGGGCGGACGACCGTGACGACCTGCTGACGGAGCACCGGCGCGAGGGAGCCGACGACCGTGACGACTGACCGCCTCGACCAGCCCAGGGACCTGCGCCGCACGCTGCGCCCGCACTACGACCCCGAGGCGTTCGGCCGCCTGTCGGAGCGGATCGCCCGCTTCCTCGGCACCGCCCGGTTCCTCGTCTACATGACCGTCTTCGTCGCGGTCTGGGTCATCTGGAACGCCGTCGCGCCGGAAGGCTGGAAGTTCGACCCGTACCCGTTCATCTTCCTCACGCTGATGCTCTCGCTGCAGGCCAGCTATGCCGCGCCGCTGATCCTGCTGGCCCAGAACCGGCAGGACGACCGCGACCGCATCCAGTACGAGCAGGATCGCGAGGCCGCCGAGCGCAACCAGGCCGAGATCGAGTACCTGACCCGCGAGATCGCGGGCCTGCGCCTGGCGCTGAACGAGGTGGCCACCCGCGACTACCTGCGCGCCGAGCTGGGCAGGCTGCTGGAGGAGCTCAAGGAGAGCGGTCAGGAGGCGGGGCGCTGAGCTCGTCGCCGAGTTTGGCGAGCATGTGGCGCACCTGCGCGATCTCCCCCGCGTCCAGCATGTCGAGGAACTGCCTCCTGATGCCGCGCAGGTAGGTCGGCGTCGCCTCGGCCAGCCGGGCCGCGCCGCGGTCGCTCAGCACCGCGTACAGGCCGCGGGCGTCGTCGGCGCACGCCTCGCGCGCCACCAGGCCGTCGCGCTGGAGCCGGTCGATGAGCCTGGTCAGGCCGCTGCGCGAGAGCAGGACGCGGTCGGCCAGGTCGTTCATCCGCAGCCGCCTGCGCGGGGCCTCGGCGAGCTGCATGAGCACCTCGTACGAGGCCAGCGGCAGGTCGTGCGCGACGAGCAGCTCACTCTCCAGATGGCGGGTGACGCGCACCTGGGCTCGTTGCAACATGCGCCAGACCGCCAGTTCCTCAGCGGTCAGGCCCTCGTCGCGCAGAAGAGTCACGGAGTAACCTTAGACGTTGTTGCACAGACATCTAACAGTGCGGATTAACCCAGCGCGGGCTTCGGTTCATACCATGGAGGGGCATCCTCGCTGGCGTCCTGCGCCTGTCCCACATAGACCGACTAAGGAGGGACGGCACTCCCTCGTGCCGAGACTTCGATGGCACCAACCCAGGAACTGGTGACGGCGGCCCTGTCCACCGTCATCGACCCCGAGATCCGTCGCCCGATCACGGACCTCGACATGGTCAAGAACATCGAGATCGCTCCCGACGGGGCGGTGCGCGTAGGCGTGTACCTCACCGTGGCCGGATGTCCGATGAAGGACACGATCAGCCGCGATGTCACTACCGCCGTCTCCAAGGTCGAAGGTGTGACCGCCGTCCAGATCGAACTCGACGTCATGAGCGCCGAGCAGCGCAAGACGCTGCAGACCAAGCTGCGCGGCGACCGCGGGCCGGAGAAGGAGATCCCGTTCAACCAGCCGGGCTCGCTGACCCGCGTGTTCGCGGTGGCCAGCGGCAAGGGCGGGGTGGGCAAGTCGTCCGTCACGGTCAACCTCGCCGCCGCCATGGCCGCCAGTGGCCTCAAGGTCGGCATCGTCGACGCCGACATCTACGGTCACAGCATCCCTCGCATGCTGGGCGCCGCCGAGCGGCCCACCAAGGTCGAGGACATGATCATGCCGCCGGTGGCCCACGACATCAAGGTCATCTCGGTGGGGATGTTCAAGCCGCCGGGCAACACGCCGGTGGTCTGGCGCGGGCCCATGCTCGACCGGGCGCTCCACCAGTTCCTGGCCGACGTCTACTGGGGCGACCTCGACGTGCTCCTGCTCGACCTGCCCCCGGGCACGGGCGACATCGCCATCTCGGTGGCCCAGCGGCTGCCGGGGGCGGAGATCCTCGTCGTGACCACGCCGCAGATGGCCGCCGCCGAGGTGGCCGAGCGGGCCGGTTCGATCGCCGCCCAGACCCACCAGCAGATAGCCGGCGTCATCGAGAACATGGCGTGGCTGCCCTGCCCCCACTGCGACGAGCGCATCGCCGTCTTCGGCGAGGGCGGCGGCCAGACGGTGGCCGACGCGCTGACCCGTACGCTGGGGGCACGCGTCCCGCTGCTCGGCCAGGTGCCGATCGACATGCGGCTGCGCGAGGGCGGTGACGAGGGCAAGCCGCTGGTCCTCACCGACCCCGACTCGCCGGCCGCCGCCGAGCTCAAGAAGATCGCGGACGGCCTGAGCAAGCGCTCCTCCAGCCTGAAGGGCCTCCAGCTCGGCCTCGCCCCGCGCCGCTGACCGTCCAGTCCTCGCCCTGAGCCCTCTCCGTCGCCTCCCGGCTTCGGAGGGGGCTCTTTCATGCTCTCTGTACGGCGATGTACGGCTTTGTCAGGTCGCTTCGGAGTCGTAGGGCGGCAGTTCCCCGAAACCGAGCTCATCGACCGGCTCAGCCCCGTACGGAGCCGACGCGGCGACCGGCTCCAGCTCGGGCCGCTTGTTGTCGTTCCAGTCGTCCTCTAGGTCGTCGAGGAGGTGCTTGCGGACGAAGTTACGCGGGTTGAGGTCGGCGGGGTCGAAGTTCTGGAACTCCGGGCCCAGGCCCGCACGCAGGTCGTCACGCGCGTTGTTGGCCATCCGGCGCAGGTTGCGCAGCGTCTTACCCGCCTGCGCGGCGGCCTGCGGCAGTCTTTCTGGACCGAAGACGAGCAGCGCGATCACGATCAGCGCGCCGACCTCCATCCACCCGAGTCCGAACACCGTGAGCTCCTACCGCAGTCAAACCTCTCCGAGGACAACCCCGGCCTATCCACAGACTAAGGGCTCCATCGGGTAGGTCGGTCGTCTCCTCCGGGTCATATCATCCACCCGCCCCTCCCGAACACCCCCCGGTGCGTCGGCCCAGGACGACAGCGCAGGGCACGCGACACACGACGCCCCAGCAGGCGTCGCGACACGGGACGGCACGGCGACGCGGCGGCACGGCACGGCACTGCGGCACAGCGGCACGGCACTGCGACGCGGCGGCACGGCACGGCGGCACGGCGGCACGGCACGGCGGCACGGCGGCACGGCACGGCGGCACGGCACGGCGGCACGGCACGGCGGCACGGCACGGCGGCACGGCACTGCGGCGCAGGGCGGGAGGACGTGACGTGGGCCAAGCCGCGACGGGCCGTCACCCAGCGCCGGGTCGGCGAGACGTTGTACGGTGCAGCTCGGCGCAACGCGCACGGCGCCCAACCCGACCATGCGCCACCGACCGACGCTCCATGACGGACCAACCACGCACGAGCGCGGGGCGCAGGGTGCGGCGCGGGAGCGCGGCGCAGGGCGGCGCGGGGCGCAGCGCAGGGCGAGGCGCAGAGCAGGGCATGGAGCGCGGGATCGGGCGCGGGACAAGGCGCAAGGCGTCCGGCCCGGCCGTGCGTGGCCGGCCTCCTGGGCCCGGAAAGCAACCGCGCCGCTGCAGGGCCCGGGAGCCCGCTGCGGCGCGGTCAGGAAGGAAGGAAGGCGGTCGGTGTCAGGAGGGTGAGGGGGTGGGCTCGTCCTCGGCGACCACCGTGAGCGTGGCGTTGCGTTCCTGCCCCGCCCGCTGGTACTTGATGTTGATCTTCGAGCCGGGCGTCTTGCTCCGGATCAGGGCGATCAGCTCGTTCCCGTCCTGCAGGGCCAGCCCGTCGATCTCCAGGATCACGTCACCGGCCTGCAGCCCCGCCTGGTCGGCAGGCCCGCCCTTGGTGACCGGCTGCTGCCCGCCGGCGGGCTCCGAGGCGATGCGGACGCCCTGACCCCGGTAGTCCTTGTCGAGCACGATGCCGATCTTGGGTCGCTTGGCCTTGCCCGTCGTGATCAGCTCTTCGGCCACCCGCCGCGTCTGGTTGACCGGGATCGCGAAGCCGAGGCCGATGCTGCCGCTCTGGCTGCTCATCGAACGCCCCAGCGTGGCGATGGCCGAGTTCACGCCCACGACCTCGCCCCTGCCGTTCACCAGCGGGCCGCCGGAGTTGCCCGGGTTGATGGCGGCGTCGGTCTGGATCGCGCTGATGTAGGCCGGCTCCTCCGAGCTGGTGCCCGTCTCGTCGCCGGCGATGACCGGGCGGTTGAGCGAGCTGACGATGCCGGTCGTGACCGTGCCGGTCAGGCCCAGCGGGGAGCCGATCGCGATGACCGGGTCTCCGACCACCACCTGATCGGAGTTGCCGAGGGTGATCTCCGGCGTGCCGAACGTCTCCTCCGGCTTGACCACCGCCAGGTCCGAGCCCGGGTCGCGGCCGACGATGCGGGCCGTGGTGGTCTTGCGGTTGTTGAACACGATCCGGATCTCGCCGCCGTTGGCGGCCAGCGCGACCACGTGGTTGTTCGTGACCACGTAACCGTTCTTGATCAGGAAGCCGGACCCGGACGCGCCCTCGGTGTTGCTGCCGTTGCCGACCTCCAGCGAGACGACGCTGGGCAGTACCCGCGCGGCCACGCCCGCCACCGAGTCGGGCTCGCGGTTGGTGGCTCCGGTCGGGAGCGGGCCGAGGCTGTAGGAGGGGTCGTTGGCGCCGCTGGGCTTGGTCAGCAGGTACGTGCTCACGCTGCCGACCACCGAGGCCAGCAGGGCGATGACCACGGCCATGGAGATCAGGAAGCCGGTGCCCGGGCCTCGCCTGGCGGCGCCGGCACCGCCAGGAGGTGGTGGCGCCCAGCCGGGGCCCATCCCGAGTGGCTGGCGGGGAGGCGGCGGCTGGGCCGGCCCGCCGTAAGTGGGCGAACCGCCGAACGGGGGCCCCTCGTAGGAACGGGCGCCGCCGTCCGGCGAGCCGAAGAACGGGCTGTCGTAGGCGCGCGTGCCGTTGTCGGGCCGCGCGCCGCCCTCGGGGGGGCCGAAGGAAGGGCTGTCGTAGGAGCGGGTCGTCGCGTCGGGCGGCCCGAAGGAGGGCCCGTCGCCGATCCGGTTACCGCCGTCGGGCGGTCCGAAGGAAGGACCCTCGCCACCCCGGCTGCCGCCGTCCGGGGAGCCGAAGGAGGGCCGGCTGCCGCCGTCGGGCGGGCCGAACGAGGGCGCGCCGTACTGGGGCCCGGTCTGGGGCCCGGTCTGGGGGCCGGTCTGGGGGCCGGTCTGGGCGCGGTTGTCCTGGCCGGGACCGGGCGTGCCGTAGGAGGAGCCGTTCGAGGGCGAGGCGTCACCGTGCGAGGGGCCGTACGAGGGTCCGTAGGACGGTTCGTACGAGCGCGACTCGTACGGCGGCGAGCCATAGGCCTCGGGACGCCCGGAGGGGTCGCCCCACGTGGTGCCGAACGAGGCAGGCGGCTCCGGCCGCCTGCCTTCCTGTCCGGGCCTGTCGTCAGCGGGTAGGAAGTCCGGCCGCCCCTGTGGCTCGGGGGAGTCCGACGGCGTGCGTCCCTCGGTGGACCGCGTCTCGTCGGTCATCTAAGTCTCACCACTCCTTGGCTCGGCCACCGCAATCCTCGCTCTTGCGGCATACGAGGGCTATAAAGGTTTTGTCAGGACTTGCTTGTGACAATTCCCGAACCCAGATCGTATGCCCCGCGCGCCGCCGACTACGCCAACCGTTTGCTCCCCGGCATGACCCGGTCAAGGCGTGGCGGTCGAAGAGCCGTTCGTAGGCGTAGTACGGGCCTGCTGCTGGAACAGTTCAACCGGCGGGGCCGGATTGTTCTGGCCGATGCCGGTGGTCGCGAAGAAGGTGCCGATCGCCACGGCCGCCGAGACCACCCCGACCGCCACGTACGCCGAACGCCTCCTACCACCGCGGCCAGGACCCGAGGCTCCACCAGTGGCGGCCCTGCGCGGGCGGTTGTCCAGGGGCGCGATGGTGTGCGGCCCGGGGATGGGCACCCCCCCGAACGTACGCGTGGGGAAAGGGCGCTCCCTCGGCGGCAGCGGCCCGCCCGGCTCCGCCATCCGGAGCAGCGACATGGTCAGGTCCGCCGGCATGGCGGGGGTCTCGAGCGAGCGCAGGCGCGACTTCAGCGCCCGCACCGACTCGACCTCGCGCCTGCAGTCAGCACAGAAAGTCAGGTGCGCGAGCGCGCGCTCGCGCTCGGTGTGGTTGAGCTCTCCGTCTACCAGCGCGGAAACACGCTCTCCAAGATGGGACATATCAGACTTCCTCCCCACGGATCACGGTCGGGGGGAGTTGAGAATTACGGGGGGCTCGATGGTCGAGCGCCTCCCGCAACTGCGCCCGGCCACGGTGAATACGGCTTCGGACCGTACCCAGCTTGACGCCGAGCGTGGCCGCGATCTCCTCGTAAGACAGGCCCTCGATGTCGCACAGCACGATCGCGGCCCGGAACTCGGGGGCGAGCGCGTCGAGGGCGGCCTGGATGTCGGGCTCCAGGTGGGCGTCGTCGAACGCCTGCGCCGGAGACGGCTCACGACCGCGCAGCCGCTCGGCCGCGTCGTCGGCGAGCCCCTCGAACCTGATGCGCTGCTTGCGCCGCGCCATGTCGAGGAACAGGTTGGTCGTGATCCGGTGCAGCCACCCCTCGAACGTGCCGGGGGTGTAGCTCGACAGCGACCTGAAAACCCGGACAAAGACCTCCTGCGTGAGGTCTTCGGCATCGTGGACATTGCCGGTCAGCCGGTACGCCAGCCGATACACGCGTGCGGAGTGCGTCCGCACGACCTCCTCCCACGTCGGAGGAGTCCAATCAGACGACACGGGACTATCGGTCTGGTGGTCGCTTTCGTCCACCAGAACTCCTCTCTCTGGGACCACCGCTACCGTCATAGTGCCTGGTTTCGTCCCTTCGTGCGCACTGCCTGCCTTCCGGACCGGCAAAGCCCGTTTAAACCTGCAACGCCTTAGGTCCCTCCTGAGTTCCCGTCCTGCCGTGTCTCCCCTAGGCTGCGATCGGTGCCTATCTCGCGGACCAATCGCACGAAAGTGGGGGGAGGAGGCCGATGACCACTCCGGTGGAGGCCACTCTGGCCTATGCGGAGCAGTTCCATCACGAGGATGAGATCCTGCACGCGGCGCGGCAGCGCGGGCTGGAGATGGGTGCGACGCCCGTCCTTCCCGGGGCCGGGGCGGCGCTGTGTTTCCTCGCGACCGCCGTCAACGCCAAGTCCGTCGTCGAGATCGGCACGGGCTGCGGGGTCTCAGGGCTGTGGCTGCTGCGCGGCATGCGTACGGACGGGACGCTGACGAGCGTGGACGTCGAGCCCGAGCACCAGCGGCTGGCCAGGCAGGCGTTCACGGAGGCCGGCTTCTCCGGCAGCCGGGTGCGGCTGATCTCCGGCCGGGGGCTCGACGTACTGCCGCGGCTGTCCGACGGCGGCTACGACATGGTGTTCGCCGACGGCGCCAAGCACGAGTACGCCGACTACCTGGCCGAGGCGGTCCGCCTGCTGCGCGTGGGCGGCATCGTGGCCTTCGACAACATGTTGTGGCACAACCGCGTGGCCGACCCCGCGCAGCGCGACCCGGAGACGGTGACGCTGCGCGAGGTGGGCAAGCTGGTGCAGTCGGACGAGCGGCTGCGCTCGGTGCTGATGCCGCTGGGCGACGGCCTGCTGGCCGCCCTCAAGATCAGCGACTAGCCGCGGCGCGGCTGCCCCTCTCCAGCACGAGCCCCGAGCGGCCGCTCCAGAGCGCTAGCCCCGGGTCAGCCACTCCAGGAGCAGCCGTACGCCGAAGCCCGTGGCGCCCTTGCTCAGCACGCCCTCGTCCGCCGTGCTGCGCCCGACACCGGCGATGTCGAGGTGCGCCCACGGCCGCTCGCCCGCGAACTCCCGCAGGAACAGCGCCGCGGTGATCGAGCCCGCCCCGAACGTGGACCCGGACTCGACGTTGGCCAGATCGGCGATCGACGACTCCAGCGCGGGCGTGTAGTCCTCGATCAGCGGCATCCGCCACAGCCGGTCGTCGGCGGCCTGCCCCGCCTCCACGAGCTGCTTGGCCAGCACGTCGTCGGAGGCGTAGACGGCGCCGACGTGCGGCCCGAGCGCCACCGTGATCGCCCCGGTGAGCGTGGCGATGTCCACGACCGTGTCGGGGTCGAGCTCGGCGTCGGCGTAGGCGAGCGCGTCGGCCAGCACCAGGCGGCCCTCGGCGTCGGTGTTGAGCACCTCGACCGTGCGCCCGCCGTAGTGCGTGATCACGTCGCTGGGCCGCTGGGAGGTGCCCGAGGGCATGTTCTCGGCCGCCGCGATCAGGCCGGTGACGCGTACGGGCGCCTTCAGCGCGGCCAGCGCGCCGAGCACGGCGATGACGACGGCCCCGCCGGCCATGTCGGTCTTCTGGAACTTCATGTTGGCCGTCGGCTTGAGCGACAGCCCGCCCGAGTCGAACGTGATGCCCTTGCCCACCAGCACGACGTGCCGGTCAGCCGGCTCCTCGGGCGTGTAGGAGAGCTGGATGAGCCGGGGCGGGCTGGCCGAGCCCCTGCCGACGGCGAGGATGCCGCCGAACCCATCGGCCCGCAGCCGCTCCTCGTCCCACACCTTGACCGGCAGGCCGCTCTCGGCGGCCCGCTCGGCCAGCCAGGCGGGGTTCTTGACGGAGGAGGGCGTGTTGGCCAGGTCGCGGGCGAGCGCCACCGCCCGCGCCACGGTCTCCGCGCGCCGCACCTGCTCCTCGTCCGCCCCGGAGAACGCCAGCGCGCGCACGGGCTTCTTGCCGGCACCGCCGATCCTGAACGTGTACGCGGCCAGCAGCGCCGCCTCCACGAACGGCGTGACGTCGCCGTCGGGCGTCACCACGGTCAGCGTGTCGCGGCCCTTGGCCTTCCTGGTCAGCCCCGCGGCCGCGGTGCGCAGGGCCTTGGGCGAGCCGTCGCCCACGCCGTACAGCAGGATCCGGCCCACGCCGCCGGCCCGTGCCACCGGAACCTCGACGATCTCGCCCGCCGCGCCCTTGGCCTCGTAGTGGGCCAGCAGGTCGGACACCGGCAGGGGCAGCTCGACCCCCGGGTCGAGGTCTGAGGCGTAGGGCACGGCCAGCAGCTCGGCGTCGTCGGGAACGTCGGCGACCACCGTCGCAGTGGTCTCAATCGGCACGGAAAATCTCTCCTCGAACGTCAGCGACCCTGGCGCCGCTCTACGCCAGGGTCGTGGAACAAGTTGTGTCTCTCGGGAGCGCTCAGCCGACGACGTTCTTCAACGCCTCGCCGAGCGCCTTCGCCTCGTCGGCGGAGATCTCCACGACGAGCCGGCCGCCACCCTCCAGGGGGACCCGCATGACAATGCCGCGCCCTTCCTTGGTGACCTCGAGCGGACCATCGCCGGTCCGCGGCTTCATCGCCGCCATGCGTGCATCCCTTCCTGCCTTGGGCTCCCGCGGCCCGCGATTTCCGACCTCCCGAGGGGGTGGTCGGCGCATTCACGTCTTCTGTGATGTCCTATTCTCCCGCATCGAGAGCCCTCATGGGTAACGATCTCCTCCCAGAATGCGTTGTCGAGGCGTGCGATGACGTCCAAACTGGACTTCGTGCACGCTCGCGCCGCTCTGTTCGACCTCTACGGAGACCACCTGCGCTCGCGCGGTGGCCAGGCGTCCGTCGCCGCGCTCGTCCGGCTGATGAAACCCCTGGACATCGCCGCTCCAGCGGTCCGCACGGCGGTTTCGCGCATGGTCCGGCAGGGGTGGCTGCGGCCGCTGCGGCTCCCTCAGGGGGCGGGCTACGGGCTGACTCCCAAGTGTGTCAGGCGGCTGGATGAGGCCGCGTTGAGAATTTACCGAGCCGGGACACTCACCTGGCACGGCCGCTGGCACGTGATCGTCTTCGAGCCGGTGAAGGAGCGCCCGCGCCGGGAGCGGCTGCGGGCCGACCTGACGTTCCTGGGGTACGCGTCGCTGTCGGAGACCACCTGGATCGGCCCGCGCTCGTCGATCGAGCTGGACAACCTGCTCGAAGGCGAGGGGGTGCGGGCCGACAGGTTCGACGCGGCGCTGGAGGGCGACCCGCGCGAGCTCGTCGCCAGGGCCTGGGATCTGGCCGCCATCGGCGAGGCGTACGAGCACTGGCACGCCGAAGCTGTCACGCTGATCAGCACGCTGCCCGAAGGAGCCCCGCCCGACCAGGTGTTCGCCACGCGCAGCCGGCTCGTGCACGGCTGGCGCAACTTCCTGTTCCGCGACCCCGGCCTGCCGCCCGAGCTGCTGCCCGCGGGCTGGCCGGGCGAGAAGGCCAGGGCGTACTTCGAGCAGGAGGCCGCCAGGCTGCTGCCCGCGGCCGCCGCGTTCGTCGACAAGGAGTTGTGACGTGATCCGCTACGACCTGGCAGACGCCGTCGCCACCATCACGCTCGACCGCCCCGACGCCATGAACTCGCTGACCGTCGAGGTCAAGCGGGCCCTGCTCGACGCGCTGCGGCGGGCCGCCGGCGACCGCGGCGTGCGTGCCGTGCTGCTCACCGGCTCGGGGCGGGCCTTCTGCGCGGGCCAGGACCTGCGCGAGCACGCCGCGAACCTGGAGGCGGGCCGCGGGCTGGCGGGCACGGTGCGCGAGCACTACAACCCCATCGTGGAGCTGATCGCCACGATGCCGAAGCCGGTGGTGGCCGCGGTCAACGGCGTGGCGGCGGGCGCGGGCGCGTCGCTGGCCTTCGCCTGCGACCTGCGGGTGGCCTCCGACCGCGCCAAGTTCGCGCTGGCGTTCGCCGGCATCGGCCTGGCGCCCGACTCGGGCGCGTCGTGGACGCTGCAGCGCCTGGTCGGCGCGGGCCGCGCCGCGGAGCTGATGCTGCTCGGCGAGCCGCTCGACGCGACCCGCGCGCTGGAGCTGGGCCTGGTCACCCGCGTGGTCCCGGCGGGCGACGTGCTGAAGGCCGCCCACGAGCTCGCCGTACGCCTGGCGAGCGGCCCCACCCTGGCCTACGCCGCCACGAAGCGGGCCCTGGCCTACGCCGCGACGCACGCGCTGCCCGACGCGCTGGCCATGGAGGCCGACATGCAGGACAGCTGCGCCGCGACCAGCGATCACCTGAACGCCACCAGAGCCTTCCTCGCGAAAGAGATGCCGACCTTCAACGCCGAGTAACTGATCGACCACGCTCCCATGGGCCAAGCTGGCGGCATGCGCTCTTCCGACGCCTCGCGATCGCCTGCCGAGCACGACTTCGAGGCACTACGCACGACCGCCGTGACCCTCCTCACCGGCGGGGACCTCGACATCGCCGACCCGGTCCACGCCCGGCCGCTGGCCGCGCTGAGCGAGCGGGCGGCCACCTGGCTGGCCCAGATGGTGCCCGGCCTGATCTGGCCCGACCTCCCGCTCGAAGGCCGGCCAGGGCACGTGACGGGCAGCTACGGGCGGCTGCGCGCCATCGCGACCGCCTGGGCCACGCCGGGCACCGCCCAGCACGGCGACGACGCCGTGGCGGCGAAGGTGATCGAGGCACTCGACCTGCTGTACGAGCGGCACTACAACGAGCGGCTGCCCGAGACCGGCAACTGGTGGTTCTGGGAGATCGGCACGCCCGCCGAGCTGAGCCGCGCATGCGTGCTGCTCGGCGACCGGCTCGACCCGGCCCGGCTGGCGGCCTACCTCGGGGCGATCGACCGGTTCTGCCCGGACGCCGACCGCCGCGCCGGCTGGCCGGACGCCAGCGAGAGCGGCGCCAACCGGGCCGACAAGGCCGCGATCGTCGCCTTCCGCGGCGTGGCGGGGCGCCGCGCGGACAAGCTGGCGCTGGCCCGCGACGGGCTCTCGGACGTACGCGACGGCGGGCGGCACAGCGTGTTCGGCTACGTCGACTCGGGCGACGGCTTCCACCGCGACGGCTCGTTCATCCAGCACGCCGTGGTGGCCTACACGGGCTCGTACGGGCTCTCCCTGCTCATCGCGGTCGCCGAGACCGTGGCGCTGCTGCACGGCTCGCCCTGGGAGATCTCCGACCCGGGGCGGCAGGTGGTGCTGGACGCCGTGGAACGCTCCTTCGCGCCGTTCATCCACGACGGGCTGCTCATGGACACCGTCAGGGGCCGGGCGGCCAGCAGGCAGGCGTTCCCCGACAGCGTGGCGGGCCACGGGGCCACCGGGGCGGTGCTGCTGCTGGCGCGCAGCGCGCCCGAGCCGTACCGGAGCCGGTTCAGGGAGCTGGCCAAGGGCTGGATCGAGCGTGGCAAGGCGCTGCCCTACCTGGAGCACGCGAGCGTGGCGGAGACCCGGCGGGCGGTCGAGGTGCTGGACGACAAGACGATCGAGGCAGCGACCGGGCCCGACGGGCACTTCGTGTTCCCCTCGATGGACCGGGTCGTGCACCGGCGGCCGGGGTGGGCGGTGGCGATCAGCATGTCGTCGCAGCGGACCGCCGCGTACGAGGCGATCAACGGCGAGAACCGGCACGGCTGGTACACCGGAGACGGCATGACCTACCTCTACACCGGCGACCAGGGCCACTACGGGCGGGACTTCTGGCCGACGGTGAACCCGTACCGGCTGCCGGGGATCACGGTGGACCCGCGCGAGCGCGAGGACCTCGACTTCCGCGTGCACCGGCCGCCCAGCGCGTGGGCGGGCGGGGTGGTGCTCGACGGCCTGTACGGCGTCAGCGCCATGGAGCTGGTCGGCGACGGGGTGAGCCTGCGGGCGCGCAAGTCGTGGTTCTGCCTCGAATCGGCCGTGGTGGCGCTGGGCAGCGGCATCTCCAGCTCCGACGGCCGGGCGATCGAGACCGTGATCGAGAACCGCGCCACCACCGCCGAGCCGCACCTCGGCGACGGCTGGGCGCACCTGCCGGGGACGGGCGGCTACGTGTTCGAGGGCGCCAGGACGCTCGTGGAGACGCGTACGGGCCGCTGGCGCGACATCAACACGGGCGACGACACCGCGGGCGCCTTCGAGGCTGTCACGCGCCGCTACGTGACGTTCTGGCTGGACCATGGCGTGGACCCGCTGGACGCCCGCTACGCGTACGTGCTGCTGCCCAACGCCACCCGCGAGCGGACCCGCTCCTACCGTGGCGCCCGTCCCGCGCGGGTGCTGTCCAACACGCCCGAGTTGCAGGCGGTGGAGACGCGGGCGCTGTTCGGGGCCACGTTCTGGAGCCCGGGCAGCGCGTGGATCGTGAGCGTGGACCAGCCGTGCCTGGTGATGGTGCGCCGGGCGAGCCGGCGGCTCGTGCTGGCCGTGGCCGACCCGGCCAGGACGGCGGACGTCATCACGGTCACGCTGGATCACGCGGTGGGCGGGATCGTCCGCGCCGACGACACGGTCACGGTGCGGACCGGCAAGAGACCCGTCATCGTGGTGAGAACCGGCGGGTCGCTGGGGCGCTCCCACAGCGTGGAGCTCACCGACTACGGGCCACGCAGTCCTCGAGATGGTCGTTGACCAGGCCGATGGCCTGCATCAGCGCGTAGGCCGTGGTCGGGCCGACGAACCGGAAGCCGCGCTTCTTCAGCTCCTTGGCCAGCGCCTTCGAGCCGGGCGTGACGGCGGGCACGTCGGCCATCGTCCTCGGCACCGGCGCGCCGGGGTCGGCGTGCCGCCACACCAGCTCCGACAGGCCGCCGGGCAGGTCGAGCGCGGCCCTGGCGTTGGCGATCGCCGCCTCGATCTTGGCCCGGTTGCGGATGATGCCGGCGTCGCCGAGCAGGCGCTCGACGTCCTGCTCGGTGTACGCGGCCACCTTCGGGATCGAGAAGCGGTCGAAGGCGGCGCGGAAGTTCTCCCGCTTGCGCAGGATCGTCAGCCACGACAGGCCGGACTGGAACGCCTCCAGCGACACCCGCTCGAAGACCGCGTCGTCGCCCCTGACCGGGCGGCCCCACTCCTCGTCGTGGTAGGCCAGGTACATGGGGTCGGCCATGCCCGCCCAGGTGCAGCGGATCGGCTCGGTCACGGGCGCTCGTCACCCTCCTTGGCGGCCGAGATCTTGGGCTTCTCCCCGTCCGCCGCCTTCGACGCGTCCTGGCCCTCCCCCTCGGCTTCCGGCGTGTCTTCCGTCTCGGGCTCGCCCTCGGCCCTCGCCTCTCCGGCGGGCGGGTCGGCGGTCTCGCCCGCGACCTTGCCGTTGGGCGCCTGCTCGGCGTCGCCGGGCTGCGGCACGCGCCACTCCGGCTCCTCCGGCAGGTGCGCCAGCTCCGCGCCGCCGTCCCAGTCGACCGAGGCGCCGCTGGCCGACACCGGGTCGCCCGAGTCGGGCAGCTCGCGCGGCGTGGCGGGGGCCTCGGGCTCGTGCTCGGTGCGCGGCCCCGCCCCGGGCGAGGCGTAGATCTCCTGCCGCGCGTGCAGGCGGCTGGACAGCAGCTCGGAGACGCGCTGCTCCAGCACCGCGATCCGGGTGTCACGCGCGCTGATGGCGCCGGCGGCGCGGCGCAGGGTCTCGTCGACGCTCTGCGTGTGGTAGCCGACCAGGTTGACCGGCAGTTGCAGCGCCATGAAGTCGACCGCCGTGAGATGACCGGCCTCGGGCAGGTCGAGCGGCGGCACGTCGGGCGGGAACTCGGTCAGCTCACCGCCCCTGCCCAGGGAGACCAGGACCACGCAGGCCAAGATGGCGATGGCGGCGATGGCGAGTATGACCAGCACATTGGCATCGTACTCACACGGTGGGCCACATTCTGCGCTCCACCGCAAGTCGTGCATTCCGCGCGTACCGCCGGAGAACGGCTCCTGCCCAGGTCAGCCGGTCGCCTCGCCCAGCTCGGCGACGCTGGGCCGGACCGGCTGCGCGCGCGATTCGAGCGCGGCGAACGCCTCGTCGACGGTGGAGGTCCAGGAGATCGCGTCGAAGACGTCGGGACGGGTGAAACCCTCGTCGTACATGCCCTCGACGAGCTTCCTGAGCGGGCCGTACAGGCCCCACGGGTCGAGAAGCACCAGCGGACGGTCGTGGATGCCGAGCACCCGCGCCGTCCAGATCTCGAAGAGCTCCTCCAGCGTCCCGATGCCGCCCGGCAGCACGAGGAAGGCGTCGGAGCGGGCGTCCATGACGCCCTTGCGCTCGCGCATGTCCTCGGTGACGATCAGCTCGTCCGACTCCTCGTCGGCCACCTCCATGTCCACCAGGACCTGCGGGATCACCCCGACCGTGCGGCCGCCGGCGGCGCGGGCCGCCGCGGTGACGGCACCCATGCACGAGACCGAGCCGCCGCCGCTCACCAGCGTGTGGCCGCGCTTGGCGAGCTCGGTGCCCACGCTCGCGGCCAGCTCGATGTACTTCTTGTCGATGGCCAGGCTGGAGGCGCAGAAGACGCAGATGTTCACGTCGTCAAACCCTATTGGGGCTCGGCGGTCTGGGCCGCGGTGGCCTCCGCCTCGTCCTCGCGCTGCTTGGGCCTGGCCAGATCGGCGTCCGCGATGAGGTGTACGGCCTCGCTGACGTCGTCGGTGACGCTGATCAGGTCGAGGTCCTGCGGCGCGATCTTCCCGGTGCTCAGCAGCGAACCCTTGATCCAGTCGAGCAGCCCGCCCCAGAACTCCGAGCCCATCAGCACCACGGGGAACGAGGTGACCTTGCGGGTCTGCACCAGCGTGAGCGCCTCGAACAGCTCGTCCAGCGTGCCGAAGCCGCCGGGCAGGGCGATGAAGCCGCAGGAGTACTTGACGAACATCGTCTTGCGCACGAAGAAGTAGCGGAACTCGATGCCCAGGTCGACGTAGTCGTTCATGCGCTGCTCGAAGGGCAGCTCGATGCCCAGCCCGACCGACACCGCGCCCTCGACGTCGCGCGCGCCCCGGTTCACCGACTCCATGACGCCCGGCCCGCCGCCGGTGATCACGGCGTAGCCGGCCTCGGCCAGCGACCGGCCGAGCGCCCGGCCCATCTCGTATTCGGGCGAGTCGGGCGCGGTACGGGCGGAGCCGAAGACGGTGACGGCCTGCGGCAGCTCGGCGAGCTGGCCGAAGCCTTCGACGAACTCCGACTGGATGCGCAGCACCCGCCACGGGTCCATGTGCACCCAGTCGGACGGCCCCTGGCGGGCCAGCAGGCGCTGGTCGTGGGTGGAGCTGGGGACGAGGCTCCCCCTGACGACGGCCTGCCCCTGGCGGCGTTCCCGACGATTGTGTTCCATGTGGATCACGCTAGCCCCTCTCTCGGACGGCCGTTTCGCGCCCGTCCTCCTGCCCCTCCGAGTGCCTAGACTGCCCCCTGAGGGCGAATCCGCAGGTAGCACGGGTAGAACAGCGGCCTAAAAAATCTTGAAAGAAGCGTGGAACCGAATTTCGACTCCCTCGCGTCTAACCGCATGAGGGTGCTGCTCGGGACTGAAAGTGGTCTTCCCCGCCAAATGGCCGGCGAGGAAGGCCACTTTCATTTTGTCAGCCAGTCGAGCATCGCCCGCTCGCTGTCCACGATCTTCGGCAGCGACACGTACTCGCCCTGCTGGTGCGCGAGATTCGGGTCTCCGGGGCCGTAGTTGACGGCGGGGACTCCCAGCGCGGAGAAGCGGGCGACGTCCGTCCAGCCCAGCTTGGCGCGCGGCGTGCCGCCGACGGCCGCGGTGAAGGCCGCCGCCACCGGATGCGTCAGCCCCGGCCTGGCCGCGGGCGCGGCGTCCACGACGCTCACCGCGAACCCGTCGAACACCTCGCGTACGTGCTCCTCGGCGTCCTCGATCGACAGGTCGGGCGCGAAGCGGTAGTTGACCGTCACCACGCACAGGTCGGGGATGACGTTGCCGGCGACCCCGCCGACCACGCCGACCGCGTTCAGCCCCTCGTGGTACTCCAGGCCGTCGACCACCGGCCGCCGCGGCTCGTACGCGTTCAGCCTGGCCAGCACCGGCTCGATCCCGTGGATGGCGTTGACCCCGAACCACGAGCGCGCGCTGTGGGCCCGCTTGCCGGTCACCGTGACCTCGGCGCGCAGCGTGCCCTGGCAGCCGCCCTCGATCACGCCGTCCGTGGGCTCCATCAGGACCGCGAAGTCGGCCGCCAGCCATCCGGGATGGTCCCTGGCGACCCTGGTCAGGCCGTTGCGCTCGGCCTCGACCTCCTCGCAGTCGTAGAAGACGTAGGTGACGTCCTTGTCGGGCGCGGGCACGGTGGCGGCCAGCTTGAGCGCGACGGCCACGCCGGCCTTCATGTCGGAGGTGCCGCACCCGTACAGCAGGTCGCCCTCGACCCTGCTGGGCAGGTTGCCCGCGGTGGGGACGGTGTCGAGGTGGCCCGCGATCAGCACGCGCTCGGAGTGCCCCTGCTCGGTGCGGGCCACCACCGTCTCGCCCGACCGGGTCACCTTGAGGTGCGGCAGCGCCGACAGCGCCCGCTCGACCTCGTCGGCCAGCGCCCGCTCAGCGCCGCTCACCGACTCGATGTCCACGATCGCGGCGGTCAGGTCGCGTACGTCCTGGGTCAGGTCCAGCATCAGGTGTTCACCCCATGTGCGCGCAGCGTCTCGTTGATCGCCGCCTTGTCGTGCCGCCGCCCCGGCTCCAGCCGCTTGATCACCAGCACGCACGGCAGGCCGAACGTGCCTCCGGGGAACTCCTTCATCCGCGTGCCCGTCACGGCCACGCACCACGGGGGGATCTGCCCGCGGGCCAGCTCCTCACCCGTCTCGGTGTCGATCACCGGCATGGACGCGGACAGGATCGTGCCCGCGCCGACCACCGCGCCCTGCCCGACCCTGGCGCCGTCGACGACCATCGACCGGCTGCCGATCAGCACGTCGTCCTCGATCACGACGGGCACGGCGTTGGGCGGCTCCAGCACGCCGCCGATGCCCACGCCGCCGGACAGGTGCACGTTCTTGCCGATCTGGGCGCACGAGCCGACCGTGGCCCAGGTGTCCACCATCGTGCCCGCGTCCACGTACGCGCCGATGTTCGTGAACGACGGCATGAGCACCACGCCCGGCGCCAGGTAGGAGCCCCAGCGCGCGATCGCCCCCGGCACCACCCGCACGCCGTCGAACGAGCTCTTCAGCGGATGCCGGTCATGGTGCTGGAAGTCGCCCACCTGCGAGCGAGCCAGGCCCAGCACCTTGAAGCTGAGCAGGATGGCGCGTTTGGCCCGCTCGTCCACGACCACCTCGTCGCCCACCACCCGGGCGACCCTGGCCTCGCCCTTGTCGAGCAGGTCGACCGCGCCGACCACCAGGTGACGCGCCTCGGCGTCGGCGGGCGACAGCTCCGAG
The DNA here is from genome assembly GCF_040656115.1 of Nonomuraea sp. NPDC050202. Classification (NCBI taxonomy): domain Bacteria; kingdom Bacillati; phylum Actinomycetota; class Actinomycetes; order Streptosporangiales; family Streptosporangiaceae; genus Nonomuraea; species Nonomuraea sp. NPDC050202. Next base: position 254,953 of record NZ_JBFALF010000009.1, on the reverse strand, counting down.
CGGCGCTCCCACAACTCGTCCACCACGGAGGGGAGCGGTGACGAGGTGCTCACTTGACTCATGGCCACGGAGCTTATCCGGCCGGGTAGGTTTTTCAGGGTGCGCCTGCGCTTCTCACGTGGAGTCATCACCATCGCGATCATCGTCGTCGTGCTCGCCGTGGGCGTCTCCGCCGGTCTCTACTGGGTGCTCAAGAGGGTGCCTCAGCTCGCCGAGCCGCAGGACGCGTTCTGCTCCGTGACGACCCCCGACGGAGTGCGTTCCCTGCTGCCCGAGCAGGCGCAGATCGCCGCCACCATCGCGGCCGTCGCGGCGCGCCGCCGGCTGCCCGAGCGGGCCGTGGTCATCGCCTACGCCACGGCGATGCAGGAGTCGAAGATCCAGAACCTCGACTGGGGCGACCGCGACTCGGTCGGGGTTTTCCAGCAGCGCGAGTCGCAGGGCTGGGGCAGCAAGAAGCAGCTCATGGACCCGGTCTACGCCACGAACAAGTTCTTCGCCGCGCTGGTCAAGGTGAAGAACTACCGGAAGATCCCGCTGGCGGAGGCGGCGCAGGCCGTGCAGCGCTCGGCGGGGGGCTACGCGTACGCGCCGCACGAGACCGAGGCGAAGATCCTCGCCGCCGCCTTCACCGGCCGGGTGCCGAAGGCCGTGCACTGCTGGTACCCCTCGGACAAGACGCCCGCACCGCGGCCGCGCACGGCCGAGGCCCGCAAGCAGCTCGCCAGGGCGATGGGCAGCACGGCGATCACCACGAGGAAGCGCGGGTGGCTGGTGGCCGCGTGGTCGGTCGCCCACGCCGAGACGTACGCGCTCAGGAAGGTGAACTACGACGGCGCCACCTGGGTCAACGACTTCGAGACCGACGGCTGGCAGCAGAGCGGCTCGGCCGGCGCGCGCAGGGTGGAGCTGGCGTAGCCCGGGTCAGGAGGCGCGGCGCACGATGGAGATGGAGCCCGGCGGGAGCGGCTGGGCGTAGCTCGCGGTCCAGGAGCCGCCCTGGATGCGCTCGAAGGACAGCAGCCGCCCGTCGGAGGCCCGGTAGTCGGCGAAGTCCAGCAGCCCCCGGTCGGGGTTGCCCGTGTCGCCCTCGCTGCGGAAGGCGGCCGTGCCCCGGTCCATCGGGAAGAACTCCACGCCCTCCATGATGATCATGCTCTTGGCCGGCACCATGCCCTGGGTGGGCACCTCGTTCCAGAGCTGCACCTCCAGGTGCGGCGGGTCCCCCGCGCGCACCTCGACCGAGAGCCACTGGAAGCGCCGCGAGGCGTCACGCAGCAGGAACTCGGTCCACTGGTGCCCCTGCCAGGAGATGTGCATGGCGCCGAGCACGCGGGCAGGAGCTCCGAGCACTTCGATCCGGTCACCGATCCGGATCGTGCGAGGGTCGGTGTAGTCGGTGCCGACATGGCCAGGGGCGCTCACCGGCGCGGCCAGCGGGGTCTCGATCGCGGCGACCTCTGCAGGCGGCGCGCTCGTACGGCGGCCCTTCCTGTCTTGCCGCAACGTGGCCCAGAAGGCCCCGAGCAGCAGCAGGACGGTGGCGATGCTCAGCCCGAGTACGACCATGGAGGTCATGCTCATCGATCAGCTCGCTCCACTCGCGGTCTGCCTCGGCGTTAGCCCTTATTCAATGTATGCGGGACGAGCCGGCGGGTCCGGCTCGCTATGACGGGCGATCCTACTGGAGGCGGCGCACCGCCGCACCGATCCGTTCGTCGGTGGCGGTGACGGCGATGCGGATGTGCCGCCCACCTGCCGATCCGTAGAACTCACCCGGTGCGACCAAAATCCCGATTTCGGAAAGCTTGCCTACCTGATCCCAGGCGCTCTGCCCGTTCGACGCCCAGAAGTACAGGCCCGCCGTCGAGTGGTCGATGCTCCACCCGGCCTTCTCCAGCGCGGGGCGCAGCACGGCGCGGCGGGCGGCGTACAGCTCGCGCTGCCGGTCGGCGTGCTCGTCGTCGGAGAGCGCGACCGTCATGGCCGCCTGTACGGGCTGGGGCATCAGCATGCCCGCGTGCTTGCGCGTCTCCAGCAGCCGCTTGACCAGGGCGGGGTCGCCGGTCACGAACCCGGCGCGGTAGCCGGCCAGGTTGGAGCGCTTGGAGAGCGAGTGGACGGCGAGCAGCCCCTCGTGGGAGCCGCCGCAGACGTCGGGGTGCAGGATCGAGACCGGGCGCTCCTCCCAGCCGAGCTCGATGTAGCACTCGTCGGAGGCGACGACGGCGCCGCGCTCGCGGGCCCAGGCCACGACCTTGCGCAGGTGCTCGGCGGGCAGCACCCGGCCCGTGGGGTTGCCGGGCGAGTTGACCCAGATGAGGTCCACCGGCTCGGGGCCGAGCGCGAGCGTGCTGTCGGAGGCCGTGCCGACCGCCCCCGCCAGGCGCGCGCCCACGTCGTAGGTGGGGTAGGCCAGCTCGGGGAAGACCACCCGCTTGGCGCCCAGGTACGTGGGCAGCCAGGCGACGAACTCCTTGGAGCCGATCAGCGGCAGCACGTCCTGCTGGTCGACCGTGACGCCGTGCCTGCGGCCCAGCCACCCGGCGGCGGCCTCACGCAGCGCCTTGGTGCCGTGGGTGAAGGGGTAGCCGGGGCTGTCGGCCGCCTGCGCGAGCGCGTCCTGGACGAGCCGGGGCACGGGGTCGACGGGCGTGCCGATCGACAGATCGACGATGCCGTCGGGATGTGCCAGCGCGCGCTCCTTGTACGGCTCCAGCCGGTCCCAGGGGAAGTCAGGCAGCTTGTTCACGATTCTCCAGGGTGTCGCGTTGCCGTACGTCAGGCGCGCACGCCGCGCGAACGGGGCGCATCCACTTCCGCCGGATGCCCCCGTGCACGGCGTTGACGGGACTCTTAGTGGTCCTCGCCCTGCGGCGGCAGGGCCGCCACGACCGGATGGTCCTTGTCGATCTTGCCGACCTTGGAGGCCCCCCCGGGCGAGCCGAGGTCTTCGAAGAAGTCCACGTTCGCCTTGTAGAAGTCCTTCCACTGCTCGGGAAGGTCGTCCTCGTAGAAGATCGCCTCGACGGGGCACACAGGCTCGCACGCGCCGCAGTCCACGCACTCGTCGGGGTGGATGTAAAGCATGCGCTCGCCCTCGTAGATGCAATCGACGGGGCACTCCTCGATGCACGCCTTGTCCAGGACGTCCACGCAAGGCTGCGCGATGACGTAGGTCACCTCGAGCTCCTTCTTCTCCAGCACCATGGCATGACTCTGACCGCGGTTTGCTACGCCCTAGTATTGCCGTGCTTGCCAGCTGGCCGAAACGGAGGGTGGCAAACTCGTGGTCGCACGCCTCGTGATCGCCATCACAAGTCAGGACATAGGAGCACGGATCACCACCCGGAGACGGGTTCCCGGCGGGTTTCGCGATGCCGTGGGAATCCTCGTGTCGTGGGCGGACGGGGTGCTCGAAGTTCGCAAAAAGGACGGCACGGTGGTGACGATCCCCGAGGAGAGCCTGGTGGCCGCCAGAGTCGTTCCGGCCGCGCCTCCTCGACCTGGGCGAATGCAACAGTAAGTATTCGTTGTGTGACTGTACGTACCTGCGCCGCCGCAGCAGCCATCCTCGCCAGCGCCGGATGCGGCGCGTCGTCCACCGACTCCACCACCACGGAGAGCAAGAACCTGCCGCCGGTCAACGCCCAGGCCGGCTCGCTGAAGGCGGGCTTCGGCACCATGGAGCGCCTGGCCGAGACCGCCAGGCGCGAGGGCGAGCTGAACGTGATCGCCCTGCCCCGCGACTGGGTCAACTACGGCGAGATCATCGACACCTTCGCCGACAAGTACGACATCAAGGTCAACCAGCTCGAACCGGGGGCGAGCAGCGCGCGGCAACTGGAGATCGCCTCCAAGCTCAAGCCCGACGTCTTCGACCTGACCATGGACGTGGCCGTCTCGGGCGCCGACCACTTCGCCCCGTACAAGGTGCAGGGCTGGCAGGACCTGCCCGACCACGTCAAGGACCCGTCCGGCGCCTGGTACGCCGCCTACGGCGGCTACATGTCCATCGGGTACGACCCGCGCGCGGTCAAGCCGCCGGCCACCTTCGCCGACCTGCTCAAGCCCGGCCACCGGGTCGCGCTCGACGGCGACCCCCTGCGCGCGGCGGCGGCGTTCGACGGCGTCATGGCGGCCTCGCTGCGCGCCGGGGTGCCGCGGCCCGAGCAGGGCGTGGCGCTGTTCGCCAAGCTCAAGCAGGAGGGGCGGCTCACCGAGCCGGCCAAGGCCAACGTGATCGTCGCCTGGGACCACCTGAACGCCGCCCGCGGCGCCAGCCACCCCGACGCCTGGAAGGTCACGATCCCGCGCGACTCCGCCCTCGGCGGCTACCACGTGCAGGCCATCAACAAGGCGGCCCCGCACCCGGCGGCGGCCCGGCTGTGGCAGGAGTTCCTGTTCTCCGACGAGGGCCAGAACCTGCTGCAGAAGGGCTTCGCCCGGCCGGCGCGCGGCGAGGCGATGCTCATGAAGGGCACGCTCGACACCGAGCAGGCCGCGAAACTGCCCAAGCCCCCCGGCCCTCCCGTGCTCATGACGATTCCGCAGGCCGACGCCGCGAAGGCGTACCTGAAGAGGGAATGGGCAAAGAGCGTGGGATGAGTCCGAAGTGACTTGATATGTCGCAGGGACGATCAGGCTCTAAAGTGAACAGACAGCACGGCCACGGGGGCCCGATGTCTGATCGAATGTGAGCTGATCGTCTTGCGATACGACACACCGAGCTTGGAGCGGTGGAACAGTCGCGCCTACGACAGCAGCTTCGGCTACGTCTCCACGCAGGGCGCGCCACTGGTCGACCTGCTGGACCCGCGGCCCGGCGAGCGCGTGCTCGACCTCGGTTGCGGCACCGGGGTGCTGACCGCGCAGATCGCGTTCAGGGGCGCCGAGGTCCTCGGGATCGACGGCTCCGCGGCGATGATCGAGAAGGCGCTCGCCCAGTATCCGGGCATGGACTTCATCATCGGCGACGGGCACGACTTCACGGTCGTGGATCCGTACGACGCGGTGTTCTCCAACGCCGCGCTGCACTGGATGAGCCGTGATCCCGGCGCCGTGATCGCCAGCGTCCGCGAGGCACTCATGCCTGGCGGGCGCTTCGTCGCCGAGATGGGCGGCGCCGGCAACTGCGCCGAGCTGACCACCGCGATGCTGACCGCCTGGCGCGAGTACGGCCTGCGCGAGCCCGAGCTGCCGTGGTACTTTCCCACGCCTGCCGAGTACGCCCGCCGCCTCGAGCAGGAGGGGTTCGTGGTCAGGTTGCTCGAATACTTCGACCGGCCGACTCCCCTGGACGAGTGCCCCGGCGGGGCCGCCGACTGGGTGCGCATGTTCGCCGCCTCGGTGCTCGAAGGGCTTCCCCCCGAGATCGTGGAGCCCCTGCTCCGGCGCGTGAACGAGCTGGCCGCGCCCGCGCTTCGCAGGGAGAGTGGCTGGATGGCCGACTACGTGCGTCTACGCTTTGCCGCTGTTCGGCGTTGATGCGTCGAGCATGATGCGTAGGGCTGATTTGCCGGACTATGGTCTGTTCCGTGGGCGGCGAGATTATGGCTGCACCGCTGCGGCGGCGTGAGGGGCTGGTGAACGGAACGGGATGAACTTCTGCCTGAGCGACCTCGTACCACCGTTGAGGTGGAGCGACTCGTCGACGATCACGCTACTCACCGGGCAGCCGGACCTGCCGGATGCGTGGTGGCGCAGTTTGCCCATGCCGCTCGTGCTGGCGGCGATCGGCCCCGAGTCCCTGGGCGAGCTGCTGACGGAGATCGCCCTTGAGCACTGGCCCGCGGCGGCGGTGGGCGACGTCCTGCCGGCGCTGCACGTCCTGGACCCGGAGGAGGCAGACGAGCCCGCCGTCGCGATCGCGCTCGACCGCGCCGGGTCGTGGGCCGGGCTGCTCGCGCTGACCAGCCGGGAGCTGGTGGACCAGCCCTTCATCCAGGCGCGGCCGGTGCTGAACACGCTGTTCTCCGCCGTCCTGGTACGTCTGGCGCACCCGCACGGCGAGGACGCGCCCAAGCACGTCACCGGCCGTCCGGCGGAGTCCTTCGCCCCCGCGCCGGCCGGCTACGGGCCGGACGCCCACGAGCCCGTGGAGCAGGCGCCGCCCGCGCCCGAGCCCGGCGAGCCCGCCGAACCCGCCGGGCATGCGGCCGTCGCGCCCGTGCCCGTCGCGCCCATGCCCGTCGCGTCCGAGCCCGTCGCCCACGAGCCGGGGGGCGTCGCCGAGCACGCGTACGTCGCCGACGAGGCTGAGTCGCCCGCTGCGGCCCCGGAGCGAGAGGAGGCGGCCGAGGAGGAGGTCTCCGAGCCGGTCGCCGCGCAGCACGCCGCTGAGGGCGTCGAGGAGCGCGATGACGCTCCGGAGGCTGCCGAGGAGCCCGTGCAGCGGGTGCAGGAGGCTTACCCGGCCGAGGCCCAGCCCGTCGACGAGCATGTCGTCGAGGCCGAGCCCGTCGCCGAGCCCGCCGTAGAGGCCGCGCCCGCCGTGGAGGGGCAGCCCGTCGCGGAGGCCGAGCCCGTCGCGGAGGCTGAGCCCGCCGCCGAGCCCGCCGTAGAGGCCGCGCCCGCCGTAGAGGGGGAGCCCGGCGCCGGACGCGCCGCCGAGGGCGCCTACGCCGGCGATGCCCTCGACGCCGATTACGGCGAGCCCCGTGAGGCCGCTGCGCATCACGAGAGCGCCACGCTGGACGAGGAGGCGCCGGAAGAGGTCGAGCGGGTCCTCGACGCCGACGCGGAGCCGGCGGCCGACGAGGCCCGCGAGCCGGAGCCCGAACCGGTGCTGGACGCCGCCGACGAGCCCGCCCCCGAGCCGGCGATCCAGGAGGCCGAGGCGCTCCAGGCCGAAGCACTCCAGGCCGAGGCGGCGCACGAGCCGGAGCCCGGCGCCGAGCACGCACCCCACGCCGAACATGAGGCCGGACACGACGCCGGGCACGAGGCCGATGGGCGGGAGCGTCCGCTGCCCGAGCTCATCGAGGCCGCGTTCGCCGGGCTCGACGACAAGAGCTGGGCGGTGGCCCAGAACCGGGTCTTCACCGACGAGCCCTCGGCCGTGGACCAGCTCGCCAAGCTGTTCGCCGTCCCCCCGGCCGAGATCTCCGCCACCGAGGACGAGCTGCGCGCCCGCCTGGACCGCTGGCTGGCCAGCGACGAGGCGGCCCCGTACCGGGCGCACCTGGACGAGCTGGCCAGGACCCTGGGCCCGGCGGCCCCCAAGGAACAGCTCATCGACGCGGCCGACTGGCACACGGTGGAGATCCAGGCGCTGGAGGTCCCCGCGTGGCAGTTCGTGCTGGCCACGCTGGCCCCGCCGCCACCTCCTCCCCCGCCGCAACCGGAGCTCCCATCGCAGCCGGAGCTCCCGCCGCCGCCACTGCCGCAGCGCAAGCCGTACCAGCAGCAGCCGCCGCCTCCGGTGGAGCTGGTGCCTTCGGCGTTCGGCCCGGTCGGGATCACGCCGCCGCCCCCGGGGCCGCCGCAGTTCCAGGCGTTCACCCCGGCACTCCAGCCGGTGCAGGAGGCCAACGGCGAGCAGGACAAGCCGTACCAGCCGCTGAAGGACGTCTCCCAGACGCAGCGCTGCTTCAGGCAGCCCGACGGCCGCTGGTGGCTGCGCATCGACGTCACGGCCGAGCAGCTCGCGGGCGGTGAGTGCGTGCTGCCGACGGGGTTCGCCTCGTACTTGGGGCTGTCGCCGGGCGAGAGCAGGACGGTCAGGAGCGCCGCGGGCGAGCTGGCCATGGTCTGGCACGGCAAGCCGAGCCTCCAGAGCATCGAGCGGCTGCTGGTGGACGTGGGCGCCCGGGAGGGCGGCCACCTGTTCCTGACGCTGTCGGACGAGGGGGTGCTGCGGGCCAGGCACCTCCCGGTCGCCGCCCAGGGGGCCGAGAAGATCACCAAGGCGCTGCGCCTGGTGGGGTACACGGCCCCGGGAGGCACCCGGGACCAGGCCGCCAGGGTGATCGCCACCAGGATCGGCATGACGGGGCCCGTCGCCCTGCCCGACCTGCTCAACAGGCTCCGCGAACGCGGGGATCGCGATCTGCTCGAGCTCCTGGACTGAGCCGGGTGCCGCGGCTCGCGATCGGCCCTGAGTTTCCCAGGGAGCTCAGCGCACTGGCCCAGCCGGTGCGCAGGGACGCCGTGGTCGCGCTGCGCCGGTTCCTGCTGAACGTGTCGGGCGCCCCGCACCCGGAGAGGGTCAGGGGCGCCAGGGACCCGCGGGTGGCGACCCTGCGGCTGACCGAGGGCCATCGCGGGGTGGTGGTGCGGCAGCGGGACGTGTACTGGCTGCGTACGCTGCTGCCCGATCCCGACGCCTGGTCGTACGCCCGCCGCCACCGCTACGGCGTCAACCCGGCGATCGGCGTCGTGGAGGAGTGGGACGCCGAGGCGCTGGAGCGGGTGGAGCCCGCGTTACGCAGGTCTGCCAGGTCCTCCCGGCTGTTCGCGCCGATCTGCGACGGCGATCTGCTCGGGCTGGGCCTGGACCTCGAGGCGCTGCCGCTGTTCCGCCTGATCACCACCGAGGCCGACGTGGCCGCGCTGGAGCCGTTCCTGCCGCCCACCCAGTACGTCCCGCTGGCGGTGCTGGCCAGGGGCGGCTCGCTGTCGGAGGCCTGGCGGGAGCTGAACGCCTGGCGCGCCACCGAGCAGGAGCCGGGCCCGATCGACCCCGAGGACCTGTACGCGGCGCTGCGGCGCAGCCCGGACCGGGCGGCGTTCGTCTCCGACAAGGTCGCGCTGGACCGGGTGCTGGAGGCGCCGGGCTGGTGCACGTTCCTGTACCCGCCGCAGCACCGGCTGGCGAGGGCGGCCAGGTTCGAGCACCCGGTGCTGGTCGTGGGTGGCGCGGGCACCGGCAAGACTGTGGTCGCGCTGCACCGGGCGGCCCATCTGGCGGCGCGGGGGGCGGGCCCTGTGCTGCTGGTGACGTTCTCGCAGAGCCTGGCCGACGAGCTGTCGGCGAAGCTGGACCTGCTGATCGAGGACGAGGTGGTGCGCAAGCGGGTCGAGGTGGACAACGCCGAACGCCTGGCCGTCCGCATCGTGGCCGGCGCGGAGGGCCGCCGTCCGGCGCTGGTGGGCCCCGGGGCGCGCTCGCTGGCCCAGCTGACGGAGGACGCGCTCAGGTTGCTGTCGATCTCGACAGGTGATCTGCTCGACGATGTGGATCCGGGGCGCAAGCCGTACCGTCACATGGTTGTGGACGAGGCACAGGACATCAGCCCGGCGCAGTGGCGGCTGCTGAGGGCGGCCGTGCCGCGGGCGCGGGACGACCTGTTCATCGTCGGCGACCCGCACCAGCGCGTCACCGACACGAAGGTGGCGCTCGGCGCGGTGGGCATCCCCGCCGTCCAGCACTCGCTCGACCGCTCCCACCGGCTGACCCAGGAGCTGCTCTCCTTCGCCGTACGCCTGCGCGGCGGCAGCCCCTCGCCCGGCCTGGTCAAGGGCGTGACCGACCTGTCGGCCTTCAGCGCGAGCCGGCACGGTGAGCGGCCGGTCGTCAGGGCGTACGACTCGCCTGAGGCGGAGCTGGCCGGGCTGCGCGGCACGATCGACGCGTGGCTGGCGGACGGCGTGCCCGCCGGCGAGATCGCCGTCGCGGCCCGCGACCAGCGGTTCGTCCGCGCCGCCAAGCGCGCGCTGACCGGCCTGGACGTGCGGGCGTCGACCTTCCAGCAGCTGAAGGGGCTCGAGTTCGAGCGGGTGGCGCTCATCGGGGTGGCGGAGGGCGTGGTGCCCGGGCCGCCACCGGACGAGCCTTACGCGCGGGCTCGTGCCCTGCAACGCGAACGGAGCATACTGTTCGTCGCCTGCACCCGGGCGCGCTCGATGCTCTATATCTCCCATTCCGGAAGAGGCAGCCCGTTTTTACCCCTCTGATCACATAGTCTGAACTGCGGATATCTTCCCTTTGCCGGTTGGACCTCAATGAACCTCAGCCTGAGCGACCTCGCGCCACCCCTGCGCTGGACCTCCCCTGGTCAGATAGCGCCGATCGTGGAGGAGCCCCAGCTGCCCGAGGCCTGGTGGCAGGCGATCCCCCTCGACCGCGCGTGCGCCATCGTCGGCACGCAGACCGTCGCGGGCCACCTGGCCGACCTGGCCGTGGCCTGCTGGGGGCACCTCATGCTCGGCGACATCCTGCCGCTGCTGCGCTTCTCCGACCCCGCCGAGGCCGAGCGGTCGCCGGAGACGCTGGGCAAGGACGTGGTGCAGAAGCTGTTCAGCGGCGTGTTCGAGCGGCTGCTCGAGCCCGCTCCCGAGCCGGTGCCCGGGCCGTCCAGGCCGGACAGGCCGCTGCCCGAGCTGATCGACGAGCTGTTCGGCGCGCTGGACGACCGGCAGCGGGCCATCGCCCGCGACCGGCTGTACGCCACGCAGCGGGCCACGCTGGACGAGCTGGCGCAGCGGTTCTCGGTGACGCGGGAGCGGATCAGGCAGATCGAGCGCGACCTGCGCGACCACGTGGAGGCCTGGCTGAGCAGGCCGGAGGCCGCCGCCCTGGTCGCGCACGTGGCCTGGCTGCGCGGCCGGCTGGGCTCCGCGGCGCCGGCCGACGACCTGCAGGCCACCGTGCCGTGGCACCGCACCGAGCTGCGCACGCTGGGGATCCCGGCGTGGCGGTTCGTGCGCACGCTGCTGACCGGCTACGAGCAGGCCGACGGCTGGCTCGTGGCCGGCGGGGCCGACGAGCTGAGGGAGAAGACGCGCCAGCTCTTCGCCGACGGGCCGCACCCGCTCGGCGAGGCCGTGTCCATGGTCTCCCAGCTCGGCGTGCGCGAGGACGTCGCCGAGCGGTGGATCCTGGCCGTGCCGCAGCTACGGGTGCTGGGCCAGCACGTGGTGCCGTGGCCGCGCAGCATCAACGAGAAGGCCGAGGCGGTGCTGGCGGTGGCGGGCTCGCCGCTGTCGCCCGAGGAGATCCAGGAGCGCATCGGCGAGGACTACAGCCTGGTCGGCATCCGCAACCAGCTCACCGCCGACGAGCGCTTCCGCCGGGTCGACCGCAACAAGTACGGGCTGACCAGGTGGGGCGGCGACGAGTACCTGGGGATCAGGGAGATGATCGCCAGGGAGATCGAGCGGGCCGGCGGCGAGGCCTCGGTGAGCACCATCGTGGCGAACCTGACCTCCCGCTACGACGTGAGCGAGAGCTCGGTGCGCGCGTACTCGGGCGGGCCCGGGTTCGAGCGCACGCAGCGGGGCTGGATCAGGGTGGCGGGCACCGCTCCCGGCGGCGAGGCGGAGCCGTACCAGCCGCGCAAGGACGTCTCGGAGACGCGCCGCAGCTTCCGCTCCCGCGACGGCCGCTGGTGGCACCGCGTGGACGTCAACGCCGAGCACCTGCGCGGGTCCGGGTCGCCGCTGCCGACGGGGTTCGCGGCGTACCTGGGGATGGCGCCGGGCGGGCAGCTCACGGCCTCCGCGCCGTCCGGCGACGTGGTGATCAGCTGGCACAACCAGCCCACGATGGGCTCGATCCGCAACGTGCTGTCGGAGTACAAGGCGCAGGAGGGCGACCACGTCTTCCTGACCGTGTCCGACGGCGGCGAGCTGCTGACCCGCTACCTGCCGGCCGCGCCCGTCAACATGCCGCCCATCAACCGGGCGCTCTACCTGTTCGGCTACACCGCGCCCGTCAGCTCGGAGATGGAGGGCCTGCGGCTGATCGGGGCCAGGATCGGGCTGTCCGACACGGCCACCCGCGAGGAGATCCTGGCCAGGCTGCGCGAGCGCGGCGACAGGGACATCCTCGGTTTCCTGGGCGGATGACGCCGGGCTAAGCTCGGGAGATGTTGCGGATCTACGACACGCGCGCCAGGCAGGTCGAGGAGATCGCCGCCGGGCGCGCGGTGCGGATGTACACGTGCGGGCCCACGGTCTATCGCCACGCGCACGTGGGCAACCTGCGTACGTACCTGCTGTCCGACCTGATCAGGCGGGTCCTGGAGCGGCGGCGGGTGCGGGTCGTGGCCTGTCAGAACATCACCGACGTCGGCCATCTCGTCGACGACGCCGCCGACGAGGGCGAGGACAAGGTCCTGGCGCAGGCGCGGGCCGAGAGCCGCTCGCCGCTGGAGCTGGCGCGCCACTACGAGGAGGCGTTCAAGGCCGACACGGCCGCGCTGAACCTCCGGCCGCCCGAGCACATGCCGAGGGCCAGCGAGACCGTCGACCTAATGGTCGAGCTGATCGCCAAGCTGATCGAGCAGGGGCACGCCTACGCCGTGCCCGACGGGTCGGTGTTCTTCGACGTACGGACGTTCCCCTCCTACGGGGAGATCTCCGGCAACCGGCTCGACGCGCTCAAGCCCGCCCACCGCATCGAGACCGTCGATCCGCGCAAGCGTTTCCACGCCGACTGGGCCCTGTGGAAGCCCGGCGAGGGCGAGCTGACCTGGGAGACGCCGTGGGGGCGGGGCTTCCCCGGCTGGCACGTGGAGTGCTCGGCCATGTCGCTGCGCTTTCTCGGGCCGCGCTTCGAGATCCACACCGCCGGGATCGACCTGCGCTTCCCGCACCACGAGGACGAGCGGGCGCAGTCGAACTCGGCGACCGGCCACGAGGTGGTGGATCACTGGGTGCACGGCGAGCACCTGCTCTTCGACGGGCAGAAGATGGCCAAGTCCACGGGGAACGTGGTGCTGCTTGCGGACGTGGTGGCGGCCGGGCTCGACCCACTGGCCGTACGCATGGCGTTCCTGGAGCACCGCTACCGCCAGCAGATGAACCTCACGTGGGACACGCTGAAGGCCGCCGACCGCACGGTGCGCAGGTGGCGCTCGCGGGTGGCCGTGTGGGCCGAGTCGGTCAGCGCGCCCCTGTCGCAGGCGCACGTCGAGCGGGCGGAGGCGGCCTTCGACGACGACCTCGACACTCCGGCGGCGCTGCGGGTCCTGCGGGAGCTGGAGCGGGACGAGTCGGTGGCGCCGGGGGCGAAGCTCGAGACGTTCCTGCATCTGGACCAGGTGCTGGGGCTCGATCTGTCCATCGACATCGGCAAGCCCAGGGTGCTGCCGCCCGGCGCCGCCGAGCTGCTGGAGGCGCGGGAGCGGGCACGCGAGTCGAAGGACTGGGCCGGCTCCGATCGCCTGCGCGATGAGCTGGCCGAGCTCGGTGTGCGCGTCTCCGACACCTCGGAGGGGCAGACGTGGATGGTCTGAAGCGTCCGGAGGAGTGATCAAGAACTGCCAGACTTGATGCCAGTTCGGCATGAAGGAGGTGGCGGTGAGACCCTTTGCGTGGATGCCGCGGCCATTGCGGTGGTCCGCTCGGGTGTTGACCGTTCTTCTCGCGCTGGTTCTGGTGCTGGCAGGGGTCGTCGTCTACACGGTGCGGAAGTCGTTCCCGCAGGTGGACGGGTCGCTCCGGCTCCCGGGCCTGACCGGGAACGTAGAGATTTATCGGGATAAGTCGGGGATCCCCCACATTTATGCCGATAGCGCCGCGGACCTGTTCATGGCCCAGGGCTTCGTCCACGCCCAGGACCGCTTCTTCGAGATGGACTTCCGCCGCCACATGACCGCCGGGCGCCTCTCGGAGCTCTTCGGCGCCTCCACCCTCGACAACGACAAGGCCCTGCGCACCATGGGCTGGCGCAGGGTGGCCGAGCAGGAGGTGCCGGAGCTGGCCCAGGAGACGCAGGGCTACCTCGACGCATACGCCAACGGGGTCAACGCCTGGCTCAGCGCCAACCCGAACGCCTCCGACCGCAGCCTCGAGTACTCCATCCTGAAGCTCCAGGGCGGCGGCGGCACGCCGGAGAAGTGGACGCCGGTCGACTCCGTGGCCTGGCTGAAGGCGATGGCGTGGGACCTGCGCTCCAACGTCGAGGACGAGATCGACCGCGCCCTGGCGCTGACCAAGCTGCCCAGGGAGCGGGTCGAGCAGCTCTACCCCGGCTACCCCTACGACCGGCACCTCCCGATCGTCAACGAGGGCGCCCTCCTCCAGCGCCGCTTCGACCAGCAGGCCGAGCCGCGGCTGCGCGGCAACCGGGCGCTGGCGGGCGCGGCCCGCATGCTGGAGGACGTGCCGAGCACCATGGGCGCCGCCGACCGGTCCGGCCTCGGCTCGAACTCGTGGGTGATCTCCGGCGAGTACACCGCCGGCGGCAAGCCGCTGCTGGCCAACGACCCGCACCTGTCGGCGCAACTGCCGTCCGTCTGGTACCAGGCCGGGCTGCACTGCCGGAAGATCACGGAGGCGTGCCCGTACGACGTGACCGGGTTCACGTTCTCGGGCGTGCCCGGCGTGATCATCGGGCACACCGACAAGATCGCCTGGGGCTTCACGAACCTGGGCGCCGACGTGGCCGACCTCTTCCTGGAGCAGGTGGACGGCGACACGTACCTGTACGAGGGCTCGCGGCTGCCGCTCGAGACCCGGGAGGAGAAGATCAAGGTGGCCGGGGGCAAGACGGTCACGCTCACCGTCAGAAGCACCCGGCACGGCCCGCTGATCAACGAGGTCATCCCCACCGCCCGGCCGAGCGGGGAGGCCAACGCGGTGGCCCTGCAGTGGACGGCGCTGACGCCCGGCAGGACGGCCGACGCGATCTTCGCGCTGAACAGGGCCGGCGACTGGCAGGAGTTCAAGGCGGCCGCGTCCCTGTTCGACGTCCCCTCGCAGAACCTCATCTACGCCGACACCTCCGGCAAGATCGGCTACCAGACCCCCGGCCGCATCCCCGTGCGCCAGACCGGCGACGGCACCTGGCCGGTCCCCGGCTGGAGCGGCGTGTACGACTGGAACCCCGCCCCCATCCCCTACGACCAGCTCCCCTCGGTCGAGGACCCGGCGGACGGCTTCATCGTCACCGCCAACAACGCCGTCATCGATCCCGAGCGGTACAAGCCGCTGCTCGCCAAGGACTGGTCGTACGGCTACCGCTCGGAACGCATCCGCACCCTGATCAAGGAGGCCCTCAAGAAGGGCCCGATCGACGCGGCCACCATGTCCGAGATCCAGCAGGACACCCACAACGGCTTCGCCGATACGCTCGTCCCCGCCCTGATGCGGGTGGACCTGGCGGGCCCGTCGGTCCAGG
Source organism: Nonomuraea sp. NPDC050202 (assembly GCF_040656115.1). Lineage (NCBI taxonomy): Bacteria > Bacillati > Actinomycetota > Actinomycetes > Streptosporangiales > Streptosporangiaceae > Nonomuraea > Nonomuraea sp. NPDC050202. The sequence goes on along the minus strand of NZ_JBFALF010000009.1, from coordinate 239,886 downwards.
CGCGGGACCTGCTCAAGACGTGGGACGGCGAGCAGGGCACGGGCTCGGCCGCCGCCGCGTACTTCAACGCCGTCTGGCGCCACGTGCTCACGCTGACGTTCGACGACGACCTGCCGGAGTCGGCCCGCCCCACGGGAGGGGACCGCTGGTACGAGGTCGTCAGGCGGCTGCTGGAGGCCCCGGAGGACCCGTTCTGGGACGACACCACCACCAAGAACCTCACCGAGACCCGCGACGACATCCTCCGCCAGGCCCTGGCCTCGGCGCACCAGGAGCTCGCCGACCGGCTCGGGACGGACGTCAAGGCGTGGCGCTGGGGCGACCTGCACCAGCTCGAACTGGTCAACGGGTCGCTCGGCACCTCGGGCATCGCGCCGGTGGAGGCCCTGTTCAACCGCGGGCCGCTGCCGGTGGGCGGGGGCAAGGACGCGGTGAACGCCACGGGTTGGAACGTTCAGAGCGGCTACACGATCACCGCCGTGCCGTCGATGCGGATGGTCGTCGACCTGTCGGACCTGGACAAGTCCCGGTGGATCAACCTGACGGGAGCCTCCGGGCACGCCTTCCACGCCAACTACTGGGATCAGGCCGAGGCGTGGGCGCGGGGCGACCTGCTGCCGATGTGGTCCAAGCCGGAATCGGTGAAGAAAGCCGCAGTTCACACGCTGAAACTGACTCCCTGACGCCGGGCGCCGCTCCTCGCGGAGGGGTGGCGCCCTTTACAGAGCGTGTCAATCAGGAGCCCCTGATTCGCCGCCACCACAGGTGCTTGTGCGGATATCCGCCGTCGTCCAAACCGGCCAGGCGCTCGAAAACGTTGTACGAAGCCTGGTGACCGCAGACGACCACCGAGGCGAGCATGGCCAGCAGGTAGAGCGGCAACATCGGCAGCCCGAGGCACCAGGCCCACTGCGTGGCGTGCCGTCCCTCGTGCAGGATGAGCCGCTCGTCCAGCGCATCTCTCCTGGTCAGGACCACGTTCCCGACCGTGAACGCCCCCGCGACAGGGAAGCGGTAGCGGTAGCCGAAGGCCAGGACGAGCCCGTCAGGGCCGGGCTGCCTGGACGCGCCGCCCACGATCGCGATCAGCAGGCCGAGCGGTGTGGAGAGATTCACGTAGTTCACCGCGCGCCGGAACCGGAAGCGCCTGTTCATGCGTCTGAGTCTTGACCAATCTTGACAAGTCGGAATAATGATCCCCGTCCTGAAATCTCCCACAAGAGCAGGATTATGAGATTCTCCACCCTGGGCGCGCTGCTCGGCACCGTCGCACTGGCAGGAGCCGGCGGAGTCGCGATCACCCAGACGTCAGCGGCCGATTCCCTACGATTCACCGACACTCCTCTCAACGCGCAGGTGGCGTTAGCCGGCGACCCATCGACGTCGCCGCCCCCCACGACGTCGCCGACCCCGACCGAGACCACGAGCCCGACGGCGTCACCCACCCCTACCGACGGGGAGTACACCGCCGAGACGCGGGTGGTCAAGAGAAGAGGCGTTTCCTACCTGAACGTCTCGATCACCTATGAAGGGGCGGCGCTCTTCAACGTCGAACAGCGAGTGTGCAAGAGGAGAGCGTGTAAGACCGCGAGCGTGGACCTCACGGTCGTCGGAGGCGACGGAAGCGCCACCACCCGGCTGGGCCGGGGCACGTACAAGAAGCGAGGGCAGGCCGGCGTCAGCATGGCGCCCCTGCCGACCGTCACCGTCCGCGAGACGGTCACGGTGACCGAACCAGGTCCCACGGTCACCGTCACCGAGCCCGGCCCGACGGTCACGGAGACGTTCACCTGTCAGCCGTACGTCGAGCCGACGGACACCCTTCCGCCCTCGGAGGAGCCGACCGTCCCCGTCCCCCCGACGGCGACGGTGACGCCCACCGTCACGGACACCCCGACGCCGACACCGACCGTTACCGAAACCCCGACCTCGACACCGACCGAAACCCCCACTGTGACCCCACCCACGGAATCCCCGACGGACACCGTGTCCCCCACGGTCAGTCCCACGATCAGCCCCACGGGGATCCCGACCTGCCCGCCGCCGTCGGAGCCGCCGGCCGAGCTGCCCACGGACAGCCCGACGCCGACCGACACCGGCGCCCCGACCGACACCAGCGTGCCCACTGACACCGCGACGACCTCGCCGTCGGAGTCGGTCAGCGCTCCCGCCGCCCAGTAGGGCCGCGGACACCTTGCTCGGGCCAGGCACCGTGTGCCTGGCCCGGCTCGTTCACAGGGACTTGTAGCGGCCCTCGTGGTAGAGCAGCGGCGCCCCGTCCGACGGCGTGCCCAGCGCCGTCACCGCGCCCACCACGATCGAGTGGTCGCCGCCGTCGTGCACCGCCGTGGTCGCGCACTCCACCGTGGCGATGGCCCCGTCGAACAGCGCCACCCCCGACTCCCCCCGGTGGTGGGGCCACCTGGAGATCTGCCCGTTCAGCGGCCTGCCCCGGTGGGCGAAGAAGCGCGAGGCGTCCTCCATGGAGGCCGGCAGCACCGACACGCCCCACAACCCGGCCTCCATCACGGCGTCGTGGAAGCGCGCCACCTTCTCGGCGCAGAACAGCACGAGCAGGGGGTCGAGGGAGACGGAGGTGAAGGAGTTGATCGTCATCGCGTGATCGTCGTCGCCCAGCCTGGTCGTCACGATCGCGACTCCGGTGGCGAAGCGGCCGACGACCTTGCGGTACGATCCCGGGTCCACGTGCCGCTCGATGGAATGCACCTAGCTACTTTATGCCTCTACGTCTGTTTTTTCGGAGGGGTACCCCCGCAAGAGCCATGATCCCCCTCCCGACGTGGGCGAAAGCAGATAGGCCACGACGAGGCCTAGCAATCCCCCGTACAGGTAGACGTAACCGGGCGGACCGGACGCGATCACCAGGTCCCCCATCCCCAGCTCCAGCGTGAACGGCATGGTCACCAGCAGCCAGCCGAGCGCCGTCGCCATGGCCCCGAGCCTGGCGCGCATCAGCTTGCCCGCCCCCAGGCACACCCCGAACAGCGCCAGCACCCAGACGATCGCCGACGCCGGGATCACACCGACCTGCCACGTGGGATGCGTGAAGCCGCCCACGACGGCCATGACGACCCCGAGCACGAACAGCATGCCGTACGCCGCCCCGCCCAGCGCCGACTCGGCCTGGCTGCGATGTTCCATGTCGAATGAGGTTAGTGGATGCCCGCGAAGAGATCGTTCTCGCGGTTGTGCGGCTCACCGAGGCCTCCCGCGTCGACCGGCGGCCCGGGCACCGCGGGGCCGGGGACGCCGATGGCCAGCGTGTAGTGCTCGACGGCCAGCACCTCCTGGCCGATGTTGTTCGACAGCGCGTACCAGGGGGCCTGGACGCTGATCTGGGTGGCGTGCGCGCGCAGCGCCTCCAGCTTGTTGCCGATCCAGGGGCGGGCGTCGATCTCGGTGGTGATGTCCTCGTCGGGGCTGCCGAACGGCATGTCGTCGACGTTCTCCGTCAGGAAGTCGACGTTCGCCTCGCGCAGCGCCTCGGCCGCGCGCCGCATGACGGACCTGGCGACGGCCGTGTGGTAGAACTTCGCGATCTGCCAGGGCTCGCCCTCGCCGAAGTCCGGCTTCGCCGCCAGCTCGAACGCCCTGCGCGAAACCCGATGCGCCTGGATGTGGTCGGGGTGGCCGTAGAAGCCGTTGGCGTCGTAGGTGACCAGGACCTGCGGGCGTACCTCACGGATGACCTTGACCAGCTCCCCCGCCGCCTCGTCGAGGTCGGCGCCCCAGAACGCGCGCGGGTGGTCGTTGGAGGCCACGCCCATCATGCCGGAGTCGCGCCAGCGGCCCGGCTCGCCGAGGAAGCGGTGGTCCTCGACGCCCAGCGCCTGGCAGGCCGCCGCCAGCTCGCCGATCCGGTACGGGCCCAGCGCGTCGCCCCTATCGGCCGCCAGGTGCGCGAGGTCGCCGGGGATGATCTCCCCCTCCTCGCCGAGCGTGCAGGTCACCAGCGTGACATGGGCGCCTTCCGCGACGTACTTGGCCATGGTCGCGCCGGTGCCGATCGACTCGTCGTCCGGATGGGCGTGCACGAGCAGGAGCCGTCGATCAGTCATGCCCACGAGCGTAGCAATGGCAGGATTGACGCCATGAGCGAGAGCTTCCCGCGCCTGTCAGCCAGGACCCGACGGTTCACCCTGGGGGTCCCCCGCAGCTTCACGATCTCCCCGGACGGCGGCCGGGTGGTGTTCCTGCGGACGAAGTCGGGCACCGATCCGGTGACCTGCCTGTGGGAGCTCGACACCGAGACCCACGTCGAGCGGCTGGTGGTCGATCCGCGCACGCTCCACGCCGACGAGGAGGACCTGCCGCCGGAGGAGCGCGCCCGGCGCGAGCGCAGCCGCGAGGCCGCGGGCGGCGTGGTCGCCTACGCCACCGACACCGCGCTGACCAGGGCGTGCTTCGCGCTGTCCGGCGGGCTGCACGTGGCCGAGCTGCCGAGCGGGCAGGCGCGCACGCTGTACACGCCGGGCCGGGTCATCGACCCCCGCCTGTCGCCCGACGGGCGGCACGTCGCCTACGTCTCCGACGGCGCCCTGCGGGTGCAGTCCCTGGACACGGGCGACGACCGCCCGCTGGCCTCGCCGGAGTCGGAGACGGTGACGTACGGGCTGGCCGAGTTCATCGCCGCCGAGGAGATGGACCGCATGCGCGGTTACTGGTGGTCGCCCACCAGCGACGCGCTCCTGGTCGAGCGGGCCGACGAGGCTCCCGTGCGGGTGTGGCACATCGCCGACCCGGCCAACCCCGACCGCACGCCGGTGGCCCAGCGCTACCCGGCCGCGGGCACGCCCAACGCCCGCACCGAGCTGTTCGTGCTGGGGCTCGACGGGTCGCGGGTCACGGTGCCGTACGAGGAGGAGTACCTCGTCACGGCGGCGTGGTACTCCCACGCGCTGTCGATCGTGACACTGACCCGCGACCAGCGGACGATGCGGCTGTTCTCGGTCGATCCGGCGACCGGCGCGTCCACCCTCGTGCGCGAGGACACGGACCCGGCGTGGATCGACATCGTCGGCGGCGTGCCCGCGCACCTCGACGACGGCTCGCTGGTGTGGGTGGCCAACTCCGAAGGCGGGCATCGGCTGTTCGTCGGCGACCGCGCGGTCACCCCGCCGACGCTGCAGGTGCGCGCCGTGCTCGACGTCGACCACGACAGCGTGCTGTTCAGCGCGAGCGGCGATCCGACCGAGATCCACCTGTGGACGTGGGACGGGCACTCGCTGCTGCCCGTCTCGACCCGTTCCGGGGTGTTCTCCGGGCGGATGGCGGGCGGGGTCGGCGTGCTGAGCGAGCAGAGCCTCGACGACGAGGGCGTCTCCACCACGGTCGTCCGCCGCGACGGCATGGCCGTCCCGATCCCGTCGTTCGCCGAGCGCCCCGGCCTCGACCTGCGCGTCTCGCTCGGCCGCTCCGGCAGCCGCGAACTGGCCACCGCCGTGGTGCTGCCCACGTGGTACGAGCAGGGGTCGGGCAAGCTGCCGGTGCTGATGGACCCGTACGGCGGGCCGCACGCGCAGCGGGTGCTCAACCGGCGCGGCGCGTTCCTGGAGAGCCAGTGGTTCGCCGAGCAGGGCTTCGCCGTCATCGTGGCCGACGGCCGCGGCACCCCGGGCAGGGGCACCGAGTGGGAGCGCGCCGTGCTCGGCGACCTGGCGACCCCCGCCCTGGAGGACCAGATCGACGCGCTGCACGGCGTGGCCGAGCAGTATCCCGACGCCCTCGACCTGACGCGGGTGGCCATCCGCGGCTGGTCGTTCGGCGGCTTCCTGGCGGCGCTCGCGGTGCTGCGCCGCCCCGACGTGTTCCACGCCGCCGTGGCGGGGGCGCCGGTGACGGACTGGCGGCTGTACGACACGTGCTACACCGAGCGGTATCTGGGCGATCCCGAGCAGCAGCCGGACGCGTACGAGAAGTCGTCGCTGTTCGCGGACGCGGCCAAGCTGGAGCGCCCGCTGCTCCTCATCCACGGCCTGGCCGACGACAACGTCGTGGCCGCCCACACCCTGCGGCTGTCCTCGGCCCTGCTCGCGGCCGGGCGGCAGCACAGCGTGCTGCCGTTGTCGGGGGTGACGCACATGACGCCGCAGGAGGTCGTGGCGGAGAACCTGCTGCTGCTGCAGGTGGACTTCCTGAAGAAGTCGCTGGGCTGATCCCGGCGGGCATCGGGGCGGGGAGGGGCGCGCGGGCGTGACGGCATCCGTCCGCCGGCGCCTCCGCCCGGTGAGGCGAAGCCCAGAGCCCCCCGATCTCCGACCGCCCCGTAGGCTCCCAGCCGACCCGCCCCACCACCCACCACCCACCACGGCCGGTTACGCCACCGCCCGCCGCGACCCCGCCACCACCGGTCACGCCACCGCTCGCCGCGACCCCGCCACGGCCGGTTACGCCACCGCTCGCCGCGACCCCGCCACCACGGGTCACGCCACCGCTCGCCGCACCCCCCGCCAGCGCGGACCGCGCCGCCACCTGCCGCTCCGCAGGCTCCCGCCCACCCGCCACCCCGCAGACTCCCAGCCCGGCCCTGCCCCCAGCCGCCCCGTAGGCTCGCCCACCCGCCGCCAACCGTCCCACTAGCTTCCAACCACCCGCCATCAACCGCCTCGCAGACCATCCCGCCACGTGGTGGAAGGGCCCGTCCGGTCCGACGCCCGTACGCGCAGGCGAACCGTCCGCCCTCTTCCTCCGGCCGTGCACATCCCACCGGCGGCGGACCCGCTCTCGCGCCTGAATCGAGCTACGGTCCATCAACCCGTGGTCCGATATCCCTCCCCGAAGACCAAACCCTGGTCCGACGCGCCCCGCCCACCCGCTCCGGCATCGTGAACGCCATGCTGAAGCCCCTCGCCCTGACCCTCGCCCTGCTCGGCACAGCCCTACAGCCCTGGCAGGCGACGCCCCCCACCACCAGTAGCAACAACAGCAGCAGCGGCAGCGCACTCAGCTGGCGCCCATGCCCCAACGACAACGACACCGGCATGGAATGCGCCGACCTCCAGGTCCCCGCCGACTGGCAGAAGCCGAAAGGCCGCGAGATCACCCTCAAGCTCGGCCGCCTGAAAGCCACCGGCGCCTCGAAGGGCTCGGTCCTGATCTCCTACGGCGGCCCTGGCGCCCCGGGCATCGCCACGACCCGATCCCTGCAGAGCTGGTGGACCGACCTGCGCAAGAGCATGGACATCGTCACGTGGGACACCCGCGGCTACGGCAGCGACCAGTTCCAGGGCCTCAGCACGGGACTGCCGTGCACGTGGACCCGCATCCCCATCGCCGACCTCCCGCGCGACGACGCCGACTTCGGCCGCCTGTCCGACACCAACCGCGGCTACGCCGAGGCGTGCCGCCTGAAGGACCCGGAGCTGTTCGCCAACATGAGCTCGGCCGACCACGCCAGAGACATGGAGGCGATCAGGAAGGCGCTGGGTGACGGCAAGCTCAACTACTACGGCGCCTCCTACGCGGGCTTCTACGGCCAGGACTACGCCCGCCTCTTCCCCGGCAACATCCGCACGATGGTCCTGGACGGCACGTGGAACCACAGCACCGCCGACTGGCAACGCGAGCTCGATGCGATGGCCACCACGAACGAGCAGTCCATGCGGCGCTTCTTCACCTGGTGCGCCACCAACGGCTGCAAGGACGTGCCCGCCCTCTGGCGCAAGCTGATCACCCGGGCGACCGGCACCCCCGTTCCCACCAAGACCCCGAATGTCGCCTACAAGGCCGGCGACCTCCAGTCCTTCGCCCTGGGCCTGGCGCGCCAGGGCGCCGCGGCCTGGCCCAAGCTGGCCACCGCGATCCGCAAGGCGAGCGAGGGCGACGCCTCCGACTTCGTCCCGGCCAGGGGCGCCCGCTACCCCGACCAGGCGACCCCGGTCACGGAATGCACCGACTGGCCCCGCTTCACCAGCCTCAAGCAGCTGACCACCACGATCGCCCGGCTCCGCAAGCTCGCCCCCAACGCCGGCGCCGCCAACACGTTCGCCACGAACACCCTCAACTGCATCGGCTGGCCCGTCCCCGTCACCAACCCGCCGGCGGCCCTTCCGGACAACCTCCCCCCGCTGCTCGCCGCAGGCGCGTGGGGTGAGTCGGACGCAACGGAACGCGTCCTCGCCCAGGTCCCGGGCAGCGTCACGATCCACCACGACGGCCCCGGCCACACGCTCTACGGCATGAACACCTGCGCCCGCGACCACATCAACCGCTACCTCACAGACCGCACCCTGCCCCCCACCAAGACCCGCTGCTGATTCAGCAGCATCCCTTGACGCCCACATCTTCATAGTCTAACTCTAGTAACCATCACTAGAGAGCAACTCTAGTAACTAACGAGAGGTGCGCGTCATGCTCAACATCGCCAACACGCAACAAGCCGAGGCCTGGAACGGATGGGAAGGCCAGCTCTGGGCCGACAACCCGGACTACTACAACGGCATGCTCGACGGCTTCAACGAGGCGCTCTTCGCCGCAGCCGCGATCCAGGCGGACGACCAGGTGCTGGACGTCGGATGCGGCACCGGCCGCACCACACTGCTGGCGGCCGGCAGGGCGTCACGAGGCACCGCCCTGGGCATTGACCTGTCGGCCCCCATGCTGGAGCGAGCCCGCGCCGACGCCGCCGCCCAAGGCGTGCCCAACGCCGTCTTCGAGCAGGGCGACGCGCAGGTCCACGCCTTCGGCGACGGCAAGTACGACGTGGCCATCAGCCGTGGCGGCGTGATGTTCTTCGCCGACCTCGTCGCCGGCTTCGCCAACATCGCCCGCGCCCTGCGCCCCGGCGGCCGACTGGCCATCATCACCTCGGTCCCGGGGTCCCCGGACAGCGACTACTCCCGCGCCACGGCCGCCCTCCGCGACCACATGCGGCGACCGTCCCCCGCCGCCCAGGGCATGATGTCCATGACCGACCCGGCCCGCATCGACCAGGTGCTGACCGACGCCGGCTTCACCGACATCGACATGACCATCGTCGAAGCCATGGAAAACCTCGGCCGCGACGCCACCGAGGCGGCCACCCACATCTGCGCCATGGGCCCGGTCCGCTTCAACCTCTCCCACCTCGACGAACCGACCATCGCCACCCTCCGCGACGCGGTCCGCGACGGGCTACGCCCCCACGAAACCCCGGACGGCGTACAGCTCCGCGGAAAGGTACGCCTGACCACCGCCACCCACCCCTGACCGACGGAGATAAACCCCGGCGGCGGGGAACAACCCCCGCCGCCACCCCGGATCCCCCAGCCCTCCAACCCGTCAATCGAAGACTCCAGACGGTCCAGCCGTGCACTCGGCGGGTGAAGGTGCCGGGGGCGGGGCCGGGCTGCCGTGCCAGTGGCTCCAGAACGCCGCGAACGAACCCCCTTCGCCGCGCACGAGCAGTCCGCCACGCGCAAACACTTCACCGTGGCCAGCACTTCACCGCCGCAAAGCGCTCCACCCCACTCAAGCGCTCCACCGAACGCAACGTTCCATCGCACCCAGGCACTCCACCACGCACGAACGCACGCCATCCAGCCCTTGGATGGACTGGCTCGTTCAGCGCAGGGCCCTCTGGAGGAGATCCTGGAGGATGATCTGCTCCTGCGAGGAGAACCCCGCCATGGGCGAGCCCTCCATGAGGATCTCCAGCAGCCGCTCGCGCAGGGCACTCCCCTCGGAGGTCAGGACGAGTTGCTTGGCCCGGCGGTCGCTCGGGTGAGGGCGTCGCTCGACGAGCCCCTGCTCCTCCAGCCGGTCGATGACAAACGTGGCGTTCGACGGCTCACACCCCATCCGGCCGGCCAGCTCCCGCATGGTGAGGGGGCCGCTGAGCTCGCGTAGCGCGGTCGCTTGAGGGGCGGTCAGGTTCAGCGTGACCGCTCGCTCCCTGACGTGCTGCTCGATCTGCCGGGACAGCGCGCTGACGAGCCCGCAGAGGTTCCGCTCGGCAAGAGCCTGAGCTTCGGCAGCCGCACTCCGGACCTCAACGGCACTCCGGACCTCAACGGCGCCCTGGACCTCAGTGCGGGCCTCGGCGGCACCATGCACTTCAGTGACGCTCCCGGCCTTGGCAGCGCCCTCGACCTCAGTGGCGCTTCGGGCCTCGGCAGCGCGCCCAGCGTCGGCAGGGCCGCCGATCCCAACGGCGCCCCCGGTCTTGGCCGCCGGATTCCTGGCCTCAGCCGTGCTCATGGCCTCAGCGGTGCGTCCAGCAAAATCCGCGCTTCCGCCTTCGCGCGTGACCTCCGCCCCGGCGGCACCCATGGCTGTGCCGGCGGTACCCGTGGCTGTGCCGGCGGTACCCGTGGCTGTGCCGGCGGTACCCGTGGCTGTGCCGGCGGTACCCGTGGCTGTGCCGGCGGTGCCCGTGACCGTGCCGGCGGTGCCCGTGACCGTGCCGGCGGTGCCCGTGACCGTGCCGGCGGTGCCCGTGGCCGTGCCGGCGGTGCCCGTCCCGTGAGCGATCGGCCCCCCAGGAGCGATTTTCTCCTCGGTCTCGGTGCCTGAACCATCGATGGACGTCATACCGGGCACGATACCTCAAGTCGTTACATTTGCAGCTTGAATAGTTCTAGTTGTAAGTTTCTGGCCATGAGCAACTTTGATGAGCGTTTGCGCCGTACGTCACCCATCCGTTCACTCCAGCTCGGAGACCTCAAGATCAGCTATGTGCCCGACGGAGTGGTGGCGCTCAAGCCGTACGGCTGGCTCCCCTCCGCGACGGAGCAGGACTGGCAGGACAACGCCGCCTACCTCGACGACGGGGGAAACCTGGTGGCCACGATCGGCGGGCTGCTCGTCGAGCAGGGCGAGCGGGCCCTGATGATCGACGCGGGCGTGGGCCCGGTGTCCCTGCCCGACGATCCGGGCAACGAGAAGGTCGGTGCTCTGCGTGGCGGCGACCTGCTCGACAATCTCGCCAAGCTGGGTCGTACGCCGGAGGACATCGAGGCGGTGGCGATCACCCACCTCCACCCCGACCACCTGGGCTGGGCCCACCACATCGCCCCCGGCAGTGACCGGCCGGCCTTCGCCCGGTCCGCGTACCTGTTCGGCGAGCCGGAGTGGACGCAGCGGCACCTGAGCGCCGTCAATGACATCACCGAGGAGATGCTCGCGACGATGGAGCCGCAGGCCCGCACCGTTGCCGACGGTGAGGAGGTCTTTCCGGGTGTGCGGGCCATGTTCACGCCTGGGCACACGGTCGGGCATGTCAGCTACACGATCTCGTCCGGCGGCCAGCGCATGATCGTCTTCGGTGACGCGCTGCACTCCGCGGTGCAGATCCGCCATCCGGAGTGGTCGGCCGGCGTCGACGTGGACTCCGTGGAGTCGGCCGTGCACCGGCGCCGGCTGGTCAAGGAGCTGCAGGAGCCGGACACGATCGGCTTCGGCGGGCACTTCGCCGACGTCGTCTTCGGCCGCGTCCACAACACCGCCGACGGCCCGACCTGGCACCCTGTGGCCTGAGGCAGCCACAGCCACAGCCACGACACACCATCGCGCGCATCCATCCATCTCCCTTGGGGGCGATCTCAACGCAGGACGCGGGCACCGGCGTTGGGACGGCGGTTCAGGGGTGGCGGTATGAGGATGACAGTGTGCGGCGCCCGATATGGCGGGCGGCAGCGTGGGGCGCCGACGTGGCGGCTGCAGCGCGGCGGGGGCTGCAGCGCGGCGGGGGCTGCAGCGCGGCGGACGGCGCCGACGTGGGGTGCCGGCCCGGGGGCGCCGGCGCGGCGAGGCCATCGGCACGGCGGGGCGCCGGCGTGGGGAGCGCCGACCCGGGGGGCGGCAGCGCGGCGGGGCGGCAGCGCGGCGGGGGCGCCATCGTGGGAGGCGCCGACGTGGGGAGCACCGACGTGGGGGCGTCGGCGTTGGGGCGTCGGCGTTGGGGCGTCGGCGTTGGGGCGTCGGCGTTGGGGCGTCGGCATGGCGGGGCACCGACGTGGGGGCACCGACGTGGGGGCACCGACGTGGGGGCACCGACGTGGGGGCGTTGACGTGGGGGCGTTGACGTGGGGGCGTCGGCGTGGGAGGGGCAGCGGGGCGGGGGCGGGGCCGCCGGGGTCAGGAGAGTGCGAGGCCGATGGCCAGGACCGCGAGGAGGGAGCCCATGGTGAGGCGTTGCAGGCGGAGCCAGGAGGGACGCGCCGCCAGGAAGCCGGCGATGCCGCCCGCGGCCACGACGATCGAGAGGTTGACCAGGAGGGCGACCGCCACCTGCACGCAGCCCAGGATGACCCCCTGGAGCAGCACGTTCCCCCGGTCGAGGTCGATGAACTGCGGGATGACCGAGACGTACAGGAGGGCGATCTTCGGGTTGAGCAGGTTGGTCATCAGCCCCATGAGGAAGAGCCTGCGCGGGGAGTCGGGCGGTACCTCCCGCGCGGCGAACACCGACACCCCGCCCGGCTTGAGCGTCTTCCAGGCCAGCCACAGCAGGTACATCGCCCCCGCGATCCGGATGACGGTCAGGAGCCCGGGGAAGGCGGAGAACAACACGGCCAGCCCGAGGTTCGCCCCCACCAGGTAGACGAGGAAGCCCGCCGCGACCCCGGCGAGGGAGATGATCCCGGCTCGCCGGCCCTGGCTGGTGCTGCGGGACACGAGGTACATCATGTTCGGCCCCGGGGACAGCACCATGCCGAGCGCCACCAACACCACGCCGAGCACCGCACTCTGTTCGACCATGACAGCGAAGCTATCGACGACGCAATCTCAGTACAATAGTTACAATTGCACTCGGATCAATGTCATGGTTGGATCGCGAGGTATGGAGGACTACCGGCGCATCGCGGACTCCATCGCCGCGGACATCACGGCAGGGCGGCTGCGCCCGGGTGACCGGCTGCCGCCGCAGCGGGTCTTCGCGCGGCGCCACGGCATCGCCGATTCCACCGCCGCCCGCGTCTACAGGGAGCTGACCGGTCGCGGGCTGACCGTCGGGGAGGTCGGCCGGGGCACGTTCGTCCGGGCCGCCGCCCCGCAGCCCGGGCCGGCGCTGGTCGAGCCCACGGGCAGCAGGATCGATCTCGAGCTCAACTACCCCGTCGTCCCCGAGCAGTCCAAGCTGCTCGCCGACGGCATCGGCCCGCTGCTGCGTGCCGACGTGCTGGAGGCGTCCATGCGGCCGGTCGGCGCGGCGGGCACCCCGCCGGCGCGACGCGTGGTCGCCGACCTGCTGGCGCGCGGAGAGTGGCGCCCGGAGCCGGATCGGCTGCTGTTCGCGGGCAACGGCCGGCAGGCGATCGCGGCGGCCATCGCCGCGCTGGTTCCCGCGGGCGCGCGGCTCGGCGTGGAGGAGCTCACCTACCCGGTGCTCAAGGGGCTCGCGGCGCGGGGCGGGGTCACGCTCGTCCCGCTGCGGGTGGACGAGGCGGGGCTGGATCCGGCGGCGGTCGAGGCCGCCGCGCGCAAGGCCCCGCTCAAGGCGATCTACGTGCAGCCGACGTTGCACAACCCGCTGTCGATCAGCATGCCCGCGGAGCGCAGGGCCGAGCTCGCCGGCGTGCTCGCGCGCCTGGACGTGCCCGCGATCGAGGACTCCATCTGGTCCTTCCTCCGCGACGACCTGCCTCCGCTGGCCGCCTTCGCGCCGGAGCGCACGGTCCTCGTCGACAGCCTGTCCAAGCGGCTCGCGCCGGGCCTGTCGCTCGGTTTCGCCGTCGTGCCCGGCCCCGCCGTCCCCCGCGTGGCGACGGCGCTGCGCTCGGGCGGGTGGACGCCGATGCGGTTCGCGCTGGAGGCGGCGACCCGCTGGCTGACGGACGACACCGCGCAGTCCGTGGGCCGCGCCAAGCAGCGGGACGCGTCCATGCGCCAGGAGATCGCCGCCCGCTGCCTGGCCGGCTTCGCCGTCCGCAGCGACCCGCGCTCCTACTACTGCTGGTGGGAACTGCCGCCGCCCTGGCGGGCCGACACGTTCGTGGCGACCGCCGCCCGGTACGGCATCGCCGTCACCCCCGCCGCCGCCTTCGCCGTCAGCCCCAACAGCGCTCCGAACGCCGTCCGGCTCGGCCTGGCCTCCCCCTCGCCGGACACCCTGTCCCGCGCCTTGACGACCCTCGCCGACCTCGCCCGATCCGCACCGGACGATCTGGTCGCCGAGTAGCGGCACCCAGCGCCCCAGCTGCCCTAGTTGTCCTAGTCGTCGATTGAAGGTGCCGGACGCGGGGCCGGGCTGCCGTGCCAGCTGCTCCAGAGCGCCGCGTACGAGCCCCCCGCCGCCACCAGCTCCTCGTGCGACCCCAGCTCGCTGATCCGCCCCTCCTCCACCACGGCCACCCGATCGGCGTCGTGCGCCGTGTAGAGCCGGTGCGCGATGGCGATCACGGTCCGCCCCTCCAGCACCGCGGCCAGCGACCGTTCCAGGTGCCTGGCGGCACGCGGGTCGATCAGAGAGGTGGCCTCGTCGAGCACCAGCGTGTGGGGGTCGGCGAGGACCAGCCGGGCGAGGGCGAGCTGCTGCGCCTGCGCCGGCGGCACCGCGAGCCCGCCCGACCCCACCTCGGTGTCGAGCCCGGACGGCAGCCCCCGCACCCAGTCCAGCGCGTCCACCGCCTCCAGGGCCTTCAGCACGGCGGTGTCGGAGGCGTCGGGGCGGGCGATGAGCAGGTTGTCGCGCAGCGTGCCCTTGAACACGTGGTGCTCCTGGGTGACGAGCGCGACGTGCCCGCGCAGCTCGTCCAGCGGCAGTTCCACCAGCGGCACGCCGCCCACGGTGACGGACCCCGTGCGCGGCCCGTGGATGCCGGCCAGCAGCCGCCCCAGGGTTGACTTGCCCGCCCCCGACGGCCCCACCATGGCCAGCCGCTCGCCGGGCCGGACGGTGAGCGACACGTCGTGCAGCACGTCGCGCCCCTCCCGGTAGGCGTACCGGACGCCGGACGCCTCCAGCAGCTCCCCGGAGGGCCGCACCGCGGCGGGCGCCCGGTCGTCGGACACGTTGGCCACCCCCAGCAGCCGTGCCATCGACGCCCCGCCCACCTGCAGCTCGTCCACCCACATCAGGAACCGGTCGAGCGGGTCGATGAGCTGCTGCGCGTACAGGATGGCGGCGACGACCTGGTTCAGCGTCACCCACGAGCTGCTGTAGAACAGGCCGCCGACCAGCAGGGCGCCCACCACGGGGATGACGTAACCCAGCTCGACGGCGGGATACCAGGTGGTGCGCAGGCCCAGCGTGTACCGCTCGGCCGCGTACGAGCGGGCGATGTCGCCGTCGGTACGCGCCCGCCGCCGCTCCCGCAGCCCCAGCGCCTCCACGGCCCTGGCGCCCTCGACGGTCTCGGCCAGCCCCTCGGTGACGTCGGCGTAGGCGGCGTTCTCGCGCAGGTAGCCGTCGCGGGCGCGCCGCAGGTACCACCGGGTGGCGATCCACAGCACCGGCCCGGCCGTCAGCATCGGCAGCATGAGCAGCGGGCTGACCAGCACCAGCGCGCCGACGGTGATCACGAACGTGACCATCGCGATCAGCGTCTCGGGCACGGCGTGCCGCACGGTGCGCGACAGGGCGTCCACGTCGCGGGAGGTACGGGTGATGAGGTCGCCGGACCCGGCCCGCTCCACGGTGGACAGCGGCAGGCCGAGCACCCGGTCCACGAACTCCTCGCGCAGCTCGGCCAGCACCTTCTCGCCGAGCCTGGCGGAGGCCAGCACCGCGTACCGGACGAGGACGCCCTGCAGCAGCAGGAAGGCGCCGATGGCGGCGGCCACGACGGCGACGTCGACCTCGACGCCGTACTGGATCTTCTCCACCAGGGCGCCGAGCTGCCACGGGACGACCAGCCCGGCGACGGCGGCCAGGCCGTGCAGGACGAGGGCCAGCGCGAGCCGGCGCGGGTACTTCAGCGTCAGCCGCCTGGCGTAGGCGCGCACGTGTTTGCGATCGGCGATCGGCAGGATCTCGCGAGCCATCAGTCCTCCGCCGGCCGTTCCGACAGCGCCATATGCGTCAGTCCTCCCCGCGGGTCACGGTCGCGGCGTATGCGGGGGTGCCGTCCAGGAGCTGGCGGTGCGTCCCCTCGGCCAGCACGCGGCCGTTCTCGACGTAGATCACGTGCTCGGCCCGGTCGAGCACGAGCGGGCTGGTGGTGCAGATCATGGTGGTACGCCCGGAGCGGGCCTTGGCCAGGCGTTCGGCGATGCGGGCCTCGCTGTGGGCGTCCACGGCGCTGGTGGGCTCGACCAGGATCAGCACCTCGGGGTCGGTCAGCAACGCCCTGGCCAGCCGCAGCCGCTGCTGCTGCCCGCCGGAGAACTCCCGCCCGGCCTCGGCCACCCGCGCGTCGAGCCCGTCGGGCAGGGCCTCGACGATGTCGGTGGCGCAGGCGGCGCCCAGAGCCTCGCGGATCTGCGCGTCGGTGGCGGTGCCGCGTACGTCGAGCTCGTCGCGGAGCCGGCCGTTGAACAGCCTGGCGCCGTTGTCGGCGACCAGGATCCGGGAGCGGACCTGCTCCAGCGGCAGCGTGCGCAGCTCCGCCGCGCCGAACGTGACGTCGCCCTCGACGTAGCGGCCGAGCCGGTCGGCGATGGCGATGGCGTCGTCGGGATCGGCGGCTGCGACGGCGGTGAGCGTGCCGGGTTGGAGCGTGACACCGCTGTACGAGTCGCGCAGCACGCCGCCCTCGCTCGCGCCGCTGCCCCCGCTGACCTCGGGCTCGATGGACAGGATCCTGATCACCCGCCCGGCGGCGACGTGCCCCTTGGTGAGCTTGTCGGCGGCCTCGGTGAGCGTGCGCGTGGGCCCGATGAGGAACACGGCGTACAGGTAGAACGCGACGAGCTGCCCGGTGGGGATGTCCCCGGCGACGGCGAACGAGGCGCCGACGCCGGTGACGATCGCGATGAGCAGCCCCGGCAGCACGGTCTGGGCGCCTTCGAGCACCGACTCGACCCCGGCGACGCGTACCCCGGCGTGCCGCACGCGCTGGGACTCGGCGCGGTAGCGGGCGGCGAACACCTGCTCCCCGCCGATGCCGCGCAGCACGCGCAGCCCGGCCACGATGTCGGCGGCGCGGGTGGACAGCTCGCCCGACAGCTCCCGCTGCGCCTGCTGCCGCCTGTGCAGCGGCCGCAGCAGCGGCCCGACGGCGAAGGCCATGAGGGGCACGCCGAACAGCACGAGCAGCCCGAGCGGCAGCGAGGTGGAGATGAGGATCACGGTGACGGTGACGATGGCCAGGATGGAACCGACGCCGCGCAGCAGGATGTCCATGGAGCTGCCGATGTGGGCGATGTCGGAGTTGCCGACGCTGACGACCTCGCCGGTCGACAGCCGCTTCGGCAGCGTGGCGCCGAGCCTGGCGGCCTGCCTGGAGGTGAGCTGCACGGTGCGGTACGCGGCGGCCAGCCAGTTGTAGACGGCCATCCGGTGCCGCATGATCCCGGTGAACGCCTGCAGCAGCCCGAGCCCGAGCAGGATCGCCGACCACGCCAGCAGCGAGCCGGTGTCCTTGGCGGTGACGGACTCGATGCCCTTCCCGAGCACGAACGGCATGAGCGCCTGCACCAGCCACCACAGGCTGGCGTAGCCGATGCCCCCCAGCAACGGGACCGTCTGCCGCCGCGCGTTCCACCACAGGAAACGCAGCGGGCTGCGGATGTCGGGCACGCCGGGATCGGCCTCAGGAAGGGAGCGCATAGCCTGACAACCCTGACAGCCGCCCCCGCACGCGGCAAACCATTTTCGTCATCGCGAGAACGCCCGCAAGGTGTACACCAGCGCCGCCACCGCCGTGACGGCCAGCAGGACGTAACCCACGGTGTACGCGCCGGTGGCGGCGTAGACGACCCCCATGACGAGCGGCGGGAAGTACCCGCCCAGCCCTCCGGCCGCGCCGACCAGCCCGGTCACGGTCCCCACCCTGGACGCCTCCACCACCTGGGCCACCAGCGCGAACACCCCGCCGGTCCCCAGCCCGAGGAAGAACGCCATGAGCACGAAGCTGAGCCCGGCAGGCACCTCGACGGGCGGCTCCAGCGTCAGCACGAGCGCCATCAGCGCGGTTCCCGCGAACGAGATCGCCAGCACCTTGACGGGCCCGATCCGGTCGGCGGCCGTCCCGCCGAGCGGCCTGGACAGCACGGCGGCGATCGAGAACCCGGCGGTACGCAGCCCGGCGTCGGTCTGCGCGAAGTCGTAGACGTTCTGCAGCAACGTCGGCAGGTAGGTGGAGAACGCCACGAACCCGCCGAAGGCCACCGCGTACAGGAACGCGCACTGCCAGGTCGCCTTGATCTTCAGCGCCTCCCGCATGCGTGGCAGCGCGGAGCCGGTGGCGGGCGACCAGCGGGGTGAGTCGCGGCTGCCGCCCAGCATGACGATGCCCATCAGCACCAGCACCACCGCCATGAGCAGGTGCGCCTGGGCCCGGCCGAACTCCTCGACCAGGCGCGGGGTGAAGAACGCCGACAGCGCCGTGCCGCCCATGCCCGCCCCGAACACGCCGGTCGCGTATCCGCGCCGCTCCGGCTCGTACCAGGCGTTCACGAACGGGATCCCGATCGCGAACGACGTGCCGGGAACGCCGAGCAGGAACCCCCAGAACAGCAGCCATCCGTACGAGTCGGACCAGCCCACGAACAGCACGGGCACGATCGACACGAAGCAGATGATCGCGAACATGCGCCGCCCGCCGAGCCGGTCGGCCAGCATCCCGATCGGGATCCGCCCCAGCGAGCCGACCAGCACGGGGATCGCCACGAGCAGCGAGGTCTGCGTCGGCGACAGGTGCAACATCCTGCTGTAGCTCCCGGACAGCGGCCCGATGAGGTTCCACGCCCAGAACGTCACCGCGAACGCCACCGTGGCCAGAGCCAGGTTCCGCACCTGACCTTTACCCAGCTCAGAACCTTTACGAAGCTCAGACATACACCCTGTGTAACAGAGGGTCACCTTCTGTGATGAAGTGGGGGTATGACCGCCGAGGACCTCCTGCTGAAGACCGGCCGCTTCCTACGCCGGTCGACCACCAGCGGCGACCTGCACACCCTCTTCCTGAAAGGCGGCACGGAGGGCGACGCCTTCTACCGCGACCGCTGGAGCCACGACAAGGTGGTCAGGTCCACCCACGGCGTGAACTGCACGGGCTCGTGCTCGTGGAAGGTGTACGTCAAGGACGGCATCATCACGTGGGAGACGCAGGAGACCGACTACCCGAGCGTCGGCCCCGACCGGCCCGAGTACGAGCCGCGCGGCTGCCCGCGCGGCGCCGCCTTCTCCTGGTACACCTACTCGCCGACCCGGGTCCGCTTCCCGTACGCCAGGGGTGTCCTGGTCGAGATGTACGCCGAGGCGAGGCAGCGGCTGGGCGACCCGGTGGCCGCCTGGGCCGAAATCACGACAAATCCGGAAAAGCGGGAAAAATACCAAAGCGCCCGGGGTTGTGGCGGCCTCGTGCGCGTCTCGTGGGAGCTCGCCACGGAGCTGATCGCCGCCGCCCACGTCCACACCATCAAGGCGTACGGCCCCGACCGGATTGCCGGGTTCTCCCCCATCCCGGCCATGTCCATGGTCTCCCACGCCACCGGCGCCCGCTTCGTGTCGCTGATCGGCGGCGCCATGCTCTCCTTCTACGACTGGTACGCCGACCTCCCGGTGGCCTCTCCGCAGGTGTTCGGCGACCAGACCGACGTCCCGGAGTCGGCGGACTGGTGGGACGCCGCGTACCTGGTGATGTGGGGCTCCAACGTGCCCGTCACCCGCACCCCTGACGCCCACTGGATGGCCGAGGCCCGCTACCGGGGCCAGAAGGTCGTGGTGGTCTCCCCCGACTACAGCGACGCGGCCAAGTTCGCCGACGAGTTCCTCCCGGTGCGGCCCGGCACGGACGGGGCCCTGGCCATGGCGATGGGGCACGTGCTGCTGAAGGAGTTCTTCGTCGACCGCGAGACGCCGTACTTCACGGACTACGTCAAGCGCTTCACCGACCTGCCGTTCCTCGTCACGCTGGAGGAGCGCGGCGACGCGCACGTGCCCGGCAGGTTCCTCACGGCGCAGGACCTCGGCTCCCAGGAGGAGGCGGCCGGGTGGAAGACCGTGCTGCTGTCGGAGGAGACCGGCGAGCCGGTGGTCCCGAACGGCTCGGCCGGCTTCCGCTGGACCGACTCCGGCATGGGCCACTGGAACCTGAACCTGGACACGTCCCCGAAGCTCACCCTGCGCGGTGGCGAGGAGGCGGAGGTCCTGCTCCCCCGCTTCGACGGCGGCCACTCCCTGCTCAGGCGCGTGCCCACCGCCCAGGTGGCCGGCAGGACGGTCACCACGGTCTTCGACCTCCTCCTGGCCCAGTACGGCGTGGGCAGCGACTACGACGACCCCGCCCAGCCCTGCACCCCGGCCTGGCAGGAGCCCATCACCGGCGTCCCGGCCGCCCGCGCGATCAAGATCGCCAGGGAGTTCGCCAGGACGGCGGAGACCACCCGGGGCCGCTGCATGATCATCCTGGGCGCGGGCACCACCCAGTGGTTCCACGGCGACACGATCTACCGCGCGTTCCTGTCGCTCCTGCTCCTGACCGGCTGCCAGGGCCGCAACGGCGGCGGCTGGGCGCACTACGTCGGCCAGGAGAAGTGCCGCCCCCTGGCCGGCTGGCAGCTCATGGCCGGCGCCCTCGACTGGGCCAGACCGCCCAGGCAGGTCCCCGGCACCCCGTTCTGGTACCTGCACACCGACCAGTGGCGCTACGACCGCTTCGACGCCGGCGCGCTGGCCAGCCCGCTGGCCAGGGGCAACTTCACCGGCAAGCACACCGCCGACCTCGTGACGGAGTCGGTGCGCAACGGCTGGATGCCGATGGCCCCCGCCTTCGACCGCAACCCGCTCGACCTGGGCGACGCCGACGACCCCGTCGCGTACACCAGGGCCGAGCTCGAAGCGGGCAGGCTCAAGCTCGCCGCCGAGAACCCGGACGACCCGCGCAACTGGCCCCGCGTGCTCACCCTCTGGCGCTCCAACCTCCTCGGCTCCTCCGCCAAGGGCAACGAGTACTTCCTGCACCACCTCCTCGGCGCCCGCTCCAACCTGGAGAGCCCCGACCCGGACGCCCCGAAGGGCAAGCTGGACCTCCTCGTCACCCTGGACTTCAGGATGACCAGCTCCACGGTCTTCTCCGACGTCGTGCTCCCCGCCGCCACCTGGTACGAGAAGTACGACCTGTCCTCCACGGACATGCACCCGTTCGTGCACGCCTTCAACCCGGCCATCAACCCGCCCTGGGAGACCAGGACCGACTTCGCCACCTTCCACGCCATCGCCCGCGCCTTCAGCGACCTGGCCAGGGACCACCTGGGCGTGCGCAGGGACGTCGTCGCGGTGGCGCACCAGCACGACACCCCCACCGAGCTCGCCGGCCGCACGGGCTTCGGCCTGAAGGTGGTGGAGCGCGACTACGGCGCCACGGCCGAGAAGCTGGCCGCCCTGGGGCCGCTCACGGAGAAGCTCGGCATCCCGGTCAAGGGCGTGACGTTCCTGCCCGACGAGGAGGTGGTCTGGCTGGGCCAGCGGTGCGGCCTGGTGCCGCGCGGCGCGGCCAAGGGCAGGCCGGAACTGGACACCGCGGCCAAGGCGTGCGAGACGATCCTCGCCCTGTCAGGCGTGAGCAACGGCAGGCTGGCCGCCCAGGGCTTCCGCCAGCTCGCCCAGCGTACGGGGGCGAGCTTCGACGGCCTGACCCACGAGGGCCACCGCATCGTCTTCGGCGACACCCAGGCCAGGCCGGTGCACGTCGCCGCCAGCCCCGAGTGGTCGGGCAAGGAGGCGCACGACCGCCGCTACTCCCCCTTCACGATCAACGTCGAGCACGGCAAGCCCTGGCACACGCTGACCGGCCGCATGCACTTCTTCCTCGACCACGACTGGATGCACGAGTACGGCGAGGCCCTGCCGATCTACCGGCCCCCGCTGGACCTGGCCGCGCTGTACGGCGAGAGCGGCGCCCTGCGCTACCTCACCCCGCACAGCAAGTGGTCCATCCACTCCGAGTACCAGGACAACCTGCTGATGCTCTCGCTCTCCCGGGGCGGCCCCACGATCTGGATCTCCGTCGAGGACGCCGCCGACCTCGGCATCGCCGACAACGACTGGGTCGAGGCGGTCAACCGCAACGGCGTCGTCGTGGCCCGCGCCATCGTCTCCCACCGCATGCCGAAGGGCACCGTGTACATGTACCACGCCCAGGACCGCCTGATCGACGTGCCGAAGTCGGAGGCCACGGGCCGGCGCGGCGGCATCCACAACGCGCTGACCAGGGTCCTCATCAAACCCACGCACCTGATCGGCGGCCACGCCCAGCTCTCGTACGCCTTCAACTACCTGGGCCCCACCGGCAACCAGCGCGACGAGATCACCGCCATCCGGCGCAGGTCACAACAAGTGAGGTACTGATGAGGCCGATGGCTCAGATCGCCATGGTGATGAACCTGGACAAGTGCATCGGCTGTCACACCTGTTCGGTCACCTGCAAGCAGACCTGGACGAACAGGCCGGGGGTCGAGTACGTCTGGTTCAACAACGTCGAGACCCGCCCCGGCCAGGGCTACCCCAGACGCTACGAGGACCAGGAGCGCTGGCAGGGCGGCTGGGAGCTGACCCGCGGGGGCAGGCTCAAGCCGCGCGCCGGAGGCCGCCTGCGCAAGCTGCTGACCATCTTCGCCAACCCCCTCATGCCCTCCATCCAGGACTACTACGAGCCCTGGACCTACGACTACGAGAACCTCACCAACGCCCCGCTCTCCGATGACGTCCCCGTCGCGCCGCCCAGGTCCCTGATCAGCGGCGAGCCGGTGAAGATCGGCTGGAGCGCGAACTGGGACGACAACCTCGGCGGCGACCCCGGCCCCGACCCCGTGCTGGCGAAGGTGTCGGAGCAGGTCAAGCTGTCGTTCGAGCAGGCGTACATGTTCTACCTGCCGCGCATCTGCGAGCACTGCCTGAACCCGTCGTGCGTGGCCTCCTGCCCGTCCGGCGCCCTGTACAAGCGGGCCGAGGACGGCATCGTGCTGGTGGACCAGGACCGGTGCAGGGGCTGGCGCATGTGCGTGACCGGCTGCCCGTACAAGAAGGTGTACTTCAACCACAAGACCGGCAAGGCCGAGAAGTGCACGTTCTGCTACCCGCGGGTGGAGGTGGGGCTGCCGACGGTCTGCTCGGAGACGTGCGTGGGCCGCCTGCGCTACCTCGGCGTGCTGCTGTACGACGCCGACCGCGTCACGGAGGCGGCCTCGGTGACGGACGAGCGCGACCTGTACGAGGCGCAGCTCGACCTGTTCATCGACCCGGACAGCCCGGACGCCGAGGCCGCCGGGCTGCCGTCGGACTGGCTGGAGGCGGCCCGCAGGTCGCCCGTCTACGACCTGATCAAGAGGTATCGCATCGCGCTGCCCCTGCATCCGGAGTACCGCACCCTGCCCATGGTCTGGTACGTCCCGCCGCTCTCCCCCGTCGTGGACGCCCTGTCCACCACCGGCCACGACGGCGAGGACGCGGACAACCTGTTCGCGGCCATCGAGGCGCTGCGCATCCCCATCGGCTACCTGGCCGAGCTGTTCACCGCGGGGGACCCGGCGCCGGTGACGTTCGCGCTGCGCCGGCTGGCGGAGATGCGGTCGTACATGCGGGCGGTCAACCTGGGCGAACGGCCGCCGGAGGACCCGGAACTGGAGGCCATGTACCGGCTGCTCGCGCTGGCCAAGTACGAGGACCGGTACGTGATCCCGACCGCGTACGGCAACGTGCCCGGCGTCGTGGAGGAGGGCGGCTGCAGCCTCGACTACGACGGCGGGCCCGGCATGCAGCAGCCGTTCGGCGAGGCGTCGGGCCGTCCCGTGCCGGTCGCGATCGAGAACTTCCACGGCCTCAAGGAGCGCCAGACGAGCAGCGAGATCACCCACGACCGGGTGAACCTGCTCAACTGGGACGGCCGCGGCACCCCCGCGGGCCTCTTCCCACCGAAGCGGAGGAGCCCATGAAGCGCACCGCGAGCCGGCAGGCGCCCCCGAAGCGGGAGGTCCCATGACCCGGCCGGTGATCTGGCAGGCCGCAGCCCACCTGCTCGCCTACCCCGACGAACGGTTCTGGCGCCGCCTCCCGCTGATCAAGGAGGCCGCCGAGCCGCACTTCACGACCTTCCTCTCCCTGGTCGCGGAGCTCGGCCCCGGCGAGCTGGCCGCGCACTACGTGGAGACGTTCGACCTGCAGCGGCGCTGCTGCCTCTACCTGACGTACTACACCGACGGCGACACCCGCCGCCGCGGCGAGTCGCTGGCGGCGCTGAAGCAGCGCTACCGCGCGGCGGGCTGGGAGCTGATGGACGACGAGCTGCCCGACTTCCTGCCCGTCATGCTGGAGTTCGCCGCGTGCGACCCCTCCGGCGCCGCGCTGCTGCAAGAGCACCGGGCCGGGCTGGAGCTCCTGCTCTCCGCCCTGACCGAGCGCGACTCGCCGTACCGGCACGTGATCGGCACGGTCTGCGCCGCGCTGCCCCCGATCACCCCCGCCGACCGGGCCAGGGCGGCCCGCCTGGCCGCGGGCGGGCCGCCGGCCGAGAGCGTGGGGGGTTACCGGTGAACTGGGCGGAGAGCATGCTCTGGGTCGTCGCGCCGTACGTCACCCTGGTGATCTTCATCGGCGGGCTGATCTGGCGCTACAGGTACGACAAGTTCGGCTGGACCACCCGCTCCTCCCAGCTCTACGAGAGCCCGCTGCTGCGCGTGGCCAGCCCGCTGTTCCACTACGGGCTGCTGGTCGTGATCGTCGGCCACGTGACCGGCCTGCTGATCCCGCTGTCGTGGACCAACGCCATCGGCCTGTCCAACGAGGCGTACCACGCCAACGCGCTCGTCTGGGGCGGCCTGGCGGGCGTGGCCACACTGGTGGCGCTGGCCCTGCTGATCTACCGCCGCCGCACCAACGGCCCGGTGTTCCTGGCGACCACGGTCAACGACAAGGTGATGTACGCGGTGCTCGCGGCCTCGATCGTCGCGGGCGTGGTGACGACGGTGGCGGGGTTCGTGCCGAGCGAGGTGAGCTACCGGACCACGGTCGCGCCCTGGTTCCGCGGCATCTTCGTGCTGCGGCCCGACGCGGAGGCGATGGGGCACGCGAGCGGTCTTTACAAGGTGCACACGCTGATCGGGATGGTGCTGTTCGTACTTTTCCCGTTCAGCCGCTTGGTGCACGCACTTTCCGCCCCGTTGGGGTATTTGTTCCGCCCTTACATCGTGTATCGGAGCCGCGCGGATGGCGTGCCGAGGCACGCGGCAGGGGTGCGGATGCGTCAGAATCGTCCCTTGTGAAGCACGGGTACACCAACAGCACGTTCGGCGACGGCGCCCTGGTCGTGAAGTGCTACGAGGGGCCCGAGGCGGCGTTCAGGCTGAGCACGGAGAGCAGATACCTGCGGCGCCTGCGTGGCCGCCTCCCGGTCCCCCGGGTCCATCAGGTCACCGCCACGAGCCTGACCACCCGCTTCGTCGACGGCTCCCACGGCCAGGACCTCCTCGACGACGGCCGGGCGGTGGAGGTGTTCACCGAGTGCGGGCGGATGCTGGCGCGCATCCACCGGCTCGGCATCGTGCACGGCGACTACGGGCCGCAGAACATGCTGTTCCACCCCGACACGTTCGAGACCGCCGCGATCCTCGACTGGGAGTGGGCCCACCCGGGGCGGCCGGTGGAGGACCTGGCCTGGGTGGAGTGGATCGTGCGCAGCCACCATCCCGAGCACGTACCGCTGCTGTCGCACTTCTTCACCGCGTACGGCGACCCCGTCCCGTCCTGGGCCGAACGGCACGCGTTCATGATCGAGCGCTGCCGCGGCCTGCTCGACTTCTGCACCCGGTGGGAGCCGGGCGGGGGCGGGGAGAAGCTGTGGCGCGAACGCATCGACGCCACGGCGGCCTGGACGGAGTAACCGCCCCGGCCCGCCATCAGGGCATGGACGCACGCTCCCGATCGGCGGGCTGCGGGACGCCTTCGGCTAGCGGCCTCCAGCGGCACGGGTGAGCCGGGCGGCCAGCCGGCGCAGGTGCGCGGTGAGCTCGGCCGGTTCGTGCACCTCGAACTCGCAGTCCAGCGTCGTCAGCCGGAAGGCCAGCCAGTCGAGGGTGTCGGCGTGCATGCGCAGGCGGCAGAGCCCCGCCCCGATCGGGGTGACCTCGCCCAGGCTCCTGAGCGGCTCCGTCGCGGGTGCGTGCACCGTGACGACGGCCTCGTAGGTGGGCGCCGACGAGTACAGCTTGTCCGCCACGTAGGCGGCGGCGTCGCCGGCCGGCGGCTCGCGCGGAGTGATCCTGCCTCCCGTGGGGTGCAGCTCGTCGATGCGATCGATGCGGAAGATTCGCCAGTCGTCGCGGTCGAGGTCGTGGCCCAGGAGGTACCAGCGCCGCCCGGCCGCCACCAGCCGATGCGGATCCACCAGCCGCCTGCTCGTGGCGCCGTCGTTCGTCCGATAGGTGAACCGCACCCGCTCCTTGCCCGTCACGGCCACCGCCAGGGCGGTCAGCCTGCCGGGATCCACCTGCGGCCCGTCGAGCGCGGGCATGGGCACGGTGGCGCCGCCCAGGGACCTGACCCGATGACGCAGCCGCGCGGGCAGGACCTGTTCCAGCTTCGCCAGGGCCCGCACCGACGCCTCCTCGATGCCCTGTACCGGATGCCGGGCGGCCGTGGACAGGCCCACGGTGATGGCCACCGCCTCCTCGTCGTCCAGCAGCAGCGGAGGCATGGCAGCGCCCGCGACCAGCCGGTACCCGCCCGCGGCCCCCATGGTGGCCTCGACCGGGTAGCCGAGGTCGCGCAGCCGCTCCACGTCACGCCTGACGGTGCGGCGGCTGACGCCCAGCCGCTCCGACAGCTCGCTGCCCGGCCACTCGCGCGGGGTCTGGAGCAGCGACAACAGGGCCAGGAGGCGGGACTCGCTCATGAATTCCACAATGCCCGACAAGTGGGACAAGTCCTGACCTATTCGCGTCCTACCGTCGGTGGCACGCATCCGCACTTCTTCTTGGAGGAACCGTGTCGATTCCCGAGGGCTACACCACCGTCACGCCGTGGATCATCAACGCCGACACGGCCGGCGTCATCCGCTACCTCGAGACCGCGTTCGACGCCGTCGAGCTGGGCCGCGTGACGGACGAGAAGGGCCGCATCGGACACGCCGAGGTGCGGATCGGGGACGCGATCGTGATGCTCTTCGACTCCGCGCCCGGCTGGCCGGCCACCCCCGCCTTCCTGCGCCTGTACGTCCCCGACGCCGACGCCACCCACCGCCGCGCCGTCGAGGCGGGCGGCACGTCGATCACGGACGTCACCCACCTGTACTGGGGCGACCGGGTGGGCCGCGTGCGCGACCCGTTCGGCAACCTGTGGTGGATCCAGACCCGGGTCGAGGACGTCTCGGAGGAGGAGATGGCCCGCCGCATGAGCGACCCGGCGTTCGTCAAGGCCATGGAGTACGTCCAGAGCGCCCGCTTCTTCTGAGCCCCGGGGCGCCATTGACGCGTTCTGTCGGTGCCCTTTGCTTGCCTGGGGGCATGACAGGCGATGTGATGATCCTCGTCCTCGGTGCCACTGGCTCCACGGGCCGTCGTGTCGCGGAGCAGCTGCGCGCCGCCGGCCACACCGTACGGGGCGCTTCCAGGAGCGGCCAGGCCACGTTCGACTGGTCCGAGCCCGGCACGTGGGAGCCGGCCCTGTCGGGCGCGTCGGCCCTCTACCTGATGGCGCCCGACGGCGTCCCGGTCGATCCCGCGTTCGTGTCACTGGCGGTGGAGCGGGGCGTCGAGCGCATCGTGCTGCTGTCGAGCGGCGCCATCGAGGCCATGGGCGACGAGCGCCTGCTGGCGGCCGAGCGCACGGTGCGCGGCAGCGGCGCCGAGTGGACGATCCTTCGGCCGAGCTGGTTCAACCAGAACTTCGACGAGGGCTTCTTCCGGCCCGCGATCATGGCGGGAGAGGTCCTGATCCCGCTCGGCGACGTGCGCCAGGCCTTCGTCGACGCCGACGACATCGCCGCCGTCGCCGCCGCGGCCCTCACGCGGAACGGTCACGCGGGGCGCGCCTACGACCTCACGGGGCCCGGCTCGCTGGCGTTCGGGGAGGCCGTGGAGATCATCGGCCGGGCCATCGGCCGCGAGGTGCGCTACCTGGGCGGCGACGAGGACTACATCGCGGCCAACGGCTTCTCCGGCGAGTCGATCCACGCGGCCAAGGCGTTCGGCTCCCTACGCGCCCTCGGCGACCAGCCTGTCGCCGACACGGTGAGCGAGGTGACGGGCCGCCCTCCGAAGTCCTTCGAGACCTTCGCCGGGGAAGCGGCCGCCAAGGGCGCCTGGCGCTGACACCTGAGGGCACCGGTGCCGCCACCACCCGTGGGTTCATGGGCGCCGCCGGCGCGACGGCTCACCTGACCCCAGGGGCAGCCAGCCGTCTGATCAGCGCCACCGCCTCGTCCAGCAGGCTCACCTCGTGCGTGGTGAGCCCCCGGTCGGCGGCGCGCCGGGCCTTGGCGTCGTCGAGCGGGCCGCCCGCGTCCAGGTCCTCGCCCAGCTCCCCGACCAGGACGGCGACCGCCGCCCGCGCCGCCGGCGCCAGCTCGCTCTCACCGTCCACGGCCGCCTGGGCGAGGATCACTGCCGACAGGGCACAGTCCAGCGCGGGCCGCCCGTCCCCGGCGTTGCACCAGTCGATCACCACGGGCCCGTCCGGCGTCAGCATCACGTTGTCGGGATGCAGGTCCAGGTGCAGGATCCGGTCGCGGGGATCGCGGGACACCCGGGCCGGGATCCGGTGCAGCCGTCGCAGCAGCCAGGCGAGGGTCCGGCCCGCCTCCTCGATCCCGATCTTCCCGTCCAGCAGGGCCTGCAGCATCGTCGGCCCGGACACCCGTCCCATCACCAGGTCGGTGGCGCTGCTCTCGCCGGGAAAGACCTCAGGAACGGGAAACCCGTGCGCGGCCACATGCGCCATGATCTCCAGCTCACGGCCGGCGTCGGCGTCGACCCGGTAACGGCGCAGCACCCGCCCGTCACCGAGGGCGTACACGTCGGCGCTCCGCCCCGCACCCACCAGCTCCCCGATCTCCATGCCCTCAACCTACGCGGCGACGGCCCGATCCAGCTCGGCGAGATCATCCTTGTGCTCGCGCGCCATCCTCTCCGCCAGCTCCCGCGCCGCCGCCGCACCGCCCGAGTCCCGCTCGCCGTTCGCGACCAGCACGAGCTGCCTCAGATGCGCTCGCAGCAACGCGGCGAAACGCCGGTCGAAGGCCTTACCACGCAGCCCCGCCAGGGTCTTCAGCTCCTCCGCCGTGGGCATGCCGGGCATGTCGTGCCGGGTGTGCGGGTTCTCACCGGTGACCCCGGCCTCGGCGAGCAGGGCCCGCAACCGGCCGCGTCCCGCCTCGTGCGCCTTGCCGAGCCGTACGGCCAGGCCGGCCAGCGATCGGCTGGCCGCACGCTGCGGTGCCAGCTCCAGCAGGGGCAGGGCCCGCGCGTGCAGGGCATCGGTGAGCTGCAACCACGCCACGTCGGTGGTGGTGAATTCCGGAGCAGGGACCCCGCCGGACGCCGTGACGTCTCCGGGAGCGGGGACGCCGGGCCGCGTCGTGGCGCCTGCAGGAACGGGGACAACGTCCCGTTCAGCAGGTGAGCACCCCACCGACACAGCCACCAGCAACACCGAGCACACCAACCGCCGCGACACCGCCACGACCGCCCTCCTGAGCGAACGACTCCGAGCGGGACACCCGCCCGGGAACGAGACAGGCCCGGGGCGGGCACGCACCCGCCCCGGACGTGCTCGGCACCTACGAAGGACGCCCGTCGGCGCCGCACTTGATGATCGGCCGGATGCAGTCACGCACCCGCCGCTCCATCTCGGCCACCGGCCACGCGTTGAAGAAGTCGCCGTGCATCGTGAACCCGCCGCCCGACGACAGCCGGAATCGGGACGGATCCCCGCTCACCGGGTACCGGATCACCTGCCGCAGCTTCGGCACCGGCACCGGATGCGTGCTCGGGCACGCCCCCGCCACCGGGTAGGCCATGTGGCTCTTGTGGTCGGCGGAGTCCAGGTCCCGCCCGTTCCAGCACTGCGGGAAGTCCAGGTACGACTCCAGCATGGTGCCCGACGGGCAGTTCACGAAGTCCTTGGAGGCCCCCACGTGCCCGGCGTGCAGGCACGACCACCGGGAGATGGTCGTGCTGTCGGGCCCGGTCGCCTTGGCGTTGCCCGCCACGATCCGCAACCCCAGCGGCAGCGGCTGGATCCTGGCGATGATGTCGTCCCGAACTCCTTCCCCGAGGTAGTAGAACGTGACGATGGCCGGCTCCACCGGGACGCCGTCCCGGTAGAGGGTCGGCACCCAGTACGACGACGTGTCCACGGCCGGGTTGCAGTTGGTGGCGCCGTTCTGCAGGTCGGAGAGCTGGGTGTGGGCGTTGGTGACACGGCTGCCGAAGAAGCTGTGCATGTGCGAGGCGCCCGGCAGGCCGGGGAAGACGATCGGGTCGTCGGGCAGCCGGTGGCTGAACGGGCAGTCGGCGAGGAACTCCGCCACCCGTACGGGCTCTGCCACGGCAGGCGGCGGGGCGGCCACCACGAACGTGCCGAGCAGCAGTGACAACAGGGCTAAGATCCGCATGGCGGCTCCCTTGACGCGGGTCACCGGTAGACCCGCACGTAGTCGACGAACATCCGTGACGGGAAGGGCGTGGCGGCGTTCGGCGGCCCCGGCCAGTCGCCGCCCACGGCGAGGTTGAGGATGATGTAGAAGGGGTGGTCGAAGATCCAGGGGCCGCGCGTCTGCTCCACCTGGTCCTTGCTGATCGTGAACACCGTCCGTCCGTCGAGCGTGTAGACGATGCCCTTGCTGTCCCAGTGGGCGGCCCAGACGTGGAAGTCGCCGGAGTAGTCGGCGCCGTCCGGCAGCGTGTACGGCGACCCGACCCCGCCACCCCCGTTGTACGCGGGCGCGTGCACGGTCGAGTAGGACGTCTTCACGTCCTTGCCGAGCACCTCCATGATGTCGATCTCGCCGTTGTACGGCCACGGCCGCCCGGTCAGGAAGTCGGCCCCCATCATCCAGAACGCCGGCCAGAGGCCGTTGCCCTTGGGCACCTTGATCCGGGCCTCGACGCGGCCGTAGGTGAAGTGGAACTTCGTCCCGGTGTTCATCCGGGCGGAGGTGTACTGGCAGGTGGTGCTGCCGGTGAGCGGGTCGGCCGGGCAGGTGGAGCCCGGCGTGGCCTGCTTGCGGGCCTCCAGGACCAGGTGCCCCTGGCCGTCCATGGAGGCGTTGTCGTGGTCGGTGTAGTACTCCAGTTCGTTGTTCGGGCCGGTGCCGGGATCGGCCCGCCACTTGGCGGCGTCGGGCTTGGTGCCGGCGGCGCCGTTGAACTCGTCGCTCCACACCAGGGCGGGCGGGTCGGCGGGGTCCTGGGGCGGGGCGGGCGGGTCGGTGGGGGCGCCACCGGTGCCGTACACCTGGAACTCCCACAGGCTGTAGCCGTAGGCGCCGGCCCGCTGGGTGCCGTACATGCGGACGTAGCGGCCGGTGCCGCTGACGTTCAGCGTCTGCTTGAAGCCGGTGCCGGTGGTCGTGCTGTAGATCGTGGTCCAGGTGCTCGCGTCAGGGGAGGTCTGGATCTGGAACGACCTGGCGTAGGCGGGGTCCCACTGCAGCACGACCTTGCTGATCCGGGCGGTCGCGCCCAGGTCCACGTGGATCCAGCCCGGGTCCGACCAGGCCGCCGTGGCCCACCGGCTGGCGGGGTCGAGGTCGAACGCCCTGGCCGGGGTGCACTCCCAGCAGTTCCCGTCGTGCTGCGAGCTGGAGGCGACGCCGGGCTTGTTGTACGACAGCAGCCGCTCGCCGCCGGAGCCGCCGCCCCCGGTCCCGTACACCTTGAACTCCCAGAGGCTGTAGCCCCACTGGGTGGCGCGCTGGGTGCCGTGGACGCGGACGTACCGGCCGCTGCCGGACACGGACAGGGTCTGGTTCCCGCCGGTGCCGGCGGCGGTGGAGTAGAGGTTGCTCCAGGTGGCGCCGTCGGTGGACACCTGCACCTGGAAGGCGGTGGCGTGCGCGGCCTCCCAGCTCAGCTCGACCTGGCTGACGGTGGCGGTCGCGCCGAGGTCCACCTGAATCCACTGCGGGTCGGAGAACGCGCTGGACCAGCGGGTGGCGGGGTTGCCGTCCACGGCGGCGGAGGCGGGGAAGGCGGCGGCGCTCTCGGTGGAGGAGGCGGTGACGGGCTTGCCCTGGGACAGCAGCGGGTCGGCGGCGTGGGCGGGCGGCACCGACAGCAGCGACACGGTGACGACGAGGGCGACGGACGCCGCGAGACGGCGTAAGAGTGGGGTCACAACGTCTCCGTCAAACTGGGGGTTCGATTCGAGGGAGCGCTCCCTGAGAAGGAGAGTGCTCGCGCAGCCGACTTCTGTCAAGGTGTGAGTTAACTTTCCAGAAACCTCCGTGACCCGCTGCAGAGCACGCCCCCACCCCGCGTCGGAAGCCTTTTCTGCCCTGCTACCAGCAAGTATCAGAGTTCCGCACTCCGGCCATCCGAGTGCCCGCCTGGCACCCCGAGCAACCTCGACCCACTCTCACCTTGACTGTCCGCCCGCCCCGCACCCTCCCTTCTCGGGGAGCGCTCTCTCAGCGATCCGCGCCATCGGGATGTCACCTGGCGATGGCAGGCGACGACTCGTGCAGGGAAAAGGTGCCGCTGGAGCGGACCTGCCGGTTCGCGCCGCCCGCCGCCTCCGGGCGGCTGGGTCGCAGCGGCGTCCCACGCGTGTGCGAGGCTGGGCCGGCACCGCACCGACGAGGAGGACGAATGTCATATCCGGCCGCGCTCTACCTGGGCGACAAGGGCGAGACCACCGGCAGGTTCCACCTTGCGGACGCCGCACCTGACCTGCTGATCGGCGAGCGTACGAGAGTGCACTATCTGGCCACCGGCGCGAACACCGGCGGCCACTACGGGCTCTACCGCTGGGAGATGGGCGCCGCGCCGTCAGGCGGAGGAGCGCACTTCCACAGGACCTTCTCCGAGTCCTTCTTCATCCTGAACGGAACGGTGAGCCTGTACGACGGCGAAGCCTGGACCGACCACTCCCCCGGCGACTTCTTCCACGTCCCCCCGGGCGGGATCCACGCCTTCCGCAACTCGCACGGACCGGCCACGATGCTGGTGCTGTTCGCCCCCGGTGCTCCTCGCGAGGGCTACTTCGAGGAGCTGGCCGACATCGTGGGCAGCGGGCGGCAACTCAGTGAGGAGGAGTGGACCGACCTCTACCGCCGCCACGACCAGTACATGGTCTGATCGCGGCCCCCGCACGACCTCGGACGGGGCCGGCGAGCGTCGATCCGCTCGGCCGGCCGCCGCTCAGCCCTTGATGCAGATGAGCTGCCGCAGGTGCGCGACCACCTGCACCAGATCCGTCTGCGCCGCCATCACGGACTCCAGATCCTTGTACGCACCCGGAATCTCGTCGAGCACCCCGGAGTCCTTACGGCACTCCACCCCCGCCGTCTGCTCCTCCAGGTCCCTGACGGTGAACGTCTTCTTCGCCTTGGTACGGCTCATCTTCCGCCCCGCCCCGTGCGAGGCCGAGTTGAACGCCGCCGCGTTGCCCAGGCCCTTGACGATGTACGTCCCGGTGGCCATCGAGCCCGGGATGATCCCCAGCTCCCCGGAACCGGCCCGGATCGCGCCCTTCCTGGTGACGAGCACGTCCACCCCGTCGTACCGTTCCTCCGCCACGTAGTTGTGGTGGCAGGAGATCGGCTGGTCGAACGCGATGTCCGGCAGGTGCCGCCGCAGCACGTCGCACACCAGCCCCATCATCAGCGCCCGGTTGCGCCGCGCGTAGTCCTGCGCCCAGAACAGGTCGCGCCGGTAGGCGTCCATCTCCGGCGTGCGGCCGAGGAAGACCGCCAGGTCCCGGTCGACCAGCCCCTGGTTGTGCGACAGCCCGCGAGCCACCCCGATGTGGTGCTCCGCCAGCTCCTTGCCGATGTTGCGCGACCCGGAGTGCAGCACGACCCAGACCCAGCCCTCGTCGTCCGCGCACACCTCGAGGAAGTGGTTGCCGCCGCCGAGCGTGCCCATCTGCACCTCGGCCCGCTCGCGCCGCGCCTTCACGGCCGGCGCCAGGTCGTCGAAGCCCTTCCAGAACTCCGCCCACCCGGCCGGCTTCATCCCGTGCACCTGGCCCGGGTCGACCGGCCGCTTGTGGTGCCCGAACCCGACCGGGACCGCCTGCTCGAGCTTCCCGCGCAGGTAGGCCAGGTTGTCGGGCAGCCGAGCAGCCTGGTACGACGTCTTCACGGCCGTCATACCGCACCCGATGTCCACGCCGACGGCCGCAGGCGAGACAGCGTCCCGCATCGCGATGACCGAGCCCACCGTCGCGCCCTTGCCGTGGTGCACGTCCGGCATGACGGCGACACCGTGAACCCACTCGAGGTTCGCCACGTTGCGAAGCTGCTGCATCGCCTGCGGCTCGACCGTCTCCGGCTCCGCCCACATCCGCAGCGGACGCCGCGTTCCCGTCACCTCGTTGTACGCCATCCCGTATCGCCTCCTCCCGGTCACACTCCGAACGCGATCTATCTGGCCAGACTTCTCATACCCCCGCAACCGATTTAGCGTCAGTTGCCGTACTGCTCGGTCTCCGGCTTCTCCCGACCGCCTTCCGGATCGATCAGCTCCAGGGTCCGCGCGTGCAGCCGCTCCGCCGCCCCCGGATCGAAGGACGGCAGGTCCAGGCCGATCGGGCGGTGGCGCATGAAGGCGGTCAGCGGCGCGGCCGGCGGGTCGTCGATGCGGGCCACGATGGGCTTGATGCCCTCCTCGACCGGGAGGCCGTGCCGTTTGAGCGCCTCCACGTGCGCGGCGGTCGCGGCGTCGTACTCGCCGGCGACGCTCGTCGAGACCCCGCCCGGATGGATCAAGACATACCGGGTACGCGCCCCGTGCCGCGCGGCGAACGCGACACCCAGCAGGTCGTTCGCCTTCCCCGCCTGGAACTGCGCCGTCACGCCGTCGTACGAGCGCTCCAGCATCAGGTCGTCCCAGTGGATGCGCCCGTCCGGCTGCCCGGGCCCCGAGACGTTCACGATCATCCGGGGGGCGGTGAGGCCGTGGCTGAGCAGGAAGCGGCTCAGGTAGTCCAGCGCGAACGTGCCCTCCAGCCCCTCCCGCGTCACGAACCGGTGCGTACGGAAGTACCGCGCGCACAGCACCAGCGCGTCCACGGCCGGGAACCTGGCGTTGACCTCCTCGATCACCCGCCGGTTCTCGCTGACCAGGCTCAGGTCCGCCTGGATGAACACCGCTCCGGGCACTGCCTTGGCCGCGTCCCTGCCCACGACGGCGACCGTGTCGCCGCGCTCCAGGTACGTGCGGGCGAGCGCCCTGCCCATCCCGTCGGTCCCGCCGGTGATCACCAGGGTCTTCACGCGTGCGCTCCTTCTCGTACGGGCTCCGGCGCGCGGACCTTGCCGGGCAGGAACGGGATGAGGGCCAGGACGACCAGGTTGGAGCCCACGGCCAGCCAGAAGACGCCGCGCAACCCCGCGATCGTGCTGTCGGCGGTCTGGACGACGAGCGTCACCAGGGCGACGCCGAGCGCGGCGCCGAGCTGGTTGAGCATGTAGAGCACCGAGCTGCCCTGCGCCACCATGGGGCCGGGCA
Source organism: Nonomuraea sp. NPDC050202 (assembly GCF_040656115.1). Taxonomy (NCBI): domain Bacteria; kingdom Bacillati; phylum Actinomycetota; class Actinomycetes; order Streptosporangiales; family Streptosporangiaceae; genus Nonomuraea; species Nonomuraea sp. NPDC050202. The sequence continues at coordinate 204,174 of NZ_JBFALF010000009.1, read as the reverse complement.
GCGTCCGGTAGAGCGAGCCCATCGTCGGGGCGCTGAAGCACCCGCTGCCCAGCCCGAACGTGAACGCCGCCAGCGCCGGCCACACCTCCGGCGTGTCGGGGCCGATACGGGTGAGCGCGAGCACGCTCGCCACGGCCACCACCCCGCCGCCGGCGGCCAGCCCGCGCGCGCCGAGCCGGTCCGACAGCCGCCCGGCCAGCGGCATCGCGATGGAGCCGCCGAGCCCGAGCGGGGCCATGAGCAGCCCGGCCGCCAGCACGTCGTGCCCGTGGGCCTGCTGGTAGTACAGGGGCAGCGCGAACAGCCCGGCGAACAGGCCCATGCCGCCGAGCCCCATGATCGTGACGCTGGCGCTGAAGCTCCGGCTGCGGAACAGGCGCAGGTCGATCAGCGGGCCGGGGTGGCGGGCGTGCGCTCCGTACCCGATCAGCAGCACCACCCCAAGGCCCAGCGGCGCCAGCACCTGCCACACCCCGAAGGCCCCCTGCTCGGCCGTCTGCGACAGCGCGAGCACCACGGCGGCGAACCCGGGACCGAGCAGCGCCAGCCCCACCACGTCCAGCCGCGACGGGCCCGCCTCCCGGGACGGCGCCGGCTCGTCGGCGGGGATCACGCGCAGCGCCAGCACCAGCGCCACGACCCCGACGGCCACGCTGATCAGGAACATCGCCCGCCACGTCAGCGCGCCGAGTATCGCCCCGCCCGCGATCGGCCCGAGCACCGGCCCGAGCGACAGCACCACGCCCATCAGCCCCATCACCCGCCCGGCCTGCCGCGGCCCCGCGGCCCTGGCCAGCAGGATCAGGACGAGCGGATCGAGCAGCCCCGCCCCGACGCCCTGCACCACCCGGAACGCGATCAGGCTGCCCACGTTCCAGGCCAGGCCGGCGGCCAGCGAGCCCGCCAGGAACAGCACCAGCCCCGCCACCCACAGCCGCTTGCCTCCGTACCGGTCGACCGCCCAGGTCGTGAACGGGATCGTGGCCGTCACCGCCAGCAGGAACCCGGTGGACGCCCAGCCGATCGTGCTCAGCGAGGTGTCGAAGGCGGCGGCCAGGGTGCCGGTGGCGACCGCGGCCATCGTGCTGTTGAGGATGCCCAGCAGCCCGCCGAGCAGGATCACGGCGATCGTCCACCGCAGTTTTGAACTCATGGGTTCAACATAATTACCTCAATCGTCCGCATGCAACCGTTACGTCCATGAAGCTGAACCCATGAGTACAATCGAGGACATGACCACCACGCGGGGCCGCATCGACAAGCGGCAGGCGATCCTGGAGGGCGCGTTCACGGTGTTCGCCCGGGAGGGTTACGCGCAGGCCTGCGTGCAGTCGATCGCCCGCGAGGCCGGCGTCGCCAAGCCGACGGTCTACAACCACATGACCGACAAGGCGACGCTGTTCAGACATGCCTTGGAGGCCGCCGCCCGCGGCATCCTGGAGCAGCGGATCGCCGCCCTGGAGCCGCTCGCGGCCACCGGCGACGACCTGCGCGGCACGCTGGAGGAGGTCGCCCACACCCTGCTCCGCCTGCACACCGACGGCCGCTCATGCGCGCTGCGCCGGTTGCTCTACTCGGAGGTCACCCACTTCCCCGACATCCTGGACATCGTCCGGGAAAGCGGCCCCGACCGGCTCAACCAGGCGCTCGCCGACCGCCTGGCCCGCCTCGCCCTGGCCGGCCGCCTGCGGGCCGCGGATCCGGACCTGGCGGCCGAGCAGTTCCTGGCCCTGCTCCTCGGCCCGCTGGAGGCCCGCACCCAGCTCGGCACCCGCCAGCTGGAGGACGTGGAGCTGCGGACGATGGCCGTCGCCGCCGTGGACGCGTTCGTCCGAGCCTGGGGCGGCCAGTAACCAACACGCATGGCGAAATCATGCCGACAAGACCCATTGTCGCTGGTAGCCAAGGGATATAGTCTGCCGCGTGTGGTAGAACGAGACGACTACGCGGCCATCCGCGATCGGATCATCGGGCTCTCCCGCCACCACGGCCTGCGCTGCGACTGGGCCGAGACGACCAGGCGGCAGCGGTTCCTGCTGCTGTGGGACGCCGAGGGCCGGGTCGCCGCCCGCGCGATCGTCCCGCTCTACCCCGGGGAGACACCGCACCTGGTGGACTCCCTCGAACGAGGGCTGGCACACCTGTTCGGCGAGGGCTGGCTGAAGGACTGACTGGAGCACCCATGACCGCAGACCGCGTCGACGTCCACGTCACCATGGCCGGCAACCTCTGGCTGGCCCAGGTGGACGGCGTGGCCGGCGGCATGTCCGCGCGCACGCTCAGGGAGCTGCACGCGGACGTGGCCGAGGGGCTCCCGTTCCTGTTCGGCGACCGGGACCGGCCTCCGTCGCCGGTCTTCCACTACACGCTGCCCGGCCTGTCCGAGCAGGATCTCGACGACTTCGCCGCCCTCCAGCGCCAGGCGGCCGCGATCGCCGAGGACTACACGCGGACGCTGAAGAAGCGGGTCAAGCACATGCACGAGCTGGGGCTGTCCGACGGCGACATCGGCGAGCTGCTCGGGCTGACCAAGCAGCGCATCCAGCAGATCCGTACGAACGCCAACGACGAGGCCCGCCAGAGCGGCTGACAGGCCTCGTAGGGAGCCGGCGGTCCGGGAGGCGTCAGGAGGCGGGCTTGTCGTCCGTCCAGCCTGCCTCGATCAGCGCGTTGGAGCTCCAGACAGTGCCCGGCCCGAAGCCGGCTTGCAGCCCGCCCGGCTTCACCACCACGTACTCGCTGGCCAGGGCCCGCCCGGTCGCCTCGTCGAAGACCAGCCGGTTCTCCGAGATCCCGCCCGCCTCGTAGCGCTCCTCCACCGACACGGCCGTGCCCTGCCGCCCCTCGGCGTCGGTCACGTTCTCGGTGACCTTCACGTCGTCGAGCTCGGCCAGCATGCGGAACGCCGCCCCGCGCACCTCCGGCGTCACGGGCATGTCCATGATCAGCCCCACGCTGACCCTGAACAGCCACGCGTCCCCCGACATCTTCTCGCTGGTGGACTCGGTCCCGTGCCCCGCGTAGGAGGCCATCAGCCACTTCTTCAGCTCGCCCGGGTCGCTCGGCAGCCCGCGCAGCTCCTTCATGGTCACGTTCCTGCCGAGCCAGAACACCTTGTCGCCGTCCACCAGCGGGGTGTGGCTGGTCGTGGCCTTCCCCGCGGACGTGGACAGGGTCATCGGCCCGTACTTGCCCTTCCCTCTGCCCTTCCCCGGGACGACGACCTCGATCTCGGACGGCGACCCGGCCTGCTCCCAAGCCTGCCGATCCGCCTCGGTGGCGGGTTCGGCCCCGAGCTGCCGGCTGCGGGCCCACTGGTCGCCCCCGGTGGCCTCGGGTGTCCACCCCTCGCTGTGTGACCGGTCCATGACCAGGTAGCCGCCGTTCTTGGCCGCGTACAGGTGCCTGTTCACCGTCACGCTCCGCCACCAGTCGCCGCTGCCCTCGGCCTGCCGGTCGGCCTTCTCGGCCGCGGCCAGCAGCACGTCCCGCGCCGACAGCGTCACCCGCGGCGCGCTCGTCCCGCCCGTTCCCGCGCTCGTCCCCGCGCTCGTCCCCGCGCTCGCCGCCGCCTGCCCGCTGCCGGGCGTGCGCGGCGTCGTGGGCGCCGCGCCGCTCCCCGACATCACCACCGCCACCGCCGTCACCGCGGCGGCCGCCGCCCCCGCCAGCCCCAACCCCCACGCGGGCCGTACGACGGCCCTGCGCCGCCGCTTCTCCCCCGGCCCCGACCTGGGCCGCGACATGGCACGGGCCAGCTCCACGGCCCTCGTCCGCTCATCCACCACCGGCCGGTCGCCGAGGTGCGCGGGCCTGGCGGCCCGAAGCTCGTCGATGGGGTTCATGACCACTCCTCGCTGAGGTTCCGTACGTGAGACCTGGGCCGCTCGGGGACGCGCCCTTCCGGCTCGGCTTCCATCGCCTGCTTGAGCCGCTTGCGCGCCCGGTGCAGCCGTACGCGGTACGCCGCCGACGAGCAGCCGATGACCTTGGCGGCCTCCTTGGGCGTCAGCCCGTGCCAGGCGACGAGGACGAGGATCTCCCGATCGTCCTCCTGCAACGCGGCCAGCGCGCGCAGCACCCCCATCCGCTCGGTCACCTGGTCGGCCACGTCCCCCTCGGTCCAGGCCCGCAGCTCGGCGGCCATCGCCTCCCGCCGCAGCTCCGCACGCACGTTGTCACGCAGCACGTTCCTGGCGACCCCGAGCAGCCACGGCAGCGCCGGCTCGGGCACGTCGTCCAGCCGCCGCCAGGCGATGGCGAACGTCTCGCTCACCACCTCGTCCGCCACCTGCCGGCCCGCGCGGCTGACCACGTAGGCCCACACGCGTTGCCGGCATTCGTCGTACATGCCGGTGAACCGGTGCGCATCATCCGTCACCGCCCAGCCCCTTCGTTCGGGATGCGTCGTTCTTCTGACACCAGGAAGTGGTCCGAGCCCTCCCGTTGTTACGCCTCACCCGAGATTTCTTCACCAGGGCGCCCGCACGTCCGCCGCATCCTGCACTAGCATTTGTAGCGGCAATGTCACGCCGGGTGACGGCGGCCAGGGCCCCGTTCGATCTGTCAGGGCATCCTTCCACGGGCAACGACTCTGGCGTCTGGGTCACCTGAACGGAGCAGGCCCTGGCCGCCTTACTCGCCGGCGCCCTTCAAGAGGTGCGGCGCGTACGTCTTGACGGCGTCCAGGAGCTCGCGCCGAGAGGGATTCACCATCGGCCTGCCCGCCACCGTCACGGTCGGCACGGTCTCGAACCCGTTCGCCACCGAGCGCACGAACGCGGCCGCGTCAGGGTCCTTCCAGATGTTGACCTTGCGGTGGCGGAGGCGGGTGAAGAGCAGGCTGAAGCGTAGCTTCATGCAGTACGTGCACATCGGCCGCCAGTAGAGGACGACTTCTTCACCGTGGTCTTGCATCGTTCCCATCCCCTTCGTCGGGCGCCTGCGCCGCAGGGAGCGTACGCGACGAGTCCGGCTCCTCCTGTAAGGTGGTGGCCGGTCGGAACGTCCTTCTACACCGTAGGCGGCCGACATGACCGGGACGTAGCGCAGCTTGGTAGCGCACTTGACTGGGGGTCAAGGGGTCGCAGGTTCAAATCCTGTCGTCCCGACCAGATCGACGCTGGTCGAACAGGGTGTCACTCCGAGGGTGGCACCCCCGGCCCGGCCCCGCCGGGCGCGGCCATCGAAACCGGTGCTTCGTGGCACCCTGCCGGGCCGCCTCCTCGATGCGTTGCCTTCCAGCTCCCAGCCCTCATCGGTGGGATGGGCCGTGCGCGCAGCACGCCCTCACCTCTCCGCGCACCTGGCCCACCTCATCCTCCACGGGCTACGACCTCCGGCAGTACATCAAGTTGACAGCCCGCATGGCTAACCGCTAGCTCTTAGCTAACCGTTAGGGGGATGCCGTGCAAGACGCAGTGCTGGCGATGCTCGCCAAGGAGCCGTCGCATGGGTACGTCCTGCGCGCCCGGCTGCGCCAGAGCCTGGGCCCGCTGGGCGAGTCGATGAACCCCGGCCAGATCTACGTGACCCTGTCCCGGCTGGAGAAGGCCGGGCTGGTCGTCTGCGAGCGCGCTGACGGCCTGCCCGAGCGGCCGGACCGCAAGGTCTACGCGCTGACGCCGGCCGGGCAGCAGCGCGTTACGGCGTGGCTGACCGAGGTGGGCTGGCCCAAGCCGGACCAGGCGGAGTTCCATCTCAAGCTCGTCGCGGCGGCCGCGGCCCGGCTCGCCGACCCGGTCGAGCTCGTCGCGGCACAGCGCCGTGAGCTGCTGCGCCGCCTGCGCGAGGTGCAGCAGGCGATCCTGGCCGAGCCGGCGGGCTCGAAGGCCCTGCTCCTGCTGGAGGGGGTCGTGCTGCGGCTGCAGGCGGACCTGCGCTGGCTCGAAGCCTGCGAGCGAGCCTGGTCCGGGGCCGACGACCCGCGGGTTGACGACTCGCGGGTTGACGACTCGCGGGCAGACGACCTGCGGGCCAACGACCTGCGGGCCGACGACAGAGTTGAGGGTGCGTGAACGAGTCGAGTGCCGTGGTCCGGGTCCGTGGCCTGGTGAAGGAGCACGGTCAAGGGGAGAGCCGGGTCCGGGCGGTCGACGAGGTCGACCTGGAGGTCCCCGAGGGGCAGATGCTGGCGGTGATGGGGCCGAGCGGCTGCGGGAAGTCGACCCTGCTGCACCTGCTCGGCGGCCTGGAGCGGCCCACCCGCGGGGAGGTGTGGCTGGCCGGGCAGCGCATCGACACCTTGGGCGAGCGTGCTCTGGCGCGCATGCGGCGCCGGTCCGTGGGGTTCGTCTTCCAGGCCTTCCATCTGGTGGAGGAGCTGTCGGCGGCGGAGAACGTGGAGCTGCCCGCGCTGCTGGCCGGCCGTTCGCTGCGGGAGGCCAGGCGGCGCGCGGGCGTCCTGCTGGAACGGGTCGGGCTCGCCGGCCGCGCCCGGCACCTGCCTTCCGAGCTGTCCGGCGGGCAGCGCCAGCGAGTCGCCATCGCCCGCGCGCTGGCCAACCAGCCGCTGGTGGTCCTGGCCGACGAGCCGACCGGCAACCTCGACAGCGCGGCGACCCTCGACGTGCTGAGGATCTTCGAGGAGCTGCGTTCCGCAGGGCAGACCCTGGTCATCGTCACGCACGACGAGCGGGTCGCGGCCACGTCGGATCGGCTGGTCTCGATGCGTGACGGGATGTTCGTCGACGACACCAGGCTGGCCGGCTCCCACCCGCGCGGGCTCGGCGGGCTGATCGGGCTGGAGGGCTGAACGGCATGGGCTCCCTCGTGCTCGTCGTGCGCCTGGTGCTCGCCGACGTACGCCGGCACCGGGCACAGGCCGCGATGCTCCTGCTGGCGGTGACCATCGCCACGGCCACCCTGGCCCTGGGCCTGTCCCTGAGCGGGGCGAGCCGGACGCTGTACGAGCAGACCCGCGCGGCCACCGCCGGTCCGGACGTGGTGGCGCTCTCCGGCGACACGAGCCCCGCCGTGACCTCGGCCCTGTCCGAGCTGGCGGAGGCTCCCGAAGTGGCCGGCCACCACGGCCCCTACCGCATCGTCTACGCCGACCTCACCACGCGCGGCTCCGTGACGTCCCCCGTGGTGGTGCACGGCTTCGCCGAGAAGCCCGGCGCGCTCAACCGGCCGCTGGTGACCTCGGGCCAGTGGGTACGCTCCGGCGGCGCCGTTCTCGAACGCGGCTTCGCCACCGCGCTGGGCGTCGGCGTCGGCGACCAGGTCACCATCGCCGGCCGACCGTACCCTGTCGTCGGGATCGCCGTCACCGCGGCCACCTCCATCTACCCCTGGGCGGCCCAGATCGGCCCGGGCGGCGGCCCCAGCGACTACACCGGCCTGGCCTGGATGACCCGGCAGGACGCCCGCACGCTGGCGTCGTCCCAGGATCGCCCCGTGACGACGGCCGTGGACCTCAAGCTGCGCGACCCGGCCGCCACCGAGGCCTTCCGCGAGGCCCACCGCGACTCCGACGTCAGAATCAACTTCCATTCCTGGCAGCTCAACGCCGAGCAGGACACCGTCATCCTCAGGGGCACCCAGCCCATCCTGGTGCTCGGCAGCTGGCTGCTCAGCTTCCTTGCCGTCACCGGGGTGGCGGCACTGGCCGCGGGCCGCGCCGTCCAGCAGACCCGGCGGGCCGGGCTGCTCAAGGCCGTCGGCGCCACCCCCGGTCTGATCGGCGCCGTCCTGCTCACGGAGTACCTGGCCGTGGCGCTGCTGGCCGACGTGCTGGGGCTGGTGATCGCGCGCCTGACCGTACCCGTCGTCGCCAGCCCCACTGCCAGCAGGATCGGCGACATCGGCGGCCCGTCCGGCCCCGTCATCGCCGCGACGACGCTCCTGGCCGTGGCGGTGGCGGTGCTGTCGGCGCTTCGCCCCACGCTGCGAGCCCTGCGCACCGCGACCGTCACCGCGCTGGCCGACACCGCCCACCGGCCCCGGCGCCGCCCCTGGCTCGCCGCGCTGTCCGCGCTGCTGCCCACGCCGTTCCTGCTCGGGCTGCGGCTGACCGCCCGCCGTCCGGGCCGGGCCGCGTTGCAGGCGTGCTCCACCGCCACCACGCTGATCGCGCTCACCGGCCTGCTGTCCCTCTCCGCGCAGCCGTCGAGAGGCTACGGCCTGAACGGCTCCTCCGCCCTGCCGAACCTGCGGGACGAGAACGCCGGCCACCTGCTGATCGCGGTCTCCGCCCTGCTGATCGCGCTGGCCGTGGTGAACACCATCACGTTCACCTGGACCACGGCCATGGAAGCCCGGACGAGCATGGCCATCGCGCGTGCGCTCGGCGCCACCCCCGGACAGGTCTCCGCGGGGTTATCCATCGCCCAGCTCCTGCCCTGCCTGCCCGGCACCGTCATCGGCGTCCCCCTGGGCATCGGCGTGTTCTCCGCCTTCAGCGCCAGGAACGCGGTCCTCGCGCCGTTCTCCACGATGTTCATCGCCGCACTCGCGACCCTCCTGGTGACGGTGGCGCTCACCGCCCTGCCCGCCCGCCTGGCGGCCCGCCGGTCCGTGGCTCAGGCCCTCAGCGCCGAGGCCGCCTGAGCCCGGGCGCGCTCGCCGGCTCAGAGGGCGTGGCCGTGCAGGACCTTGATGACCTGGCCCCGGGGCTGGCGCTGAGACGTACGGGTCTCACACCCGTAGAACGGTGACCTGGCGTCCGGATGGCGTGGTCGCCTGCTCGAAGGCGCCGCGTTCCTTCCAAGGCGGGGCCTCGGGGCGCCGGTCGAAGATCACCAGAACGCCGGTGGGCAGAGTGAGCCGGTCCAGGTAGCGGTCGAGCTGGGCCATGCCTTCGGATGTCGGGTCGTCTGCGTTGGCTCGCCAGACCTTCAACTCCATGGCCTCGCGTTGCATCAGCCGCTTGCCGTCCGGGCCGGGGTAGGGCCAGCGGACCAGGACGTCCAGGCGTTTGGTGCCGGCGGCGTACTCGCGGTCGAGCTGGCCGCCGCCGTTGACCAGGCGGTGCAGGAAGGCCATGAGGATGATCTGGCAGGCGGCCTCGTGGTAGCCCTCCTGCTGGATGAGCACCTCGCCGTGCTCGCGCCAGAACACGACGAACTCCTGCAGCAGGCGCGGCAGGTCGAAGCGGCCGTCCGGCAGCACGAAGCTGTGCGGATGGGCCGTCACGAGCCGCTCCGTGCGAGCGCCGAGGACCCGCAGCAGGACCTCACGATAGATCGGGTTGGCGATCTCCAGCCTCCTGGTGTCCGGGATGAGGCCCAGATCGTGGACGTAGGAGACGTCGTCGTCGATGGTGGCGTCCATGCTCGGCGCCGTGCCGGCCACGATCGGTTCGATCACCCGTTTGACCCGGGGCTCGTGCAGCCGGATTCCAGCAGAATCTCCTCCGCGGCGGCGTAGTCGTCGCCGGCCGACTTGGCGCGCTCGCAGGAGAACATCAGGGCGGCGATGTCGCCCTCAGCGGTCAGCTCGGAGGCCAGGGCGTCCAGTGTGGTCGTCTTGCCGGTCTGCCGGGGCGCGTGCAGCACGAAGTAGCGATCCATCTCGATGAGCACCCGCGCCTCGGGAAGCCGTGGCGCGGGAGGCAACATGTAGTGGCGTCGCGGATCGCACGGACCGGTGGTATTGAACGACATCGCTGGGGGTTGTCGCACAATCACATTCTGTCACACTGTGAGCCGTGGCCCAGGACATGGATGGGCGAGGGCTGATCCGCTCCTCCGCATGGGGGGTCACCGAACGCGCCATCGAGCAGGGCCGCCCAGAGGGTCCAGGCGTCTCGTGTACCTGATGTCGCTGCGAGCTGCACCCGTACGCCGGAGGAGGCCTCTGCTGCCGCTTGCACACAGCTCCCTGCTACTTGGCGTTGGCCTTCAAGTAGTCGCTGTTCATCTGGGCGATCGTGTCCAGCGGGATGCCCTTCGGGCACACCGCCGTGCACTCGCCCGTGTTCGTGCAGCCGCCGAACCCCTCGGCGTCCATCTGGTCCACCATGGCCTTGGCGCGCGACAGCCGCTCCGGCTGGCCCTGCGGGAGCAGGCTGAGGTGGGTGATCTTGGCGGCGGTGAAGAGGGAGGCGGAGCCGTTCGGGCAGGCCGCGACGCAGGCGCCGCAGCCGATGCAGGTCGCCGCGTCGAAGGCGGAGTCCGCGTCCTCCTTGCGCACCGGGACGCTGTGGGCGTCCGGGGCGGAGCCGGCCGGGACGGAGACGAAGCCGCCCGCCTGGATGATGCGGTCGAACGCGCTGCGGTCCACCACCAGGTCCTTGACGACCGGGAAGGGGGCCGCGCGCCACGGCTCGATGGTGATCTCCGCGCCGTCCTCGAAGTGGCGCATGTGGAGCTGGCAGGTCGTCGTGGCGCGCTGCTCGCCGTGGGCGACGCCGTTGATGACCATGCCGCACATGCCGCAGATGCCCTCGCGGCAGTCGTGGTCGAAGGCGATCGGGTCGTCGCCCTCCAGGATGAGGCGCTCGTTGAGGACGTCCAGCATCTCCAGGAAGGACATGTCCGGGGAGACGTCCTCCACCTTGTACGTCACCATGCGGCCGGCGTCGTCCCGGCCGCTCTGACGCCAGACCTTCAGGGTCAGGTTCACTTGTAGCTCCGCTGGGTCATCTTGACGTACTCGTACTCGAGCGCTTCCTTGTGCAGCACCGGCCCCTCCGGGGAGTGCTCCCAGGCCGAGACGTGCGCGAAGTTCTCGTCGTCGCGCAGCGCCTCGCCGTCGGCGTCCTGGGACTCGGCGCGGAAGTGGCCGCCGCAGGACTCCGTACGGACCAGCGCGTCCAGGCACATGAGCTCGGCCAGGTCGAAGAAGTCGGCCACCCGGCCGGCCTTCTCCAGCACCTGGTTCAGCTCCTCGGCGGTGCCGGACACCTTGACGTTCTGCCAGAACTCCTCGCGCAGCTCGGGGATGCGCTCCAGCGCCTTGCGCAGCGACTCCTCGGTGCGCTCCATGCCGCAGTAGTCCCACATGAGCTTGCCGAGCTCGCGGTGGAAGGAGTCGGGCGTGCGGGTGCCGTTGACGGCGAGCAGCCGGTCGATCTTGTTGCGGACCTTGATCTCGGCCTCGGCCACGGCCTCCTCGTCCACGTCCCCGTACGGGCCGTTGGCGAGGTAGTCGCCGATGGTGGTGGGAAGCACGAAATATCCGTCGGCCAGGCCCTGCATCAGCGCGGACGCGCCGAGGCGGTTGGCGCCGTGGTCGGAGAAGTTGGCCTCGCCGATGACGAACAGGCCGGGGATCGTGGACTGGAGGTCGTAGTCCACCCACAGCCCGCCCATCGTGTAGTGGACGGCGGGGTAGATGCGCATCGGCACGTCGTACGGGTTCTCGCCGGTGATGCGCTCGTACATCTCGAAGAGGTTGCCGTACTTCTTCTCGACCGCGTCGCGGCCGAGGCGGTTGATCGCGTCGCGGAAGTCCAGGTACACGCCCAGGCCGCCGGGGCCGACGCCGCGGCCCTCGTCGCAGACGTTCTTGGCGGCGCGGGAGGCGATGTCGCGCGGCACCAGGTTGCCGAAGCTCGGGTAGATGCGCTCCAGGTAGTAGTCGCGCTCGTCCTCGGGGATGTCGCCGGGGGCGCGCTCGTCGTTCTTGCGCAGCGGCACCCAGACGCGGCCGTCGTTGCGCAGCGACTCCGACATGAGCGTCAGCTTGGACTGGTACTCGCCCGACACCGGGATGCAGGTCGGGTGGATCTGCGTGTAGCAGGGGTTGGCGAAGTACGCGCCGCGCTCGTGCGCCCGCCAGATGGCGGTGGTGTTGCAGCCCTTGGCGTTCGTGGACAGGAAGAACACGTTCCCGTAGCCGCCGGTGGCGAGCACCACGGCGTCGGCCAGGTGGCGCTCGATCTCGCCGGTGACCATGTCGCGCACGATGACGCCGCGCGCCCGCCCGTCGGAGACGATCAGGTCGAGCATCTCGTGCCGGGTGTGCATCTCCACGGTCCCGGCCGCGACCTGCCGCTCCAGCGCCTGGTACGCGCCGAGCAGGAGCTGCTGCCCCGTCTGGCCGCGGGCGTAGAAGGTGCGGGAGACCTGGGCGCCGCCGAACGAGCGGGTGTCGAGCAGGCCGCCGTACTCGCGGGCGAACGGCACGCCCTGGGCCACGGCCTGGTCGATGATGTTCACGGAGACCTGGGCGAGGCGGTAGACGTTCGACTCGCGGGCGCGGAAGTCGCCGCCCTTCACGGTGTCGTAGAACAGGCGGTAGATGGAGTCGCCGTCGCCACGGTAGTTCTTGGCGGCGTTGATGCCGCCCTGGGCGGCGATGGAGTGGGCGCGGCGCGGGGAGTCCTGGTAGCAGAAGGACTTGACGTTGTAGCCCAGCTCGCCCAGGGTCGCCGCGGCCGAGCCACCCGCCAGGCCGGTGCCGACGACGATCACGTTGAGCTTGCGCTTGTTGGCCGGGTTGACCAGCTTGGCGCTGAACTTGCGCTTCTCCCACCGCTCCTCGATGGGACCGGCGGGCGCCTTGGTGTCCCTGATCTCGGGGCCTTCGGTGTACTTCACTTGACAACTCCGAACGTGATCGCGAGGGGCGGGACCAGGAAGCCGATCACCAGGACGATGGAGAGCAGGCCGGCGGTGGCGCGCAGCGCCTTGTTGCGGTCCTTGTTGGCCCAGCCGAGCGTCTGGAAGGCGCTCCAGATGCCGTGGCGCAGGTGCATGCCGACCATGACGACGGCCACGAAGTAGATCAGCGTGACCCACCACCGGGACGGGTCGAAGCCGGAGATCATCCGGTCGGCGGGGGCGGAGTCGAAGCCCTTGGGGTTGACGACGCCGAAGGTCAGGTCGAGCAGGTGCCAGATCACGAAGAGCACGATGGTCACGCCGCCCCATCGCATGATGTGCGTGGCGTAGCCGTTCGCCTGCGACTTCTTGGCCACGTACTTGACGGGCCTGGCCTTGCCCGCGCGGCGGGACAGCGAGATCGCGGCCCACATGTGCAGCACGACCGCGACCACGAGGCCGATCTCCAGGATCGTCAGGACCGTGCGGTACGGCGCGAACGGCTCCAGCAGCGTGCGCAGCCAGTGGGCGTAGTCGTTGAAGGACTCGCGGCCGAAGAAGATCTTCAGGTTGCCCAGCATGTGGAGCACGAGGAAGCTCACCATCACGGCGCCCGTGACGGCCATGACGACTTTCTTGCCGTTGGACGAGCTCAGGAACCCGCCCGGCTTCTTCGGCGTTGGAGTCTTCTTGGAAGCAGGGGTGTTAACAGGCGCGGTGGCGGAGCCGCGCTCTATCGTGGCAGTCACGGTTGAACGCTAGGTATCCAGCGATGATCCGTCCAAGTCATGATGGGCTTGGTTTCGATAGCCCGAGGCTATGATGTGGGTAGGCGCGGCTTTTACAGGCCGCTTACGCCGCGCCGGTGCGAGGAAAATCACATGCAGTTCCAGCAGCTCGCGTACTTCGTGGCGGTGGCCGAGACCCGGCACTTCACCCAGGCGGCCGAGCGCATGCGGGTCGCCCAGCCGTCGCTCAGCAAGCAGATCAAGGCGCTGGAGGACGATCTCGGCGCGCGGCTGTTCTCGCGGGCGCGCGGCAACGTCACGCTGACCGCCGCCGGCGAGGCGCTGCTGCCGCTGGCCCGCCGCATCCTGGCCGACGCCGACACCGCCCGGCAGGAGGTGGCCCAGCTCGCCGGGCTGCGCCGGGGCCGGGTGCGGCTGGGCGCCACGCCGTCGCTCTGCGCGGGGCTGCTGGCCGACGCGCTGGCCCGCTTCCACCGCGCGTACCCGGGCATCGAGCTGCTGGTGGAGGAGGGCGGCTCTCGCGACCTCGTCCGGGCGCTGGCCAGGGGGCAGCTCGACCTGTCGTTGATCATCATGCCGCTGCAGAGCGACGACCCCGCGCTGGTGACCGAGGAGATCCTGCGCGAGAACCTCGTGGTCGTCTCGCCCTCCCACGAGCAGATCAAGGGCCCCTACCTGCACATCGAGGACCTGCGCGGCCGGCCGATGGTGATGTTCAGGCGCGGCTACGACCTGCGGGAGGCCACGCTGGCGGCGTGCCGGCAGGCGGGGTTCGAGCCCAGGTTCGCGGTGCAGGGCGGGGAGATGGACGCGGTGCTGCGGTTCGTGGAGGCCGGGCTGGGGGTGGCCGTGGTGCCGTCGATGGTGCTCGACGGGCGGCCGGGGCTGCTGGGCACGCCGCTGGCGCCGCCGGGGCTGAGCCGGACGATCGCGCTGGCCCACCGCAAGGACGTCGAGCCGACCAGGGCCGCGCAGGCGTTCAAGGAGACCCTGCTGGCGTTCGTGGTCGAGGCCGGTCACGAGGGCACGCTTCCACAAGGGGTGGCGCTCATCGCAGAATGAGCAACAAGAGGCCCCACTCCCAGAAGAAGGCGTTTTGACGGCAAATCTCTCGGAAACGCTGACGCTGCTCCTCATCGAGGACGACGACGGAGACGCCTTCCTCGTCGAGGAGCTGCTCAAGCAGGCCGTGGCGCCGCCCAGGATCTTCCGGGCGCGGAGCCTGCGGGAGGCCAAGGCGAAGCTGACCCCTCAGATCCAGTGCGTGCTCGTGGACCTGTCGCTCCCCGACGCCAGCCGCCTGGAGGCGCTCGACGAGGTCCTGGCGGTGGCATCGCCGCACACGGCCGTGCTCGTGCTCACCGGGCTGCGGGACGTGCACGTCGGCGTCTCGGCCGTGCAGTCGGGCGCGCAGGACTACCTGGTCAAGGGCGACGTGGACGCGCGGCTGCTGGCCCGCTCCATCAGGTACGCGATGGAGCGCAAGCGCGCCGACCTGGCCCAGCTCAAGCTCGTCCAGGCGGAGCTGACGGCCAAGGAGAACGCCCGGCTGGAGGGCGCCCTGCTGCCGGACCCGCTGCTGCGTACCGCGGCGATCGAGCACGTGACCCGCTACCTGCCGGGCAGCGGCGGCACGCTGGCCGGCGACTTCTTCGACACCGTGCAGACACCCGACGGCTCCGTGCACGTCGTGGTCGGCGACGTGTGCGGGCACGGCCCGGACGAGGCCGCGCTGGGGGTGGCGCTGCGCATCGCCTGGCGCACGCTGGTGCTGGCCGGGCAGACGGGCGACACGCTGCTGCGTACGCTCGACACGCTGCTGCGGGCCGAGCGCAAGGCCCCGGAGATCTTCACCACCCTGTGCATGGCCACGATCGGCCCCGACCTGTGCTCGGCCCGCATGCGGGTGGTCGGCCACCCGCCGCCCGTGCTGGTGCGCGACGGCGCCGTCGAGGTGGTGCAGGGCACGCCGTCGGGCCCGCCGCTGGGGATCTTCCCCGACGCGACGTGGTCGGTGCTGGACGTGCCACTCGGCGGGGAGTGGTCGATGATGCTCTACACCGACGGCCTGATCGAGGCCGCGGTCGGCGAGCCCAGCCACCTGCTGGGCGTGGACGGCCTGGTCGAGCTCGTACGCGAGCACGGCGCCATCGACCTCGACCGCCTCATCACCCATGTGGGCACGCTGAGCGACGACCTTGCGGTGGTCATGCTGCGGAGGAGAGAAGAATGAGCATTCACCCGCTGCCGCCGCCCAAGGCCCCGACGGGGCTCGGCAGGCTGCCGGTGGCCCGCTGGTTCGTGCTGATCGGGGTGCTGGCGGGCGTCACGTTCGCCGCCGGGGTCGTGATCGTCATGTCGATGAGCACCCAGGCCGAGGCGCTGCACCCGCCCCCCGAGCTGGCCGCCCAGCTCGACCGGCTCAACATGGCCCTCATCGTGGTGTTCGGCCTGTTGCTGGGGCTGGGCGTCGGGCTGGCGGCCGTGGTGCGGTACGCGGTGCTCAAGCCCATCGACCAGCTCACCGCGCAGGTCCGTACGGTCGCCGGCGGCGACTTCGACCACGACCTGCACGTCGACCGGCCGGCGGAGCTGGCCGAGCTGTCCAGCCACATCGACTCCATGCGCGCCCGCATCGTCTCGGCCTGGCGGGTGGCCAGCGACCAGGCCGAGGAGCTGCGCAGGTCGAACGGGGAGCTGGAGCAGTTCGCGTACGTGGCCAGTCACGACCTTCAGGAGCCGCTGCGCAAGGTGGCCAGCTTCACCCAGATGCTGGAGCAGCGTTACGGCCCGCAGCTCGACGAGCGGGCCAGGCAGTACATCCACTACGCGGTGGACGGCGCCAAGCGCATGCAACTGCTGATCAACGACCTGCTCGACTTCTCCAGGGTCGGCCGGGTCACCGGCGAGAAGAAGGAGATCGACTCCGGCGCGGCGCTGGACCGGGCGCTGGACAACCTCTCGGCCACCCTGGATGACGCCGGCGCCACCGTCACCCGCGACGAGCTGCCCCGCCTCAACGGCAACGAGCTGCAGCTCACCCAGCTCTTCCAGAACCTCATCGAGAACGCCGTCAAGTTCCGCTCCGAGGAGCCGCCGCGCGTGCACATCGGGGCCAGGAGGGACGGCGAGATGTGGGAGTTCAGCTGCTCCGACAACGGGATCGGGGTCGAGGCGAAGTACGCCGACCGTATCTTCCTCATCTTCCAGCGCCTCCACCCGCGCGACGTGTATCCAGGGACTGGCATCGGGCTGGCCCTGTGTCGGAAGATCGTCGAGTATCACGGCGGGCAGTTGTGGCTGGACGGGAACTCCGACGGGCACGGCGCCACGTTCCGCTGGACGATGCCCGCGGGAGGCGAACGATGAACGAATGGCGCCCGATCGAGGTGCTCCTGGTCGAGGACGACCAGGGGGACATCCTGCTCACCAGGGAGGCCTTCGACCTCAACAAGGTGCGCAACCGGCTCCACGTGGTCAACGACGGCGAGCAGGCGATGGCGTTCCTGCGCCAGGACGACGGCTTCGCCAAGGCGCCGCGGCCCGACCTGATCCTGCTCGACCTCAACCTGCCGAGGATGAGCGGGATGGAGGTGCTGCGGGAGGTGAAGGCGGACGTCCTGCTCCGTACGATCCCGGTGGTGATCCTGACGACGTCGGAGGCCGAGGAGGACATCCTGCACAGTTACCGGCTGCACGCCAACGCATATGTCTCGAAGCCGGTGGATTTTGAGCAATTTATCCGGGTTGTCCGGCAAATCGATGATTTTTTCGTCACTGTGGTGAAGTTGCCGGCGCAGGGGTAGCGGTCTGACGCGCGTACGTGACAGGAATCACAGTCAGTCATCGAAAAAGTGAGTGACCCCGCTCACAAATTTCGATCCTGTCGTCGTAACGTATCCCCCACCAATGCGCGCCCGAGCGGGAGACCGCCGTGTGAGCGCGCCCAGCGAAACGAACCACGGACCCCCTGCGCAGATGGGTCCGCGGGAGGTGGAGAGGTCCGCGATGACCCAGACGACGCCCGACGCTCCGGTCCGACGGCAGCGTGCGCAAGTCAAGGTGCGCACCTTGCGCACAGACAGATGGTGGCTGGTCCCGCTCCTGACATTCCTGGGGCTCAGCTCATTCCTGGTCTACGGTGTATGGGCGATCATCGATACGAGCTACTTCGTCGATCCGTACATCGCCCCCTTCTCATCACCCTGCCTGGCCACGTCGTGCCCGGAAGGGGCGCGGCTGTTCGGGTGGGCGCCGTTCGGCGACTGGTACGCCCTTCCGCCCGGGCTGCTGATCCTCGGCCTGCCCGGCGGCTTCCGGCTGACCTGCTACTACTACCGCAAGTCCTACTACCGCTCGTTCTGGTTGTCCCCGCCGGCGTGCGCGGTGCAGGAGCCGCACGGCAAGTACACCGGTGAGCGGCGCTTCCCGCTCATCCTCCAGAACGTCCACCGGTACTTCTTCTACGCGGCCATCGTGATCGGCCTCGTCCTGGCCTACGACGCCGTCCTGGCGCTCGTGCACAAGCCGCTGGGGCTGGGCACCTGGATCCTGGTCCTCAACGCCGTCCTGATCAACGCCTACACGCTGTCGTGCCACTCCTGCCGGCACATCACGGCGGGCAGGCTCAACCACTTCTCCCGCCACCCGCTGCGGTACCGGGCCTGGACGTTCGTCTCCAAGCTCAACGCCAAGCACCAACCCCTCGCGTGGGCCTCGATGTTCTCCGTCATGGGCGCCGACCTGTACGTCCGCCTGGTGGCCAAGGGCATCATCGCCTTCCCGTACGCGTAAGGACAGCTTCAGTGGAAAACACCTACAACACAGAGCGCCACGAGTACGACGTCGTCGTCATCGGCGCGGGCGGCGCCGGGCTGCGAGCCGCCATCGAGGCCCGCCAGCAGGGCAAGCGGACGGCGATCGTCTGCAAGTCGCTGTTCGGCAAGGCGCACACGGTCATGGCCGAGGGCGGCGCCGCCGCCGCGATGGGCAACGTCAACCCCGACGACAACTGGATGGTGCACTTCCGTGACACCATGCGGGGCGGCAAGTTCCTCAACAACTGGCGGATGGCCGAGCTGCACGCCAAGGAGGCCCCCGACCGGGTGTGGGAGCTGGAGGCCTGGGGCGCGCTGTTCGACCGCACCAAGGACGGCAAGATCAGCCAGCGGAACTTCGGCGGGCACGAGTACCCACGGCTCGCACACGTGGGCGACCGTACCGGGCTGGAGCTCATCCGCACCCTGCAGCAGCGCGTCGTCGCGCTCCAGCAGGAGGACTACGAGACGCACGGCGACTACGAGGCCTACATCAAGGTCTTCGCCGAGTGCACCGTAACCCGGCTGCTCAAGGACGGCGACGCGATCTCCGGCGCGTTCGGCTACTGGCGCGAGACCGGCAACTTCGTGCTCTTCGACGCCCCCGCCGTGGTGCTGGCCACCGGCGGCATCGGCAAGTCGTACGTGGTGACCTCCAACTCCTGGGAGTACACCGGCGACGGCCACGCCCTGGCCCTGCTCGCCGGCGCGAACCTGATCAACATGGAGTTCATCCAGTTCCACCCCACCGGGATGGTCTGGCCGCCCTCCGTGCGCGGCATCCTCGTCACCGAGTCCGTCCGCGGTGACGGCGGCGTGCTGCGCAACTCCGAGGGCAAGCGCTTCATGTTCGACTACATCCCCGAGGTGTTCAAGGACAAGTACGCCACCACCGAGGAGGAGGGCGACCGCTGGTACACCGACCAGGCCAACAACCGGCGCCCACCGGAGCTGCTGCCGCGTGACGAGGTGGCCCGCGCGATCAACGCCGAGGTGAAGGCCGGGCGCGGCTCGCCCCAGGGCGGCGTGTTCCTCGACGTCTCCACCCGGCTGCCCGCCGAGGAGATCAAGAAGCGGCTGCCGTCGATGCACCACCAGTTCAAGGAGCTGGCCGACGTCGACATCACCGCCGAGCCCATGCAGGTGGGCCCGACCTGCCACTACATCATGGGCGGCGTCGAGGTGGACGCCGACAGCGGCGCGGCGGCCGTGCCCGGGCTGTTCGCGGCGGGCGAGGTCTCCGGCGGCATGCACGGCTCCAACCGGCTGGGCGGCAACTCGCTGTCGGACCTGCTGGTGTTCGGGCGCCGGGCGGGCGCGGGCGCGGCCTCGTACGTGGACTCGCTCAAGGCCCGGCCCAAGGTGCTCCCCGAGCAGGTGGAGAGCGCCAGGGAGGAGGCGCTGGCGCCGCTGGGCCGCAGCGGCGAGAACCCGTACGAGGTGCACCACGAGCTCCAGCGCACCATGAACGACCTGGTCGGCATCATCCGCAAGGCCGAGGAGATCACCGAGGCCCTCGGCGTCGTGGAGAAGCTCAAGGAGCGCGTGCGCATGGTCGGCGCGGCCGGCTCGCGCATCTACAACCCCGGCTGGCACCTGGCGATCGACCTGCGCAACATGGTGCTGGTGTCGGAGTGCGTGGCCCGCGCCGCGCTCATGCGCGAGGAGAGCCGCGGCGGGCACACCCGCGACGACTTCCCCGGCATGAACCCCGACTGGCGCCGCAAGCTGCTCGTCTGCTCCACGCAGGACGGCAACGCCGTGAAGGTCGAGGAGAAGGTGCAGCCCTCGATGCGCGAGGACCTGATCAGCCTGTTCGACCGGGACGAGCTGAAGAAGTACCTCACCGACGAAGAGATGGCCGAGTTCGACGGGATAGCGAAGTCATGAGCTACAAGGCAAAGTTCAAGGTCTGGCGCGGTGAGGGCGGCGAGGGCAGGCTCGAGGACTTCACGGTGGAGGTGAACGAGGGCGAGGTCGTCCTCGACATCATCCACCGCCTCCAGGCCACGCAGGCCCCCGACCTCGCCGTGCGGTGGAACTGCAAGGCCGGCAAGTGCGGCTCGTGCAGCATGGAGATCAACGGCAAGCCCCGGCTCGGCTGCATGACCCGGATGTCCACCTTCGAGGAGGACGAGACCATCACGGTCACGCCGATGCGGACGTTCCCCGTCATCAAGGACCTCGTCACCGACGTCTCGTACAACTACCAGAAGGCCCGTGAGGTGCCCTCCTTCACGCCGCCGGAGGGGGTCCAGCCGGGCGAGTACCGGATGAAGCAGATCGACGTCGAGCGCTCGCAGGAGTTCCGCAAGTGCATCGAGTGCTTCATGTGCAACAACGTCTGCCACGTGATCCGCGACCACGAGGAGAACAAGGCCAACTTCTCCGGTCCCCGCTTCCTCATGCGGATCGCCGAGCTGGACATGCACCCGTACGACGTGGCGGACCGGCAGGAAGCGGCCCAGGAGGAGCACGGGCTCGGCTACTGCAACATCACCAAGTGCTGCACCGAGGTCTGCCCCGAGCACATCAAGATCACTGACAACGCGCTGATCCCGATGAAGGAGCGCGTGGTGGATCGCAAGTACGACCCGCTGGTGTGGCTGGGCAACAAGATCTTCAGGCGCAGGTAACAGCAGCCGCACGCGGAAGGCGGGGGCCGGTTCTCCGGCCCCCGCCTTCCGCGTGTCGCTACTTCTTCTTCCTGCCGAACCGCTTGCGCGTGGCGTCCGGCAGCTCCTTGGTCGGCTCCTGCCGCTGCTCGGACCCGGCCGCCGCCGGAGGCTGCGGCAACGGCTGCACGGCCGTCACGTCCTCGTCGGGGGGCAGGTAGGGCGGCGGCTCGTAGTCGCGTGCGGGCTGGAACAGCGAGCCCGGCTGCTCCTGCTCCCACGGCACCGAGTCGCCCGCCTCGGCGGCCGACGCCGGGCCGAGCGGCTGCTCGACGCCGCCTTCGTACGGATCGGCGCCGCCCGGCGGGATGTCCGCCGGCACGGGCGCGGGCGGGACCAGCGGCTCGAACATGTCGCGCTCGCGGGACCTGGGCGGCTCGCTGTAGGAGTCGAACTCGTCGGGGTGCAGCACCACGGGCTCGGGCTCCGTGGCAGGCGGCTCCTGCATGTAGCCCTGCGGCGGGTACGGGTGGTTCGGGTCCTGGTAGCCGTACTGGGGCGGGCCGCTCGGATAGGTCTGCACCGGCACGAAGCTGATGATCGGCGCGTACGCCGTGCCGCCCGGATAGGCCGGAGCAGGGGCGGGGAAGCCGCCCGTGGCGGCGGCGTAGCCGGGCCCCGCCGGGTAACCACCGGTGGGGTGCATCTCCGGCCCCATGGCCGGGCCGGGCATCGGCGAGGTCATCGGCGGGGGCCCCGCCTTCCGGACGGCCGCCGCGTGGGCCATCCTGCGCAGCCTGCCCTCGAAGATCAGGACCGCGAACAGCGCGAGCAGGACCAGCACCAGCGCCGGGATGCTCAGCTTGCGCGTCAGGTCGGTCTGGTCGAACTCCGGCGCGGCCCTGCGCAGCTCCAGCGGCACCTCCTCGGTGGAGGCGGCCTGCGTCTGGCTCGGCAGCGTGTTGGAGGGCGTGTCGGTCGGCGCGATGGCCGGCATCTCCACCGACTGCTCGGGCGTGGGCGTGGTCGGGATGACCGGCGGCACCTCGGCGCTCTGGGTGGGCAGGGGCTGCGGGTTCTGCGCCGGCGTGGTCGGCGTCTGCGTCGGCGTGGGGGCGGGCGCGGACGTGGTCTTGGTCGGGGTGGGCGACTTGGACGTCTTGGTGGGGGTCGCGGTGACGGTCTTGGTGACCGTCGTCTCCGGCGCCTCCTCCGGCCCCGTCGGGCTCGGCGAGCCTAACGTGGTGGTGACCGTGATGGTGGTCTCGGGCGTGATGTCGCCGCACAGCGTCACGTCGGGATCGCAGGGCTCCACGATCGGGTCGAACGCCACCGAGGCGCTCGCGCTCTGCACGATGAACGGCGTCGCACCGGCGCCCGTCAGTCCGAGCGCCAGGACGATTGCGGACACGGCTGTCGCTCGTGTGCGTGCCACCGGTGCCCTCCGCGTGGTCCCGGAACCATGGTCAAGGGAATACTAGCCGGGTAAAAGTAACAGTAAAGACGGAATTACAACACCTTTCTCCGTTTACGGCCTCGTTGCACCGTGACAACGGCCCACAGGCCCGCCATCAGTAGTCCGATACCCCCGACAACCATGGGCAACGCCTTCGGGCCGTCGATCGGACTGACCCATCGGACAGGCTCAACAGGCTTCGCGGACATGGCCATTCCCCACGGCAACGGCGCCTCCCCTCCAGCGGCCTCCGGCTGGAACGAGACAATCGCCCCTGACGGGCTGGGAATGGCTCCGGGCGCCGTGGCCAAGGGCTGCGGGAACGCACCGGCCGACGCCTGCGGGGCGCCGCCCGCGGGCGCCGGCCAGGCGCCGCTGGAGGGCGTTGGCAGGGCGGACGCCTGCGGAACGCCACTGGCGGGCGGCTGCGGAGCACCGCCGGCGCCGCCGGCGGAAGGCGCCGGCGCCACGCTCGCCACCGCGCCCGAGGTGACGCCCTGCGGCGCCACGCTCGGCACCGCACTCGGCACCACGCTGGGGATCGCGCTCGGGATGACGAGCGACCCGCCCGCCGGCGGCACCGTCGCAGCCCGCGCGCGCCGCGACGCGGCCCGCGCGCGTGCAGGCGTGGCCCGGGTGCGCGCGGGCGTGGCTTGCGCACGTGCAGGCGTGGCTCGGGTGCGCGCGGGCGTGGCCTGCGCACGTGCAGGCGTGGCTGATGGGGTGCCCGACCGGGCCCCCGTACCATCCGGCCGCACCGCGCCGGGCCGCTGCGGGTGGAGGCGGTGGGCGGGCCCCGCGAACGTCGCCGCGTCGCCCGTGATCACCTCGCCCGCGCGGACGGCGGCGGTCCTGCTCATGGTCGTCAGCCCGCCGCTCTCGGCGTCCCGCACCCTGGCCACGGCGGCCAGCACCACTTCCTCCGTATCCGCCGGCGCCTTGAGCGTGATGTCCACGGCCCGCTCGCCGGAGACCTTCCCCAGCGCGCACACCCGGGTCCCGGGCAGCGCCGTCCCCTTCACGCCCGCGCCGCCCACCACGGACAGCGCCCGCATGGTCAGCGTCGCCGCCACACCGGCGTGCGACGTCCCGGTGACCTTCGGAACCGCGCCGATGACGGAGGCCGTACCGACGCGAGAAGCCGTACCGGCACGTGACGCCGGCTGCGTGCCAGAGGCCGCGGCCGGCGGACCCGTTACGGCCGCTGTCCCAGGTGCGCCGCCCGCCTCGGGGCCGGACCGCGAGGCCCGCCCCGGCGCCGGCTCGCAGGCCACCTCCGTCAGCGCCTCCACAGGGCTGGCCGCCACCGCGACCCGGGCCCCCCGCCCCATCCCGTTGAGCCGCACCCGGAACCGCTGCGTGTCCCCGGTCCTGACCCACTTGCCGACCCCGTCGGCCCCGCCTACCCGCTCCAGCACCAGCGACACCCCAGCCGCCGCCACGGGCACGGAGGGCACCGCCACCAGGATCAGCACACCGGCGACGACCCAGCTCCTCCGCATCGCTCCCCACTCCCCCGCCGCGACAAATTACGCACAGTAATCATTGTGTCACAGAGAGGGATGTCCTAATCACGCAGGAGCAGATTCTCCACGGTCTTCATGATGGGCAGATCCGCTCCCAGCCACTCGACGTCGTAATACTCCCCCGGCCCGAGCCAGCGCAGCGCCAGATGCTCCTTCGCCTCGGGGCGGCCCGACAGCAGGGAGCAGAGCCAGACACGCATGACGTACCCATCGGCCAGCGGCCAGTCCCCGCCGACGCGCTCGCCCACGGCGACCTCCACGCCGAGCTCCTCCTGGCACTCCCGCACCAGCGCCGCGGTCTCGCTCTCCCCCGGATCCACCTTCCCCCCGGGGAACTCCCAGCCACCGGCCAGCGCGGCAGGCTCAGCACGCTGGGCGGCCAGCACCCGCCCACCCGGGCGGACGATCACCGCGGCAACGACCACAATGTTCATAGAGAAGGATTCTGCAGCTTCTTGATCTGCTCGACCACGTCGGGGTTCTGCAACGGACGGGTGAAGCCCACGCGGTTGTTCCGCGCCTGGTAGCTCGTCACCTTGATGGGCCCGCACAACCGGCACCGGGCCTCCAGCATCTTGCCCTTCGACACGACCAGCCCGACGTGGCCGGGGTTGTCGGGAGAGGTGCCCGGCCCCGCGTTGAAGAACACCAGGTCCCCCGGCTGCTCCTCACCCTCTAACACCTTCACGCCGAACGGCCACTGCGTGAACGTCGTACGCGGGATCGTCAGCCCCGCCGCCTTGTAGGCCGCGTAGATGACGCCCGAGCAGTCGAAGGAGTCGGGCCCCGTGCCGCCCCACAGGTACGGCTTGCCGCGCTGCGCCAGCGCGTACTGCAGGATCTTGGCCACGAGGTCGCTCGGCGCGGCCTCCACCAGCGGGTCGTCGCAGTCCTCCGACGCCTGCGGCGGCACCTTGACCACGCCGGACTTGGCGTACTGCCTGGCGATCTCCTCGACCTGGTCGACGTACCACCAGGCCCGGTTGTAGACGAACAGCGCCTGCCGGACGTTCTCGGGCGCGCCGTTGCGCTTGAGCATCTTGGCGGCCCCCAGGATGGCGTCCGCCGGGTTGTAGACGTCGGCCACGCCGTCGTCGTCACCGTCGGAGGCGTACCCGTTGAACTCGGACGACGTCGGGATCCTGGCCTTGCCGCCCCACGTGGAGATGAGGAACTGCATCGGCCCGGCCGCGCCCGCGGCGTTGGTGCCGCTGCTGACGCCCGGCAGGGTGGAGCGGCCGTGGTCGGTCTCGCGCTTGCCGACGGCCGCCAGGATGTTCCACTGGACGCCGATCTTCTTGCCGTGCTCCTTGTAGAGCTCCAGGTACTCGGCCGGGATGTCGGACGCGGCCGAGTCGGAGACCTCCTCCACCTGGGCGGTGTCCTCGCAGTCGACGGTGATGCCGCCGTCGGCCAGGAACGACGGCATCGACATCAGCAGCAGCGGCGAGATGAGGACCGCGACCAGGAGCAGCAGCCCCGCCGCGCCGATGATCAGGGCGAGCCGTGCTCTGGAGAGCTTCACTGGTCACCCTCCTGGCCTTCGGTGGACGGCAGGATGTCGTAGATGCGCCAGTCGGCGCCGAGCTGGCTGACCGTGACCGCGTACTCCTCCTGCGCCAGCCTGTTGCCGCTCTTGGCGGTGACCTGCCGGCTCGCGGTGATGACGAACACGACGGAGGACTTCTCGACCTGCCGGATCTCCTTCAGCCGGGCCGTGGCGGTGGAGACGGTCTGGTCGACGCGGTTCTGCTCGACGAAGCCGGCCGAGGTGACCGTCCTGGTCAGGGTGCCGGCGAGCTCCGGCGTCGTGTACACCTTCAGCCGCTCCGCGTACGCCGCCGGGTCCTCGTCGTAGCGGAAGGTGCCGTACGCGGCGGTGAACCGCTCGGCCAGGTCCGCCGCCGCGGCGAGCTGCTCCTTCTGCATCGGCAGGTACGCGTAGATGTCGAACGGCGCGGCGCTCGCGGTCGCCAGCGGCGTGCTCGACGCCACGGCGGAGCTGGTGGCGATGCTCGCCTCCGGCTCCGGCGTGGCCTGGTCGGACGAGTCCGGCCACATCGTCAGGTAGATGCCGACCGCGGCGATGACCACGACGACGGCGGCGAAGGCCACCCCTCGCCTGTCACCCGGCTGTGCCATGTTTCAGTCCTTGTCGGGGTTGCTCGGCTTGAGCCAGAAGGGCACGTCGGGGCTGTCACCGCCGGAGCCGCCGCCGTTGCGGCTGCTGCGCAGCCAGAGCGGGGGCGCCTCGGAGGCGCGGGACGACGGCTCGTCCGAGCCGAAGATCCGGGGGCCGGGCGAGGTGCCGCCGCCTGACCTGGACCCTCCGTTGCCCGACCCGCCACCGCCGAACAGGCCGCCACGCGAGCCGTTCGACCCGTTCGAGCCGCCGGACCTGCGCGAGCCTCCTCCGCCGAACAGACCGCCACCCGAAACACCCGAACCACCCGAGCCGCCCGAACCGCCGCCGCCGAACAGACCGCCGCCGCCCGAGCCGCCGCGCGAGCGTGTCCCGCCCGCGCGCGAGCCGCCGGAGCTCGCGGAGCCACCGGAGCCGCCGAAGCGCGAGGTGCGCGCGCCCGTGCTACGCGAGCCGCCCGCCGAACCGCCCCCGGATCCGCCCCCGGATCCGCCCGCGGAGCCGCCGCGCCGGGCCCAGCCGCCGCCGGACGCCCCGCCGAACCAGCCGCCGCCGGAGCCCGAGCCGCCGCCCGAGCCGCCGCCCGAGCCAGAACCGCCCGAGCCGCCGGAGCCGCCCGTCGTCGGCGAGGCCGCGCCCATCCTGGGGCCGCCCGCCGCCCCGCCGCGGGTGCGGGCCGGCGCGCCGTTCAGGTTGAGCGGGGGCGCGGTGCCCCTGCGCGGTTCGAGCGTGGCCCGGCCGGCCGCCTTGCCACCCTGCTGGTCGGTGTCGAGTGGCGCCGCCGTGGCCGGGATCCGGGTGCCGGAAGCGGCGCCCTCCCCTTCCTCGCCGCGCACGCGCATCTGCCCGGCCGCCGCCGAGGCCGCCGCGCCCGCCGGGTTGACCGCGCCCGCCGCCCTGATGAGCGGCTCGGCCTTGCGCAGCCCCCAGCGGCCGATCCTGGCCGAGGCGACCGGCGGCAGCGCGCCCGCCGACCGTTCGAGCACGGACGAACTCGCGGCCTCGCCGAGCATGCGGGTGGTGACCGTGTGGCCGCTCATCGAGGCGAACAGGTGCTGGAACGGCCGCCGGTAGAAGAACACCGCGATCGTCAGCAACGCCATGAACAGCACCTGCATGCCCCATGGCATGGCCGTCGAGATGATCAGCGCGTACCCGTACACGAGCACGCTGAGCACGACCGTCAGCACGGCCTGCCGCAGCAGCGTGCCGATGAGCATCTCCACCCAGCGCATGGCGACGATCCTCCCGCTGCCCGGATGCACGCCGATCAGCAGGAAGATCGGCCCGAGGATGAGCAACAGCAGGAAGCCCACCTTCAGCACCAGCAGCGAGACCGCCACGAGGAAGATGAGCAGCCCCGCGACGATGGCCGCGATGAACGCTCCGACGGCCACTCCGAGCCGGTTCGACCAGTCACGGCCGGAGAAGGTGGCGTAGCGAGGGTCGTTCCTGAGCTTGTCGGCCAGCGAGGCGTACTCCGACTGCCTGGCCCCCACGTCCGGGGCGGGCTGGCCGGCCTGTGGCGCCGGGACCGACTGCATCTCCAGCACCTTGCGGCCCCAGTCGCGGACGATCGGCTGCTGCGGGTCGGAGGTGCCGAACAGGCCCACCAGCCACGGCTTGCAGACCAGGGTGGACCACAGCGCGTCGGCGTTCTGGTCCACGCCGGGCGTGCCGCTCTGGGCGTACCCACCGGTCGTGACCTGCGGGTTGGCGTTGCCGGGCGGCGGCAGGCAGGACGCGCCGCCCGCGCCGGGCAGGCCGGAGAAGGCGGAGTTGACCACCTCGCCCGTCTTGTCCGTGACGACCTTGCCCAGGCCGGTGAAGTCGCCGGGACGGCTGAAGAACCAGACCGCCACGGTGACCGCCAGCACCATCCAGATGACGCCTTCCGCGGTCGTGGTGGCACGCTTGCGGATCAGCCCGTACCAGGCCAGCCAGATGGCGCCGAGGATGACGATCGGGCGGAGGTAGGGCCAGTACATGGCGTTGGACAGGCTCGTGACGATGTCGTCGACCACGTCCTTGATGGACTGGAGCGGCCCTTCGGTCGCCGCCGCCTGGTACGTGGTGATCGTCAGCCGGTCGACCGCCTTGGCCGCGGTGAAGATGCCGTTGGCCCACATGTTGCCGAGCACGGCCACGTAGTCGGAGCAGGTCAGATCGTGGGTGTGCCAGAACTGGCCGCTCATGCCGAACTGCGTGTAGTTGGTGGTCGCCGCCTGCGGGGGGCCCGCGGTGGCCGGCGGCTGGATCAGGCCGTCGACGCCGCTGCCGACCATCTCGGGCGAGAGCGGGCCCGACAGGTCGCAGGGAGCCGCGGCGGCCGGGGTGGTGGTGGCGCCCAGCACGAGCGGCACCACCAGAACGGCGCTGACGAGCGCGAGCACGAGCGCCAGTCGTCGGGATAGCCGGATCTTCATGACCGTACCTCCTGCGCCCTGCCCACGCCCCCTTGATGATCATCATGCCCGGCGGCGCCGGGTTTGTCGTGCGTCGGGTTCGTGTCGAGCCAGCGGAGAAGTTCCTCGGAGATCAGGTCTACTCCGATCCGGCCCGCCCTGCCATCCAGATCGCGGAATACGCATTCGCCGT
Organism: Nonomuraea sp. NPDC050202; assembly: GCF_040656115.1. Lineage (NCBI taxonomy): Bacteria > Bacillati > Actinomycetota > Actinomycetes > Streptosporangiales > Streptosporangiaceae > Nonomuraea > Nonomuraea sp. NPDC050202. The sequence goes on along the minus strand of NZ_JBFALF010000009.1, from coordinate 175,782 downwards.
TGCCCAGCGAGCGCAGCACGGCCTTGTGCTCCTCCGACGGCTCCACCCCGAGCAGGGACATGACGTGGTCCACTTCCACCCGTTCCGTGGACCTGAACGCGAAGACGGACGACAAGCAGTTGGTCACCTGCTCGTTGAGCAGGTCTCCCGCGTTCTGCGAGACCAGCACGAGAGCGGTGTTGCGGGAGCGGCCCATCCGGCTGACCTCGGGCACCAGCTTGGCGCCCTCGGGCGTGGAGGTGATCGCCCACGCCTCGTCCAGGAAGATCGCCTTGGGGGCGCGCCGGTCGAGGCCGTTCATCAGCCTGCGCGCGAACTGCGACACCAGGTAGAGCAGGGCCACCGACAGCCGCTGCTCGTAGGAGTAGTCCTCCCTGCCCGTGGCCACGTCGGGCAGCGTCAGGCCGCCCAGCGTGAACACGGTCGTCCACCCCTCGGAGTCGATCTGGTCGCCGCCCGACGGGTCGAAGCAGAGCCTGGCCAGGTGCATCTCGGACATCGAGCGCAGCACCGCGCCCAGGTTCTTCGAGGCGGGGTCGTCGGCGTGCTCCAGGAAGTCGACGACCTTGCCCAGCGAGGGGTCCTCGCCGTTGGAGACCGCCGCCACCGCCTGGATCATCGCCGACTCGCGCTCCTCCGACATGCGGGGCAGCAGCAGCCGCAGCGTCTCGGTCGCCATCGTCTTCTTCGCCGCGATGTCGTCGCCGAACGAGAACGGGTCCAGCAGCCCCGGCGCGGCCGAGCCCAGCGGGATCACCCGGGCCTTGCGGCCCCGCTTCTCCAGGAGCTGCACCAGCGACTCCGCGTCACCCTTCGGGTCGATCACCGCGACCGTCACGCCGCGCAGCGCCATCTGGTAGATCATCAGCAGCGCGAGCGTGGTCTTGCCGCCGCCCGGCTCGCCGGTGATCGCGATGGCGGTCGGCCGGTTGCGGGTGGCCGCCACCAGCGGGTCGAAGTGCACGATGCTGCGCGCCCTGCCGACGGTCTCGCCGATGTACGGGCCCAGCCAGCCCTCGCTGCCCTCATCCAGCCGGTCGCCCAGATCGACCGTGGCCGTGGCCATGCCGCCCGCGATCGTCCGCAGGGGCTGGCGCTGGGCGTAGGCGTTCAGGCGCACCTTCTCGCCCGGCAGCGACTCGCAGAACAGCGAGAACTGGTCGCCGGTCGAGTTCACCACGTCGATGCCCATGTCGCGGTAGTGCTCGACCACCGCCTCCACCCGCTGCACGCAGATGTCCTCGGTGGGGGCCGAGACGATCAGGCGGTGCCAGCCGTACACGAAGGGCAGCCGCTCCTTGGTGATGCCGTGCTCCAGCATGCGGGCCGCGTCGATCTGCTCGGCCAGCGCCAGCGGCGCCTCCGCGCCCGCCTCGCGGATGTGGTGGTCCATGTCGCGGGCGTGCGCGAGCTTGCGCGCCACGTCCTTGGACGCCTTGACCGGCGGGATCAGCCGCATCCGCGAGGAGACCTCCACCGGGAACGGCAACTGGTCGGCGAAGTGCAGCCACGGCTCGCCGTCGGGGAACGGCATCAGGTCGGGGAACCGCGCGAACGACAGGTAGGCCACGTACGAGTCGCCCTGGGGCTGCACGATCCGCAGCAGCGACCTGCCGTTGTGGATCTCGCCCTCCACCAGCGACTCGATCTCGCCCCTGCCCCAGCGCCTGCGCGGGCTCGCCGACGGCGCCGGATCGCCGACCGAGCCGGCGGCCGCGTGCTGGAACAACCACGCCACCTCGACCGAGGTGGCGTGACGGGCGTACAGCGCGCTCGACGCGAGCGCCCTGCCGAGCCGTTCGGCCTGCTCGGTCCACCGCCCGATCTCGCTGTCGGGCACCTGGTCGTCCTCCATGCCCAGCGTCTTCTCCGTCTTCTGGTAGAAGCCGAGGAGCTGGGACAGCACGCCGCTGCCGAGCTGCTTGCCGCGCGGGCCGAGCCGCACGCCCAGGTAGACCTCCTTGGTCCAGAAGTCCTTGGCCCAGACGTGCCGGTACATCTCCTCCAGGTAGTCGCGCCAGCCAGGCCCCTCGTCGGACGTGGCGTTCAGCGCCATGGCCCACTCCGCGGCGGGGTACGTGCGGTGCGCCACCCTCAGGTGGACCTCGGCGTCGGGCATCCTGATCGCCGCCAGCGCGATCGTGATGTTGGTGGCCAGCGCCTCGCGCTCTTCCGGCGTGACGAACTCGTAGCTGACCGTCGGGAGCCGGAAGTACGCCCATGCGCAGGTGTCCGTGAGCAGGATGCGGTCGTCGAAGTAGCGGACCGCGAGGCGCTGGTGCGCTCGGGACGCCCTGCTCATGCCGCCCCCTCGGCGCATGAACGGGCCAGACCTGCTCGCTTGTTCACTTATCGCTCACCGATTCTCGTGCCCGGGGGGTCACTCGCCAACTCCTCTTCGCTCGTCCGTACGGTCTGTGCCGCGAAGCCCGCGACCACCACACCGGCGAGGGCCAGATAGGCCCGCCGCCCGGCCGCGCGCAACTGCCCGGGATCGACGGTCTCGGCGCCGCCCGGCGCCAGATCGTCCTCCCAGGGGACCCTGACGATGGCCCTGCACCTGCCTCTGGCCACCGACTCCGCCTGCTCGACGTCGGTCATCGAGCGCCTGCTGACGCCGTTGACCACCATCACCGCCCGCCTGCGCAGCTCCGCGCAGCCGTGCCCGTCGAGCCACTCGTACGTCATCGCCACCGCCTCCGGCGCCTCCTCGCTCGCCGGAACCACCAGGACGAGCTGGTCCGCGTACGGCAGCAACCTGGCCGCCAGGGCGGCGGCCGGGTCGATGACGGCCAGCTTGTAGTGGCGGTCGAGCAGGCGCATGGATTCGCCGAGCCGGTGGTCGGAGAAGAAGGACCGGTCCGCGAGGCGCTGCTCGGCGCCCGCGTCGGTGTCCGCGCTGATCACCTCGAGCCCGGAGGCGGTCCGCGTGGTGTAACCCCGCATGGTGAGATAGCCGCTGACCCGGTCGAGCCCCGACAGCAGCGACGTCAGGGTCTCGGGGGTCTCCGGCTGGATCTTGCTGGTCAGCGTGCCGCCGCCGGTGTTGGCGTCGACGGCCACGACCCTGTCGTCGCGTACCTGGGCGAAGGTGTGGCCGAGCATGAGCGCCGTCGTGGTCTGCCCGGCTCCGCCGGTGCAGCCCAGCACGACGATCCGCCGGCCGCCCGGGAAGACGCCCCTGGCCCGCGCCTCGTCGATCTCCGAGCCGTCGGTACGGACCCCGCCGCCGCCCACGACGACCTGCGCGATGCGGCGCCAGCCGCCGGAGTCCCTGCCCACCACGGACTCGACCCTGCGCACCCGGCCCTCGCCCGGCCTGGGGACCGGCACGGGGGCCACGATCTCACCGGACCGCCCGCCCCGCACCCCGCCAGCACCACTCCGCTCCCCGGCCGCCTCCCGCGGCTCCTGAGCCGCGCCATTACCCGGCCGCTGCGCCGCGCCACTGCTCGGGTGCTGGACCGCGCCACTGCTCGGGTGCTGGGCCACGCCATTGCTCGGGTGCTGGGCCACGCCATTGCTCGGGTGCTGAGCCTCGCCCGTCGCGGAGGCCCTGCGATCGTCGGGCACCGCTGCCGGTTCCTCGGTCGCCGGCGTGCGGTCACCCGCCGCCTTGTCGACGGGCTCGCCCCCCACCGGCGCGACGCCGGCATCCGCCGTCGTGGCACCGCGGTCGCCTGTCTCCGCAGTGCTGCCGCCGCCACCTGCCGTCTCGTCACCGTCGCCCGCTGCCGACTCGCTACCGTCGCACGCTGCCGTCTCGTCACCGTCGCCTGTTGCCGTCTCGCTGCCGTCGCCGGTCACCGCGGCGCTCTCGCCGGCCGTCACCGGTTCCGGCCGCTCAGGCCCCTCAGCGACGCCACCGTCCTCGGCAACCGCCTGGACCTCGGCGGGCGCCTGTGGCGCGGCGTCCTGCGGCGCGGCGTCCTGCGGCCGGGCTTGCTGCTTGCCGTGTGCCCCGTCGCGCGCGCCCACCGCATCGGCCGCGATCGCATCACCCGAGCCCGTCACATCGCCAGTGCCTGGCACATCGCCGACGGCGGGCACATCGTCAGTGCCAGGCACAACGCTCGCGCCCGGCACGTCGCCCCCGGCCGGCTCCGCCGGAACGGGTCCCGGCGTGCGGTGGTCGCCGTGGTCCTGGCGGAGGTCCGCGGGAGTGTCCTCCCGGCCCTCCTGCGCCCCGCGGACAGCCGGGCGGGGAAGGGGCTTGGCGTTCGGGTTGATCGGGGGCCAGACCCGCTGGGTGCCGGGCAACTCCAGCCCGGTCCGGGCGAGCCGCGGCGGCTGGCCCTTCCTGTGCTGGTCCCTGGCGACCTCGTCCTCGCCCCGCTCCGACGACCCCCTGCGCGCCACCGTCTCGGCGCGTCCCGGAGCGTCGGCGGGGGCGTCGGCGCTGGCCGCGAGCCGCCGCAACCGCCGCAGCGCCTCGGTGTCGATGGGCTTGCCCGCCGCGGGCTTGCGGCTCTCCGCCGTCTTGATCGGCACGCTCGCCTCGCGCGCGGCCACCGCCTCGGCGCTCGTCTCCCCATGCGCGCCCAGAGGCTCCGCGTCGCGAGCCACCGCGGTTTCCCGTCCGGTGGCGGGGCCCTGCTCCGGCGCGCGGCGCGCGGCGCGCGCGTCGTCCGTGGCCTCGTCGTCATGTTCGCCGGCGGCTCCGCCGACAGCGACGGCCTCCTGACCGGCGGCGAGCTCACGGCGCGGGCCGCCCTCCGCCTGCCCGCCGGTGGTCTCGATCGCGGGAAGCTCGTCCTGTGCGGGTGGCATGTCCACGTGGTCGGGCCCGGCCGGCGCGTGCGCCGCGCCGACGGCCTCCTCCAGGAGCGACACCGGCCGCTCCGGACGCCGCCCAGAGCCGCCTGAGACCCCCTTCTCGCGCCACACCGGCCCGGCCGTGGCCCCGGGTGCCGGAGACGCGGCTCCCTGGCGTACCCGGCCCTTGAGGGCGGGCGCGGTGCCCCGGCGGCTGCCCCAGCCCGTACGGGAGGGCGGCTCGGCGACGGGAGCCTGGGAGGCGGCGGCAGCGGCGGCGGCGACCGCGGGGCGGACCTGGCGGGGCCCGGTGAGCCGCTGGCCCTCGCGCCTGCGCTGCGGCTGGCGGGCCTTGCGCGGCGCCTTCGACTTGGCGCGGGCGGGGCCGGTGCGCCAGACGCGGCCGGAGAACGTGACGGTCTCGGGCTCCGAGCTGGGCGCCATGCGGTACCACGCCTTCGGCTGGCCCAGGTAGCGGAGCTGGGACTCGAGCAGCTCGGTGAGCCGCTTGCCCTCGATGACCGGACGGGTGGACAACCACGTCACGATGCCCGGCGGCACCAGGAACAGCACGTGCCAAGGCATCTCCACCGGCACGCCCACCAGGACCAGCAGGAGCGACCACGGGACGAACACGCCGACGAACACGCCGATCCAGACGATGGGCAGCGGCATCGGCAGCCGCAGGTCGTACAGCTTGTACAGCCGCTTCTCTATCCGCCAGATGTTCGTATACGTGGGCAGGTCCACACGGTCCTCCTCTCCACCCGCTCGTTCATGACCGCCGCGAAGCGGTCTCAACCCTCATCTGATGCCCAGTGCGCCCGCGATGGCCCGCGCTGTCACCTCGATGATGTTGGGCACGTAGAAGATCACTCCGATGGCCACGGCCAGTATCAGGAACTGCACGAAACGCGTGATCTCACGGGTGAAGAGGAAGAAGAGCGCGACCACTGAGACGACGACCAGGAACAACGGGGCGAAGAACGCGCGCAGGAAGTTGGCGAGCCCTCCGGTGTCGATGCCGGTGGACACCGGGGTCGGTGTCGGCGACATCTCGATCAAGGTGAGCACTACGGTCTTCAAGGTCACTTCTTGTCCTCCCGGGGGGTACCGATCAGCGGCGCGGCCGTGCCTCTATCCAACGACGCGGCCGCCACCGCGGATGTCGGCGACGAACCACTTGTCGCCCTGCTTTTCCACGGTCAGGCGGTAGACCTGCTCCAGCGTGCCGCCGACCGCCGCCGGGTCGGTGGCGTTGGGAGTGGGCGGGGCGTCGCCGCTGGGCACCGCCCACACCACGACCGCCTGAATCTCTCGGGTGGCACCCCCCACAGGCACCACGACTTCCTTGAGCTGCGAGAAGGTGAACGCGCCGCCGAAGCTGGGCAGGCTCTTGCCGGCGGCGACGTAGCGCTGCAGCCCGGCCGCGTCGCCGGACGCGTACTCCTTGAAGAAGCCCTCCAGCTGGGGCTTGAGCTCGGCGGCCGCCGCGTCGTCGGTCTCCGGAGCGGCCACCTGGGGGAGGTCGGCCGGGGCCGGGGCGGGCAGGACCGCCGGGCGGCCCGCCACGACGAAGCGCCGTCCGGCGTCGTCGCCGGAGTAGTAGATCGGCACCGACAGCAGCATCCGGCGCGGGCCGCTCTGGAACGCCACGCTGACCACGGCGTTGTGGGCGTCGGTCGCCTCGATGTCGTACGGCTGGACGGCGACGGCCGCCAGCTTGCCGTAGCCGTCCCAGCCCATCTGCGGGTCCATGCCCTCGGCCAGGAACGCCGCGAGCTTGCTGGACCTGCTGGCCGCGTCTTCCGGGCTGAAATTCAGATAAACCCCAGCGAACTGGGCGGCGAACGCCATGCCGCCGTCGGTGGGGAATCCCTTGTCGACCTGCGCGGCCACATTGGACGAAGCAGGCTCTTGCTGGGTAAACCGCTCAAATGGGGCACGAATCCCATTCACCACGATAACCACGATAAGTGCCCAGAGAATGATGCGGCCGGTCCACACCAGCCATCGTCCGCCGCCACCCGACCAGCCGCCGCGCCGCGGCCTGCGGGGCGGCGGCGCCTCGAAGTCAGCCGTGTCCAGGGTTGCGGAAAGCCCGGGCCCGTCAGCGATCCGAGGATCGTGCTGGACGGTAGACCTACGAGCCATCACGCCTCCGCTCGCGCCGATCCCCCCGGCTGGCGCGGTGTCGTCCGTTGCCGATCCCCATCATCCGCGGTGAAGTAGTCACCCTATCCGGTCTCCGCCATTGTTCCGAGAAAGCCACGCCCATGCTGCGGCATGACCCTCCCCACCGGCAAACCGGGCCCGCAGGACAGGCCACAGTGCCGATTCCTGTCAGTTCCCGTTGCAATCGCCTTTTGACCAGGCCAGACGCCTAAAATCGCATAGCGCGGCAGCCACGGATTCCTGTCCAAAATAGGCATGGACCTGTCTCGACCTGCGGAATCGGCATGGGTCGGAATCAGCGACCGTCGGTCAGGCGGGCTCGGGATCCTGGCTCGTCCGCGCCTGACGCCGGCTGTGCAGGTCCACCACCGTCGGCCGCACCGAGCGCTCCAGCGACCCCCGGAGATCGGCCAGCATCTCGGCCGGCTCGCGCTCGCGCATGCGCGTGGCCATCTCGACGCGCTCGTCCACCTTCCTGCGGAGGTACGCCTCGCGGTTGACGCGCAGGCCGTACATGAGCTCGACCCTGATGAGGGCCAGCTCCTCCTCGAGGCTGATGCCCGCGAGCGTGGGCGCCGAGCGCCTCTTCCTGATGATGCGACGGAACATGAGGGCCTCCCGATTCAGCGTGAACGCCGTGACGATTCGACGCGCGGGGGCCCAAAGTGGTTGACGCATCAGTTATCCCTGGAACAAACGTCTGGTCGTTCCAGGGACACCAGACGCCTATGGGGGCTTCGCCGTCGGCCGCCGTCGGTAACCTACCGTAGCGAACGCTCGCCGTCCGTGAGCGCCGTGCCGTCGAAGACGTCAGACGTTGAAGCGGAACTCCACGACGTCGCCGTCGCGCATCACGTAGTCCTTGCCCTCGATGCGCGCCTTGCCCGCCGAACGGGCGTTGGCGATCGAGCCGGCCTCCACCAGGTCGTCGAAGGAGACGACCTCGGCCTTGATGAAGCCGCGCTGGAAGTCGGTGTGGATGACGCCCGCCGCCTCGGGCGCCGTGGCACCCTTGCGGATCGTCCAGGCCCTGGTCTCCTTCGGCCCGGCCGTCAGGTACGTCTGCAGGCCCAGCGTCTCGAAGCCGACCCTGGCGAGCTGGCGCAGGCCCGACTCCTCCTGGCCCACCGACTGCAGCAGCTCCAGCGCCTCCTCCTCGTCGAGCTCCACCAGCTCCGACTCGATCTTGGCGTCGAGGAACACGGCCTCGGCCGGGGCCACCAGCGTCGAGAGCTGCTCCCTGAGCGCGGTGTCGGTCAGCTCGTCGGCGTCGAGGTTGAACACGTACAGGAACGGCTTGGCGGTGAGCAGGTGCAGCTCGCGCAGCTCCTCACGGTCGAGGCCGCTCTCGAAGACGGTCTTGCCGGTCTCCAGGACGGCCAGGGCGGCCTCGGCGGCCTCCAGCGCGGCCTTCTTGTCCTTGTTGTTGCGCGCCTCCTTCTGCAGGCGCGGCACGGCCTTCTCGACCGTCTGCAGGTCGGCCATGATCAATTCGGTGTTGATCGTCTCGATGTCGCGCTTCGGCGAGATCTCGCCGTCGACGTGTGTCACGTCGGGGTCGCTGAAGACGCGGATGACCTGGCAGATCGCGTCGGTGTCGCGGATGTTGGCGAGGAACTGGTTGCCCCTGCCCTGACCCTCCGAGGCCCCCTTGACCAGGCCCGCGATGTCCACGAACTCGACCTTGGCGGGCAGGATGCGGGCCGAGGAGAAGATCTCGGCCAGCACGGGCAGCCGGTCGTCGGGCACGCCGACGATGCCCACGTTGGGCTCGATGGTGGCGAACGGGTAGTTCGCCGCGAGCGCGTTGCCGGTCTTGGTCAGCGCGTTGAAGAGCGTGGACTTACCGACGTTGGGCAGGCCGACGATGCCGATGGAGAGACTCACGAACGCAGAGTTTACTGGCTGAGCACGTACAGACAGGTCACCGGACGGTTGCCCTCGTCGGCGCGCAGGTAGCGCCGCGAGCTGGGCGGGCAGCGCGCGGGCGTGACCTCGAACGACAGCACCCTGGCCCAGGCGTGCGGGGAGTCGCAGGGCACCCGGGTGACGGCCGACCGGGCGATCACGTCGGTGGCGGGCTCGGCCACGCAGGCGCCGCGGTCGAGCACCTGGCCGCCCCGACCCAGGCAGATGACCTGGGAGTCCCCGTCGAGGGTGTCGAGGGTGTCGAGGGTGCCGTCGGGGCAGGCGGCGGGCTCGCCGGCGAGGGCGAGCGCCCTGCCGTACCAGCCGGGCCGCGCGCAGGCCCGCTCGCGGCCGTCCAGCGTGACGCAGTCGCCCGGCCTGAGCAGGCCGCCGCCTCCGCCGGGGGCGCCGGGATGCGGCTCCAGGAAGTTGCGTACGCACGCCGTACGGCCCGCGCCGACCCGCAGGACCTCGTCGGTGTCCACCGGGCACTCGCCGGGCGCCGGCGGGTCGGAGGCCATGGCCACCACCTCGGAGTCGCCACCGTTGCACGCCGTCAGCGCCAGCTCGCCGGTGACGCACGCGCCGGGCGTCCAGCGCAGCACCGGGCGGGGCTGCTTGGCCTCCCCCGAGCCCGCGATGACCGCGCCGCCCAGCGCGACCATGACCGCAGCCACGGCGACGCCCGCGGCGGCGAGCTTCGGTACCGTATCCATCCCCGTACTGTGCGTGACGGGTGATGAGGCGCACAAGCGGAACGCCCAAGCGTGTCGGGAAGATTCGCGCCCCGCATCCTGGGATCATCGCTGGGATGGACGTCGTGTCGCTTCTCATCGGTCTCGCCGTCGGTCTGCTCGTGGGGTTCCTGGTGGCCAGGACACGGGCGGCGGTGCGGGTGGCCGAGGCCGACGCGCGCGCCAAGTCGGCGGCCGAGAAGCTGGTCTACGTCGAGGAGCAGCTCGCCGAGCGGTTCCAGGCGCTGTCCACGCGCGCCCTCGACGTCAACAACATCCGCTTCCTGGAGCTGGCCGAGACCAGGCTCGCGGCCAGCCGCGCGGAGGCCACCGGCGACCTGGAGCAGCGCAAGCAGGCCGTCGAGCACCTGGTCGAGCCGCTGAAGGACGCGCTGGCCCGGGTCGAGTCGCAGCTGCGCGACACCGAGTCGGGGCAGCGGGCGGCACGGGCCGAGCTGGCCAAGCAGATGGAGTTCGTCCGCCAGAGCAACGAACAGCTGCGCTCCCAGACCACCGCCCTGGTCAGGGCGCTGCAGCGGCCCGAGGCCCGCGGCCGGTGGGGCGAGCTGCAACTGCGCAGGGTCGCGGAGATCGCCGGCATGCAGCGCCACTGCGACTTCGACGAGCAGGTCACCGAGGGCTCCATGCGGCCCGACATGGTCGTCAGGCTCGCCGGGGGCAAGAACATCGTGGTCGACTCCAAGGTCTCGCTGGCCGCCTACCTGGAGGCCGCCGAGGCCTCGGACGAATCGCTCGCCTCCGTCCGCCTGGACGCGCACGCCAGGCACGTGCGCGAGCACATCGACCGGCTGGCGGCCAAGGCGTACTGGCAGGGGTTCAACCCGTCGCCGGAGTTCGTGGTGCTGTTCATCCCCGGGGAGGCGTTCCTGGCGCCGGCGCTCGAACGCGACCCCGGGCTGCTGGAGTACGCGATGACGCGGCGCGTGCACATCGCCACCCCCACGACGCTGATCACGATGCTGCGCACCGCGCACTACGCCTGGCAGCAGGCCGCGCTGGGCGAGAACGCGCGGGCGGTGTTCGAGCTGGGCAAGGAGCTGTACGAGCGGCTGTCGTCCCTGGGCAGGAACGTGGAGTCGCTGGGCAAGGCGCTGACGCGGGCCGTGGAGGCGTACAACAAGTCGGTCGGATCGCTCGAAAGCCGCGTGCTGGTCACGGCGCGCAAGCTGCACGATCTCGGCGTCGTGGACGGCGAGCTCGACGCGCCCGAGATGCTCGAAGGGCTGCCCAGGCCGCTGGCCTCCCCAGAACTGCTCGAAACCTCATCTCTGATAACCCACGCGAACGGTAAGTTGGCAGGCGGGTCGCAGTAAATGGGGGTGGGCCAGTGGTGGGTGAGAAGGGCAGGCGCTCTGCGGTCAGGTTGACGGCTCGCGGCGCCATCGCGCTCGCCCTGGTGGCCACCCTGGCGGGCTACGTCCTGACGGCCGTGCTCGGCGTCGAGCAGATCGTGGGCGCGGCGTTCGTGCTGGCCAGCGTGCTCGGCGTGGTGCTGGTCAACCGGCGCGAGCTGCTGTCGCTGGTGGTGACGCCGCCGCTGGTGTTCTTCTGCGCCACGCTCTTCGTGGAGCTGGGGCGGGCGTTCGGCTCGGTGTCGATCGTGCAGTCGCTGGCGCTGGGCCTCTACACGTCGATGACGCAGGGGGCGCCGTGGCTGTTCGCGGGCTCGGCCCTGGTGCTGGGGATCGCGTGGCGGCGCGGGCTCCGCGACAACGTACGGGAGCTGCGGGAAGAGCTGAAGGCGGGCGCGGAGATGACGCGCCCGCGCCAGCCGTTCGTGCCGGAGCCCGAAGGGTACTTCGAGCCCAAGGTGTACGGGACCCCGCGCGGCGAGGACTGAGGCTGCGAGGCTAGGAGGCGCGCAGGTCCTTGCGCAGCTCGTGGGGCAGGGCGAAGCGCATGCTCTCCTGCACCGGCTCCACCTCCGTCACGTCGCCGAACCCGTGCCCGGCCAGCTTCGCCAGCACCTCCTCGACCAGCTCTTCCGGCACCGAGGCGCCGCTGGTGACGCCGACCGTGGTGACGCCGTCGAGCCACTCGTCGCGGATGAAGTCGGCGTTGTCGACCAGGTACGACTCCTGCGCGCCGTAGTCCTTGGCCACCTCGACCAGCCGCTTGGAGTTGGAGGAGTTCTCCGAGCCGACCACGATGACGAGCTGCGACTCGGCGGCGATCTCCTTGACCGCGATCTGGCGGTTCTGCGTGGCGTAGCAGATGTCGTCGCTGGGCGGGTCGATCAGCGTGGGGAAACGCTCCTTGAGCCGGGCCACGGTCTCGGTGGTCTCGTCGACCGAGAGCGTGGTCTGCGACAGCCACACCAGCCTGCTCGGGTCCTTGACCTGCACCTTGTCGACCGAGTCGAGCCCGTCGACGAGCTGGATGTGGTCGGGGGCCTCCCCGGAGGTGCCCTCGACCTCCTCGTGACCCTCGTGCCCGATCAGCAGGATGTCGTAGTCCTTGGCCGCGAACCGCTTGGCCTCGTTGTGCACCTTGGTCACCAGCGGGCAGGTGGCGTCGATGGTGCGCAGGTTGCGCTGCTTGGCCTCCTCGTGCACGGCCGGCGAGACGCCGTGGGCGGAGAAGACCACGATCTCCCCCTCGGGCACCTCCTCGGTCTCGTCGACGAAGATGGCGCCCCTGGCCTCGAGCGTCTTCACGACATGAGTGTTGTGGACGATCTGCTTGCGGACGTAGACGGGGGCGCCGTACTGCTCCAGAGCCTTCTCGACCGCTACCACGGCTCGATCGACTCCGGCGCAGTAACCCCGTGGCTTGGCTACGAGGACTCGGCGGGAAGAGGGGGTCTGGGGCTCCATACTTCTTATGCTACGTGGAGCGGCCATCTGGCCCGCGCGTGCGTGGTTGCCCACGGTTTGCCAGACTAGCCGTCCCATACTGACCTCCCAGGGAGACGTACATGTCCCTCAGCGACGTGATACGCAACATCGCAAGAACCGTCACCAACAAGGACGAGCTCAAGGAGAAGGCGAAGGACCTGCCGCTCATGGTCGTCCAGACCACGCTCAGCGCCGCCGGGCAGGCGCTGCTGCTCGTGGACCGGATGAAGAACTCCATCAAGGGGCTCGGTGGCAAGGAGGAGCGCGAGGAGGAGTACGACTCCCGCCCGTCCGCCGCCGAGCAGGTGGCCGCCGCCCCCGCCGAGTCCTCCGAGTCCTCCGAGGACAAGCCGGCGCGCAAGGAGCCTGTCATCTTCGCTCCCCGCTCCGGGGCGGCCGAGTCCAACGGCGTCGCCAAGGCCAAGCCGGACCCGGTCATCTTCACGCCCGCGGCCAAGACGGAGCCGACCGGCAAGGCGGAGCCCGCGACGGTCACCGAACCGGCGGACCAGGTGAAGCCCGCCACGGTCACCGAACCGGCGGACCAGGCGAAGCCCGCCACGGTCACCGAGCCGCAGGCCGACGCCGCCACCGCCGCGCCCGCCGCCGCCCCCACCGCGCCTCCCGCCGCGTCCGAGGCCGACTCCAAGGCCGCCGAGCCGCAGGCCGAAGCCGCACCCAAGGTCACCGAACCGCAGGCCGAGGCTGCATCCAAGCCCGCTGAGCCGCAGGCCGCGCCCAAGCCCGCTGAGGCTGCGGAGCAGGTCGCGCCCGCCGCCCCCAAGGCCGTGGCCGAGCCTGCCGTGGAGACCCCCGCTCCCAAGCCGAAGGCCGCCAGGAAGCCCAAGGCCGAGCCCAAGACCACCAAGGCCGCCGAGCCCGCCCCCGCGCCGGAGCCCGCCGCCGCCACCGCCGAGCCCGCCGCGGCCCCCGAGCCGGCCGCCGCCCCCGAGCCTGTCGCCGCCCCCGAGCCGGTCGCCGCCGCCGCCGTGAACCTGACCGAGCCCCTGCCCGGCTGGTCCGAGCTGACCGTGGCCTCCCTGCGCGCCAGGATGCGCGGCAAGACGGCCGAGCAGATCGGCGACTTCCTCGCCTACGAGCGGGGGACGACGGCGCGGCCCGAGGTCATCAAGATGTTCGAGAACCGCCTCGCCAAGCTCCAGGCCGGCGAATAGGTCACTAGTCTTCCCCCATGACCTCGAAGACCACGCCTGAGTCCCCCCTGCCGATCCGCACGGTCCTGCAGATGGTGGGCGGCTGGATCGGCAGGCTCGGCACGGTCTGGGTCGAAGGAGAGATCACCGACCTGAGCGCGCGTGGCGGCACGGTGTTCCTCACCCTGCGCGACCCGGTCGCCAACGTGTCGGCCAGGGTCACCGCCCCGCGCGGCGTCTATGAGGCGACGGTGCCCAGGCCGTCCAACGGCGCCAGGGTGGTGCTGCACGTCAAGCCCGACTTCTGGGTCAACAAGGGCTCGTTCGCGTTCACCGCGCTGGAGATGCGCCCGGTGGGCGTGGGCGAGATGCTGGTCAGGCTGGAGCGGCTCAGGCAGTTGCTGGCCGCCGAAGGGCTGTTCAACGCCGACAGGAAGCGGCGGCTGCCGTTCCTGCCGGGCACGATCGGGCTCATCTGCGGCCGCGAGTCGGCGGCCGAGCGCGACGTGCTGGAGAATTCGCGGCGCCGCTGGCCGGCCGTGCGGTTCAAGGTCGAGGAGGTGGCCGTCCAGGGGCCGTACGCGGTGACCGAGGTGACGGAGGCGCTGCGCAAGCTCGACGCCGACTCCTCGGTCGACGTGATCGTCGTCGCCCGCGGCGGCGGCTCCCTGGAGGACCTGCTGCCCTTCTCCGACGAGACACTCGTCCGCGCGGTGGCCGCCTGCCGGACGCCTGTGGTGAGCGCGATCGGCCACGAGCAGGACAGCCCGCTGCTCGACATGGTGGCCGACGTACGCGCCTCCACCCCCACCGACGCCGCCAAGAAGGTGGTGCCGGACGTCGGCGAGCAGCTCACGCTGGTGCGCCAGCTCCGCGACCGCGGCCGCAGGGTGGTGAGCGGCTGGCTCGACCGGGAGATGTCCTGGCTGACGTCCGTACGCTCGCGGCCCTCGCTGGCCGACCCCGTACGCGAGCTGGAGCGCCGGGCCGAGCAGGCCGAGGCGCTGCGCGACCGGGCCAGGCGCTCGCTGTCGGGCTCGCTCGACCGCGCCGCCGACGACCTCGCCCACCTGCGTGCCCGCCTCGTCTCCCTGTCCCCGGCGGCGACTCTGGAGCGCGGCTACGCCATCGTGCAGCACCCGTCGGGCGAGGTCGTACGCCTGGCCAAGGACGTCGCACCCGGCACGCTGCTGACCATCCGCCTGACCGACGACCGCGTCACCGTACGCGCGGAGGACCCGGACGCCTGACCGGTTCCGGGCATGGCCGCCTTCCGCGGCTCGGAGGGCAACCTGCTCAGCTTCATGACGTAGCGCGCGTGACCGCCTCGGCCAGCGCCTCCAGGCCGGACTTGATCTGCTCGACCGTCATGCCGCGCTCCTCCCGCTGGCGGGCGATCAGGTGCGCGTTGACCGGCGCGAGCAGCGCGTCGGCCAGGTACGCGGCGTCCGCGCCCGGGCACGCCCGCGCGAGCAGCGTGGCGAGGTGGATGTGGTGCACCCGGTACGGCCCGGTGAAGCGCTTGGCCGTGCCGCCCTTCTCCAGCAGCAGGAACAGCGCCTCGTCCGCCAGGATGCGATCGACCAGCGCGTGCAGGAACGCCACGATCCGCTCCCGGGCGGGCGCGCCGGGGCCGAGCGGCGGCGGCCCGGACAGGAACGCCGCCTGGAACCGCCGCTCCCGCTCGTCGATCAGCGCCAGCAGCAGCCCGGTACGGTCGCCGAACCGCCGGTAGACGGTGCCCACGCCGACGCACGCCTCGCGGGCGACCTCGTCGAGCGAGAGGTTGTCGGCGCCGCACTCGGTGACCATGCGCGCCGCCACCTCGATGATCTTCTGCCGGTTGCGGGCGGCGTCGGCACGCTCAGGCTGGGGCTGCCCGACGACAGGCAACGATCGACGTTCGCGCACGGGCGCAGCATACCGGTTGTAAACGGAGAGTCCTCCGATTAATCTGTCAACCGGAGAATTCTCCGATTATTTGAGGAGCCGAGGATGCCCAGCGATTTCAACCAGCAGATCATCGACGAGTTCCGGGCCAACGAGGGCCGGGTCGGCGGCATGTTCGAAGGCTCCCCCCTGGTGCTGCTCACCACCACGGGAGCGAAGAGCGGCAGGTCCGTCACCACTCCGGTCATGTACCTGGCGGACGGTGACCGCTACGTCATCATCGCCTCCAACGCCGGCGCCGATCACCACCCGGCCTGGTACCACAACCTGCGCGCCACGCCCGAGGCGACGGTGGAGGTCGGGACGGAGGAGTTCAAGGTGAAGGCGGAGTTCGTCGAGGGTGCGGAGCGCGACGAGCTCTACGCCCGGATGGTGGCCCTCGCTCCGGGCTTCGCCGAGTACGAGGCCAAGACCACCCGCCGCATCCCGGTAGTGGCCCTCCTCCGCACGGCCTCCTGACCGCAGGGACCGTCGGCCGGCGGGGACTCCGTCCTGGGGGATCATCGGCCGGCAAGGACCGCTGCTCGCGCCACGGTAAGGCGCCGAGCGGTCCGGCGAGCGCAGCGCGACGGTGCGGGGGCCCGGCGCGCTGGGCGCGAGCGAGCCCGCGAAGGCGCGGCCGAGCCGAACCCGAGAAAAGGCCCGCCCGCTAGAAGGGGGCGTCGTTCGAGTGGCCGGAGGCAGGGTCGGAGCGGCGGGCCATGGCGGCGGCGAGCTTGACGCGAGCCCCCTGGAGCCACTCCTCGCAGACGGCAGCCAGCTTCTCCCCCCGCTCCCACAGCTCGATCGACTGCTCCAGGGTGAGCCCTCCGGTCTCCAGCCGGCGCACCACCTCGGTCAGCTCCTCGCGGGCCTGCTCGTAGGACGGGGTCTTCTCGCCTGATTCCTCTGCCACGGCCACCACCCTAGACGCGCCGGCCGACAACCTCAGCCTTTGGGCCGCTGCTGGAGCTGCGCCGCCAGCTCACCCAGCTCCGCCCAGTCGGCCGTGCCGGTGATGACGAGCGTCACGTCGGGCAGCACGCGCACCAGCGAGCGCTGGTTCTTGTCCTCGCGGAAGCGCTGCTCCCACGCCACACCGCCGATCTGCTGCGTGCCCTCCGTCTTGTCGGTGTTGGACATGCGGTTGGCGAAGCCGGCCGCCGGCTGCTCGTTGCTCTGCGCGAACATCGCGTGCTCGCGCTTGGCGGTGGCGTAGCCGAGGTAGAGGACCTGCGCGCCGTTCTCGCCCTTGGCGATCCTGTTGCTGTTGGGCACCCAGCCGGCCGGGTCCTGCCGCGGGGCCCACACGCCGAAGGGCACCGAGTGGCCGAAGTTGGCGACGGTGATGGAGTACTCGAGCCGCGGGATGTGCTCCTCCCGGCTCTGCGGGGTGACCAGCAGGAACAGCCCGGCCCCCGCGAGGCACACGAAAAGGGCTACCGCGTAGCCGTACAGACCTTGGGTGAACCGTCGCACAGTTGGCGAGGTTACCCGCTGGAGGGCGTGGTCGCCGAAGCGGCCGGGCGGATCCGGCCGATGATGGCCAGCACCTCCTCCGCCAGCCCGCGATCGCCGGAGCGCACCACCTCGGACACGGCCGCCGCCAGCGCCCCGGTGACCACCACGACGAGGGCGGGCTCGTCCTCGAACAAGGCCGCGTTGCGCTGGGCCCACACCCGCAGCCGGTCGCGCATCACCACGTCGAAACCGGGCGGCCCGTCTCCGCGCAGGAACAGCGCGGCCAGCTCGCGCTCCTCCAGGCAGCCCTCCAGGTACGCGCGGGCGGCGCCGACGAACACGCGCATGGGATCGCTCTCGCCGTCGGCGCGGGCCGAACGGACCGCCCGCTTGGTCCGCTGCGTCTGCCTGGCCTGGAACTCCTCCCACAGCGTGAGGTACAGGTCGGCCTTGCCGGAGAAGTGGTGGTAGAGGCTGCCCACGCTGGCGTCGGCCCTGGCCACCACGTCCGTCACGCCCGCCTCGGCGAAGCCCTTCGAGACGAAGATCTCTCTGGCGGCGGCGAGCAGCGAGCTGCGCGTGGCGGCACCACGCTCGGACGTACGCGGCTGGGCGACCGCATTCTCCACATCAGGGCTCATACGGGATCTCCTCCACGGCGGGGGCGCCACGCTCCATGTTGGAGGCAAGATCCTTGGCGCGCACATGGTATGACGCAAAAACCGTTCTCGGTAAGCAGATTAACCGTTCACCGGCTTTCATGGATTGTCAGTGATTCGCCCATTGCTGGGCGAAGGTCCCCGTCTTGCCTGATTGTCCGGTGCGGGGTTGACGCTTCGGGGCCACCTGCCCCGCGCGGCGGGGTCTTACGATCGGCTCCACGTCCGTTTCCGTCTCCGGGCCACTCCCGGCGACGTCATGCACAAGGGATGCGAGGTTCAGTGCGGCGTTGCGGTCCCGATCGATGACCAGCCCGCACGCCTCGCAGCTGAAGGTGCGTGCCGACAGGGGCAGCTTGGCTTTCGCCACCCCGCACGCCGAGCACCTCTTCGAGGACGGGTACCAGCGATCGGCCACCACCAGCCGACCACCGTCCCAGACCGTCTTGTACGCCAGCTGGCGGCGGATTTCCGTGAACCCGGCGTCGGAAATGGCTCGGGCCAGGCGGCGATTCTTCACCATCCCGGCCACGGGGCGCGTCGGCGCCTTGCGGGGCCGGTCGATGCGGACGGAGAAGGAAACGAACCATCGGCCCGCCTCCCGGCGCACGGTGGCCGAGGCGATAGTGGCGACCCCGGCCGCGATGTGGCGGGCGAGTTTGCGGGTGGACTCGTGGGTCTTGATCCGGCCCAGCCGGGGCAGCACATGCATGCGCCCGTCCAGCCGGATCGCGCCGGTGGTGAACCGCACCGACAGGGCGGGGTTGCGCTTGGACCGGAACGACGGAAATCCCATCCTGCGGCCCTTGCGCTTACCCGCACGGGAGTCACTCCAGCTCTTCAGCGCGGCGGCCAGGCGCTCCAGCCCGCACGCGAACGCCTCCTTCGAACAATCCCGCCACCACGGCGCCACGGTGTCCTTGACCGCGTTCCACGCTTTGCGCAGGGCGTACATCGACCACGACACCGGCGGGGTGAGCCGACCGTCGGGGATGCCATAGGAACGTTCGGCGGCGCGCTGCCTGAGATTGGCCTTGATGACCGCCAGCCTCCAGTTGAACGCGAACCGCGCCGCCCCGCAATGCGCCGTCAGCGCACGAGCCTGAGTCGGGGTGGGATCAATGGCGAACCGGTATGCCTGAACACCCACATCACCACTTGAGGTGCTGCGTACTGTAGCAGGTGCAAGGCGAACACCAGTGTGAATCACGAGCCCCTCAGTGGCGCCCGACACCGCAGTTCAGCTTGCCGGCGCGCATCCGGTCGAGCCGAGGAACCCCAATGAGCGTTGACGAACGCCGATGCCAGCGAGCGGTTCAAGGCCCTCTCTTATCGGGAAGAGACCGGCAACTACGATCGAGGCAGTTGTCCCACGAGGAGGGCCAGTCATCATGTCCGACCAGACTTCCGTGCCACCGGCGCTCGCCACCAGCGAGCACGCCCCCGATCGCAACCTGGCGCTGGAGCTCGTCCGCGTCACGGAGGCCGCCGCGATGGCGGCCGCCCGCTGGGTCGGCAGGGGTGACAAGAACGGCGCGGACGGCGCGGCCGTGAACGCCATGCGCCAGCTCATCAACACCGTGTCGATGAACGGCGTGGTCGTGATCGGCGAGGGCGAGAAGGATCACGCCCCGATGTTGTTCAACGGCGAGCAGGTCGGCGACGGCAGCGGCCCCGACTGCGACGTGGCGGTGGACCCCATTGACGGCACGCGGCTGACGGCGCTGGGCATGCCCGACGCGGTGTCGGTGATCGCGGTCAGCGAGCGTGGCTCGATGTACGACCCGTCGGCCGTGTTCTACATGGAGAAGCTGGTCACCGGCCCCGAAGCGGCCGACGTGGTGGACATCGAGGCCCCCGTGGCCGACAACATCAACGCCGTGGCCAGGGCCAAGCACTGCTCGGCGTCCGACGTGACCGTGGTCGTGCTCGACCGGCCCAGGCACGAGCGGCTGGTCAAGGAGATCAGGGAGACGGGCGCGCGGATCAAGTTCATCACCGACGGCGACGTGGCCGGCGCGATCATGGCGGCCCGGACGGGCACCGGCATCGACCTGATGCTGGGCATCGGCGGCACGCCCGAGGGCATCGTGGCCGCGTGCGCGCTCAAGTGCCTGGGCGGGGTGATCCAGGGCAGGCTGTGGCCGCGCGACGACGCGGAGCGGGCCAGGGCCGTCGAGGCCGGGCACGACCTCGGTCAGGTGCTCACGACGAACGACCTGGTCAGGTCCGACGACGTGTTCTTCGCCGCGACCGGGATCACGCACGGCGAGCTCATGCAGGGCGTACGGTTCCGCGCCGGCTCCGCAGTGACGGAATCGCTGGTGATGCGCGGCCGGTCGGGCACCATCCGCAAGATCGAGAGCGAGCACCAGCTCTGGAAGCTGCGCGCGTACAGCGCGATCAACTTCGACACCGCGGGCTGAGGCACAGCACGCGGAGGCGGCACCGCGGGCTGGGGCGGCACCGCGGGCTGAGGCACCGCGGGCTGAGGCACCGCCGAATGAGGCAGCGCCGGAATGGCCCGGCTGGGCGTCAGCGGCGGCGCTTGCGGCGGGGTGGCTCCTTGACCTTGATCTCGCCCGCGAAGTTCGTCGTGCGCACCTCGACGACCGGTGCCCCCGGCTCGGTGGGCTGTTTGGTCAGGCGGACCGTCTTGTCCTTGGTGACCCTGATCACCTCGAGCCCCTCGGGGACGTGGATCTCCAGCCCGCCGAAGACGAGGGTGGCGTTGATGATGATCCGCCGGTTCTGCAGGATCGCGTCGCGGAAGTCGAGCTTCGTGGTGCCGAACATGGCCGTCACGCCCAGCTCGGCCGGCACCACCCAGCGCCCGCCCCGCTGCTCCCGCTTGAAGATGGCCGAGACCGGCCGGCCGTCGAGGTTGAGCGGCTGCTGGTCGGCGGGCAGCAGGTCGGTCGTGAGCGCGGCCAGCTCGCCGAGCGTACGCGCGGAGTAGAGCACGCCGAGCCGCTCCTCCAGCTCGTCCAGCGTGAGCCGGCCGTCGGCGTGGGCGTCCTGGAGCACCTGGGCGATGCGTTCGCGGTCGGCGTCGGACGCGCGCAGCTCGTGCGGCTGCGGCACGTCGTCGGGCGCCGGGGGACGGCGAGCGGACACCCATTCCTCGGCCAGCCGCTCGCCGACTTCCTGCAGCTTGGGCAACCACGATCCCGCGCGTTCGTTCACACTTCTGACGATATCCGGCTCTCGCCCAGTTCGCTCGTGCCGATTGACCCGGTGTCAGCGGATTCTGGCCAGGAGAGCGGCCATCTCCTCCGCCAGGTTCTCGTTCACTTCGGCGTGGCGGTTGAGCAGCCGGTACCGCATCGCGCCGAGCAGGAGATCGACGGCGAGCTCCAGGTAAACGTCGGCGGGCAGCGCACCGCCCGCCAGGACGGCGTGGAGCGCGGCGCGGGCCGATGACCCTGGTCCGCAACTCGGCGGAAGGTCGGGGTCGGACTGCGCGCGAGCGGGCCGGCGGCAGGACCCGAGGCATCGTGGCGGACCTGGCCGAGCTGCGTCAGGTGGAGCGGATGGCGGCGGGGGTGCTGGAGTCCGGCTCGGCTTTCTCATGAATTTCTTAGGAATCTACGCCCGCGCATCGCCGTTGTCCCGGCAAAAGGGAGGTGTGCGTGCATCAACCGGCGCGATGGGGTCTCGGCGCGGCAGGCGCGGGCAGCATGGTGATCCTGGGCCTCGATCTGACGAACCTCGACGAGACGAACCCGTTCAGAAGGACCATCAGCGAGCACGGCCTGGGCCCCGACGGTTGGATCTTCGGGCTCGGGGTGGGGCTGCTGGCGGCGGGCTCGCTGGCCATCGGCGTGTCGCTGGCGCGCAAGCGGCTGGCCGGGATCTTCGGCATCGTCGCCCTGCTGGGCTGGAGTGTCGGGCTGTTCCTGACGGCCTGGTTCGAGAAGCACGACTGGTCGGTCGGGCCGAGCCTGAGCGGCAGCATCCACCGGGTGGGCAGCTTCGTGGCCTTCCTCAGCCTGCCGCTGGCGGCCGTGATCATCGCCCGGCCGTGGCGGCACCGGGAGCGGTCGAGGGCCACGCTGGTGGCGTTCGGGCTCGGGATCTGCTCGGTGCTGTGGGTGGCCGGCATCGGCGCCGCGATGCTCATCGGGGCGGGCAACGGGCTGCCGTGGTATCGCGTCATGCCGCTGGGGCTGGTGGAGCGGGGGCTGGCCGTCACCGAGGTGGCGGCGCTGCTGGCGCTCGGCGTGTGGGCCGCCGCCAGGCGGCTGGACGACGCGCCTGAGCCCGCCGGTCAGGGGCGCAGGGTGGCGATGAGGTCGTCCACGTAGCCCTGGAAGACGGCCGCCATGTCCACCCGGTCCGGGTCGATCAGCCACTGCGTCTGCAGGCCGTCCATCATCGCGATCAGCCGGTCGGCGTGCGCCTCGGCGTCGAGGCCGGCTTTGAACTCGCCCCGCTCGACGCCCCTGCGCAGCGCCGTCGCCACCATCGCGCGCAGCCGGCGGTAGCGCCGCCTGGCCCAGTCGTGCCCGGGGTGGCCGGGCGTCACGGCCTCGCCGCTGATCACGGAGAAGAGCTGGACCAGGCCCGGCACCCGGGAGTTGTGCTCGACCACTCCGGCCAGGGCGCGCAGCGCGTCGATCCCACCGGACGGCTCGAGGTCGAAGGTGCGCACGTCCAGCTCGTCGCGGTAGTCCAGGACCGCCACGAGCAGCAGCTCCTTGTTCCTGAAGTGGTGCAGCAGCCCGGCCTGGGACAGCTCGGCGCGCTCGGCGATGCGGGCCAGCGACGCGCCGCGATAGCCGTGCTCGGCGAACTCCAGCAGCGCGGTGGCCAGGATGCGCTCCCTGCGCGCCGCACCGGTCGCGTAGCCCCGTCTCACTCGCGGCAGCCTATCTCGCCCTGGCGGAGGGCCTTGGGCAGCCGTTAACCTGACCGCGCCTCACGTTTGATTCCCCCCCGATCAGGAGGCCGCTGTGCCGTCCGCACGTGATCGCCAGGCCCGCGTCGCCACGTACGTCGTCTACGCCGTGCAGGGCCTGTCCTTCGCCTCGTTGCTCATCCAGGTCGCGAACCTCCAGGCCAAGCACCAGCTCGACGAGGGCTCGCTGACGATGTTGCTGCTGGTCGTGCCCGTGTTCGCGGGCGTCGGCAGCGTGGCGGCGGGCGCGTTCGCCGCCCGGTTCGGCAGCAAGCTGCTGCTGCGGATCGCCCAGCCGGTGGTGGCCGGCGCGGTGGTGCTGGCCGGGCTCGCGCCGAACGTGCCGCTGCTGCTGCCGGCGCTGCTGCTGTTCGGGGTGGCGGTGGGCGCGGTGGACGCGGGCATGAACATGCAGGGAGTGGCCGTCGAGCGCAGGTACGGCGTGGAGGTGCTGAACGGGTTCCACTGCGTGTGGAGCGTGTTCAGCCTGGCCGCGGCGCTGTGGGCGTCGGGAGCCGCCGGGCTGCCACTGCCGGTGATCATGGCCCTGCCCATGGTCCTCGCGGTGGCCGGCTCGCTCCACGCCGGGCGGGACCTGTGCACGCGCGAGGAGGAGAAGGTCGAGGCCGCGGGCGCGCCCGCCGGCGGCCGCTTCCCGTGGCGGCCGATCATCCCGCTCTGCCTGGCCATGGGCTTCCTGTACGTCGGCGACGCCGCCGTGTCCAACTTCAACACCGTCTTCATGAAGGACGTGCTCGGCGCGAGCCCCGCCGTGGTCCCGCTGGCGTACGCCGCCTACCAGGCGACCACCCTGGCCGTCAGGCTCGGCGGCGACTTCGCCGTCAGACGGTACGGCCCCGCCGCCATCGTCAGGATCGGCGGGGTGATCGCCACGGTCGGGTTCGTCGGCGTGGTGCTGGCCCCGACGCAGCCGCTGGGCATCGTCGCGTTCGGGCTCACGGGCGTGGGGCTGGCGGTGGTGGCGCCCCAGTCGTTCTCGGCGGCGGGCAAGCTGGACCCGGCGGGCACCGGCGTGGCCATCGCCCGCGTGAACCTCTTCAACTACGTCGGCTTCATCGTGGGCGCCGCCCTGGTGGGCGGTATCGCCGACGCCGCCGACATGCGGGTGGCGTTCGCCGCGCCGCTGGTGCTGGCCGCCGCGATCATCGCCCTGGCCCCGGGCTTCGAGCCGAAGCGCGCCCCCGCGACCAAGTAACCCCCCAGCCCGAGCCGCGCCCCCGCGACCAAGTGACCCCGAGCCGAAGCGCGCCCCCCGCGGCCAAGTGGCGCAGCCCGCTATCGCCGCACCTCGGTGACCTCGACGGGGCGGCCCTCGCGCAGCGACAGGTCGGCGGCCTCGGCCACGTAGAGCGCCTCCAGCGCGTCCTCGATCGGGCACGGGCTCCGGTCGCTGCGCAGGAAGGCGTCGAGCTCCGCGCGGTAGGCGGTCTCGAAGCGGGCCACGAAGTCCGGCCAGGGCTCCTCCGGGCCGGGCAGGCCCTCGGTGGTGTGCAGCGGGGCTCGCGGGCCGAGGCCGACGGCCTGCGTGCGCCTGGTGCCCGCCAGCTCCATGCGCACGTCGTACCCGCCGCCGTTGTACCGCGAGCCCTGCAGGGTGGCCAGCGTGCCGTCATCCAGCGTCAGCAGCGCGGCGCTGTTGTCCACGTCGCCTGCCTCGGCGAAGAACGCGGCGCCGCGGTTGGCCCCCTTGGCGTAGACCGACACCACCTCGCGGCCGGTCACCCAGCGCAGGATGTCGAAGTCGTGGATGTGGCAGTCGCGGAAGAGCCCGCCGGACAGCGGGATGTACGCGGCGGGCGGCGGCGCGGGATCGGCCGTGACCAGGTGCACGCGGTGCAGCTCCCCCAGCTCACCGGCCCTCAGCGCGCGCGCCGCCGCCACGTAACCGGGGTCGAACCTGCGCTGGAACCCGATCTGCAC
Organism: Nonomuraea sp. NPDC050202; assembly: GCF_040656115.1. Classification (NCBI taxonomy): domain Bacteria; kingdom Bacillati; phylum Actinomycetota; class Actinomycetes; order Streptosporangiales; family Streptosporangiaceae; genus Nonomuraea; species Nonomuraea sp. NPDC050202. Next base: position 151,308 of record NZ_JBFALF010000009.1, on the reverse strand, counting down.
CCGGTTGCCCGCGGCGGCCTCCAGCACCTTGACGGTGTCGGCCACCGTGCCCGCCACCGGTTTCTCGCAGAAGGCCGGGATGCCCAGCCGGCACGCCTTCATGATCAGCTCCGCGTGGGTGCTGGTCGGGGTGGCGATGACGACGGCGTCCGCCTCGAACGGGTCGCCCGCCCTGCCGTGCGGTGACGTGCGTACGGGATCGCTCACGATCAGCTCGTCCACCAAAGGGTGCGCGGCCAGGGTCGCGGCGTGGAAGGCCCCGATCCGGCCCAGACCCAGCAGTCCCACACGCATGGCGCCTCCCGTTCGCACGTCAGGCTCTCTTTCTAGGCGAGCACTTCTCCCTCAGTCAACGGTTTGTCCTGACATGCGGACCTTCAACCCACGTACGACCTCGGCCGCCTTGTGCGCGGGCAGCCGCGCGAACCCCGCCACCACGGCCGCCGGCCCCGGCAGCTCCCGCATCGGCCCCACCGGCTCGGCGGACAGGCCGAGCTGCCGGGCGGCGAGCACGGTACGCGACTCGTCCCACCCCCGGGGCAGCTCCAGGTACACGTGCAGCCCGGCCTCGATGCCCCTGACCCGGATCTCCGGCAGCTCCTCGGCCAGCGCCTCGACCAGGGCGTCCCGGCGGCGCCGGTACTCCCTGCGCATCCGCCGCAGGTGCTTGTCGTAGCCCCCGGTACGCAGGAAGTGGGCCAGCGCGTACTGCTCGATCACCGGGGACCCCAGGTCGAGCTCGCCCCGCGCCCGCCGGATGGCCTCGGCCAGGTCGGGCGGCGCGGCCACCCAGCCGAGCCGCAGCCCGGGCGCGAGCGCCTTGCTCACACTGCCGGACAGGATCACCCGGTCGGGCGCCAGGCCCTGCAGGCAGCCGACGGGGTCGCGGTCGAAGCGGAACTCGGCGTCGTAGTCGTCCTCCAGGACGACCCGGTTCCCCGCGTACGCCCACTCCATCAGCGCCGCCCGGCGCGCCGGCGAGAGCACCACCCCGGTCGGGAACTGGTGGGCGGGCGTCACCAGCACGGCGTCCCCGCTCAGCCTGCGCACGTCGAGCCCCTGCTCGTCCACCGGCACCGGCACCAGGTGCGCGCCCGCCCGGCGCAGCAGCGGCACCTGCCGGTGGCTGGTCGGGTCCTCCACGGCGAGCCGCAGCGGGCGGTGCTGGGTCAGCACGTGCAGGGCCAGGCTGAGCCCCTGCGCCACGCCGCCGACGATGATCAGGTGCTCGGGGCGCACGTCGGCCGCCCTGACCCGCCTGAGGTAGGCGGACAGCTCTTCGCGCAGCTCGGGCACGCCGCCAGGGTCCCCGTAATCGAAGGCGTCCGAGGGTACGGTGGTCAGGACGTGCCTTACGGCCGCGAGCCAGCGTTCACGGGGGAAGTGGCCGAGGTCGGGGGAGGTGGGGCGATGACCGTAGTACGAGGGGAACGCCTGGGCGCTCGGTGCCCGGCGGCCCGGATCGGACCGGGCGGGGGCCGAGCCGCGCGGCTCGGGGGCGGCGCGGGTGGCGTTCTGGGGGGTGACCTGCGTGCCGACACCCACCCTGGAGACCAGGAAGCCCTCGGCGACCAGTTGCTCGTACGCCTCCACGACCACTCCCCTGGAGACCTGGAGGTCGGTGGCGAGGTCGCGGGTGGCGGGCAGGCGGGTGCCCGGCGTGAGCCGCCCGCCCCGGATGGATTCGCGCAGCTCAGCGGCGATCTGTCCGGCAATGCCTCCCTTCCCGCGATTTATCTGGATATGGAGGTCGGCCATATTGGTCCTGTCTCCCGGCGGGACATTGGACTGTTTCTGCGAACCATTGTCTCCCTAGCATCCTTCGCATGACAAACGGCATGAAAAACGGCACGAGAAACGGCATCGTGGGCGCCGCCGCGGCGATGTTCCTGGTCGGAACGCTGGCGGGGGTCTCCGGACTCGTGGGCGCATACCCCATATACGGCGGCCAGGCGGTTCGGTATCTCGTGGCTTCGGTCATCCTGCTTGTCATCACGAGAGTGCTCGGCCTGCGGTTCGTCCGCATGACGTGGCGCGAGACGCTCTGCCTGCTCGGGCTGACGCTGCTGGGCCTGGTGTTCTTCAACGTGGCCGTGGTGGAGTCCACCCGCGCCTCGGGGCCCGCGCTGGTGGGCACCGTGCTGGGCACCGTGCCGCTGGCCCTGGCGCTGGCCGGCGGGCGGCCCGCGCCCCGGCTGCTGCTCGGGGCCGGCGTGGTGGTGGCCGGCGCGACGCTGGCCACGGGGCTCGGCAGCGGCACCCAGGAGAGCCTGCTGTGGGCGTTGGGCGCGCTGGTGGGCGAGGTGAGCTTCTCCCTGCTGGCCATCCCCCTGCTGCCGAAGCTGGGGCCGATCCGGGTGTCGGCGTACTCGACGACGCTGGCCGTGCCCATGCTGGCCACGGTCGGGCTGCTCGACGCGGGGACGGACATGCTCAGGGTGCCGACGCTCGCCGAGGCGCTCGGGTTCGCCTACCTGGCGGTCGTGGTGACCGTGGTGGCGTTCTTCCTCTGGTACACCTCGCTGCCCAAGCTGGGGCCGGGACGGGCCGGGCTGTTCGCGGGGCTCATCCCGGTGGCGGCCATCGTCACGGGGGCCGTGCTCGGGGTGGCCATGCCCACCACGTACGACCTGCTGGGGGCGGGGCTCGTGGTCGCCGGCATCCTCATCGGCCTCAGCGCGGAACGCGCGGGCGCGAAGGCGGCCGTGCGGCCGTCCGAGGCCTGACGGCCGTCCCCTCCTTTCGGTGCGCGTAATCTCTTGAGCGACCGAAAGGATGGACATGGCCGAGTTCGACTACACCGACCTGCTGCCGCTTGGAGCCGACGAGACGGAATACCGGCTGATCACCTCGGAGGGGGTGCGGAAGGTCGAGGCGGCCGGGCGTACGTTCCTCGAAGTCGACCCCGAGGCGCTGCGCCTGCTCACCGAGACGGCCGTCCACGACATCTCCCACTTCCTGCGCACCTCGCACCTCGCCCAGCTCAGGAAGATCGTCGATGACCCCGAGTCCAGTGGCAACGACCGCTTCGTCGCTCTCGACCTGCTGAAGAACGCCTCCATCTCGGCCGGCGGCGTGCTGCCCATGTGCCAGGACACCGGCACCGCCATCGTCATGGGCAAGCGCGGCCGCCACGTGCTGACCGACGGCCGCGACGCCGAGCACGTCTCGCGCGGCGTGTACGACGCCTACACCAAGCTCAACCTGCGCTACTCGCAGATGGCCCCGCTGACCATGTGGGAGGAGAAGAACACGGGCAACAACCTCCCCGCCCAGGTCGAGCTGTACGCCGAGGACCCCCACGGGCACCCCGACGAGTACAAGCTGCTGTTCATGGCCAAGGGCGGCGGCTCGGCCAACAAGTCGTTCCTGTACCAGGAGACCAAGGCCGTGCTCAACGAGAAGCGCATGATGGCCTTCCTGGAGGAGAAGATCCGCTCGCTCGGCACGGCGGCCTGCCCGCCGTACCATCTGGCCGTCGTCGTGGGCGGCACCTCCGCCGAGTACGCGCTCAAGACCGCCAAGTACGCCAGCGCCCGCTACCTCGACTCGATCCCCACCGAGGGCTCGCCCTCCGGGCACGGGTTCAGGGACCTGGAGATGGAGGCCAAGGTCTTCGAGCTGACGCAGAAGCTGGGCATCGGGGCTCAGTTCGGCGGCAAGTACTTCTGCCACGACGTGCGCGTCATCCGCCTGCCCAGGCATGGCGCCTCCTGCCCGGTCGCCATCGCGGTGTCCTGCTCCGCCGACCGCCAGGCCCTCGCCAAGATCACGCCAGAGGGCGTGTTCCTGGAGAAGCTGGAGACCGACCCGGCCCGCTTCCTGCCCGAGACCACCGACGAGCACCTCTCGGACGACGTCGTCTCGATCGACCTCAACCGCCCGATGCCCGAGATCCTGGCCGAGCTCACCAAGTACCCCGTCAAGACCCGCCTGTCCCTCACGGGCCCGCTGGTGGTCGCCCGCGACATCGCGCACGCCAAGATCGCCGAGCTGCTGGACAACGGCGGCGAGATGCCCCAGTACCTCAAGGACCACGCCGTCTACTACGCCGGTCCGGCCAAGACCCCCGAGGGTTACGCCTCGGGCTCGTTCGGGCCGACGACGGCCGGGCGCATGGACTCGTACGTGGAGCGCTTCCAGGCGGCGGGCGGCTCGATGGTGATGCTGGCCAAGGGCAACCGGTCCAAGCAGGTCACCGAGGCCTGCCAGAAGTACGGCGGCTTCTACCTGGGCTCCATCGGCGGCCCCGCGGCGCGGCTGGCGCAGGACTGCATCAAGAAGGTGGAGGTGCTGGAGTACCCCGAGCTGGGGATGGAGGCGGTGTGGAAGATCGAGGTCGTCGACTTCCCCGCGTTCATCGTCGTGGACGACAAGGGCGACGACTTCTTCACCGACAGGACCGGCCCCGTCCTGTCCATCGGCCGCCGCTGACGCCGGCGCCGGGGAGTCAGGCGCCGGCGGGCGTCACGCAGGCGATCGTGCCGCCGCGCGCGTGTGCGGGAAGGGCGGCACGATCGGCCGCGGGGGTGAGCGAGGCGGCGGGCCCGGTGACCCGAGAGATGCTCAAGCGGCCACCGGGGCCCGGTGCGGCGCCACGACGGAGCCGTCGGGCAGCAGCAGACCCGTGTCGTCGAACAGCACGACGCCGTTGCAGAGAAGGCTCCAGCCCTGGTCGGGGTGGGCCGAGATGACGTGCGACCGCTCGCGGTCGAGGGAGTCGGCATTAGGGCAAACGGGGTTGTGACAGCACATGGCGCACCTCTCAGATTGCGCTCCGGGTTGCGGGTCTTCAAAAGGGCAACGTGCGCCCTGACGGCGTGCGGAGGTCCAGTGCGGCTCTGGTCGGCTTCTTCGGCCGGCGGCGAACCTGGGTCTGGCGCATCCTCATCACGTCCTTAGTGGTCTGGCTTCATCGGTGGGACCTCGGGCGTTCTGCTCTCAGTCTGACCTTCGACACCGACAGTTTCCTGGATGACGGTCAGCGAGAGAGCTCGCCTTCCTTCCTGGTCCTAACCATGCCCCCGTCTCCTTACGGCACCCTTACAAGTCGCTGACGGCGCCCCGTGGATCCCTGTCAGTCAGCCTGCCGTACGCCTGAATGTCCCCTACCAGGCATCATGCACAAATATTCGGCAAGTCGTTGTGCCGATGGGCACAAGCGCCCGGTGAGCTGCGCAAACGCGCTGAGAGTGGTCGCGGGTAAAACGCTCCCGCGGGCGGCGCGAACCCGCCCGCGCGGCGGGGCCGATCCGCCGTCACCGGCGAGATCCCGGAGCCACGCCACGCACCTGCCGCGCCCTGCCTTCCGGGAGAACCCGTCACCGGACGGCGGCGGCCGCCCCGCCGGGCCGCTCAGGGACGCGATCGACGAGCATTTCGGCCATCGCGGCGGCACCGGGACGAACACCACGCCACTGCTCGCGCTCGACGCGTGGGAGCACGCGTACTACCTTCGGTATCGCAACGTCCGTCCGGACCACGTCGAGAAACTGTGTGGCCCCATCAACTGGGAGGATGTGGCCAGGAGGTTTGCTGACGTGACGAGTCAGGCGGCATGACTTAAGTTCGCAACAAATTATCGGCCCCGCCTCTACTGGTCGGTTTACACAAATAGGTAAGCTGCCTGGCATGCGTGCGCCCTCCGGTTACCTACTCGCCGCGCGCTATCGGCTCGTGGAGCCGGTTGGTCGCGGCGGCATGGGCACCGTTTGGCGGGCACATGACGAGCTGCTCGACCGGGACGTGGCGGTCAAGGAAGTACGGCTGCCCACAATCCTCGACGAGGAGCTGCGTGCCGAGCTGTGCGCGCGCACCGAGCGCGAGGGCCGGGCGACCGCGATGGTCGCGCACCCCTCGGTGATCACCGTCTTCGACGTGGTCACCGAGGACGACCGGCCGTGGATCGTGATGGAGCTGCTGCGGGCCAAGTCCCTGGAGCAGCTCATCCAGGAGAACGGACCGCTCCACCCCCGCAAGGCCGCCGAGATCGGCCGGCAGATCCTGGGGGCGCTGCGCGCCGTGCACGCCAAGGGCATCCTGCACCGCGACGTGAAGCCGAGCAACGTGCTGGTGACGGAGGACCGCGCGGTGCTCACCGACTTCGGCCTGGCCGCGCTGGAAGGTGACGTTTCCATCACCCAGGCGGGCATCGTTCTCGGGTCCGCCGGATACATCGCTCCAGAGCGGGTGCTCGGCTCGAAGGCCAGCCCCGCCGCCGACCTGTGGTCGCTCGGCGCGACCCTCTACACCGCCGTCGAGGGCAGGGGCCTGCACGGCAGGCGTACGGCCGCCGCCGCGCTCGCGGCCCTGACCAGCGGCGAGCCGATCCCGATGACCAAGGCGGGCCCGCTGGCGCCCGTGCTCGACGCGCTGCTCAGGATCGACCCCGCGACCAGGCTCGACTCCGTACGGGCCTCGCTCATGCTGACCAGGGTCGCCGCGGGCGGCTCCGCGGAGGAGCCGCTGACGCCGCGCAAGCCCAGCCGTCCCACCTCGGCGATTCCCATCCCGCAGACCCCTTTCGTACGCAGGCCCGCGCACCGCGGGCTGCACCGGGCCGACCCGCCGGCGGGCACCGTGAACGTGCCCTCGCCACGGCAGGAACGCAAACCGGGTGAGGGCGTGCACAGGAAGCGCGTCGAACCACGTCCAGCGCCGTCGGCTTATGCCCGTTTCAAAGCGACGGTGATAAAGTTGTGCCTTCCTCGGCGGTTCTGGCCAAGAGAACTTCGCAAGCGAGGGTAAAGCACTTCCCAAGCGAGAATCGATATCTTCTTCTCATGCCGGAACAGCAGACACGCCTGCTCGCGGAGCGCTACGAGCTCGTCACCCCGCTCGGGCGGGGCACGATGGGCACAGTGTGGCGGGCCCGCGACCGCGCGCTCGGGCGCGAGGTGGCGGTCAAGGAAATCCGCCAGGACCCGGGTCTCACCGAGGAACAGCGGACCGAGCTGCGCGAACGTATGGTGCGCGAGGGCCGCATCGCCGCCCGGATCAGCCACCCGTCGGTGGCCTCCATCCACGACGTGCTGATCCAGGACAACAGCCCCTGGATCATCATGGAGCTCATCGAGGCCCGCTCGCTGGAGCAGGTCATCGAGCAGGAGGGGCCGCTGCCGCCGCGGCTGGTGGCCGAGATCGGCGTGGACCTGCTGGGGGCGCTGCGCGCGGCGCACGCCCAGGGCATCACCCACCGCGACGTCAAGCCCGGCAACGTGCTCATCACCGAGAGCGGGCGCGTGGTGCTGACCGACTTCGGCATCGCCAAGGCCGAGGGCGACTCCCGGCTGACGAAGACCGGCATGGTGATCGGCTCGCCCGGCTACACCGCCCCGGAACGTGCCAGGGGCGAGTACACCGGCCCCGAGTCCGACATCTGGTCGCTCGGCGCCACGCTCTACTTCGCCGTCGAGGGGCGGCCCGCGTACGAGCGCTCCACGATCGCGGAGACGCTGGCGGCGCTGCTCACCGAGAGCGCCGACCCGCCCACGCAGGCGGGGCAGCTCCGGCCCGTGCTGAACGGACTGCTGAACAAGGATTACCGGCAGCGGCTGAGCGCTGCCAAGGCGGAGACCCTGCTGCGCATGGTCGCCGACACCCCCACGAGCGAGATGCCGGTGCTGACGGCCGAGGCTCTTATGGCGCAGGAGGCCGCTTTGCCCGATCCGTTCGCCACCCCCGAGAACCCCGCCGGCGCCGCCCCTGGCGGTCGAGGGCCGGCCGGCCAGCCGCCTTACGGGCCTCCTGGCCAGGGGCCTGGCGCGCCTGGTCACACGCCGGGCGGCCCGCAGGTCCGTGGCCCGGTGCCCGCCGGTGCCGGGGGGCCTGGGGCGCAGGGCCCCGGCGGGCCGGGTGGCTCCGGTGTGGGTCACGCGATGCAGGGCATGAGCGGGCCTCAGGCGCCCACCGGGCCGAACGCCTTCAGCGGGCCTCCCGGCGCTCACACCCCGCCCGGGCAGCGGCCTGCGGGAGCACCGGGAGCCCAGGGCCCCGTGTCAGGGCCCGGCGCGCCGTCAGGGACACAGCCCACGCCAGGACCACGCGGCGCGGCAGGATCGGGGCAGGGCGGCCAGTCAGGGCCTGGCGGCGCGACAGGGCCTCGTGGCGCAGCAGGTCCGCAGCCCGCGTCAGGGCCGCAGCCCGCGCCAGGACGTGGCGTCCCGTCAGGGCCGCAGCCCGCGCCAGGGCGTGGCGGTCCCTCAGGGCCGCAGCCTGCCTCGGGACCCGGCGGCCCGTCCGGACCGCGTCCCGCCTCGGGGCCCGGTGCCCCGTCAGGACCGCACGCGGCGGGGCCGCAGGGCCCGGCGCAGGGCCCAGCGCAGGGCCCGAACACGCCCACCGTGCCACAGGGGCAGCAGCCCTTCGCCTCGCACGCCCCGAACGCGGGCCAGGCCACCGGGCCGGAAGGCGACTACGACCCCGAGCGGACGGTCAGCATCTCGCGCCCCAAGGGCCCGTTCCCCGCGGCGCAGGAGCAGGGCGGCCGGCCGCAGCGCCCCGCCGACGAGGGCTCCTTCGCCACGACCCGCATCCCGAAGGGCTCGCCGGGCCAGCAGGTCTACCCGGTGCCCGCTCCCCCGCCCGGCCAGCCCCAGCAGCAGTCCGGGCCCCCGCAGATGATGCCCCAGCAGCCCCAGCAGGGCCCCCAGGGGCAGCAGTTCGGCGGGCACGGCCTGGGCACGGACCTGTTCGCGATCGCGGGCCCGCCGGAGGAGAAGCGCCCCGCGGGCAACCGCAACGGCATGCTGGTGCTCATGGCGGTGGCCGCCGCGGCCGCCGTGGTGATCGCCGTGCTGATCGTGGCCCTGTTCTCGAGCTGAGCCCCGCGAGGGGTGGCTTCGGCCCGTTCGGAGCGCCGTGGGTCAGACTGGAAGTCATGAGTGAGTTCCGGATCGAACATGACTCGATGGGCGAGGTACGCGTGCCGGCAGGCGCCAAGTGGCGCGCGCAGACCCAGCGGGCAGTGGAGAATTTCCCGATCTCAGGCCGGCCCCTGGAGCCGTCGCACATCGCCGCGCTGGGCCTGATCAAGGCGGTGGCGGCCGAGGTCAACGGCGAGCTCGGCGTGATCGACAAGGACCTGGCCGAGGCGATCGCGCAGGCCGCCGCCGACGTGGCGGAGAACGAGCACGACGCCGACTTCCCGATCGACGTCTTCCAGACCGGCTCGGGCACCTCGTCCAACATGAACGCCAACGAGGTGATCGCGACGCTGGCCGAGGAGCGGCTGGGCCGTCCCGTGCACCCCAACGACCACGTGAACGCCTCGCAGTCGTCCAACGACGTGTTCCCCACCTCGATCCACGTGGCGGCGGCCACCGAGGTGACCTTCCACCTGCTGCCCTCGCTCAGGCACCTGGCGCAGGCGCTGAGGGAGAAGGCGATCGAGTTCGACGGGGTGGTGAAGTCGGGGCGTACGCACCTGATGGACGCGACGCCGGTGACCCTGGGGCAGGAGTTCGGCGGCTACGCCACGCAGGTCGAGCACGGCGTCGTACGCGTCTCCGCGGCCCTGGAGCACGTGCTGGAGCTGCCGCTGGGCGGCACGGCCGTCGGCACGGGCATCAACACGCCGCAGGGCTTCGCCCAGGAGGCCATCGCCAAGCTGCGCGAGGCGACCGGCATCCCGTTCCAGGAGGCCGCCGACCACTTCGAGGCCCAGGGCGCGCAGGACTCGATCGTGGAGCTGTCCGGGCAGCTCAAGGTGGTCGCGGTGTCGCTCACCAAGATCGCCAATGATCTGCGCTGGATGGGCTCGGGGCCGCGCGCGGGGCTCGGCGAGATCAACCTGCCGGACCTGCAGCCGGGCTCGTCGATCATGCCCGGCAAGGTCAACCCGGTGATCCCCGAGGCCACGGCCATGGTCGCGGCCCAGGTGATCGGGAACGACGCGGCGATCACGTTCGCCGGCGCGTCGGGCAACTTCGAGCTGAACGTGCAGCTCCCCCTCATCGCGCGCAACATCCTGGAGTCGATCAGGCTGCTGGCGAACGTCTCGCGCCTGCTCGCCGACCGCTGTGTCTCCGGCATCACGGCCAACGTCGAGCGCCTGCGCGAGTACGCCGAGTCGTCCCCGTCGATCGTCACCCCGCTGAACAAGTACGTCGGCTACGAGGAGGCGGCGAAGATCGCCAAGCAGGCCCTGGCGGAGCGCAGGACGATCAGGGAGGTCGTCATCGAGCGCGGCCACGTGGCCGCTGGGAAGCTCACGGAGGAGCAGCTCGACGCCGCGCTCGACGTGCTCTCCATGACTAGGCCCTGACCGTCCGGGCGGCGGCCTGCTGCGTGGCGTGGGCCCAGCGGGTGAGCAGGGAGAGCGCGGCGCCGGAGTCGACGGCGTCGGCGGCCCGCTTGTAACCGGCCGCCAGCGCGGGCGTGAGCTCGGCCGCCGGCGGGGTGCCGTCGGCGGCCACCAGGGCGGCGGCCGCGTTCAGCAGGACGATCTCGCGCACGGGCCCCTGCTCGCCGGAGAGCACGGCGCGCGCCACGCCGGCGTTGTGCCGCGCGTCGCCGCCGCGCAGGTCCTCGGCGCGGGCGCGCGGGATCGACAGGTCGAGCGGATCGAAGCCGATCTGGGTGACCCTGCCCCTGCGTACCAGCCAGATCGTCGAGGGGCCGCAGGTCGTCAGCTCGTCGAGCCCGTCGTCGCCCCTGAAGACGAGCGCGGAGCAGCCGCGCTCGGCCAGCACGCCCGCGATGGTCGGCGCCATGGTCGGGTGGAAGACCCCGACGGCCTGCGCGGAGGGCAGGGCGGGGTTGGTGAGCGGCCCCAGGAAGTTGAAGACCGTGGGCACGCCCAGCTCGCGGCGCGGCTGGGAGGTGCGTCTCAGCGCCGGGTTGAAGGCGGGCGCGAAGCAGAACGTGATGCCCACCTCGTCCGCCACCCGCACCACGGCGGCGGGCGGCAGCTCGATGGCCACGCCGAGCGCTTCGAGCACGTCGGCCGCGCCCGCCGTGGAGGAGGCGGCCCGGCCGCCGTGCTTGACCACCTTGGCCCCCGCGGCGGCGGTCACGATGGCGGCCATGGTGGAGATGTTCACGGTGTTGGCCCGGTCGCCGCCGGTGCCGACCAGGTCGACGGGGTCGCCGGGCACCCGGATCGCCGAGGCCTTGGCCAGCATGCCGTCGGCCAGCCCCGCCACTTCCGCCACGCTCTCGCCCTTGGCGCGCAGCGCGACCGCGAACGCGGCGATCTGGGCGTCGGTGGCCATGCCGGACATGATCTGGTCCATCGCCCAGGTGGCCTGGCGGGCGGTGAGCGAGGTGCCGTCGAGCAGCGTGGTGAGGATCCGTGGCCAGGTGGTGGTCATGAGTGCCCCTTCATGTCTGTGCTCGACGGGGGGGCACCCACTGCAACGGTGACGGCCGCCTCGTCGAGGCGGCCGTGTGCGTATCGCGCCGGTGGTCCGCCTAGGAGGCGGGCCACCACTGGGACGAGTACGCGATCATGCCCTCACCTTAGCAGACGCCCTTGATCCACATATGCGGTCATCCATCTATGTCGTCAGCACCCATGCGGTGCGGCGGGGCGAGAGCTTAGGGTGGCGAGGTATGGCGAAGGAGCTGACGGGGCGCACCGCGCTGGTGACGGGGGCCGGGGGCGGCATCGGGGCGGCGTGCGCGCGGCGGTTGGCCGCGGCGGGGGCCAGGGTACTGGTCGTGGACCTGCGGGCCGAGTCCGCCGAGAAGGTGGCCGCCGAGGTGGGCGGCGCCGCGGTGGTGGCCGATCTGAGCGAGCCCGGTTTCGTGGCGGCGCTGCCCGACGAGCCGGTGGACATCGTGGTGAACAACGCCGGGTTCCAGCACGTGGCGCCGATCGAGGAGTTCCCGCCCGAGGTGTTCGCCACGATGCTCAAGGTGATGGTCGAGGCGCCGTTCCTGATCGCGCGCCGGGTGCTGCCCGGCATGTACGCCAGGGGCTGGGGGCGGTTCGTGAACATCTCGTCGGTGCACGGGCTGCGGGCCTCGCCGTACAAGTCGGCGTACACGACGGCCAAGCACGCGCTGGAGGGGTTCTCCAAGGTCGTGGCGCTGGAAGGGGCCCCGCACGGGGTGACCTCGACCTGCGTCTGCCCGGCCTACGTGCGCACCGGGCTGGTGGAGGCGCAGATCGCCGGCCAGGCCAAGGTGCACGGCATCCCCGAGGACGAGGTCGTGCGCGACATCATGCTGGCCCCCGCGGCCATCAAGCGCCTGATCGAGCCCGAGGAGGTGGCCGAGCTGGTCGCCTACCTGTGCGGCCCGGCCGGGGCGTTCATCACCGGCGTGTCGCTGCCGGTGGACGGTGGCTGGACGGCCCACTAGTGAGCATCCGGTTCCTGGAGTTGCTGGCCAGGGAGGCGTCCGCGGTCGAGTTCGAGGGGCCGATCATCCAGGCCAGGGCCGCGGGCGCGGACGCGGCGACGATCGAGGAGCTGGAGCGGGCCAAGGTCGAGGCGCTCAAGGTGCGCGACCTGCTGAAGCGGCGGGCCAGGCGCGAGGCGGAGCTGTCGGCGCTGTACGACACGGCCGGCGACCTGGCGGCGCTGCGCGACCTCGACGCCGTGCTGGAGGCCATCGTGCACCGGGCCAGGCAGTTGCTGGCCACCGACGTCGCGTACATGACGCTGCACGACCCCGAGCGGGGCGACACCTACATGCGCGTCACGGACGGGTCGATCTCGGCCAAGTTCCGGGCGTTGCGGCTGGCCATGGGGGCGGGGCTGGGCGGGCTCGTGGCGCAGACGGCGGTGCCGTACGCGACGGCCGACTACTTCGCCGACGCCAGGTTCCGGCACAAGGAGCACATCGACGAGGCCGTCAAGGAGGAGGGCCTGGTCGCCATCCTCGGCGTGCCGCTGCGGCTGGGGCAGCGGGTGATCGGCGTGCTGATGGCGGCCAACCGCAGCGCCAGGCCGTTCCACCAGGAGGAGGTGTCGCTGCTGGCCAGCCTGGCCGCGCACGCCGCCGTCGCGATCGACAACGCCAGGCTGCTGCAGGAGACCAGGAACGCGCTGGAGGAGCTCTCCCACGCCCACCGGACCGCCAGGGAGCACGGCGAGGCCGTGGAGCGGGCCGCCATGGCGCACGACCGGATGACCTCGCTGGTGCTGCGCGGCGGCGGGATCGAGGACGTGGCGGCCGTGGTGACCGACGTGCTGGGCGGCTCGCTGGCCGTGCTGAACGACCTGGGGCGGCCCATCAGCGGTGACGTGGGCGAGCTGGACTCGGGCGTGTTCGAGGCGGCGCAGGCGTCCAGGGCGCTGGGGCGCACCGTACGCAGGGGCGATCTGCTGATCGCGTCCGTGGACGTGGGCGGGGAGCCGCTGTGCACGCTGATCCTGCGCAGCGACGACGCCGACGAGCGCATCCTGGAGCGGGCGGCGCTGGTGTGCGCGTTGCTGCTGCTGTTCCGCAGGAGCGTGGCCGAGGCCGAGGGGCGGGTCAGGGGCGAACTGCTCGACGACCTGATCTCCAGGCCGGGCTCGCCCGGCCTGGCCGACCGGGCGCGGCGGCTCGGCATGGACCTGGGCGCCCCGCACGTGGTGGTGGTCGCCAGGCACTCGGGACAGCGCGAGCGGGCGGCGTTCTGGGCCTCCTCGCAGGCGACGCTGCGGCACGGGCTGGCGGCGGGGCGGGGTGACGAGGTCGTGCTGCTGCTGCCCGGCGACGATGCCGGGGGGCTGGCGCAGCGCGTGGCCCGCGAGCTGACGTCGTCGCTGCAGAGCCCGGCGACGGCGGGCGCCTCACGCGCGGGCGAACCGGAGGACGTGGCCGCCGCCTACCAGGAGGCGCGCAGGTGCGCGGAGGCGCTGATCGCGCTCGGCCGGGCCGGTGACGGGGCGAGCGCGGCCGAGCTGGGCTTCGTGGGGCTGCTCGTCGGCGACGGCCGTGACGTGCCCGGCTTCGTCGGCAGGACGCTCGGCGCGGTCATCGACTACGACGCCCGCAGGGGCACCGCCCTGACCGGCACGCTGGCGGCCTACTTCGGTACCGGCGGCTCCCCCTCGCGCACGGCCGAGGCCATGCACATCCACGTCAACACCGTCACGCAGCGGCTCGACCGGATCGGCAAGCTGCTCGGCGAGGGCTGGCTGGAGCCGGAGCGGGCGCTGGAGATCCAGCTCGCCCTCCGCTTGCACCGGCTCGGCCACACAGACATGCCCGACACTATGGGTCCGAACGCTATATGAGTGACTCCGGTCACAACCTACGGTGACCGGCATGGCCACTTCCATCAAGAAGATCGTCGCCGCGAGCCTGATCGGCACCACCATCGAGTGGTACGACTTCTTCCTGTACGGCTCGGCAGCCGCCCTCGTGTTCAACAAGCTCTTCTTCCCCGAGTCCGACCCGCTGACCGGCACGCTGCTGTCGTTCCTCACCTACGCCGTCGGATTCGTCGCCCGCCCGCTCGGCGGCCTGGTCTTCGGCCACTTCGGCGACCGGATCGGCCGCAAGACGCTGCTGGTCGTCAGCCTGCTGATGATGGGCACGGCGACCTTCCTGATCGGCTGCCTGCCGACGTACGAGACGCTGGGCCCGGCGGCGGCGCTGGTGCTGACGGCGCTGCGGCTCGTCCAGGGCTTCGCGCTCGGCGGCGAGTGGGGCGGCGCGGTGCTGATCGTCTCCGAGCACGGCGACACGGCGCGGCGCGGCTTCTGGGCCTCCTGGCCGCAGGCCGGCGCCCCCGGCGGCAACCTGCTGGCCACCGGCGTGCTGGCGGCACTGGCCGCCTGGCAGTCGGACGAGGCGTTCCTGTCGTGGGGGTGGCGGGTGCCGTTCCTGCTGTCGGGCGTGCTGGTGCTGATCGGGCTCTGGATCCGGCTGTCGATCAGCGAGTCGCCGGTCTTCAAGGAGGCCCCGCCGGAGCCCAGGGCCCCGATCGTCGGGGTGCTGCGTCACCACTCCAAGGACGTGCTGGTCGCGATCGGCGCCCGCCTGGCGGAGAACATCTCGTTCTACCTGCTGACCGTCTTCGTCATCACCTACGCCAAGCAGACCGGCATCGACAACTCGACCGTGCTGAACGCGGTGCTGATCTCCTCGGGCATCCACTTCGTGACGATCCCGGTGTGGGGCGCGCTGTCCGACCGGGTCGGCCGCCGCCCGATCTACCTGGCGGGCGCCGCCGGCATCGGCGTGTGGATCTTCGCGTTCTTCCCGCTCGTGGACACCGGCAACTTCCTGGCCATCACCCTGGCCGTCACGGTCGGCCTGCTCTTCCACGGCATGATGTACGGCCCGCAGGCGGCCTTCTTCTCCGAGCTGTTCGGCACCAGGACCCGCTACACCGGCGTCTCCATCGGCGCGCAGCTCTCGGCGATCGTGGCGGGCGCGCTGGCCCCGATCATCGCGGTGGCCCTGCTCCAGCAGTTCGGCAGCAGCGTGCCCATCTCGGCCTACCTCGGGGTTGCGGCGCTGCTCACCCTGGTCTCGGTCTACGCCGCCCGGGAGACTCGGGGCACCGACCTGGCCGAGAGGATCTACGCGAAATGAAGGTCACCACGCCGAGGCTCACCCAGCACGTCCTGACCGTCGAGGGCAGGAACACCGGCGAGCCCGTGCTGTTCGTGCACGGGAACGTCTCCTCCGCCGCCTTCTGGCGCGACGCCATGGCCGCGCTGCCCGAGGGGTACCGTCCGCTGGCGGTGGACCTGCGCGGGTTCGGCGGCACCGACCCGGCGCCCGTGGACGCCACGAGGGGCCTGCGCGACTACTCGGACGATCTGATCGAGCTGGTCGACGCGCTGGGCCTGGAGCGGGTCCACCTGGTGGGCTGGAGCCTGGGCGGCGGCATCGTGCTGCAGTTGCTGCGCGACCGCCCGAGCGCCGTCAGGAGCGTCACGCTGGTCAACCCGATCTCCCCCTACGGCTTCGGCGGCACGGAGGGCCCGGAGGGGCGGCTCACGCACCCCGGCGGCGCGGGATCGGGCGCGGGCGCCGCGAACCCTGATTTCGTGACTCGGCTCCAGGCGGGCGACATGTCGGACGAATCTCCCACCTCTCCGCGCAACGTCTTCCGCTCCGCCTACGTCAACAACCGCCCCGTCCCCGACGAGGACTTCTACGTCCGCGCGATGCTCACCACCCGCGTCGGCGAGGCCCACTACCCCGGCGACGCCGCCACCTCCGACGCCTGGCCGGGCGTGGCACCGGGCAAGACCGGCGTGCTCAACGCCGCCGCGCCCACCCACTTCCGCCTCGACGACCTCCACAGGATCGACCCCAAGCCGCCGATCCTGTGGATCAGGGGCGCCGACGACGTGATCGTCTCGGACACCTCGCTGTTCGACCTGGCCCACCTGGGGGCGCTCGGCGTCGTGCCCGGCTCGCCCGGCACCCCCGCCCAGCCCATGGTGAGCCAGACCAGGGCCGTGCTGGAGCGGTACGGGAGATACCGCGAGTCCGTCCTGGACGACTGCGGCCACAGCCCGCACCTGGAGCACCCGGAAGAGTTCCAGCGCCTGCTGGCCGAGCACCTGAGGGAGGCGTAGATGCTGGTCGCGCTCACGCTCGTGGCGAGCTTACTGACGCCGGCGGGCCAGATCACGGTCCCGGGCGCCGAGCACGCGCGGATCGCCGCGCTCGACGACCTGACCACGGCCGGCACGGCGCGGACCGGCCACACCGACCCCGCGGACTGGGCCGGGCTGCACTCGGCCGCCACGGTCAACCCCACCGGCGTGCCCGGCCTCCAGATCGACGGCTACTTCCCCGACACCTCCACCGGCAACGCCACGCACGGCTGGAACCACGACTCCCAGTTCGTGATCAGACTGCCGAAGGAGTGGAACGGCGGCCTGGTCGTCTCCGGCACCCCCGGCAACAGGGAGCAGTACGCCAACGACTACACGATCTCCGACTGGGTCCTGTCGAAGGGGTACGCGTTCGCCTCCACCGACAAGGGCAACGTGGGCGTGAACTTCCACGAGGACGGCCGCCGCCCCGGCGACGCCATCGCCGAGTGGAACCACCGCGTCACCCAGCTCACGATGGCCGCCAAGGCCGTGGTCAGGCAGCGGTACGGCAGGCCGCCCGAGCGCACGTTCGCCGCGGGCATCTCCAACGGCGGCTACCTGGTGCGCTGGCAGCTGGAGAACCGCGGCTGGCTCTACGACGGCGGCGTGGACTGGGAGGGCACGCTCTGGCGGGTCAAGGGCGACAACCTGCTGAACTTCCTGCCGCCGGCGCTGAAGGCGTACCCGGACGAGGCCGGGGTGCGGGCGGCCGGGTTCGCGGCGGGCTCGGAGTTCCTGTGGCCGTTCCACCGGCAGTACTACTGGGAGCTCACCCAGCAGCTCTACCAGAAGGAGCTGGACCCGTCCTACCAGGGCGCCGCGGCGGACTACGACTACGACGAGCGCAAGCCGTACGCCGCGGTGGCCAGGATCGCGCTGACGGGCAGGATCACCAAGCCGCTGATCACCCTGCACGGTACGCTGGACACGCTGCTGCCGATCTCGCGCGACTCCGACGTGTACGCGAAGATGGTCGGCCCGCACCGCCCGTTCCGCTACCACCGGATCGAGGGCGGCAACCACCTCGACAGCCTGGTGGACCTCTACCCCGACCGGCTCAAGCCGATGCTCCCGGCCTTCAGAGGCGCCTTCGAGGAGCTGGAGGGCTGGGTCAGTCCATGAGGTAGCGGTGCCTGCCCGCGCGCGCCAGACGCACGATGTGCCGCGCGCCGGGCAGCCTGCGGCCGAGCCGGTGCAGCGCGGTGTCGCGGCCCATGGGCGAGCGGCGCTCGGGATCGGCGGCGGCGGCAGGGCGGGCCTCGATCCTGCCCCTGCGCATCTCCAGCGCGAACCGCAGCCCGACCTCCTCGTCGGGGGAGCGCAGCGTGCACAGCCAGCGTCCCGGCCCGAAGTGCTCGGCGCTGGGCAGCAGGCGCTTGACCGGCACCTTGGCCACGAGCTGGCCGGCGAGCCTGCCCGGCACCCCGGCCTCGACCAGGGCGGGCGCGCTCACCTCGCGGGCGCGCCTGCCGGTGCTGCGCATGACGAGCTCCAGCGGCGGGCCGCCGCTCGGCGGCACGTACGGCACCGGCAGCACGACGTACAGATGCCGCCCGAGGTGCTTGACCGTCACGCCCGGCGACACCAGCTTGATCGACTCGGAGAACGTGCGCGGCTCGATGGCCAGCCCCAGCTCGCCCGAGTCGCTCCAGCACGGCACGACCAGCCGCATCCTGGGCCGCTGGGCCAGCACGCCGAGGCAGTTGAGCGGGCCCTCGGGGTGGCTGACGCGGCTCCTGGCCTGGTTGGCCCCGCTGAACATGCGTACGTGCACCTCCCACACCCCCGGCCGCAGCGGCTCGCCCAGGGCCGCGGTGGTGATGTCCAGCCGGGTCTCGCCCTTGATGCGGACGCGGACCCTGCGGCGGCCCGCCGGGACGCGCTCGACGTGCTGGGTGAGCGGCAGGAAGTGCACGACGCCCGTCTCGGCGTGGCGCACGTAGAGCTCGATGCGGGCCCGCTCGACGTCGCTGGTGATGTCGGTGACGTCCGCGGGCAGCTTCCTGGTCTCCAGCGAGCGTGGCGGGATCCAGTGCAGGCTGTCGCCGTCCACCTGGTACTTGTCGGGCGTGCCGTCGCCGGCCAGCACCTCGGCGGTCAGCCCGAGCACGAGGACGTCGGCGTCCCAGCGCACCTCGGTGAGGTCGGCGCGCAGGCCCGCGCGCTTGGAGGAGTTCGACATGAGCACGATCTGGTCGAGGCGCCCCATGCGGACGTACGCGGCCACGACGCGGAGCTGGACCGGCAGGTGGCGGTCGAGGCGCTCGGGGAAGCGCTGCTCCATGAGCTCCTGCACGACGCGGAAGTGCATGCCCCGATCGACGGACGAGTCGGCGAACTTGCTGGTCAGCAGCGGGCGCAGGACGGCGTACCGCAGCCAGTACGCGTACATGCGGTCGCGCTGGCGCCCCTCGCCCACGTAGGTGTCGATGTCGTCGAGCAGCTTGTGCAACTCCTTGACGATGGCCCGCGGCTCCTCCTCGACGCCGGGGCGCTCCCCGAGGTGGCAGCAGACGTGATCGGCCAGCACCGCGATGACCTTGGCCTGCAGGTAGGCGCGCAGCACGAACGCCTGCTCCCCCATCCGGCTGCCCGGCACGGAGAAGCCCAGCTCGTGCTCCTCCAGGAACGCGCGCCGGTAGAGCTGCTGCGGGTGAAGCAGGGTGAGCAGCCGGTCGCGCAGGATGTCGGCCCGGCCGGTGCTGCGCGCGAAGGCGGTCATCGGCGGGCCGAAGTCGCGGACCAGGCGGCCGACCAGCACGTCCGCGTCGGCCTCCACGGCCCGGTCATGCATGCGCTCGACGGCGTCCCGCTCCAGGCGGTCGCCCGGCTCCAGGAAGTACACGTAGTCGCCGGCGGCGGCCGCCAGGCCGACGTTGCGGGCGCGCGAGGGTGAGCCCGTGTACGGCAGGTGCAGCGCCCGGACGTTCTCGCGAACGGTCGCGATGATGTCCAGGCGCTCGGCGGTCCCGTCCGTGGACCCGTCGTCCACGACGATCACTTCGTACTCGTCCGGGGGCATCGTCTGCTCCAGCGCGGAGCGGACGCACGCGTCGGCGGTGTCACCCGGATTGTGGACATTGATGATCACACTGACCTTCACACCCATGCGGCCAGCGTGCGCCCGTATACAGGATCGGGCGCGACGGCTTGCCGATTGGGGAAGGAAAGTTGACCCGCTCCCGACTTAATACCAACCGACGCGCTGCGAGTGGCCCCAGGCGGCGCAGGGCGTGCCGTAGCGGCCCTTGATGTAGCCCAGGCCCCACTTGATCTGGGTGGCGGCGTTGGTCTGCCAGTCGGCGCCGGCGCTGGCCATCTTGCTGCCGGGCAGCGACTGCGGGATGCCGTACGCACCGGAGTAGCGGTTCATGGCCCGCTCGTTCCAGCCGCTCTCCTTGTGCCAGAGCCGCTCCAGGCAGCCCCACTGGTCGGCGCCGAACCCGAACGAGGCCAGCATCGACTTCGCGGTGGCCTTGTTGGAGCCCGGCGAGGGGTCGCTGCCCGGCGGGAAGTTCTGGGCGGGGAAGCCGTCGCCGCCGGGGGCCTGCTCGGGCACCACCCAGTCGAGGCCCTTGCCGGCCGCGCCCGTGCGTCCCTTCTTGAGCTGGTCGGCCTTGTACGCCTGCTCGGCCTCGGCCTTGAGCAGGTCGGCCTCGGGGTCGGGCGCGTACAGGTCGCCGCTGGCGATCTTGCCGAGGTCGGTGAGCGACATCGGCGGCTTCGGCGGCTCGTTGGCGTTCTGCACGGCGCGGTAGGCGGTGTAGCCGCCGCCACCGAGGACGATCACCAGCGAGAGCACGGTGATGATGATGCGCTTGGGAGTGAAGCGCGAAGGCCGGCGCGCCGAGGGGAGGTCTTCCTTCGGGGGGCGCTCACTCAACTGCGGACCGGGGCTCACGAAGCATGAGCTTGCCCTGTCCTGGGGGGTGGTCCGCAACCGAAACGCGGGAATCGCTTGACGTAAATTTCACCAAGCAGCAGGTTAGCCCTGCGTTTCCGAAAAATTGTGACATTCGTCACATCATGGACGGCTCCCCTTCGGGCGCCCGTTCTCCGAAGGGAAGCCGCTTTCAGGGTCGCGGCCCTTCTTCCGGATCACATCTGGGCCGTGTCACAGTTTGGTGACACATACCGGGTATTCGAGACATGGAATAATAATGTGCGCGTGGCTGGCATCCTCCTCGTAGAAGACGACCCCTCGGTCCGTACGGCTCTAGAGCTGGCGCTGACCAGGCAGGGGCACTCCGTCACGTCGTACGCGACGGGTGAGGAGGCTCTCGACCACATCAGAGCCCGCCGCCCGGAGATCGCGATCCTCGACGTCATGCTCCCGGGTATCGACGGCGTCGAGGTGTGCCGCCGCGTCCGCAAGCTCGACCAGCTCCCCGTCATCCTGCTCACGGCCCGCGGCGACGACCTGGACGTGGTCGTCGGGCTGGAGGCCGGCGCCGACGACTACGTGGTCAAGCCGGTCGAGCCGCGCGTCCTGGACGCCCGCATCCGCGCCGTGCTGCGCCGCGCCGAGTCCGCCGCCTCCGACCGCATCACGTTCGGCGACCTCGTGATCGACCGGGGCGCGCTCAAGGTCACGCTGGCCGGCAAGGAGATCCACCTGACCCCGACGGAGCTGCGGCTGCTGCTGGAGCTCGTCCGGCACCCCGGCCAGGTGCTCAACCGCCGCTACCTGCTGCGCGCCGTCTGGGACCACACCCACATCGCGGACTCCCGCCTGGTGGACGCCTGCGTGCAGCGCATCCGCGCCAAGATCGAGCCCAAGCCGGCCGAGCCCGTCTTCATCCACACCGTGCGCGGCTTCGGCTACCGGTTCAGCCCTCCGTGATCCGCCCCGCGATCCTCCGGGTGATCCCCCGTCCCACAGGGCTGCGCGCCCGCCTGGTCATCACCTTCACCCTCGTCGCCGTCACCGCCTCCCTGCTGGTCGCCACCATCGGCTACGAGCTGGCCAAGACCGCGCTGCTCACCAGGACCGAGGCCGCCTCGCTGGACCTGGTGACCAAGGAGCTCGCCACCATCGACTTCCCGATCGGCAAGCTCAGGCCCGGCGAGGCCGCCCCCACCTCCAGGGAGCTCGACCGCGTGGCCCACGCGCTGGCAGGGCCCGGCCGCAGCGCGCTGGTCGAGTACGGCACCCTCGTCGCCACCGAGGGCCCCATGTCGCTCAGCGACGTGCCCAACGAGCTGCACGGCAGGGCCAAGCAGAGCGTCGTCACCCAACGCAAGATCATCGACAACGAGCTCTACCTCATCGTCGGCGCCGAGGTCTACCGCGACAACGCGGGCCGGCCCGAGTCCACCGGCCTACAGGCGTTCGTCTTCTTCCCCCTGCGCGACGACGAGCGCCAGCTCGACACGCTCAGGACGGCCCTGGCCCAGACCGGCCTCGTCATCGTGCTGAGCGCCCTGGGCGTGGCGCTGCTGTCGGCCCGTCAGGTGCTGCTGCCGGTGCGCCGGCTGAGCGCCGCGGCCCAGGCGCTCGGCCAGGGCAGGCTGGACACCCGGCTGCCCGTGCACGGCCACGACGAGCTGGCCGGGCTCACCGCCCGGTTCAACGACGCGGCGGCCGCGCTGGAGCTCAGCGTGTCGGAGCTGCGCTCGCTGGAGGCCATGTCGCGCAGGTTCGTGGCCGACGTCTCGCACGAGCTGCGCACGCCGCTGACCGCGATGACGGCCGTGGCCGACATGCTCTCCGACGAGGCCGACCACCTGCCGGAGGCGCCCGCGCAGGCCGTGCGGCTGGTGCTCAGGGAGATCGAGCGCCTGCGCGAGCTGGTCGAGCACCTCATCGAGATCAGCCGCTTCGACGCGGGCACGGCCACCCTCAACCTGGAGCCGGTGAACGTCGCCGACTCCATCCAGGACTGCCTGGAGGTACGCGGCTGGAGCGACCAGGTGACGGTCACCGCATCGCAGGGCCTGACCGCCAACCTCGACCCCAGCCGGTTCGACGTCATCGTGGCCAACCTGGTCGGCAACGCGCTCAAGCACGGCCTGCCCCCGGTCGTGGTCACGGCCAGGACCACGGAGAACGGACTGGAGGTGAAGGTGCGCGACCACGGCAAGGGCATCCCGCACGAGGCGCTGCCGCACGTCTTCGACCGCTTCTTCAAGGCCGGCGCGGGCCGGGCGCGCAGCCAGGGCAGCGGCCTGGGCCTGGCCATCGCCCGCGCCAACGTCCAGCTCCACGGGGGCACGATCTCCGTACGCCCCCAGCACCCGGGCACCCTCTTCACGGTCTGGCTCCCGCACATATGAAGGCCCTCACGAGCATCGCCGCCCTGCTGCTGCTGGCCACGACGGCCTGCGGCATCTCGCCCACCGACGTGCAGGACAGGGGCAGTGCTCCCACCGTCAAGATCCCGCCGCCGACCAAGACGATCTACCTGGTCAGGAACGGCAAGCTGGCGCGGGAGCCGGCCGACGTCGAGGACGACACCGTGGAGAGCGTGCTCGGCGCGCTCTTCGAGGCCTCCTCCCGCCCGCTCGGCGACCGGGACACCGCGTTGCGCGGGTTCACGTACCTGCGGACCAGGAACTCGATCAATCCGCCACAGCGCGACGAGATCCAGCTCCCCCGCACCTCGACGCTGACCGTCTACATCAGCGGCGACGGCACGCTGACCAAGCTCGGCATGGCGCAGATCGTCTGCACCGCGCAGCAGGACGCGGCGTACGAGGTGGTGCGGATCGTGCGGGAGCGGGCGGGCCGCCCCCCGAAGGACGAGGGGCGGCACACGTGCGGTGAGCTCAAGTGAGCGTCACATGGTGATGTCCTCGAGCATCTCCGTCACCAGCGCGGCGATCGGAGAGCGCTCGGACCTGGTGAGCGTGACGTGGGCGAACAGCGGATGACCCTTCAGCTTCTCCACCACCGCGACCACGCCGTCGTGCCGGCCGACGCGCAGGTTGTCACGCTGGGCCACGTCGTGGGTGAGCACCACCCGCGAGTTGGCGCCGATCCGGCTCAGCACGGTCAGCAGCACCCCGCGCTCCAGCGACTGGGCCTCGTCCACGATCACGAACGCGTCGTGCAGGGACCGGCCGCGGATGTGCGTCAGCGGGAGCACCTCCAGCATGCCCCGGTCGAGCACCTCCTCGATCACCTCGGGTGAGGTGATCGCGCCGAGCGTGTCATAGACCGCCTGGCCCCACGGGCCCATCTTCTCGCCCTCGGTGCCGGGCAGGTAGCCGAGCTCCTGCCCGCCGACGGCGTAGATGGGCCGGAAGACGATCACCTTGCGGTGCTGGCGGCGCTCCAGGACCGCCTCCAGGCCCGCGCACAGCGCCAGCGCCGACTTGCCGGTGCCGGCCCGGCCGCCGAGCGAGACGATGCCGATCTCCGGGTCCATCAGCAGGTCGAGCGCGATGCGCTGCTCGGCGGAGCGGCCGTGCAGGCCGAAGACCTCGCGGTCGCCGCGGACCAGGCGCACCGACTTGTCGGGCTGCACCCGGCCGAGCGCCGAGCCCTTGGCCGACAGCAGGCGCAGGCCCGTGTGCGCGGGCAGGTCCCTGGCCTCCTCCAGGTCGGCGGTGCCGGACTCGAAGAGCGTCTCGACGTCGTCCGTGGTGACCTGGATCTCGGCCATGCCTGTCCAGCCCGACTCGTGCACCAGCTCGGCGCGGTACTCCTCGGCCGCCAGGCCGATCGAGGCGGCCTTGACCCGCATCGGCAGGTCCTTGGAGACCAGGACGACGTCGCAGCCCTCGCTGGCCAGCGAACGGGCCACGGTCAGGATGCGCGTGTCGTTGTCGCCGAGGCGGAAGCCCACGGGCAGAATGGACGGATCGCTATGGTTGAGCTCTACCCTGATCGTGCCGTCCCCCGTCGGCATCGCCTCGTCCAGCCTGCCGTACTGGACCCGTAGGTCGTCCAGGTAGCGCAGGGCCTTGCGGGCGAAGTAACCGAGCTCCGGGTGGTGACGCTTGCCTTCCAGCTCCGTGATGACCACGATCGGAAGGACCACGTCGTGCTCGGCGAACCGGGTCATCGCCGCCGGGTCGGCGAGCAGGACCGAGGTGTCCAGCACGTACGTGCGCTTGGCCGACTGGTGAGTAGGGTTGCTCGAGGACACTGCCACACGTTCTCCCCCGGGTGCCCCTTGGTGCGGGCACCCTGCAGACGAGGTGGGAATCGGACCGGACCCGCGTCCCCGACCGCGAGCTGCCGTCGGCGCCGGAGTCCGGCCCCCCTCGGCAGTTGTTGGTGCAAAGGCGGGCCCTCTCCGAAATGTCCGACCTGTGACCGGACACTTCCAACGTTACGTCCTGGATACCCGATTGTCGTGTCAGGAACCGTAACGCCGGTGTCTCGCAGCGTAATCGCGCAGCGCCCGAAGGAAGTCCACCCTGCGGAAGTCCGGCCAGTAGGCCTCGTGGAAGTAGAACTCGGAGTGAGCACTCTGCCAGAGCATGAAGCCGGACAGACGCTGCTCGCCCGAGGTCCGGATGAGGAGGTCCGGGTCGGGCTGGCCGCGAGTGTAAAGATGCTCCGCGATGTGCTCGACATCGAGTACCTCGACCAGGTCCTCGATGCTCGCTCCCCTGCTCGCGTGCTCCTGGAGCAGTGAGCGCACCGCATCGGCAATCTCACGTCTTCCTCCATACCCAACTGCAACGTTCACAATCAGGCCTGGACGGTGTGATGACGCTTCTTTTGCATTTTTTAGGACATTAGCCGTCCGGTCGGGTAGCAGATCGAGCGCGCCGACCGGACTGATCCGCCACCCCTCCGCCACGAGCTCCTGCGTCACGTCCTCGATGATGCGCAGCAGCGGCTCCAGCTCTTCCCTCGGCCGGTTGAGGTTGTCGTTGGACAACATCCAGACCGTGACGACCTCGACGCCCAGCTCGCGACACCAGCCGAGCAGCTCGGAGATCTTGTCCGCCCCCTTGCGGTGCCCCGTGGACACGTCACGCATGCCCATGGCACGCGCCCAGCGGCGGTTGCCGTCGATGATGACCCCGACATGCCGGGGAATGCTGTCCTTCGACAGCTTGGCCTCCAGCCGGTGTTCGTACAGCCGGTAGACCAGATCGCGCAGGCCCACGGAGTGCCTCCCCAGCGGTGCTGATGCCCCATTGGTCGTTTGCTCCAACAGGCAATTATCACCGCGAATCGCCCGTGCCCGCTCCGTCTACGCCATTCCTCCGCAGACTCTCAACCTTTCAGACACCCTTCCGCCTCATCCACGAGCTGCCGGACGAACACCGACAGCTCCGCGGAGGTGAGCACCGCGCGCATGCCCACGCCGGTGGCACCCCAGGCCTCCACGTAAGCCCTCCTGGTCAGCCGCCACTCGCCGGGGCCCGGCTGCCACACGGGGATGGTGCGCAACTGGCAGCGCAGCTCGCCTCCGCCCAGCCCGGCCCTGGTGAGGTAACGGAAGGAGAACAGCTCGCTGTCGGGCTCGTCGCAGGGGAAGCGGTCGTCGGGATCCGTCCAGCGCCTGGCCGCGCCCCTGCCCTGGCGAGCCTCGTCGACGCCGCGCGCCAGGCGCGCCAGCAGGTGTCCGCAGCGCTCGCCCACGGTGCCGTACGGGGTGCCGTCGCGGTGCAGCTCCAGGGTGATCTCGTACGGCGCGCCGACACTGTCGGTGCACGCGACCGGCGTCACGGTCAGATAGGACCCGTCGACGCAGCGTAGACCCCCCACTCCCTCCCCGTTACCCCCCGCGTCCCCCCTGAACCCTCGGCCCCCAGGTGTGCTCCCGCCAGCCCGGCGGCTGGTGCCACTCCGTCCAGCCGTGCCCCGTGCGCCCGTCCTCGGTCTCGTACGCGCACAGCGCCCTCCGGAACTCCGCCACCACGCCCTCGGGCGAGGTGAGCGTCACCGGGGCGAACGCGATCGGGCGCACCGTCGTGGCGCAGCCGGGGAAGTCCAGCACGGTCCGCGCCGGCCGGTCACCGTCGAAGGCGGTGGCCGCCGAGAAGCCCTCGACGTGGGCCAGGCTCCCCTTGCTCGCCACGAACGCCGGCCAGGGCAGCTCCATGCCCAGGTTGGCGCGCATGCCGTGCAGGTACGTGCCGTCGTCCAGGCGGGCGCTGCTCCACAACCACGAGATCGACCACCAGTCACGCACGCCCCAGCTGTGGTCGCGCTCGCCGTGGCCGTGGAAGGGCACGCCGCCGATCGTGCCGGTGACCTCGCAGGGGATCTCGTAGCGCGGGGTGATCGCGTAGCCGTAGACGCCGGCCGCCGTGCGGAACTCCAGGTCCAGGGTGAGCTCGGCGGAGCTCAGACGGATCTCGGCTCGCTCGAAGGGGTCGGCGGTGCGGTGGGAGGCCGTGTAGCCGGGGCCCGACACCGCCAGGTCCGGGCCGGGCAGGGCCGCCTCGTGGTCGATCACCGCGACCCGGTCGCCGCCGGCAGTGACCAGGCAGGCCCAGTACCAGGCGCGGTCCCAGCCGGGGTAGAGGCCGAGGCGGACGTAGCCGCCCGTCCGGCCGTCCTCGGAGACGAAGTCGTAGTACCAGGACTCGTTCCACAGCGGCTCGCCGCCGGGGTCGTGCCGCCGCTCGTCCTCCTGGCCCAGGGGCCACTCGCCCATGTTGACGATCCGCATGCCGCCTCCCAAGCGCTTGCTGCGATCAGCGTATGCCAGGAAGGGTCGAGGTGATCGATGGCCGATCAGCGCATGCCGGGCAGGCGGGACCACCAGCGGCGCCTGGGGGCCGGGGCGTCGGGCATCCGGCCGCGCTCGCGCAGCCAGGCGGCGAAGTCGTCGGCGTCGGTGCGGTAGTCGGGCGGCGGCGTGGCGCGGGCCCTGGCGTACGCGGCGAACTCGGCGGCCAGATCGGGGCCGGCCGCCTGGGCGGTGTCCGGGCGGATCCTGGCCACGATGGCGCGGCGCTTGGAGATCAGGCTGATGCTCTGGGCCCGCATGCGCTCCGGGTCGAAGCCCTCGGGCACCTCCGCCCCGGCCACCAGGGCCGCCACGACGCGCCCCTGAGCCTCGGCCAGCCGCCTGCGCCGCTCCTCATCGAGCCCTCGCTCCTCGCCGAGCTGTTGTGGGGCGGCAGGCCGCGGCGGCTGCGCCGACGGCCCCTGTGCGTCGGCGAGCCGCCGCGCCTCCTCCGGGCTCATCCGGCCTCTCCGGCCACCGCCATCGCGGCCCTGATCCTGGACAGCTCGTTCGCCAGCACGGCGTCGCTCGGGTACTCGTCGTTCCACTCCAGCAGCACCCCGGGCGGGGTGACCCGGGAGCACAGCTCGGTGAGCAGGTCGAGCACGGGCTGGGGCGCCGCCATGGTGTGGGTGTCGTGCCAGATGCCGTGGTGCTCGTAGCCGCCGGCGACGTGCACGTACGCCAGGTGCTCCAGCGGCAGCGTGTCCAGCGCCGCCACCGCCGGCAGGCCCAGGTTGAACTGGTTGGTGTAGAGGTTGGCCACGTCGACTAGCAATCCCACGCCGGTGGCTTCCACCAGCTCGGCCAGGAACTGCGCCTCGGTCAGCTCGTCCTCGGGCCAGCCGAAGATCGCCGCGACGTTCTCCAGGGCCAGCGGGACGGGCAGCGCGTCCTGGGCCCGGCGCACGTTCTCGATGACGACCTTCAGCGACTCGCGCGTGCGTGGCACGGGCAGCAGGTGCCCGGCCTCGATACCGCCACCGCGTACGAACGCCAGGTGCTCGCTGACCAGCGGCGCCTCCAGCGCCTGCGCGCACGCGGCCAGGTGGGCCAGCCGGGCCGGGGAGGGCGGCTCCGCGCCGCCGACCCCGAGGGACACCCCGTGGGGGATCACCGGCAGGCCCCTGGCCCGCAGCACTCGCAGCGACTCCGGCAGGTGGGCGGGCTTGATGTTCTCGGCGACCACTTCGACGAAGTCGACGCCCGCCATGCGCTCGATGGTCAGGTCCAGCTCGGACCGCCAGCCGATGCCCACTCCCAGCCCCGCCATGGTCAGCTTCCTCCTCCGCAACCACCGCCGCCGCAGCCGCCGCCCCCGCCGCAGCCCGACGATCCGCTTCCGCAGCCGGCGGTGCCGTGGGAGCTGCCGTGCGAGACCCCGCCGCCGCAGCCCGCCGAGCCGTTCCCAGCGTAGGAGCCCCCGCGCCGCCGCTCCCGCCGGGGCTCCTGCTTGCCGAGCTCGGCCCGCAGATTCGGGTCGCGCAGCGACTCGACGCCGTAGAGCGCGAGCGGGACGGGCCCCTCGGCGACGCCCCGGGCGTACGCCTGCCTGGCCGAGTCCAGCGCCTCCCGGCCGGACCTCGTGAGCGTGGCCCGGACTCCGGACCGGTGGCCGCGGAGCACGACCTCCGCGCCGATCACCGTGCCGAGGAAGACCAGGGTGGCGACCAGGGCGTGCAGGTTCGGGGCCAGGGCGAGGGTCAGGCCCTCGATCACGAAGCCCGCGTACGCCGGCAGCGACAGCAGCCGCAGCCGCAGGCTCAGCCTCCGGACCTGGGTGAAGGCGCCGTCGGGCAGGAGCAGCCCCTGTGCCGTGAGGTGCTCCTTCATCCGCTGCATCGTCAGGCTCCTGACGACCTCGATCCTGAGCGACCTCAGCGGCAGGCCCGAGTCCTCGGCCACCCGGCCCAGGACCGTCTCCTCGACGGGCTCCGCCGCGAGGGTGCTCGTGATGACTCGGTGCACCCGTCCGCCGCGTGACACCCGGATGTCGCCGCGTTCGGCGAGGATGGCGATGGCCGTGTCGGCCACCCGGTCCGGGCCACCTTCCAGATAGGCCAGGTCGTAGTGGCCGAGATCCCCGAGACTGGTTCCCGCGGCGGCCGACCTGATCGCGGCGTGCGCGCGGGTGATGGCGGAGGTGGTGGCGGCGGCGTAAGCCGCGATGGCCACCGATACGATGAGCAGGAACAGGTCCATGTGCGGCCTCCCCTCGTGCGGCCGATCAGCCTGCGTGCCGGAAAGACACTTGTTCGCAAGGTAGAGGCCCGGCCCGCGCGGGCCCGGGTTTTGCTCGTTTAGCTCCCGCCGGATCCGCCCCCGCAGCTCGATCCGCCGCCACAACTGGATCCACCGCCACTGCTCGACCCTCCGCCACAGCTCGACGAGCCGCCGCCGGAGTCGAACCCGCCGTGGGAGTCGCTGCCGAAGGTCGCGCCGTCGCCGCCGTACGAGCCGCAGGAGCCGGCGCAGTCACCGCGCGGGTCCCCGGCCGACAGCCCGTCGCACAGGGTCTGGTCGCCGAGATCGTGCAGCCCGTACAGGGCGACGGGGATGCCGACGGCCAGGACCAGCGAGCTGTCGTCGCGCACGCCCCTGCGGTGGTAGGCGCGGGCCGAGACCAGGACGTCGCGGCCCTCGCGGGTGACGACGTTGCGCAGCCGCCGCTTCTGCCGGTGCAGCGCTGCGGCGCCGCTGATCACCGCGAACCCGGAGATCAGGAACGTCCCGACGACGTAGCTCTCCTGGCCCGCCACGCCGATCGCGGCCAGCACGGCCACCAGCACCAGGTATCCCACGGCCACGGCCACGGCGAGCTGGGCCCGGTCCCTGAGCCGCCACGCCGTCGCGAACGCCCCCTCCCGCACGATCAGCCCGCGGGCTTCCAGCCCGCCGGCCAGGGCGCGCAGCGCGGGATGCGACTCCAGCTCCCGCCGCAGATCGCTCGCCCGGCAGCCGCCCGGCCTGGCCGCCAGCGCGTCGAGCACGGCCTGCTCGATCGGCACCGCCGACGGCCGCGCCCCGTGCACCGGGGTGACCTGGGAGGACCGGGACACGCGAACGGCGCCGGCCGTCGCGAGGACGGCCAGCGCCGTGTTGATGGCCCGCCGCGGGCCACCGGAGAGATAGGCCAGCTCGTAGTGGTTGAGCTGGTGCCCCGTGCCGCTCGGCGTGGCCTCGCCGACGCGCCTGCGCTCCCGCTCGACGCGCTGCTCGGCGCTGCCGACCAGAAAGAACACCGCGAAGGCGGCGATGAGCAGGACGAGATCCACGGCGGCACTCCCGAGCAGCGGTACGGCGTCCGGCCAAGTTAGACGGCCGGGCCGCACCGCACAAGGGAGCGACGCTCAGACTCTCCGCGCCCCGCCGCACCGCGCAAGGAAGCGACGCTCAGACTCTCCGAGCCCCGCCGCACCGCGCAAGGGAGCGACGGCTCCTCGAGCCCCGCCGCCCCGCACCGCGCACGGGAGCTTCCTCGGCGCAGGCTCAGCCGAGGCGGTCGAGCAGCGCGTTGTACTCGTCCCACAGCTCCTTCGGCAGGTGGTCGCCGAACGTCTCGAAGTGGCCCGGGATCAGCGCCGCCTCCTCCCGCCAGACCTCCCGGTCGACGGTCAGCAGCATGCGCAGGTCGTCCTCCGACAGGTTGAGACCCTGGGTGTCGAGGTCGGCCGGCAGCAGGCCGATCGGCGTGGGCACGGCCTTGGCCTCGCCGTTGAGCCGCTCCACGATCCACTTGAGCACGCGGCTGTTCTCGCCGAAGCCGGGCCAGACGAACTTGCCCTCGTCGTTCTTCCTGAACCAGTTGACGTAGTAGATCCTCGGCAGCCGGGCGCCCTCGCGGCGGCCGATCTCCAGCCAGTGGCCGAAGTAGTCGCCCATGTTGTAGCCGCAGAACGGCAGCATGGCGAACGGGTCGTGGCGCAGCTCGCCGACCTTGCCCTCGGCGGCGGCGGTCTTCTCGGAGGCGACGTTGGCTCCGAGGAAGACGCCGTGCTGCCAGCTCAGCGACTCCGTGACCAGAGGCACGGCGGTGGCGCGGCGGCCGCCGAACAGGATCGCCGAGATGGGCACGCCCTTGGGGTCCTGCCATTCGGGCGCGATGGTCGGGCACTGCGCGGCAGGCGTGGTGAAGCGCGCGTTGGGGTGGGCGGCCGGCTCGTCGCTGTCGGGCGTCCAGGAGCGGCCCTTCCAGTCGGTGAGGTGCGCGGGCGGCTCCTCGGTGAGGCCCTCCCACCACACGTCGCCGTCGTCGGTGAGCGCGACGTTGGTGAAGATGCTGTTGCCCCAGAGCGTCTGGATGGCGTTGGCGTTGGTCACCTGGCCGGTGCCGGGGGCCACGCCGAAGAAGCCGGCCTCCGGGTTGATGGCGTAGAGGCGGCCGTCGTCGCCGAAGCGCATCCAGGCGATGTCGTCGCCGATCGTCTCGACCTTCCAGCCCGGGATCGTGGGCTTGAGCATGGCGAGGTTGGTCTTGCCGCAGGCGCTGGGGAAGGCGGCGGCGATGTAGCGGGTCTCGCCCGACGGCGGCGTGAGCTTGAGGATGAGCATGTGCTCGGCCAGCCAGCCCTCGTCGCGGGCCATCACGCTGGCGATGCGCAGCGCGTAGCACTTCTTGCCGAGCAGCGCGTTGCCGCCGTAGCCGGAGCCGTAGGACCAGATCTCGCGGGTCTCGGGGAAGTGGCTGATGTACTTCGTGGAGCTGCACGGCCAGGGCACGTCCACCTGGCCCGGCTCCAGCGGCGCCCCGACGGAGTGGACCGCCTTGACGAACTCGCCCCGCTCCTCGATCAGCCGCAGCGCCCGCTCCCCCATCCGGGTCATGACGCGCATGGAGACGGCGACGTACGCGGAGTCGGTGATCTCCACCCCGAGCTGGGAGATCTCGCCGCCCAGCGGCCCCATGCAGAACGGCACCACGTACATGGTGCGGCCGCGCATGCAGCCCTTGAACAGCTCGCCGAACGTCTGCCGCATCTCGCCGGGCGCGATCCAGTTGTTGGTGGGACCGGCGTCCTCGCGGCGCTCGGAGCAGATGTAGGTACGGTCCTCGACCCGCGCCACGTCGGTGGGGTCGGACTTGGCGTAGAAGCTGTTGGGCCTGGCGGCCAGGCGGGTGAGCGTGCCCTGCTCCACGAGGAGGTTGGTCAGCCGAGTCCACTCCTCCTCCGACCCGTCGCACCACTCGACCCGGTCCGGCTGGGTGAGGGCGGCGATCTCGTTCACCCACGCGACCAATTCGCGATTGCTGGTGGGCGCTTCTACTTCCACGGAAACGGACACGACTTGACTCCTCCACTCTCTCAGGGCCCAGTCATCATTAACGACGAGGCGCCCCGAAAGCCAATTGGCATAGACCTATTGACGGGTGCGTCGCCGCAGGCAGCGGCCCTGACGATTGGGGGAGCCTACCCAGGCGGAGAGGATTTAAAAGAGGAATTTTTCACACGCCCGGAGGCCAGTGGTCCAGTCCAATTACGCTGGTCTAAACCAATTCCGCAAGTGGTTTAGTCCTTTCCCGGAGCCGTTTCCGCTGGCCGCTCTCAGGAATTGACGTCGGGCCCCGCGGAGCGAACGCGGTCGACGTGCTGCAGGGCGTCGCGCAGCTCGGCGAGCCACTCGTCGGTGTTCTTGCCGACCAGGCGCACGCACCAGGCGAGCGCGTCGCTACGGCTCCTGGCCACACCGGCGGCCACGAGCGTGTCGAGGACCTGGCGCTCGGCCTGGCGCAGGCGGGTCATCACGGGCACGGAGAGTGTGGTGAACATCACAGTCTGACCACCGCAGACCACGCCCCAGGACACCTTCTGCCGGAACCTGTGCTCGGCCTCCCTGGCGATCTCGATCCGCCGCTCGCGCGTCTCCTCCCTGAACCTCCTGGCGAGCCCTTCGATCAGGGCCTGCCGCTCGGCTTCCGGCGTGTCGGCCGGCGGATCGGGCAGCGTGCCGAGCACCGCGATCTCCTCGCGGTCCCTGACGATCTCGGGCGCCCCGGTGAACCACTCCTCGGGCAGCCGCCCGGTGAACCAGCCGCGTACCTGCGCGGTCGCGTCGTCTGTAGACATGTAATCAACATTACATTCTTGCGCCCAGAATGCACGCGCAGGTAGGAGGTCCTGTCCATGAAGGGAAGGGTCAGCGGACCTTGGCCGCCGCGATGGGGCTCACCCGGACGACCCCGGCCAGGTTCCTGGTGCTCACAGGGACGATCTTGACCACGTCGCCGGTACGCGGCGCGTGCAACATCTTCCCGTCACCCCAGTAGATCGCCACATGCGAGATGTAGTCGGGGTTCGTCGGGTCGTTGCGCCAGAAGAGCAGGTCGCCGGGGTGCGCCTGCGAGTACGGCACCTGCGGCCCCGTCACCCACTGCTGGTGCGTCACCCGAGGCATCCGCACCCCCGCCTGCGCGAAGGCCCACTGGACCAGGCCGGAGCAGTCGAACGTGCTGGGCCCTTCCGCGCCCCACACGTACGGGCGGCCCAGCTTGGAGACGGCCGCCTTCAGCGCCACCGTGAGCTGCTCGCCGGTCATGAACGAGCCCGCCGGCCAGTTCTGCTGGGTCACCTTCTGCTGCGGCTGGGGCAGCACCGGGTTGACCATGGCCACCTGCGTGCCCTTGCCCAGCGCCCTGATGATCCTCTTGCGCAGCGTGTCGGAGTTCGCCTTGGGCGCGCTGACGATGAGCGCGTTGTCGCGGGGCAGCCCCAGCGAGCGGCCGACCTCCTTGGACACGACGGCGTCCACGGCGCCGAAGCCCGTCGTGGCGTACGCGCCGATGCGCAGTTGCCCGGCCGAGCCCGCCGACACGCGGCTGTGCAGCGACAACCCGCCGTCATTGCCGAGCACGAACGAGACCGCCACGTCTCCGGCCGCGACGTTCTGCCACAGCGCGTCGGACGAGGCGGTCACCTTGGGGGTGTACGACCGGAACGTCGAGGGGTTGACGGCCAGCGTCTGCACGCGCTTGCCGTCGAGCGTGACCGAGGCCGCGTCGGCCAGCTCCAGCGCCCGCACGCCGGACAGCCTGGCGACCTTCTGCAGCATCTCGTTCGTGAACGGCTTGCTCGTGAGCACGAACAGGTTGGGCTTGTGCAGCTTGCTCAGCGGCGCCACCGGCTGCGTCGTCACGGCGGGCTGCTGCTGCACCGGCCGCTTCTGCGCCAGCGGCGTCTGCCGGGGCGTGGCCCGTACGACCTCGTCGACGGGCGCCATGGCGGCGTCCGGCTGGGTCAGTAACAGCACGTCGGCCGTCAGCACCGCGACCAGGGTCACCACGATGAACGGCACCAGCTTGTAGGTGTTACGCCGTTTACGGGTCTTGACTAAGAAACTGAGGTCTTGCCGGATTCCGGACCCATGCGAAAATTCCGCCGGGCCAGCGTGGGCCCGGCGGTCGTGGTCCAGGGGGGTCAGTTGCCGATGTACGGCACAGCCTCGAGGATCTCGACGGTGTTCTGCCGTCCGTTGGGCAGGGAGTAGGTGGCCTTCTCTCCGATCTTCTTCCCGTTGATCGCCGCCCCGAGCGGGGACTTGGGCGAGTAGACGTCGATCGGTGCTCCGCTCTCCTCGCGGGAGGCGAGCAGGAAGGTGACCTCGTCGTCGTCACCGACGAACCGGATGGTCACGGTCATGCCGGGGCCCACCACACCCTCGGCCTTGGGGGCCTCTCCCACCTGGGCGTTGTCGAGAATCTGCCGGAGGTGGAAGATCCGGGCCTCCATCTTGCCCTGCTCGTCCTTGGCGGCGTGGTATCCGCCGTTCTCGCGCAGGTCGCCCTCTTCACGGGCGGCCTCGATCTTCTTGGCGATGTCGACGCGCCCGGGGCCAGAGAGATACTCGTACTCCGCCTTCAGGCGGTCGTACGCCTCCTGCGTCAGCCATGTGACGTTCTCATCGCGAGAGTCGGCCACGGGTTCTCCTTGCTTGCCTAGGGGGCCCTGAGATCACTTGAGGTTGCGTACGGTTGAATTGCGAAAGGCTAACAAGTTAACCGCTCGAACGCTTCCCCAAATGTCTCACTATACGAGATTGCAGTACTGGATGTGGACGGAAGTCGCCTGACCGCTCGTGTCGAGGCTTTCCTTGAGCTGCTTACTACCCTCACCAGCCGCGATTCTTACTTCCTTGCTGCCCACTTCCGCATGATTGACGTCCAGAGCCCTGATCCGGCAGACGGCCACCCTATCGTCTGGCTTGTAGACCTCAAAGGTGATCTCCGCCCTGCTGGGCCCGTTCACCTTGAACGTCACGACCTGGGCCGGCGCCTCCGACCCGCCGGCCGTCATCGACCACATCACGTAGCCCCAGCCACCTGCGATGATGGCCACCAGCACGCCGATCACCACGTGGACGACCAGCCGGCCACCTCGCTTGGGTCGGTCCGGAAAGTCGTCGGGCGTGCCGAGAACTGGCCCGTTCCCGGCATCTTTGGTGACCATGGCGGAATCTCCCTGCACTCCCTCAGCGTTATCCGAGACAATTGTCGCCCGCGGGGGGTGTGCCCTCGCGACCGCCCAGCAGAAACTAACCTCTCTGGGCGACTGACCGGTCCCAACTGAGGAGCATCGAGCCCGTGAGTGCACCGCTGAGGCTGATGGCCGTCCACGCCCACCCCGACGACGAGTCGAGCAAGGGTGCCGCCACCATGGCGCGTTACGTGCGTGAAGGCGTGGAAGTACTGGTCTGTACCCTCACGGGCGGCGAGCGCGGATCCGTGCTCAACCCGAAGATGGACCGGCCTGAGATCGTCGCCAACATCGCTGAGGTGCGCAAGGCCGAGATGGCCAGGGCGCGCGAGATCCTCGGCGTCGAGCAGCGTTTCATGGGCTTCGTGGACTCCGGGCTGCCGGAGAATGAGGACGAGGCGCTGCCTGAGGGCTGCTTCGCCCTGCAGAAGCTGGAGGACGCCGCGGCACCGCTGGTGGCCGCCGTCCGCGAGTTCAGACCGCACGTGATCATCACCTACGACGACGACGGCGGCTACCCGCACCCCGACCACATCATGACCAACAAGGTCTCCGTGGAGGCGTTCGAGGCGGCCGGCGACCCCGACCGTTACCTCGGCACCGGCGACCCCTGGCAGCCGCTCAAGCTCTACTACCAGATGGGCTTCACCAAGGAGCGCTTCGAGGCGCTGCACGAGGCGATGACCGAGCGCGGCCTCGGCTCCCCGTACGCCGACTGGATCTCCCGCTGGGAGGACCGCCCCGCCAAGTGGCCGGTGACCACGCGGGTGCCGTGCGGCGACTACTTCGAGATCCGCGACGAGGCGCTGAAGGCGCACGCCACCCAGGTCGACCCCGACAGCTGGTGGTTCGTCTGCCCGCGCGAGCTGCAGCAGGAGATCTGGCCGACCGAGGACTACCACCTGGCGCGCTCGCTGGTCGACACCGAGCTTCCGGAGGACGACCTGTTCGCGGGCATCCACGCCGACGAGGTCGAGCCCGCCTGCCACTGAACGGACCACGGCACCTCGGTGGCAGACTGGAGGGGTGATGGTTCTAGCAGCAGGTGAAGTGAGCCCGGGTCTGCTCGGGTTCGTCGTCGTGGCCCTCCTCGGGCTCGCCCTGTACATCCTGATCAAGTCGATGAACAAGCAGATGTCGAAGATCCAGGTGCCGCACGAGAGCGAGATCGAGGGCGCGGCCCGCGACGACGAGAAGGCCAAGAAGTAGATGCCGATCGAAATAGTCGACAACTCGACGGAGAGCCGGTTCGAGATCCTCGTGGACGGCAAGGTCGCCGGGTTCGCCGACTATCTGCTGCTGCCCACGAAGGTCATCTTCACGCACACCGAGGTGCTGCCCGCGTACGAGGGGCAGGGGCTGGCGGGCAAGCTGGTCGGGCACGCCCTGCAGGCGAGCGCCGACACCGGCCTGCGCGTCGAGCCACGCTGCCCCTACGTCGCCAAGTACATCGAGCGCCACCCCGAGTTCCAGGAGCTCGTGGCCTGAGCCGCCGGTCGGCGGCCGGTCACGTGGGGGAGCCCGTGGGCCGGCCGGTCACTCGGTGGCGGGCGACCAGGCGCGTTCCAGCGCCTTGGGCAGCCCCCACCAGCCCAGCGGCGTGAGCACGTCGTCCTTGTCCACGACGCCGAGCAGCCGCCACAGGCTCACCACCGACTCGAACAATCCCTCCGTCGCGCCGAGGTCGTCGTCGTCATGCTCGTCGATGTCGATGTCCTCCGACTCGGCGATGAGCCGCGCCATGCGCTCGGGCGAGGCCAGCACCCCGGGGCCCATGCGCACCAGCGCCGCCACCCCGGCCAGCCAGTCGGCGTGCTGGATCGCGCAGAGGTTGGCCAGCGCGGTGTCCTCCTCGCTCAGGTCCCTGTCGAGGTCGGCGAACTCCTCCAGCACGTCCGCGCCGTCCGACAGGTCCGAGATCGGCCCCGCCACCCCGGCAGCCACCGCCAGCCACAGCTCCGCGTCGCCGTCCGGCACCGGCCGGTCGTCGAACCCGGCGCAGGCCCGCAGCACGTTGGCGGGATAGCCGGGCAGGGCGAGCAGCGCGCGCAGCCGCGCCGCGGCGGCCTCCAGCTCCGCGACGGGCAGCTCGGGCTGCTTGGGCAGCTGCGCCATGATCCGGCGCAGCTCCTCCAGCGCGAAGGCCTCCTCCTCGTCCCAGGCCGCGAACAGCTCCTCGTCCTGCTCGTCGCTGACCGCGAACCCGGGCACCCGGCCGTCGGGCAGCGGCGTGCCCAGCCAGCGCTCCTGCAGCTCCTCGTAGGCCGTGCGGGCGTCCTGGTCGCCGCTGACCAGCGCGTCCGGGTCGATCTCCCCTGACGCCACCCGCTCCTCCAGGTACGCCACCAGCCGGGCGAACATCTCGCTCGCCACGGGCCCGCGCTCGTCCTCCTCCGGCCAGACGAAGTAGCTGGGCGTCATGAGGATCGGCTCCGTGCCCGTGGACTCCACCCACCGCTGCACGTCACCCACCGTGGCCACCCCCGCCTCGATCAAGCTGAGCGTCGCCTTGGCGGAGTCCCAGAAGGCGAGCGAGAGCGGGTTGCCCGCCGACATCATGGCCCGCCGCAGGTCGGGCAGCGCCACGAGCGCCACGCCCGACGGCACGGCGAGCAGCGCGCGCGCCACGTCCCTGCGCGTGAGGGCCGACGCCGGACGACCGGCCTGGGCGCAGACGAAGTCCATATCCACGCCCGTAACCTACGCCGCGTCCTGTTCCGACCGCACCCCCTGATCCCCTGCCGGGCGGCCGCCGCCGTCTAGGCTGGGCTGGGGAGGTCCTGATGAACCGCTTGAAAGACGCGACGAGCCCCTATCTGCTCCAGCACGCCGACAACCCGGTCGACTGGCATCCGTGGGGCGAGGAGGCGTTCGCGGAGGCCCGCCGCCGTGACGTGCCGCTGCTGATCAGCGTGGGCTACTCGGCGTGCCACTGGTGCCACGTCATGGCCCACGAGAGCTTCGAGGACGCCGAGACCGCGCGGCTGATGAACGAGCACTTCGTCAACATCAAGGTCGACCGCGAGGAGCGGCCCGACGTGGACGCCGTCTACATGGGCGCCACGCAGGCCATGACGCACCAGGGCGGCTGGCCGATGACGGTGTTCGCCACGCCCGAGGGTCACCCGTTCTACTGCGGCACGTACTTCCCGCGCCCCAACTTCCAGCGCCTGCTCACCGAGGTGCACAACGTGTGGCGGGGCGACAGGGAGTCGGTGCTGAAGCAGGGCGCGAAGGTGGTGGAGGCGCTCAACACGCACACCACGCTGCCGAGCGGGCCGCGGCCGGGCGAGGAGACGCTGCGGCAGGCCGAGGACAATCTGCGGGAGTCGTTCGACGCGGCGAACGGCGGGTTCGGCGGGGCGCCCAAGTTCCCGCCGTCGATGGTGCTGGAGTTCCTGCTGCGCTCCGGCGAGCGCGAGATGAGCGGCAGGACGCTCGACGCCATGGCCCGTGGCGGCATGTACGACCAGCTCGGCGGCGGCTTCGCGCGCTACAGCGTGGACGCGCGGTGGGTCGTGCCGCACTTCGAGAAGATGCTCTACGACAACGCCCTGCTGCTGCGCGTCTACACGCACTGGTGGAAGGCGGGCGGCGGCGACCTGGCCCGGCGGGTGGCGCTGGAGACGGCCGGCTGGCTGCTGCGCGAGATGCGTACGCCGGAGGGCGGCTTCGCCTCGGCGCTCGACGCCGACAGCGAGGGCGTGGAGGGCAAGTTCTACGTCTGGACGCCCGAAGAGCTGCGCGAGGTGCTCGGCGAGGACGACGGCCGGTGGGCCGCCGGGCTGTTCGAGGTGACGCCCGCCGGCACGTTCGAGCACGGCGCGTCCGTGCTGCAGCTCCTGCGCGACCCCGAGGACCCCGCGCGGTACGCGGACGTGCGGGCGCGGCTGCTGGCCGCCAGGGAGCGCCGGGTGCGTCCCGGGCGCGACGACAAGGTGGTGGCCTCCTGGAACGGCCTGGCCATCGCCGCCCTGGCCGAGACCGGCGTGGTGTTCGAGCGCCCCGACCTGGTGGCGGCGGCCACGCAGGCGGCCGAGCTGCTGGCCGGCACGCACCTGGACGGCGGCAGGCTGCTGCGCACGTCCAGGGACGGCAGGGCGGGCACGAACGCCGGCGTGCTGGAGGACTACGCCGACCTGGCCGACGGCCTGATCGCCCTGTACGGCGTGACCGGCGAGGCCCGCTGGCTGCGGCAGGCGGGCTCGCTGCTGGACACCGTGCTCGACCGCTTCTCCGACGGGGAAGGCGGCTTCTACGACACCGCAGACGACGCCGAGCGGCTCTTCCAGCGCCCGCAGGACCCCACGGACAACGCCACCCCCTCCGGCCAGTACGCGGCCGCCGGCGCGCTGCTCTCCTACGGCGCGCTGACCGGCTCCATGCGCCACCGTGACGCCGCCCTCGCCGCGCTCGGCACCGTGTCGGTGCTGGCGGCGGGGCACGCCAGGTTCGCGGGCTGGGGGCTGGCCGTGGCGCGGGCGGCGCTGTCGGGACCGGTGGAGGTGGCGGTCGTCGGGCCCGCCGACGACCCGCGCACGGCGGCGCTGCACCGGGAGGCGCTGCTCGCGGACACTCCGGGGCTCGTGGTCGCGCTCGGCCGGGGCGACACCGCCGACCGGGGCAGCGGCGACCCGCTCGTGCCGCGGGAGAGCGCCTTCCCCGCCCTGCTGGAGGGGCGCGGCCTGGTCGGCGAGGCGCCTGCCGCCTACGTGTGCAGGGGATTCACCTGCCGCATGCCCGTGACAACGGTCGAGGCCCTGCGCGCGGAACTCGCCTCGGACGGGGGCTAACGGCCCGGCTGCTCGTCGCGGCCGCCCCTGCCGCCGTCCACGCCGCTCTCCTGCACCGACGGCTGGTCGGGGACGTTCGTCTCCGGCGGGGACGTCTGCTCCGGCTGCTCGTCCGGCCCGTCGTTCTCCGGGGCCTGCGTCTGCGGCGGGCCGTCGGAGAACGGCGGCGGGCTGAAGTCGGGCTCCGGCCGGTCCCAGTCGTCCTGGCTCGGCGGCGGGGTGTACTCCTGGTCGGGCACGTCGCTGTCGCGGTCGGGCTCGGAGTAGCCGGACGACCAGCCGAACTCCGACGGCTCGGGGAACTCCTCGACCGGCTTGCCCGCCATCGCCTCGGTCATGAACGCCCGCCAGATCTGCGCGGGGAGCTGCCCGCCGAACTGCGTGCCGTACCCGGGGATGCTGACCGTGGCGTTGTCGTCGCGGAACATGTCCACCGCCACCGCGAGCTGCGGCGTGAAGCCGTTGAACCAGACCGACCTGGAGTCGTCGGTGGTGCCCGTCTTGCCGGCCACCGGGCGGTCGTAGAGGCGGGCGGCGGTGCCGGTGCCGTACTTGACGACCTGCTCCATCGCGTAGATCGTGTCGGCCGCGGCCTGCTCGCTGACCACCTTGGTCTCGACGGGCTTGACCACCTCCTTGCGGCCTTCCGCGTCGGTGACCGACCTGACCACGTGCGCCTCCACGTGCACGCCCTTGTTGGCGAAGGTGGAGAAGCCGGAGGCGTTCTGGACGGCGCTGACGGAGGAGACGCCGAGCGGGAAGGAGGCGGCCTCCTTCTGCTTCTCGAGCTGGGCGGCGGGGATGCCGGCCGCCTCGGCGGTCGCCGCCACCTTGTCCAGGCCGACCTTCTGGCCGAGGTCCACGAAGGCGGTGTTGACGGAGTTCTGGGTGGCGCTGACCAGGTTGATCTGGCCGTAGGAGCGGTCGCCGTCGTTGGGGATCGCCTGGGACGCCGAGGCCACGCGCAGCGGCGAGTTGCCGTCGACCCTGGTGGACAGGTCGAAGCCGTTGTTCAGCGCCGCGGCCAGCGTGTACGGCTTGAAGGTGGACCCGGCCATCACCTTGGCCGAGAACGCGCTGTCGTAGTACTTCGACTGCGACGGCTTGCCGCCGTAGAAGGCGACGACCTCGCCCGTGGCGGGATCGACGGCCGCCAGCCCCGTACGCACCTTCTTGGGCGTGCTGTCCGGCAGCGTCTCCTCCACCGCCCGCTGGGCGGCCTGCATGAGCTTCCTGTCGAACGTCGTGACGATCTTGAGGCCGCCGCTGTTGATGTCCTCGTCGGTGTAGCCGCGGCGGTTCAGCTCGGCGGTGACCTGCTCCAGCATGTACTGGGCCTGGCCCTTGAGCTCGAACGGCTTCTTCGGCACCTTCAGCTCGGGGAACCGCTGCGCGGCCACCTGCTCTGCCGCCAGCGTGCCGGTCTGCCCCATGGCGTCGATCACGGACTGCCAGCGTTCCCTGGCCGCGACCAGGTCGGAGCCCTTGGGATCGGCGAAGCGGCTGGGCTGCTGGATCACCGCCGCCAGGTACGCGCCCTCGGACACGGTCAGGTCCTCGACGTCCTTGCCGAAGTAGGCGCGGGCGGCCGACTGGACGCCGTTGGCGCCGCGGCCGAAGTAGATCGTGTTGAGGTACTGCTCCAGCACCCAGTCCTTGGACTTGGACTGGTCGACCTTCATCGCGATGAGGATCTCCTTGAACTTCCGGGTGACGGAACGTTCCTGGCTCAGCCCGCTGTAGTAGTTGCGCACGAGTTGCTGGGTGATGGTGGAGCCGCCCTGGAGCTGCTGCCCGGTGAGGGTGGACCAGACGGCCCGGCCGGTGCCCTTGAGCGAGACGCCGGCGTCCTCGTAGAACGAGCGGTTCTCGGCGGCGATGACCGCGTCGCGCACGTGCTTCGGCACCCGGGCGAGCTCGACCTTCCTGCGGTCGATGCCCTGCCTGGCGAGCACGCTCTTGCCATCGCGGTAATAGATCACCGAGCCCTGCGCGGTCGCCTGTTTCTGGGTCGTGTCGGGAATGGGAGTCAAAGCCCAGGCAATGGCGAAAAGCCCGGCCAGTACGACGATTCCCGTGCCGATTGAAACCAGGAGAACCCGGAGAATCCGCCGCCTCTTCCGCATTCCGTTACCACCGCCACTCCGCACCCTCGACCCCCTCGTCAAGCCTCGTCCAACCCCCGCAAGCTGGGCGAATGGTAAGGGTAAACGATCGACAATGGTGCCTAGTCCCTCAGCGATAGTACGTCTACCGGACCTCGCGACGCGGAACATCGGCGACCAAAGGCAGCACGCGGTAGGGAACCGGAGTGTCCAGTGCGATGATCGAATTAGTCCGGAGTACGCCCTGTACGTCGACGATGCGATCGATAACCCGCTGTAAATCGGCGTTCGTTCTGGCGACCACGCGGCACAGCAGATCGCTGTCGCCGGTGATCGTGTGCACCTCCAGCACCTCCGGGATGCGGGCCAGCCGGTCGGCCACCGGGTCGTGCCCGGCCACCTGCCTGATCTCCATGCTGACGAACGCCGTGACGTCGTAGCCGAGCGCGGCGGGCGACACGTCGGGGCCGAAGCCGGTGATCACTCCCCTGTCCATGAGCCGGTCGAGCCGGGCCTGGACCGTGCCACGGGCCACGCCGAGCCGCCGCGAGCACTCCAGCACGCCCAGCCGGGGCTCGGCGGTCAGCAGGGCGATCAGCCGGGAGTCGAGCTCGTCGATCGTCGTCATGCTGTACAGAAATACCCCACCGAGCGCCTGATGGCTAGGCAGATTGTCCACTCATTGAGGTAACTGTTGCGCAACTCGTCCAGGAAAATAAACAGTTAACGGTATGAGTGATGTCTTTCCGGTCAACGGCATGGACGCCGTAGTGTTCGCCGTGGGGAACGCCAGGCAGGCGGCCCACTACTACTCGACCGCGTTCGGCATGCGGCTCGTGGCCTACAGGGGGCCGGAGAACGGCAGCCCCGACGTGGCCGCGTACGTGCTGACCTCGGGCAGCGCCACCTTCGAGCTGCGGGCCTCGGTCCGGCCGGGCACGGACCTGGCGCGGCACGTGGCGGAGCACGGTGACGGGGTCATCGACCTGGCCATCGAGGTGCCCGACGTGGAGGCCGGCTACGCCTACGCCGTCGCCCACGGGGCGAAGGGGCTGGTGGAGCCGCACACGATGGAGGACGAGCACGGCAAGGTGGTGCTCGCGGCCATCGCCACGTACGGCGAGACCCGGCACACCCTGGTCGACAGGTCCAACTACGGCGGCCCCTACCTGCCCGGCTACGCGCCCGCCGAGCCGCTGGTCGCGCCGCCCGCGACGAAGAACGGGCGGCTGTTCCAGGCGGTCGACCACTGCGTCGGCAACGTCGAGCTGGGCAAGATGGACGAGTGGGTGGAGTTCTACCGCAAGGTGATGGGCTTCACGAACATGGCCGAGTTCATCGGCGACGACATCGCCACCGAGTACTCGGCGCTCATGTCGAAGGTGGTGGCCGACGGCACGCGCAAGGTCAAGTTCCCGCTCAACGAGCCGGCCGTCAGCCGCAAGAAGTCGCAGATCGACGAGTACCTCGAGTTCTACGGCGGCCCCGGCGTGCAGCACATCGCGCTGGCCACCAACGACATCCTGACCACGGTCGACCACATGCGGGCCGCCGGGGTGAGCTTCCTGCGGACGCCCGACTCGTACTACGAGGACCCCGAGCTGCGCGCGCGCATCGGGCAGGTGCGGGCCCCGATCGAGGAGCTGAAGAAGCGGGGCATCCTCGTGGACCGCGACGAGGACGGCTACCTGCTGCAGATCTTCACCCAGCCCGTGCAGGACCGGCCCACGGTCTTCTTCGAGCTCATCGAGCGGCACGGCTCGCTCGGGTTCGGCAAGGGCAACTTCAAGGCGCTGTTCGAGGCGATCGAGCGGGAGCAGGAACGCAGGGGCAACCTTTAGTTTGTCCCGACTTAGTGGTGGTCATCCAGACAACATGGGATTGCCGCCACCGGGGTTGGCGGGGCGCTGGCGGCGGCTGTTCGCCGGCGTCCTCGACTGGCTCGTGATCAACATCGCCGCCGCGCCGTTCAACTGGACGAGCTGGGACTACGTCTGGAACGAGAACCGGGGCGACTGGGAACGCTACCCCGTCGAGCACACCTTCGTGGCCGGC
Organism: Nonomuraea sp. NPDC050202; assembly: GCF_040656115.1. Lineage (NCBI taxonomy): Bacteria > Bacillati > Actinomycetota > Actinomycetes > Streptosporangiales > Streptosporangiaceae > Nonomuraea > Nonomuraea sp. NPDC050202. The sequence goes on along the minus strand of NZ_JBFALF010000009.1, from coordinate 106,742 downwards.
CTGGTGGCGTTCCTGTACTTCTGGCTGCTGCACGCCTTCTGGAATGGTCAGACCCTGGGCAAGAAGCTGTTCGGTCTCCGTGTCGTGTCCGAGTACGGCGGGAGGATAGGGGTGGGCCAGGCAGCGGTCAGGCAGGCCGTGTTCACCGTGCTCGGGTGGTTGTGCTGCGTCGGCATCCTGGTGGATCTCGGCTGGATCCTCTTCGACCCCCGGAAACAGGCCGTACATGACAAGGCAGCGAGGACGGTCGTCGTGAATGCCTGACTCAGCGTAATATTCAGGTCACGAAGTGAAGGGGGCTCGTACGCTCATGCGTTCCGACAGGCGCGGGGTGGCCATGCTGGCGACGCTCATCAGCGTGCTGGCCTGCTCGCCCGCCGACGAGCCCACCCCGCCCGCCGCCGGGCAGAGCTCCGTCGACCGGCGCGCGGGCGCGCCCGGCATCGGCGACCCCGACTTCCCCGGCGACGGCAACGGCGGCTACGACGTCTCCCACTACGACCTGGTCGTCGACTACACGCCCGCCACCAGGCGGCTCGACGGCGTCACCACGATCCGCGCCTCCGCCACCCAGGAGCTGTCCAGCTTCAACCTCGACCTGACCGGGCTCGACGTACGCGACGTCGCCGTCGACAACGCACCAGCGACGTTCACCAGGAAGGGCGACGAGCTGACCGTGCGGCCCGCCAGGGCGATCGCCGACGACACGCCCTTCACCGTCAAGGTCGCCTACGCCGGGCTGCCCAAGCCGGCCAAGGACAACGCCAACCTCGGCACCTACGGCTTCATCCCCACGCCCGACGGCGCGTTCGTGGCCTCCGAGCCCAACGGCTCCAAGACCTGGTTCCCCAACAACGACCATCCCGCCGACAAGGCCACGTTCGACTTCACGATCACCGTGCCCGCCGGGGTGACCGCGCTGGCCAACGGCGAGCTGGCCGGGCAGCCCACCACCTCGGGCGGAAAGACCACCTACCGCTGGCGCGAGCGCCACCCGATGGCGACCTACCTGGCCACGGCCACGGTGGGCAAGTTCGACCTGCGCCAGGGCAGCACCGCCGCCGGCATCCCCAACCTGGCCGCCGCCGACCCCAGGTTCAAGGGCTCGCTCGATCCGCTCTACACGCTCTCCGGGCAGATCACCGACTACTGGGCGACGGTGTTCGGCCCCTACCCGTTCTCCTCGACCGGCGGCGTCGTCGACGACTACTCCGCCGGCTACGCGCTGGAGAACCAGACCAAGCCGCTGTACGGCGGCTTCCAGCCCGACGAGACGATCATCGCGCACGAGCTGGCGCACCAGTGGTTCGGCAACAGCCTGACCATCAAGCGCTGGAAGGACCTCTGGCTCAACGAGGGCTTCGCCACGTACGCGGAGTGGCTGTGGGCCGAGCACAAGGGCACGAAAACGGCGGAGGCCACGTTCAAGGAGCTGCTCAACCGGCCCGCCACCGACCCGATGTGGACCTATCCCCCCGGCCGCGCCAAGCCCGACGACCTGTTCAACCAGTCCGTCTACACCCGCGGCGGCATGACCCTGCACGCCCTGCGCAGGGCCATCGGCGACCCCACGTTCTTCACCCTGCTCAAGGCCTGGGCCGCCGAGCACCGCTACGGTCATGTGACGACGGAGGAGTTCGTCGCGCTCGCCGAGCGGCTGTCCGGCAAGAACCTCGACGCCCTCTTCGACGCCTGGCTTTTCCAGCCACGCAAACCCGCCTGACCTGCGGGGAAACGCTTCGCGTCGCCCGGCCCAAGTACAGGGTGCAAGGGCGAACGACGAAGGGAGCGAGGCCTGTGCGCCTCAACGAGGACCCTGTGGCCTTCGAGGCCTTCTATCGCCGCCACGTCGATGCCGTGCTGAAGTTCGTGGTCCGGCGGGTGAGTGATCCTCACCTCGCCGCCGACCTGACGGCGGACATCTTCCTGGCGGTTCTGGACTCCGCGGACACGTACGTGCCGGGGCGCGGCAGCGAGATCGCCTGGCTGTACGGCATCGCGCGCAACGTCGTGTCGGCCCAGTACCGCAAGGCGACCCGGGAGGCGCGGGCGACCGGCCGCCTCGCAGGCCGTCGCCTGATGGACGACGACGACCTCACGCGGATGGAGGAGCGGATCGACGCCGAGCGCCAGATGCGCAGCGCTCTGGAGGCCATGGAGGGCCTGCCGGAGGGCGAGCGCGCGGTGCTGGAGCTCGTGGCGATCGACCAGCTCACCGTCACCGAGGCCGCCAAGGCGCTGGGCATCAGGCAGGTGACCGCGCGGGTCCGGCTGCACAGGGCCAGGCGTGCCCTCGAACACTTCACCTCGCCCTCGGCTGTGTATTCGGAAGGACGGGCATGAGCGACTTCGAAGATCGTCTTCTCGGTGCACTCAAGGAAGAGATCACGACGAGGAAGGCGGAGAACAGGATGACGACTGTTGCACCGGCCGGCAGGCGCCGCTGGGTAGGGCTGTCTGCCGCGGTGGCGGGGGTCGCGGCGGCCGCCACAGCGGCGGTGGTGGTGGCGACCGGCGTCACCGGCGGCCCGGCGTACGCGGTGACCAGGGGCGCCGACGGCGGGGTCGGCGTGGAGATCAACGCGTTCACCGATCCCGAGGGGCTGGAGGCCGACCTGGCCGGGGCCGGGATCAAGGCGGTGGTGGACTACCTGCCGCAGGGGCAGATCTGCAAGCAGCCACGGGGCACGCACGGGGGCGGCTCCGGGCAGTTCTCCGTGAGCATCGGCCGGCAGGGCGACGGGATCAGCTTCAAGATCGAGAAGGGGCAGGTGCCGGCGGGGTCCACGCTGGTGCTGACCGTCTCGAAGAGCAAGGACGGCGACGACCAGCCGCCGTTCGCGACCACGCTGGAGATCGTCCAGGGCGCGGTGTCGGAGTGCGAGCCCACCTCGATGCCGGTGCCCGCTGACGGTGGCGGCACCACGGAGAAGCAGGACCAGGGGCCCGGCTTCGACACGGGCACGGAGCAGCGGGACGAGGGGCCGAGCCTGGACAGCAAGACCGGGTGACACCCCCTGCACCCCGGCCCGGCGGCCCTCCCGAGCAGCCTCGGGGCCGCCGGGCCTGGGTCGTGCATGGACGACCGCCGGGCCCGCGCCACGCGTGAGCGACCGCCAGGCTCGGCACCATGCATGAGCGGCCGCCCAGGCCCACGACACCCATGAGTGACCGCCGGGCCCGCGCCACGCGTGGGCGATCAGGCGTCCTGGGCGGGCCAGTAGGTGTCGCCCGACAGGAGCAGCGCCGCGGCGCCGATGAGGCCGGCCTCCTGTCCGAGGGCGGCGGGCAGCACCTTCACCCGGCGGGCGAACCCCATCCTGGCGTGCTCCCGCAGCGCCTCCTCCAGCGGGCCGAACAGCGGCTCGCCCGCCTGGGACAGGCCGCCGCCGATCGTGATGACGTCGAGGTCGCACAGGTGGGTGGCGGAGGCGATGGCCACGCCGAGCGCCCGCCCGGCGCGGCGCAGGGCCCGTGACGCGATCGGATCCCCTGCCCGCGCGTCGGCCGCCAACTGCCGCGCCGTCACGACCCGATCCTCCGGATACGCCCCGCTTCCATCCTCCGGGTACGCCCCACTGCCGGCCGCACCGCCCCCAGCAACAACGCCATCCCCCACCACATGCGGCACCGCCACGCCGGCCACGGCCACATCACCAGCGCCAGACATCGCGCCGGCCACCGCCACATCACGGGCCACATCACGCGCCACCGCGCCAGGCACCCACCCCTGCTCCAGAGCCCAGGCGACCAGCGCCGGCCCCCGGGCGACGGCCTCCAGGCAGCCGTGGCCGCCGCAGCCGCAGCGCGGACCGCCCGCAGGCTCGACCACCACGTGCCCGATGTGCCCGGCGTTCCCGGTGCGCCCGTGGAGGAGCCGCCCGTTCAGGATCAGCCCGCCGCCCACCCCCGTGGACACCACCATGCCGAGCATGTCGTCGCTCCCCCGCCCGGCCCCCAGCCAGTGCTCGGCCACGGCCAGGCAGACCGCGTCGTTGTGGAGGCGTACCGGCACGGAGGGGAACAGCGCGGCCAGCCGGGCACGCAGCGGGAAGCCGCGCCAGCCGGGGATGTTCAGCGGCGAGACCTCCCCGTCGGGCCAGGTCAGCGGCCCGCCACAACCCACCCCCACCCCCTCGGCGGAGGACGCCAGCGGTGAGATGAGACCGGCGAGCGTCCGCCACAGGGTCTCGGCGTCCGCGCCCTGCGGCGTCGCGGCACTGCGGGCCGCGGCCACCGTGCCGTCGCGGGCCACCAGGCCGGCAGCCATCTTGGTGCCCCCGACGTCGATGGCCAGGATCACGGGCGGCGGCCGTCCGGGATCGAGATCCGGCCGCGGCCCCCGTCCAGGACCGAGGCCAGCCCGCAGCGGCCGTCCGGGATCACGAGCCGCCCGGGGCGCTGGAGAACACCAGGACGGACGCCGTGAACCCGTGCACGTGGTTGTGCCCCGCCACCGGCCCCACCTCCCCGGCCGCGAAGAAGCCGGCCACGCCGATGGGCCCCAGCGTGTCGCGCAGCGCGACCGGGTCGTGGTCGGCCGTGCCGAACATCGCCGACCCCCGCCCGTTGCAGGAGAACAGCAGCGCCCCGTCCACCTTGCCGAGCTCCTCGCGATGGGCGTCGAGCAGGTCGTACAGGTCCTCGTCGGCGGTGGCCGCGTCACGCACCTGGAAGCGCACGGTCCTGCCGACCTCCACGATGTCGCCGATCGCCACGGCCTCGCGGTCCGGGTCGATGCCGATGACCCCCCTGATGAGGAAGTCGCCGCGTTCGTGGCGTTCTGCGTACTCGTCCATGGCCAGCCCGATCTGCAGCCCGGACGCGACCAGCTCGCGATCGTCCTCGTCCAGCTCGCTGACGATGTCCTCCAGCCGGGCCAGCGCGGGCTGCCCTGCCAGCTCCAGCAGCAGGTTGTCCTCGGACGCGGTGACCACCATGCTCGGTCCGATCGGCCGGCAGCCCTGGCTGACCACGGTGCTCACCTTTATCGGCCCGCTGAGCAGCACGCCGATGGCGCCCTCGGTGTAGATCTCACCGTCGGCGAACAACCGTACGGAGCCCCGTCCCTGCAGCCCGTTGGCCAGCCCGCCGATCAGCGGCAGGTCGCCCAGCACGTCGACCGAGCGCTCGACGAAGGCGTCGGTCGGGAAGCTGTACGGGTCGGCCAGCAGGATCGCCACATGATCGTCGCCGCCGCGCTCCGGCAGCCCGACCACCACGAACCGGTCCTCGGCCGCCAGCGTCTCCAGCGCGAACGTGGTCAGCCGCGCCCCGTCCAGGGTCGCCGCCCACGCGCTCACGGCAGGCGTCAGCTCCACCCCTTGCCCGTCACCGATCACCCCTGTTGCGCTGCATCCGATCACGTGCGCCTCGGGCGCGAGCTTCATCGCGGCCTGGCCGGCCCGCGCGACGTCGTCGGGATCGTCGCCACAGATGAAGAAGCAGACCAGATCTGCTTGGCCGCTGAGCCTCGACAGTGCCTGACCGACGGCATGCTCCGCGGCCTCCACCAGGTCGGAACCCACGGCGAGGCCGTCGGCGAAGCGGCTTGTCATCAAGGCCACGGATCTCGCCTCCCTCGACATGTCCAAGTTCCCTAGGCCCGATTCTCCCCACTAAAGGGACAAGCACGCACACGAACCGTCACGCAATAGTCAAGATCCGAAATCTCCGCCAGATGCGAAAGTCTCTGCCACATTCCTCGCGGGGGACGTAGTCTCGATCCCGTGCATCAGCCACGTATTCTCCGCGAGTTGCGAGAGAGCGGCCACGTTCATCGCACCGTCAAGGCCGAGATCCGGGAAAACCTGCTGGCCAGGCTGCGCGCGGGAGAGCCGCGCTTCCCCGGCATCGTGGGCTTCGACGACACCGTCCTGCCACATCTGGAGCGGGCCCTGCTCGCCGGGCACGATCTGGTCCTCCTCGGCGAGCGCGGGCAGGGCAAGACCCGGCTCATCCGCACCGTCACCGGCCTGCTCGACGAGTGGACGCCGGTGGTCGAGGGCTGCGAGATCAACGACCACCCGTACGCGCCGGCCTGCACGCGCTGCCAGAAGCTGGCGCGCGAGCTGGGCGACGAGCTGCCTGTGGCGTGGAAGCACCGGGACGAGCGCTACGGCGAGAAGCTCGCCACGCCCGACACCTCCGTGGGCGACCTGATCGGTGACGTCGACCCCATCAAGATCGCCGAGGGGCGCACGCTGGGCGACCCCGAGACGGTCCACTACGGCCTGGTGCCGCGCACCAACCGGGGCGTCTTCTCCGTCAACGAGCTGCCCGACCTGGCCGAGCGCATCCAGGTGTCGCTGCTCAACGTCCTGGAGGAGCGCGACATCCAGGTACGCGGCTACAACCTGCGGCTGCCTCTCGACATCCTGCTCATCGCCAGCGCCAACCCCGAGGACTACACCAACCGCGGCCGGATCATCACGCCGCTGAAGGACCGGTTCGGCGCCGAGATCCGCACCCACTACCCCTTGACCGTCGAGCACGAGCTCGCGCTCATCCGCCAGGAGTCCATGCCGGACATCGGGGCCGACGTCCCCGAGCACCTGGTCGAGGTGATCGCCCGCTTCACCCGGCTGGTCCGCGAGTCGACCGCCGTGGACGCGCGTTCCGGCGTGTCGGCCCGCTTCGCCATCGCCGCGGCCGAGACCGCGGCCGCCTCCGCCGTGCGCCGGGCGGCGATCGCCGGCGAGGAGCAGGCGGTCACACGCGTGGTGGACCTGGCCTGCGTGGTGCACAGCCTGCGGGGCAAGGTGGAGTTCGAGGTCAGCGAGGAGGGCAGGGAGACCGAGATCCTGGCCCACCTGCTGCGCCGGGCGACGGCCGAGACGTTCAGGAGCCGGTTGGGCGGCATGGACCTGTCGGCGCTGACCGACAAGTTCGCCGAGGGCAACCAGGTGGAGTCCGGCGAGCTGGTGCCGGCCGGCGAGCTGCTGCACCGCGTCGGCCCCGTGGCCGGGCTGGCCAAGGTCATGTCGCGGCTGGGCATGGGCGCGGGCGAGGAGTCGCCGGGGCACGCCGCGGCGGCCCTGGAGTTCACCCTTGAGGGGCTTTACCTCATGCGGCGGCTGTCCAAGGAAGACCTTGACGGCATAACTGTTTACCGGACGTGAACAGATCGGCGGTCTCCCGCGTCATAGTGGTTAGCTGATCACGTTGTTCGGGGGAGACCGTCCATGCGCCTGCTCGTCGCCTGTGCCACCGCCGCCGCCACCGTTTCCCTGAGCACGCCCGCCGAGGCCGCCGTTCCCCTGAGCACGCCCGCCGAGGCCGCCACCGCCGTGTACGGCTTCGCCTGGGCCGACGGCAAGGGGCACCTGCGGCTCGTGCCGAAGTCCGCCACCCGGGCCTCGAAGAGGTTCTACACGTTCAAGACCCTCCACCGGGCCTTGGAGCTGCGGCTCGACTACACCAAGGCCGCGTACGGGCGGGTCACGGTCGCGTGCGACCTGGTGGAGACCGAGGGCAGGATCGCCGTGGACGGCAAGGGCCTGGGGCGCACGAAGTGCGGGCCGGGCGACCTGACCGAGACGCTGGCGCGCGGCCCGGTGCCCGTACGGGTCGAGTACCGGGGCGGGAAGGCCACGCGCGTCAACGAGATCCTGATCACCGACTGGGGCACCCCGCGCACGGCCCGCGGCACCATCAAGCGGGTCAACGACACGGCCGTGCTGTTCACGACGGGCGGCAGGACGATCAAGCTCGGCTACACGTACACGACGGCCTTCCACCGCACCACCGCCAGGTGCGGTGACGGCTGGCTGACCGGCAGGCCGGTGAACGCGGACAGGAACGGCCTGGGCAAGAAGCCGTGCACGTGGACGGAGCTCACGAAGGCGCTCAAGGGCACCCGGCACCCGGTGCTGGTGAAGGTCGACTACACGCCGGGCGTGGACGCGCTGAACGAGGTGTGGGAGGTCTTCGGCGACGCCTGAAACGACCCGCCAGGGGATTTCTCGGGTTAGCGTGGGTTTGTGATGGCCTTTCGCTATGGCGAGTACCACGACGGCCCCGACCCCCTGGCCCCTCCCTATGACGTACGGGCGGCGCTCGACGAGATGGGCGACGCCATCCTGTCGGGCTCGACGCCGGTCCACGCCCTGCGCGACCTGCTCAAGCGCGGCCTGCCCGGCGCGCAGGAGCGCCGCGGGCTCGACGACATGCTCAGGGAGGTCCGCAAGCGCCGCCGTGACCTGCGCGAGCGCGGGCGGCTCGACGGCACGCTGGAGCGGGCCAGGGCCCTGCTGGACAAGGCGATCGGGCAGGAGCGGGCCGAGCTGTTCCCCGACCCGTCCGACGACGCGCGGCTGCGGGAGGCCGGGCTCGACGCGCTGCCCGAGGACACGGCCAGCGCGATCCAGGAGCTGAGCACCTACGACTGGCGCTCGCCGGCGGCCCGCCAGACCTTCGAGGAGCTGCGGGACCTGCTGCGCAGGGAGGTGCTGGACAGCCAGTTCAAGGGCCTGCGCGACGCGCTGGCCAACCCCGACCCGCAGGCGATGGAGCGCATCCGGCAGATGATGTCGGACCTCAACGACATGCTCGACAAGGACGCCAGGGGCGAGCACACCCAGGCCGACTTCGATGACTTCATGGCGAAACATGGGGACCTGTTCCCCGAGAAGCCCCGCAACCTGGACGAGCTCGTCGACATCCTGGCCCGCCGCGCCGCCGCCACGCAGCGCATGCTGGCCTCGATGACCCCGCGCCAGCGCGAGGAGCTGAGCAACCTCATCAACCAGACCCTCGACCAGGCGGGCCTGTCCGACCAGATGCGCCGCCTCGGCGAGGCCCTCTACGCCCGCCGCCCCGACCTGGCCTGGAACGCCCCCGAACGCCTCACCGGCGAGGAGCCCCTGGCCATGGGCGACGCCGTGACGGCGCTGGAGGAGCTGGCCGACCTCACCCAGCTCGAGACCGCCCTGCGCCAGGACTACCCGGGCGCGCGGCTCGACGACATCGACGAGGACGCCGTACGCCGCGCGCTCGGCCGCTCCGCGGTGGACGACCTGGAGGCGCTCAAGCGCATCGAGCGCGAGCTGGAGGAGCAGGGCTACCTGCTGCGCCGCCGCGGCAAGCTGGAGCTCACCCCGAAGGCCGTGCGCCGCCTGGGCGAGACCGCGCTGCGCCGGGTCTTCTCCTCGCTCGACGGGGGCCGCCGGGGCGACCACGACCAGCACGACGCGGGCTCGGCCGGCGAGCTGACCGGCTCGTCGCGTCCGTGGCGGTTCGGCGACGAGCAGCCGATCGACGTCGTGCGCACGCTGGTGAACGGGGTGCGCAGCGGCGGCGTCACCCTCGGCGATCGGGTCGGGGTGCGGCTGTCGGTGGACGACTTCGAGGTGGCCGAGACCGAGCGCCGCAGCGCCGCGGCCGTCTGCCTGCTGGTGGACCTGTCGTACTCGATGGCCCTGCGCGGCACCTGGGCCGCCGCCAAGCAGACGGCGCTGGCCCTGCAGGCGCTGGTGGCCTCCAAGTTCCCGCAGGACGCCGTGCAGATCATCGGCTTCTCCAACTACGCCAGGGTCCTGCAGCCGGACGAGCTGGCGGGCCTCGACTGGGACATGGTCCAGGGCACGAACCTACACCACGCCCTGCTCATCGCCGGCCGCCACCTCGACCGCCACCCCGACTTCGAGCCGGTGGTGCTGGTGGTCACCGACGGCGAGCCCACGGCGCACCTCATGCGCAACGGCCAGTCGGCGTTCGAGTGGCCGCCGTCGCACGAGACGCTGGAGCTGACGCTGGCCGAGGTGGACAAGATGACCCGGCGGCGGGCGACGATCAACGTCTTCATGCTGGCGGCGGACGACCGGCTCAAGGAGTTCGTGGACGAGGTGGCCCGCAGGAACGGCGGCCGGGTCTTCTCACCGAGTGCGGAACGGCTCGGCGAGTACGTCGTCAGCGACTTCCTGCGCCTGCGCCGCTCCCGGTGAGACCGGCGACCCCGGCGGCCGGCTGATCCCGGAAACTGTCGGTGCCGGATGGCAGACTCGCCGGTCATGGATGACATCGTGCTGCTCAGGGACGTGACCGAGGCCGACCTGGAGGTGCTCTTCGAGCAGGAGCACGACCCGGAGGCCGTGCGGCGGTCGCGGTTCGCTCCCCGGGAGCGGGAGGCGTTCATGCACCACTGGAAGACGCGCATCCTCGGCGACCCGACCGTGTTCGTGCAGGCCGTCATGGTGGGAGGCGAGCTGGCGGGCAACCTGGTGGCCTGGTGGGAGGGGGATCGGCGCTTCATCGGCTACTGGTTCGGCCGGGCGTTCTGGGGGCGCGGCATCGGCACCCGCGCGCTCGGGCTCTTCCTGGACGAGGAGCGGACCCGGCCCCTGTACGCCGATCCGTTCCACGGCAACACCGCGTCGGTGCGGCTGCTGGAGAGACACGGGTTCGAGCGGGCGGGGACGGTGCGGCACGGCGACGACGAGCACGTCCTGCTGGTGCTCCACCCGTCGCAGGCCCGCCGCACGGACGAGATCTCCGGCAACCGCCGGACCGCGCACGCCTACGTCGACAGCGCGGAGCGACGCGACTGGGAGGCGTTCGCCGCCCTGCTCGCCGAGGACGTGGTCTACGAGATGCCGCAGACCCGGGAGCGCATCCGCGGCAAGCGGCCCTTCCTCCGGTTCAACATGGAGTATCCAGGCGACTGGCACCTGAAGGTCAGGCGGATCGTCGCGGACGGCCGCCACGCCGCGGCCTGGCTCGACACCCGGGTCGGCGACGAGCAGCAGGACGCCTGCGTGTGGTTCGAGTTCTCGGACGAGGGCCTGATCAGCCGGGTCACCGACTTCTGGCCCGAGCCGTACGAGCCGCCCGCCGGCCGCGAGCACCTCGTGGAGCGCTGGTAGGCCGGTCGCCGCTCGGCGCGCACCCGGAAACCCCGCTCAGTGTCCCACTTCGAGCACCAGCTTGCCGGTGGTGCGGCCGGACTCGATGCGGCGGTGCGCCTGCGCGGCCTGCTCCAGCGGCAGCGACTCGACCCGCACCCGCAGTTCCCCGCTCGCGGCCCCGGCCACGACCCGGCGCAGCGCCTGCCCCGCGGTCTCCGGGAAGGCGGCGGAGAACGCGGCCAGGTTGAACCCGGAGACCGTCTTGTTGGTCAGCCACAGCTCGTTGGCCGGGATGCCGACGTCCTCCGCGCCGGAGGCGTTGCCCATCACGACCAGCCGCCCCATCGGCGCGAGCAGGTCCAGGCTGCCGCGGCGGGCCGCACCGCCCACCATGTCCACCACGACGTCGAACCGCCCCGCCCCGGCCGCCTCCTCCCGCAGCACGACCTCGTCGTACCCGAACGCCCTGGCGGCCTCGATCTTGGCCGGGCTGCCCACGGTGCCCACCACGCGGCCCGCCCCCAGCAGCCGGGCGGCCTGCCCGAGCTGGCTGCCCACGCCGCCGGCCGCCGCGTGCACCAGCACGCTCTCCCCCGGCTCGATGCGAGCCACCCGGTCGAGCACCAGGAACGCCGTCGTGCTGTTGGACGGCAGCGCCGCCGCGACGCCCAGCTCCAGCTCGTAACCGTCCAGCGGGGCCACCAGCTCGGCGGAGGTGACCACCACCTCGGCGTACCCGCCGCTGTCCACGATCGTCAGCGCGGCGACCGGCTGCCCCGCGCGCAGCCCCTCGACACCAGGGCCCAGCGCCCGGACGCGGCCGGACACCTCGATCCCGGGCACGAACGGCAGCGGCACGTCCGCCAGCCCCTGCCGGTAGAGGATCTCGGCGAAGTTGGCGCCCGCGTACGCCACGTCGATGGAGACCTGCCCCGGCCCTGGCTCGGGGATCTCGACCTCGTCGAGCCGGAGGACGTCGGCGCCGCCGAATTCGGGAATCGTGATTGCCTTCATGCCGTCCATCGTGCTGGGACGGCTGCGGGGGAGGCAGTGTCAGCTCATCCTGGGTGTACGGCCACCAGGCTCTCCGCCTTCTCCTTCGTGTCGGTGTCGGGGTCGGGCGTGTGCAGCACCACGTTCAGATCCGCCCGGTCCGGCAGCCGGAACAGCGAGTACTCGAAGACGAGGTTCCCGGCCTCGGGGTGGGTGATCGCCTTGATCCCCTGCGAGCGGGAGCGCACGTCGGGCCGGGCCCACAACTCGGCGAACTCCGAGCTGGCCGCGCGCAGCCCTTCGGCGATCTCCCCGAAGACCGGGTCGTCCGGATACCGGGCGGCTCCGGCGCGGAAGTCGGCCACCATGTCCGGCGCGAACTCGTGCCACGCGGTGAACCGGCCCCGGTAGATGGGATGGGTGAAGAACGCCACCATGCAGTTGCGTACGTCGTCGTCGTAGCCGAACACCCACCGGGAGGCGTCGTTCATGGCCACCAGGTTGTAGTGCCGGTCCAGCACGTGCGCCGGGTTGGGCATCCACGCCTCCAGCACGGCCCTGAGCTGGTCGTTCACCGGCGCGCCCGGCTGCCCGGCCGGGTCCGGCGGGTTCAGCCCGGCCAGCACGTACAGGTGCGTGCGCTCCGCCTCGTCCAGCAGCAGCGCGCGGGCGACCGCGTCGAGCACGGCGTCGGAGACCTTGATGTCGCGCCCCTGCTCCAGCCAGGTGTACCAGGACACCCCGACCCCGGCGAGCACGGCCACCTCTTCCCGCCGCAGCCCGGGTGTACGGCGGCGGCCTCCGGCGGGCATGCCGACGTCGGCGGGCGTGAGCGCTTCGCGCTTGGCCCGCAGGAACTCCTTGAGCTGGTCGCGGCGGCGTTGACTGGCAGTCACGAAACACACCATAAGCGACAATCAACCTCAAGCATCCGCTTGCGCTGCGTCCCTTGTAACGGCTGTCGCCATCGATCGAAGATGACATTCAGCCCGACGTCTCGGGCGGGGCCAGAGAGGATCGGTTGGCGATGGACAGGACGTTCTGGGACGAGGCGGACCGGCTCCTCATCCGCTACGGAGCCGGATTCACTCCGCGAGTCATCGAGCGCGCCTCCGGTGCGTACGTCTTCGACCACCACGGCACGCCGATCCTCGACTTCACCTCCGGCCAGATGAGCGCCATCCTCGGCCACGCGCACCCGGACATCGTGACCACGGTCTCGTCCGCGACGGCGTCGCTGGCCCACCTCTACAGCGGCATGCTGAGCACCCCGGTGCTGGAGCTCGCCGGCAGGCTCACCGCCACCCTGCCTCCCGAGCTGGCCAAGATGCTGCTGCTCACCACGGGCGCCGAGGCGAACGAGGCCGCGATCAAGATGGCCAAGCTCGCCACCGGCCGCTGGGAGATCGTCTCCTTCGACCGCTCCTGGCACGGCATGACCCAGGGGGCGGCCTCCGCCACCTTCTCGGCCGGCCGCCGCGGCTACGGCCCGCCGACCCCGGGCAACCTCGCGCTGCCCGCCCCCAACGCCTACCGCTCGCCGTTCCGCTCCCCCGACGGATCGCACGACTGGGAAACCGAGCTCGCCTACGGCTTCGCCCTGGTCGACCAGCAGTCAGCGGGCAGCCTCGCCGCCTGCCTCGTCGAGCCGATCCTGTCGTCGGGCGGCATCATCGACCTGCCGCCCGGCTACCTGCGCCGCCTCAAGGAGCTGTGCGACGAGCGCGGCATGCTGCTCATCCTCGACGAGGCCCAGACCGGCCTCGGCCGCACCGGCACCATGTACGCCTTCGAACGCGACGGGGTCACCCCCGACATCCTGACCCTCTCGAAGACCCTCGGCGCCGGCCTCCCCGTGGCGGCCGTCGTCACCACCGCCGAGGTCGAGCAGACCTGCCACGACCGCGGCTTCCTCTTCTACACCACGCACGTCTCCGACCCGCTGGCCGCCGCCGTCGCGCTGACGGTCCTCGACGTCATCCACCGCGACGGCCTCGTCGCCCGCGCCTCCTACCTGGGCGACCAGCTCACCACCCGCCTGGCGGCACTGCGCGACGGCTACGAGGTCGTGGGGGACGTCCGCGGCCGGGGCCTGCTGCAGGGCCTGGAACTGGTGAAGGACAAGCAGAGCAGGGCGCCCGCGGACGCATTGGGCCAGGCGGTCACCTCGGCCTGCCTCGAACGGGGGCTGCACATGAACATCGTGCAGTTGCCCGGGATGGGGGGAATCTTCCGCATCGCCCCGCCTCTCACGATCAGCGAGGACGAGCTGCACACCGGCCTGGACATCCTGGAGGCGTCCATCAAGGCCGTGCTCGACGGCGCCGCGAGTTGACCGTGCCGGGGCGGGCCGCAGCCCGGGGCTTTGGTCCGGGTTCAGGCGAGGGCGTAGAAGTCGAGGGCGACGTCGAAGCCGTCACGGCAGTTGCGGTGCGAGCGGTAGCAGGGTCGCCAGGCCGAGCTGGCGCCGACGCCGGCCCGCGCGTCCCGCAGGGCCGAAGGGACGCGCTCGGGGCGGGGGAGCAGGCCGTGGCCCAGGTAGCGGATGCCCGTCAGCTCCGTGTGCCGGCCGCGGTCGCCGGAGACGAAGGCGCCCAGGCGCCAGCCGCTCTCCTCGTCCCACACCAGCGCGGTGTCGTCGGTGAGCCTCACCGTGGCATCTCTGGGATCGCACGGGCCTTCCCACCAGTCCGCAACTTCAGCCCCGAGCAGGTCGACGACCTGCTGGACGTAGCTGATCGGCTGCTGCAGCCACTCGTCGGTGTACGGCTCGACGTGCCTGATGGCCACGGACGGCACCTCCCTGTGCCCAGACGGTAAGGAAAGAACGGCGACACGCAACAATACCCGCGACGAACTTATTCCGTTGCACGTCCGTCTAGTCATTACGGACGATATTTACGTCCGACACGGGGAAGGAGGGGTGACCATGATTGCCACGGTTCTCCTCTTGGTGCTGATGGTCGTCGCGGTGGCGACCTCGGAGCTGTGCATGCGTTGTTCTGCGGACGGCAAAGAGAGTGTCGAGTCCCCCAGCGAGATCACCGGGGACTAGTCTCTCTGCCATGCCGTCCCTGCTTCTCTGGCTGCACATCGGTTTCGCGATCTTCACGATCGGGCCGGTGACCGCCGCGACGATGTCCGCGCCGCGCGCCATCCGCACCAAGAACGTGCCCGCGCTGCAGTTCATCCAGCGCATCACGAGGATCTACAGCCTCGGGAGCCTGGGTGTGTTCGTGTTCGGGCTGGTGCTCGGCATCGTGCTCGGCGACGGGCTGCTCGGGCGGTGGTACATGACGGCGTCGATGACGCTGTTCATCGTGGCCGCCGTCATGCTGGTGATCATCGACCGGGACCTGCGCACCGCCGTGCAGGCGCTCTCGAGCGAGAGCGCCGACGACGACGCCAAGATGCAGAAGGGGCGGATCGCCGCGATCAGCGGGCTGCTGTCCGTGATCTGGCTGGTGATCCTGTTCCTGATGGTCGTGCCTGAATAAGCGATCAGCCCAGTGCCTGGGTGAGGTCGGCGAGCAGGTCGTCGATGGTCTCGATGCCGACCGAGAGCCGCACCAGGTCGGCGGGCACCTCCAGCGGCGAGCCCGCCGCGGAGGCGTGCGTCATCCTGCCCGGGTGCTCGATGAGCGACTCGACCCCGCCGAGCGACTCGCCGAGCGTGAACAGCTTCGCCTTGTCGCACACCGCGACCGCCTCCGCCTCGCCCCCGGCGACGCGGAACGACACCATGCCGCCGAACCTGCGCATCTGCTTGGCCGCCACCTCGTGCCCGGCGTGCTCGGGCAGCCCGGGGTAGAGCACCTCGGTCACGCGCGGGTGGGCGAGCAGCAGGTCGACGACGCGTTCGGCGTTGTCGCAGTGGCGGTCCATGCGCACGCCGAGCGTCTTGAGACCCCGCAGCGTCAGCCACGCGTCGAACGGCCCGGCCACCGCCCCCATCGCGTTCTGGTGGTAGGCCAGCTCCTCCCCGAGCCCGGCGTCGGCGGCCACCAGCGCGCCGCCCACCACGTCGGAGTGCCCGCCGACGTACTTGGTGGTCGAGTGCACGACCACGTCGGCGCCCAGCGCGAGGGGCTGCTGCAGGTACGGTGAGGCGAAGGTGTTGTCCACGACCAGCAGCGACCCGTTGTCGTGGGCGAGCTGCGCCAGCGCGGCGATGTCGGCGATGCCGAGCAGCGGGTTGGTGGGCGTCTCGACCCAGACCACCCTCGTCTTCTGCGTCATGGCCGCGGCCACGGCGTCGAGGTCGTGCAGCGGCACGGGGTCGTAGTGCAGGTCCCAGCGCTCGTGCACCTTGGCGAAGAGCCGGTAGGTGCCGCCGTACGCGTCATTCGGGATGATCACGTGGTCCTGCGGCTTGCACACCGTACGCAGCAGCGTGTCCTCGGCGGCCAGCCCCGACGCGAACGCCAGCCCCCGCGCCCCGCCCTCCACGGCGGCCAGCGCGGCTTCGAGCGCGGTCCTGGTGGGGTTGGCCGAGCGGCTGTACTCATATCCGGAACGCAGGCCGCCCACGCCGTCCTGCTTGTAGGTGGACGTGGCGTAGATCGGCGGCACGACCGCGCCGGTCAGCGGGTCGGGCTCCTGACCTGCGTGGATGGCCAGAGTTTCAAAACCGTTGCTCATACAGGTCACGTTACAGGCCGCTGTCACGCGGACGGCCCGCGATCCGGTCCCCTCCGGATCGCGGGCCGCTCACGGGAGCCCGTCCCCACGAAGCTCCCGTGCGGGCTCGCGCACCATGCCCGCGCGAGCCGGGCCTGTTCAGGCCGCCTTGGGCTCGTGACGGTCCCCGCCTGACCGGGGCGGGAGCCGTACCACGTCCGCCTTGACGAACGGGTCGCTGCCGCCTTCCGCGTCCACCTTGATGAACCGGCCGCTGCCGCCCTCCGCCCGCTCCCCGTTGATGCGGGAGAGCAGCACGGGGTCGGCCAACGCGAGCAGCACGCCCACGACCAGCCCGACACCCAGCAACGCGAACCCGATGGCAACCATGTCCTCTCCCCTTCCGACACATCCAGCATCGGTGACACGCCCCGCCCGCCGCCTCCGCTGAAGGGCTGGTCTCCGCCAGGCCCTCTCGGCCGAACGGTTGATACGACATGTCCGACTTCCGGCTTAGGCTCGACGCCGTGGGGGATTCGAAGCGCATCGTGTACTGGCTACGCCGGCTGAGCGAGATCGCGATGTACGGCTGGCTGGGCATGCTCCTGCTGCTCGACCTCGTGCTGGCCGGCGTCGTCAGCGGCGTGCAGTGGCTGGTGCTGGCCTGCGGCGTGTGCGGCATCGCGGCCGTGGTGCTGCGCCGCAGGTACCGGGTGGAGGGGTTCGCCATCATGCTGACCCTGTCGTTCGGCACCTCGCTGCTGGCCGGCTGGACCGGCGCCGACGCCGCGCCGGGCATGGCGGAGACGGGCTCGCTGCTCATCCTGATCATCGGGGTGCTGCGGCACGTCGAGCCGGTGCGCCGGGCGGCCGTGCTGGCGTGCGCGGGGTTGATCGTGCTGATGAGCGAGGCGAGCGGGCGCGACTACCAGAGCTCGGGCCTGGCGTTCGCGTTCCTGCTGTTCGCGGGCTGGTCGACGGCCGCCGGGGCCGGCGGTTACCTGCGTTTCCAGCAGGAGCGCCGCACGGAGGCCGTGCATTCGGTACGGCGGGCCGAGCGCCTGGAGCTGGCCAGGGAGCTGCACGACCTGGTCGCCCACCACATCACCGGCATCGTCGTGCAGGCCCAGGCCGCCCGCACGGTCGCCGAGACCAGGCCGGAGGCGGTGGCTCCCGCCCTGGACGCGATCGCCACGGCCGGCTCGGACGCGCTGACCTCGATGCGCCGCATGGTCGCGGTGCTGCGCACGGAGGACGGCGCCGACCGCAAGCCGGGCACCTCGCTGGCCGACCTGCGGATGCTGGCCGACAGGTTCTCGGCGGACGGGCCCAAGGTGGCGTTCGAGATCGGCGCCGGCCTCGACGATCGCACGCTGCCGCCCGAGGTCATGACCACCCTGCACCGGGTGCTGCAGGAGGCGCTGACGAACATCCGCAAGCACGCCGCCCGCACGGCCTGGGTGGAGGCCGACCTGCGGCGCCACGAGCGGGTCGTGGTGTTGCGGGTGCGCAACTTCGGGGCCGGCTCTGATCCGCGGGTGTCACGGCTGGGCGGCGGGTTCGGGCTGGTCGGGATGGCCGAGCGGGTGGAGGCGCTGGGCGGCCGGCTCTACGCCGGCCCGTCCCAGCAGGGCGCCTGGGAAGTGGTGGCCGAGTTCCCACTCCCCTGACGCTCAGTGGTTGGCCAGGAACGCGAGCAGGTCCTGGCGGGTGATCAGCCCGGCCGGCTTGCCGTCCTCGAGCACAACCGCCGCATCCGCCTTCTCCAGCGCTTCAACCGCACGCGCCACAGGTTCACCATTGCCGATCGTGGGTAGCGGCGCGGACATGTGATCGGAGATCGGATCGTCGGAGGAGAGCCTGCCGTGGTAGAGGGCTTCGAGGAGGTCGCGCTCGACGATGGAGCCGATCACCTCCGCCGCCATGACCGGCGGCTCCTCCTTCATCACCGGAAGCTGGGACACCGAGTACTCGCGCATGATCGAGATGGCGGTGCCGACCGACTCGTGCGGGTGGGCGTGCACGAACTCCGGCAGCCCCGGCCCCTTGCGCGCCAGCACGTCACCGACCAGCCCCTCGTCGGAGGAGGTGGTCAGGAAGCCGTAGTCGGCCATCCAGTCGTCGTTGAAGATCTTCGACAGGTAGCCGCGGCCGCCGTCGGGCAGCAGCACGACCACCAGGTCGTCGGGCGCCGCCGCGGACGCGACGCGCAGCGCCGCCACGACCGCCATGCCGCACGAGCCGCCGACCAGCAGCCCCTCCTCGCGGGCCAGGCGGCGGGTCATGTTGAAGGACTCCTTGTCGGACACCGCGATGATCTCGTCGCAGATCTCGGTGTCGTACGTGGCCGGCCAGATGTCCTCGCCGACGCCCTCCACGAGGTACGGACGGCCGGACCCGCCGGAGTAGACCGAGCCCTCCGGGTCAGCACCGATGATCTTGACCCGCCCGCCGGAGACCTCCTTGAGGTAACGGCCGGTGCCGCTGATCGTGCCGCCGGTGCCGATGCCCGCCACGAAGTGCGTGATCCTGCCGTCGGTCTGCTCCCACAGCTCGGGGCCCGTCGAGTGGTAGTGGGAGTCGGGGTTGTTGACGTTGGAGTACTGGTCGGGCTTCCAGGCGTTCGGCACCTCGCGGGCCAGCCGGTCGGAGACCGAGTAGTAGGAGTCGGGGTGGTCGGGCGAGACGGCGGTCGGGCAGACCACGACCTCCGCGCCGTACGCGCGCAGCACCGCGATCTTGTCCTGGGCCACCTTGTCCGGCACCACGAACAGGCACCGGTAGCCCTTCTGCTGGGCCACGATGGCCAGCCCCACCCCGGTGTTGCCCGAGGTGGGCTCCACGATCACGCCTCCCGGGCGCAGCTCGCCGGACTTCTCCGCGGCCTCGATCATCCGGACTGCGATGCGGTCCTTGACCGATCCGCCCGGGTTGAAGTACTCGACCTTGGCCAGCACCTGAGCGGGCACTCCCGCGTTGACTTTGTGCAGCCGGACGAGCGGAGTGTTCCCCATGAGGTCGACGAGGGAATCGTAAACGCGCACCGAGGTGTTCACCTTCTTCACCGAAGCTTGGTCAGCTTGCCAACGGCCGAGATCCAGTGGGGGTGGCAGGCCCTCGGCTAGTTATCAAGCAAACGCTACCGCCGAGTTGGACCGAGGAGGCACGTACGTGGTCTGGGCAGCTGGCATGGCGCGCGCGGCGCGGAGGATCGCTACAGCGGCGGCGCTCGGAGGTGGCGGGCTGACGGCTCTGGGAGCCACGGCGTACGGCCTGCTGATCGCCGAGGGCCTGCTCGCCCGCAAGGTCATCGGCCAACCGCACGGCCTGGACGGGCCGCCCTCCGACGGCGTGTACGGCGAGTTCCCCGGCGAGCCGATCAAGATGGCCATGCTCGGCGACTCCACCTCCGTGGGCCTGGGCGTGACCGACCCCGCCAAGACCCCCGCCGTGCTGCTGGCCAACGGCCTGGCCGCCGTCGCCGAGCGGCCGGTGCGCCTGGTGGTGGCGGGCAAGTCCGGCGCCCCCTCGGCGGAGCTGGCGGAGCAGGTGGACGTGGCGCTCGCCATGGAGGCCGACGTGGCGGTGATCTTCGTGGGTGCCAACGACATCATCACGCAGACGCCGCCGGCCATCGCCGTACGGCACCTGACCAAGGCCGTGCGGCGACTGCGGGACGCGGGCGCCGAGGTGATCGTGGGCACCTGCCCCGACCTCGGCACCGTGCGGCCCATCGCGCAGCCCCTGCGCTGGGTGACGCGGCGGTGGAGCCGGCAGCTCGCGGCGGCGCAGACGGTCGCGGTGGTGGACGCGGGCGGCCGTACGGTGGCGTTCGCCGACGTCCTGGGCCCCGAGTTCGCTACAAATCCGACAGAAATGTTCGGACCCGATCGTTTCCATCCATCTGACCGAGGTTACGCGCAGGCCGCTTACGCGGTGCTACCGTCGGTGTGCGCTGCGTTGGGGCTGTGGCCTGAGCCGCGGCCCGCACGGGGCGAAGCTCTGCAACCGATCTACCTCGCGGCGGCTACGGCCGCGGAGGAGCCCGGCACCGAGGTCACCGCGACCCGGGTCGACGGGCGGGCGACGGGCCTGCACGGGAAGTGGGCGACGTTGTTCCGCCGGCGACTCGGCGAGGCAGTCAACGACACCTGACGGCCGCACGCCTCCAGCCGGTCACTCTTCGCGCCGGAGCCGTCACTCCCCCATTCTCTTTGGAGTGAATTGCCCGTGCTCCGGCCCCTCTGGAAAACGTCCATCGCTCTCGCCGGAACTCTTGCCGCCACTGCCTGCTCCGGCAGCGACGCGGCCACCTCGAAGTTCCCGACCTGGCACAACACCCAGGTCAACGCCGTCAGCCGGATGGCGGTGGCGGGCGGGGTCGTCGCCGTCACCTCCATGAGGCCCGACGGCGCCCTGGAGACGGTCGCCGTCAACCTGCGCGACGGCAAGCGTCTGTGGGCCTACCCCGCCACGATGGCCGGCCGCCTGCCCGGCATGGGCGTCTCGGCTCCCGCGATCGTGGAGACGCCCGGCGGCCAGGGCGTGGTGGTCGCCCTCGACCCGGGCAAGAAGGGCAGGTGGAACGCCACGCTCGTGGCCCGCGACGCCCACTCGGGGGCGCAGCGGTGGACGCGGCCGATCCACTCGACGTTCGGGCCGCAGCGCTGCGGGCCGTACGTCTGCCTGTCCGAGCACACCGCCCTGGCCAAGGCCCGCATGGTGGTGCTCGACCCAACGACCGGCAAGCAGTTGTGGAGGCTGCCCGGCATCTCCGAGGTGGAGTGGTCGGATCCGAGCCGGGTCGTCCTGCTCAGGCTGGCCGCCAACCCCATGGTGGAGTCGTACGAGGTCAAGACCGGCAAGCTGCAGTGGCAGCAGCCGATCGAGCAGGCGCTCGGGCCCGGGATCGACCTGTCGGGCGGGTGGGCGTTCGGCGCGGCGGGGGACGACCTGGTCGGGTACGTCGCCCCGTACACGAACCCGCAGAGCAAGAAGGTCTCCACCTTCGGCCTGTTCTCCGTCAGCATCGCCGATGGGACGATCAACTGGATGCGGCCCTCGGTCGTACGGGTCTACCCGAGCGGTTCCCCCGGCTTCGCGCCGGTCGTCCGGCCGGTCGACCCGCAGGGCGCCTACGGCGGGTTCGCCCGGCTCGATCCGGCCAGCGGGCGGGTGGTCGGCCAGATCAGCGCCACCGACGTGCCCGGCTCCGGCTGGTGGCTGGCCTTCCCCGACCGCATGGACAAGCTGGGCTTCCTCAAGCACAACTCCAAGGGCACGGCCTTCGACGTGGCCGGGGGCAAGCCGGTGCCGGTCGAGGAGGAGCGCGGCTGGTCCTTCTGCGTCACCGACCCCAAGCCGCTGCCGCTGAAGGGGCAGCCTCCCGGCTTCTACTCGACGGCGGCACTGTGCGAGTACGACCTCGGCACCGGCAAGCGCGTCTCCCCCGTGGCGGTCCCGCCGCCCTGGTTCACCGGCAGCCAGGACGGCTGGCGCCTGTGGCGCGACGAGAAGGGCGCCCTGCACGCCGTCAACGACCACGCGGCGACGGCGCCCGGCATGTACGGCTGACTCTCCCGAGGACCGGGGGCGGCGGGCCTTGCGCGGAGAACTGGAATATAGTTCTACTATTAGCGCCGACAAAGGAGGGGCCATGCCCGAGGCAGTCATCGTCGCAACCGCGCGTTCCCCGATCGGACGAGCCTTCAAGGGGTCGCTCAAGGACATCCGCCCCGACGACCTGACCGTGCAGATGATCAAGGCGGCGCTGGCCAAGGTGCCCCAGCTCGACCCCGCCTCGATCGAGGACATCATGCTGGGCTGCGGCCTGCCCGGCGGCGAGCAGGGCTTCAACATGGCCCGGGTGGTGGCGGTGATGCTCGGGCTCGACAACGTGCCCGGCACCACGGTGACCCGCTACTGCTCGTCCTCGCTGCAGACCACCAGGATGGCCTTCCACGCCATCAAGGCCGGCGAGGGCGACGTGTTCGTCTCCGCGGGCGTCGAGACCGTCTCGCGCTTCGCCAAGGGCAACTCCGACTCGCTGCCCGACACGCACAACCCGCTCTTCCTGGAGGCCCGCGACCGCACCAAGGCGTACGCCGAGGGCGGGAAGACCTGGCACGACCCCCGCGAGGACGGCGCGGTCCCCGACGTCTACATCGCCATGGGGCAGACGGCCGAGAACCTGGCCCAGATCAAGGGCGTCTCGCGCCAGGAGCAGGACGAGTTCGGCGTGCGCTCCCAGAACCTGGCGGAGAAGGCGCTGGCCGACGGGTTCTGGCAGAAGGACATCACGCCCGTGACGCTGCCCGACGGCACCGTGGTCGCCAAGGACGACGGGCCGCGGGCGGGCACGACGTACGAGAAGGTCTCCAGCCTGCAGCCCGTCTTCCGCCCGGACGGCACCGTCACGGCCGGCAACTGCTGCCCGCTGAACGACGGCGCGGCGGCGGTCGTCGTGATGAGCGACGTCAAGGCCGCCGAGCTCGGCATCACGCCGCTGGCCAGGATCGTCTCCACCGGCGTCTCCGGCCTGTCGCCCGAGATCATGGGCCTCGGCCCCGTGGAGGCCTCGACGCAGGCGCTGGCCAGGGCCGGGATGGCGATCGACGACATCGACCTGGTGGAGATCAACGAGGCGTTCGCGGCCCAGGTGATCCCCTCCTACCGGGAGCTGGGCATCGACCTCGACCGGCTCAACGTCAACGGCGGCGCGATCGCGGTCGGGCACCCGTTCGGCATGACCGGCGCGCGGATCACCTCGACGCTGATCAACAGCCTGCAGCACCACGACAAGAACATCGGCCTGGAGACGATGTGCGTGGGCGGCGGCCAGGGCATGGCCATGGTCATCGAGCGCCTGAGCTGACCGCTCGACCAAGCCTGAACGCACGGCGAGCCGCGGCCGGGGTCCTCACCGCGGCTCGCCGAACCCCCGCTACCCGTGCCGGGTCGGTCCCACACGGGTCGGGGTGATGCGCATGATGACGCGGCGGTCACGGACCATGGCGGCGCGGTAGTCGTCCCAGTCGGGGTGCTCACCGGAGATGTCGCGGTAGTAGGTGACGAGCGGCTCCATGGCCTCGGGCAGGTGGATGATCTCCGCCGTGCCGTCGACCTGGATCCACTCCCCGAAGAACCCGTCCGTGAACGCGCACAGCGACACCTGGGGATCGCGCAGCGCGTTGCGGACCTTGGCCGCCGTCTCCCTGGAGCTGATGACCACGCGGCCGTCCTGAACCCCGACCGTGATCGGGGACATCTGCGGGCGCCCATCGCGATGCCTGGTCAGCAGGACCGCGCGGTGATGGCTGCGGAGAAAGTCGAGTGCCTTGTCGAGATCCATGACCTCATGATGACGCGCCCGCGCTTGGGGCGCGGGCGCGGGGATGGCTGGGCTTAGATGTAGCCCATCCGGTTACGGCGATGCCGCTCGTGCTCGTGGACGATGGCGGCGGCGTAGCCGTGGGTCAGCCCGTGCTCGTCGGCAAGCCAGTTGGCCCGCTCGTCACACCGTAGGAAAGCCGGGCCGTTGTCGATGGCTTGGAACCACTCGGGGAGTTCGCGTCCCGTGATCGTTGGGACCCTTGCGATGAGCTTCGTCTGCGTCTCCGGTGAGTGGTTCAAGGACATGGGCACCTCCGCGGATTAAGGTCCTTTGCTCGACACTGCAACACGGACACGCGAATGGCAAGCCCCAAGTCCGGCATCATTCTGTGACGGCAGGTAGATTTTCGGTCGCACAGCGAGAGGGCCCCGCCTGAACGGCGAGGCCCTCCTGCATGTCGCGGCGTTGAACGGCTAGTCGCTACTGGTGAAATAGCTGACGAACCGGAGGATCTCCAGGTAGATCCACACCAGGCTCAGCGTCAGACCGAACGCGCACTGCCAGGCGAACTTCTCCGGAGCGCCCTGCTTGACGCCCTGCTCGATCGAGTCGAAGTCCAGCAGGAGGAAGAAGCAGCCGAGCAGGATCATCGCGACGCTGAAGATCCAGCCGAGCGGGCTGTCGGTGCGCAGGCCCAGGCCGACGTCGTTGAAGAGGCCGACGAGCAGGTTGACGAGCATGAGCCCGACGGCCGCGATCGCGGCGGCGACCACGAACTTCACCAGCTTGGGTGTCACCCTGACGATGCGCAGGGCGTAGACGGCCAGCACCGCTCCGAACGCGAAGGCCGTGCCCAGCACCGCTTGCAACACGATGCCGCTGGCCATGCCGTTGAAGACGAAGCTGATCTTGCCCAGGAAGACGCCCTCGGCGACCGCGTAGCCCAGGATGAGCGCCGGGTTGGTGCTCATCGTGAACGAGACGATCAGGCCCAGCACCAGCGCGACGACGGCGGCGCCGATCGCGACCATGGGCGGAACGTTGAAATACCAGGCCGCAGCGGCGGCCAGGACGAGTGTCCCGAGGGTCAGGAACCCTCGGACCACGACGTCGTCGAGCGTCATGGTCCGATACGCCGGCCGGGACGGTGGTGCGTACGACGGCGCGTCGTACATGTTCTGCAGCTGGTCGGGGGACGGGGTGGGACCGGCCCAGCCCGCTGCGGCCTGCTGCCGCGACCTGCTGAATACGGGGTTCTTGCTCTCCATCGCTGCCTCCTGTGACGCCGAGCCTACGGGGCGCGGCGGCACCTTGGTCAACTGACGCTCAGATCGATGTTCATTCGGGACTTCGGCAGCGTTCACAACGAACGTGCCCGCCGCGGAGTTCCCCAGGTCATCAGGCGACAGGGAAATCTTCCCACGGGCGGCGCCCGAGGGCCACGGCACGCGCCGCCCGGACCCGGTCTCGCACTATGGACGTTTCCCCGGCGCGGAAAACTTCGGTTGTAAGGCGTAGCCGACCATTCACGGAAAGAAACTCCCGCAAAGGTGAAGGCAGAGAACCAGCGGCTTGTCAATATCCGTCAGAGCACGAAAACTTTTCGAGCAGGCGAACGGGAGGCCACCCGCGGCGAAGTTCGCTCTCCCGTCACGAGCGGCGCCGGGACCGCCCATCCACCAGCAGTGATCGCCCGGTCACAGGACAACTCCATAACAACTCGATATCGGCTGCGGGAGTCCGGCGGGAGCCCATCCGGCAGTTGCGGTAAACCCCCAGGTCAGAGACCTAAATTGGGTATAAGTTGGCAAGTGCCCCCGGCGGGATTCGAACCCGCACGTCAACCCTTTTAAGGGGTTTGCCTCTGCCATTGGGCTACGGGGGCGCCGCAATCATACGAAACGGACCATGCTTCCGAGGAGCACAACTTCGCATCAGGCGTCACAAGTGTGAAGTCTGCGGTGAAGTGATAGCACTCCGGGGACTCTGTCCAAGAAGAGTAGACCGTCCAGATGGTCGAGTTGGTGCTGAATGCACCGAGCCTCGATGGCATCCGCTTCGATGGTGACGGCCTCGCCCGTGCCTGGCAAATGCCCATGTACGGTGATACGCGTCGCACGGCGTACGTCGGCCGTGAGCCCGGGGATCGACGCGCACCCCTCGCGGCCCTCGTCCCAGTGGGCCGCGCTGGCGAGCCGTGGATTGGCCACCACGAGCTCCCCGGCCCACGACCTACTCCGAGGGTGGCGCCGGGCGTCAAAGGCGATCAGCCGCAAGCTCAGGCCGATCTGGGGGGCCGCCAGACCCGTCGTGGCGGGCGCGCGGCGCAGGGTCGCCAGCAGATCCGCCGCGGCGGCGACGACCTCGGGGGCGGTGGGGTCCACCGGCTCGGCCACGGCGGACAGGAGGGGGTGCGGGGCGCCGAGCACCTCGCGAGCCGTACCCCCTGGCCTGGTCACAACAAGTCCGGTTCGACAGGCCGGAAGGTGATGTCCGAGTCGAGGCTGGCGCCGACGGCCGCCAGCCTGCGCATGAGAGCCGCCACGTCCACCTGCTTCGGCAGCTCGACGTCGGCGATCAGGACGTAGAGCCGGCCGGTGAGCCTGGTGCTCATCCCGGTGATGTTGCCGCCGTCCGCGGCGAGCACGGCGCTGACGGCGGAGATGATGCCGGGCCGGTCGGGACCGTGGACGGTGAGCACGTAGCCGAGCCCGTCGCCCTCCTCGCAGAAGTGCCGCTGGGCCTCGATGGCCGAGGCGGTGACCACCAGGTCGGGCGCACCCACCCGCTTCATCAGCTCCGCCGGGTCCAGCTCGCCGGAGACGAGCAGCATCATCGCGACATGGCCGCCGAGCAACGTCATGGTCGAGTCCTGGATGTTCGCCCCGCAGTCGGCGAGCGAACCGGTTACTGCGGCGATCACGCCGGGCCGGTCGACGCCGAGCACGGTCACCGCTGATAGACCCACCCGTGGTACCCCTTCCGCTTGCGACCAGGGGCGCCGAGAACGCCCCGGCAGTGGTTCGCCGGGGCGTTGCCGTACCTGGGCTAGCGGCGGGTCGTCGCCACCGCGGCCCTGAAGCCCTCACGCGGGTGCTCCATCTCACCCAGAGAGATCGTCTCGCGCTTGAAGAACAGGGCCAGGGTCCAATCGACGACGACACGGACCTTGCGGTTCAGCGTCGGCACCCGCGACAGATGGTAGGTCCGGTGCATGAACCACGCAGGGAATCCGCGAAGCTTGACGCCATAGACATTGGCGACGCCCTGATGCAGGCCCAGGCCGGCCACCGATCCGACATACTTGTGGCGGTATTCGACCAGTTCCTGCCCGCGCAGGTGGCGGACGATGTTGTCGGCCAGCACCTTGGCCTGGCGGACCGCGTGCTGGGCGTTGGGCGCGCAGTACTGCCCGGGGTTCGTGACGTCGGGCACCCCTGCGGCGTCGCCGGCGGTGAAGGCGCCCGGCGTGCCCGCCACGGTGAGCATGGCGGTGGCCTTGATCCGGCCGCGCTCGTCGAGCGGCAGGTCGCTGTCGTTCACCACGGGGCTGGGCTTGACGCCGGCGGTCCACACGAGCGTCTCGGCGTCGAACTCCGCGCCGTCCGACAGCACCACGTGCCCGCCCTCGCAGGACTCCAGCCGGGTGTCGAGCCTGACGTCGATGCCGCGCTCGCGCAGCTGCTCCAGCGTCCACTTGCCCATCTCGGGGCCGACCTCGGGCAGCACCCGGTTCGTGGCCTCCACCAGCACCCAGCGGATGTCCGACGGCTTGATGTTGCGGTAGTAGCGCGTCGAGTCCTTGGCCATGTCCTCCAGCTCGGCCAGCGCCTCGACGCCCGCGAAACCGGCCCCGACCACCACGAACGTCAGCGCCCTGCGCCGCACCTCCGGGTCGTCGGTGGACTCGGCCACGTCGAGCAGGTGCAGCACGCGGTTGCGCAGCGCGATGGCCTCGCCGACGGTCTTGAACCCGATGCCGATGTCGGTCAGCCCGGGGATGGGCAGGGTGCGCGAGATCGAGCCGGCGGCCATGACGATCACGTCGTAGGCCACCTCCCGCGGCTCGCCCTCGGCGGGCTGAAAGGTGACGGTGCGGCCGGCGTGGTCGACCTTGGTCACCGTGCCGTTCAGGATGTGCGCCTTCGGCAGGATCCGGCGCAGCGGGGCCACCATGTGGCGCGGCGAGAGGTTGCCCGCCGCCGCCTCAGGCAAGAACGGCTGGTAGGTCATGTAGGACTGGGGGTCGATGATCGTGATGCGGGCTTCGCCGCTGCGCAGCTCGCGGTGGAGCTTGCGCTGCAGCCGGAGCGCTGTGTACAGGCCGACGTATCCGCCGCCGACGATCAAGATGTGCTTGTTCATCCTGAGGCCCCATCCCTCGTGGAATGCTTGTGAAAGCATTCACAAGCTTACGTCAAGCGCTCTCGGCGAAGCCAATCCTGGGGTGGTGGGACGCGTCACACAGCCAGTGACCTGGCCCTGATGAAGATGTCGTCCAGCATCCGGGCGGTGACGCGGCCGGTGAACGTGTTCTGCTGGCTGGGGTGGTAGCAGCCGATGAGCGTGACGGGCGCCTCGCCGTACGACACCTCGGCCTCGGCCCCGTGTCCGAACGGCGGGCGGCTGCGCGGCAGCGCGTAACCCGCGTCCTTGAGCGCGGGCCACATGGCCTGCCAGGCGTACCCGCCGAGCGCCACGATCACCCGCACGTAGGGCGCCACGAGCGCCATCTCCCGCGCCATCCACGGGAAGCACGCGGCCTTCTCCGACGGCAGCGGCTTGTTCGCGGGCGGGGCGCAGCGCACCGACGCCAGCACGCGCGTGCCGAGCAGCTCCTGCCCGTCGCCCGCGCGCGTGCTCGTCTCCTGCGCGGCCAGGCCGCAGCGGTGCAGCGAGGCGAACAGCCAGTCGCCGCTGCGGTCGCCGGTGAAGATGCGCCCGGTCCTGTTGCCCCCGTGGGCGGCGGGGGCCAGCCCGACCAGCAGGATCCGCGGCTGCTCCGCGCCCCAGCCGGGGACGGGACGGCCCCAGTACGTCTCGTCCGCGAACGCGCGCCGCTTCACCCTGGCGACGTCCTCGCGCCACTCCACCAGGCGGGGGCAGGCACGGCAGACCGACTGCCCTGCCGTGAGCTCCGCGAGGGTGCTGCTGGCGGCGGCGAGGCGGCGCACGTCCGCGGGGTCCAGCGCGACCGGGGTGTCAGGGGTCGCGGGGTCGTCGGGCCAGCCGGTGCCAGGAGGTACGAAGCTCATGACACCGATGGTGCCCGATCAGTCACGGGGCTTCGTGTCCGGGCGCTCGGGCGTCGCCGTGGCCATCGGCCCCGGCTCCGGCGTCGAGGTGGGGCAGGCGGACGCCGCGGCCGTGGGCAGGCCGTCGTCGCCCGTCATGGGCTCCTCCTCGACCAGGGGCAGCGGGTAGCGGTTGAGCACCGGCTCGCCGCACGACCTGTCGACCTTGTAGCCGTAGAACTCGGGGTTCGTCACGAACGGCTTGCCGTCCTGGTCGTAGAGGTAGACGTCGCTCAGCGGCTTGCCGTCCTTGGCGTAGGGCCGCAGGTTGTAGACGCCGTCGGACGAGGCCGGCTGCATCCACACCGCCTGCTCCTGCTCGGGGTTCGGCGTCATCGCGTCGCCGGCCTCCACCATGCCCACGAACAAGGTCAGCGCGGCCACCCCGTTCGCCGCCGCGGCCGCCAGCACCACCACCCGCCGCCTGCTCCGCCGGCCGAACCAGACCGAGGCCCAGATCCCCGCCGCGACGGCGACCCAGGCGGGCGGCGTCATGGGGACGAGCGCGGGCTCGGCCGTGACCGACACCAGCACCATGGCCAGCACGTAGCCGCGCAGCACCCACCATCCGGGCCGCAGCTCCGGCAGGAAGGCCAGGAAGCTCCTGGAGGGCGCCTGACGCATCAGAGCGGCCCTCACCTTCGCCGCCCACGCCCGCGCGTCCACCCGCCGCTTCCCGGCGCTCTGCGGGCGCTCCCCGTAGGCGGAGGCCAGTTCCTCCGCGTACGCCTCGGGCGGGCCTAGCCGCTCCTCCAGCGCGAGGTCCGACTCGGCGGCGATCTCGGCGAGGTGGTCGTCGAGGTCCTCCAGCAGCTCCTCGCGCTCGGGATGGTCGGCCAGGGCATCCCGTACGGCCTGCGCGTACTGTTCGGGGGTCATGCTTGTCCCTCCTTGAGCAGGGCCGCCATGGTGGCCGAGAAGGCGGCCCAGGTCTTGGCCGAGGCGGCGTACATCTCCCTGCCGACGTCGTTGAGCCCGTAGTACTTGCGGTGCGGCCCCTCGTCGGAGGCCACCACGTACGAGGTCAGGGCGCCGGCCCTGAACAGGCGGCGCAGCGTGCCGTAGACCGAGGCGTCGCCGACCTCCTGCAGCCCGGCCTCCCTGAGCCGGCGCACGACGTCGTAGCCGTAGCCGTCACGGTCGTTGAGCACGGCCAGGACGGCCAGGTCGAGGACGCCCTTGAGAAGCTGGCTGCTGTCCACGCGAAGCACACTACTGCGCAAAGCGCAGTAGTGGCAACAGAAAAACCGGGTGGCACCCGAAGGAGCCACCCGGTTCAGCCGGTCGATGTCGTACCGCTCAGACGCGCCTCACGCGGCCTAGCTGCAGACGTAGGACCTGGTCTCGGTGTCGCTGCCACCGGCACCCGAGACCGAGAGGGTCACGGTGCCACTCTTGATCTCCGACGTGGTCGAGAAGCCGTTGATGGGCTTCGAGCCGCCGTCAGCGCCGAACTCGACCGAGCCGGTGCTCAGCACGGCGCCGTTCAGCGCCCAGTTGTAGGTGACCGTGCCGGCCTTGGCCGAGGTGACCGAGCCCGTGGCGGTGACCGAGCAGCCGGCGCCGGTCGTCACCGAAGCGGTGGCGGAAAGCGCGCCGGCGTGCGAGTCAGGGCCCTTGTGGTCGCCCTTGTGGTCGTCGTGGTGGTCGTCCCTGCGGTCGTCCTTGCACCAGACCTTGTAGTAGGCCCGGTTGGAGGAGGTCGCGTCGGGGCTCAGCACCTGCAGCTGCGCCCAGCCACGCTGGCTGTGACGGGGGTTGATGCCGAAGCCGACCT
Organism: Nonomuraea sp. NPDC050202; assembly: GCF_040656115.1. Classification (NCBI taxonomy): domain Bacteria; kingdom Bacillati; phylum Actinomycetota; class Actinomycetes; order Streptosporangiales; family Streptosporangiaceae; genus Nonomuraea; species Nonomuraea sp. NPDC050202. The sequence continues at coordinate 75,881 of NZ_JBFALF010000009.1, read as the reverse complement.
TGCGGGCGTCACGGACCTTGATCTTGCCGTAGTCGACCACTTCACCGTTGAGGACCCAGCGGTAACGCACCCACGAGGGGCGGTTGGTCTTGATCACGCCGGTGAAGTCGATCTTGTCACCGTAGGTGTCGCACCGGCCGGCGTACGAGCTCGGGCTGGCCCACGCGCGGGCCGAGACCGACACGTCGAGGTGCGTGCGCACGTCCTCCTGCGGCTTCTGGCAGGAGACGGAGAAGTAGCCCTTCTTCGAGGTGACCTTCTTCGGGCCGAGGACCTGAATGGCCTCCCAGCCCTTGACGTCGTCCTTGAAGGTGATGGACTGCTTGACCGTCATCGTCTTGGTGCCCTTGCCCGAGAGCTTGATCACGTTGACCTTGCTCTTGGAGCCGTCGCCGTGGAGCCAGCGGTAGGCCAGCTCCGTCTTGCCCTTGAGCGGCACCTTGATCTGGGCCGAGAAGTTGATCTTGGTCGGGCAGGAACCGTCATAGTCGCCCGGCGTGGCCTTCGGCGCGGAGACCGACACCTTGGGGGCCGGCTTGGAGGCCGCCTGGGCGGGGCTGGACATCAGACCCGCGGACAGGCCGGCCAGCACCGCGGCCGACGCGCCGAACGCAGCGGCCTTACGTGCTAACCCAACAGACATCATGTGAGAGTGCTCCATTCCGTGAGGGAAGAGACGCGCTCGGGAACGGTCGCCACGCCGGCGCCTTTCGCGCACAGCGATATGGCAAAGCCCCCGTAATGCCCCTTTACCTAATCACAATACTGAATGCACGCTCAACACGACCCGCAGATCGGAAATGTCCGGATTTCTTCAGCTAACCGGCGAGGGACCAGGCGATTCCATCGAGGATGTCGTGCTCGCTCACCACGACCTGGGAAAACGCGAAACGGCGAACGATCCGGTCAAGAATTAGCGCACCGGCGCCAATCACGTCAACCCTCCCCGGATGCATCACCGGCAGCTCGGCCCGCTCACCATGGGTCATCGCGAGCAGCCGCCGCGTCACGTCGTGAACCTGCTCGGCCGAGATCCGCGAGTGGTGGATGCGCCGCGAGTCGTACTCCGGCAGGCCGAGCGCGATGCCCGCGACCGTCGTCACCGAGCCCGCCAGGCCCACGAGCGTGTGCGCCTCGTGGACGGGGACCTCGGCCTCCACCCGGTCGAGCGCGGCCTCGATGTCGGCCACCACGGCCTCCAGGGCCGCCGCCGGCGACGGGTCGCCGGCATCGCGCAGGTGCCGCTCGGTCAGGCGCACGCAGCCGATGTCCACCGACAGCGCCGCCTGGGCGTGCTCGGCGCCGACCACGAACTCCGTGGACCCCCCGCCGATGTCCACCACCAGGTACGGCGGCAGCGGGCCCTGCGGCACCTCCGTCTCCGGCGACAGGCGCACCAGCCCCCTGGTCGCGCCCGTGAACGACAGCTCCGCCTCCTCGGCCCCCGACACCACCTCCGGCTCCACGCCGAAGATCTCGCGGACGCCCTCGACGAACTCGTGCCGGTTGGCCGCGTCCCTCGTCGCGCTCGTGGCCACCACGCGCGTGGCGGTGGCGCCGTGGCGCTCGATCAGCTCCTGGTAGGAGCGCATGGCCTTGAACGTGCGCGCCAGGGCGTCGGGCGCGAGCCTGCCCGTCCTGTCGACGCCCTCGCCCAGGCGGACGATCTCCATCAGCCGCTCGACGTCCGCCAGCTCGCCCGTGCCGAAGCCCGGGCCGCCCGCGCCGGCGCCTGGATCGGCGCCCGGGCCGACGTCGGCGATGAGCAGTCGTACGGAATTGGTGCCGCAGTCGATGGCGGCTACACGCATGGTCCGTCACTCCACCAGTCGGGGAGGGCGTCGAGCGCCTCCCTGCCGAACGGGTTCACCCCGGGGGCCGCCAGCTCGTGCGCCACCAGCGCGTGCAGGCACTTGACCCGCTCCGGCATGCCACCCGTGCTCTGCATGTCACGCGGGAGCGGCGTCAGCCCCTCCTGCTTGGCGGCCTCGTCGCGCCTGGCGACGTAGTCGTCGTGCGCCGCCTGGTAGGCCGCCGCCAGCTCGGGCTCGGTGGCCAGCCTGGCCTGCATCTCCCGCATCAGGCCCGAGCCCTCCAGCGTGCCGATGGCCGAGGCCGCCTTCGGGCAGGTCAGGTAGTACAGGGTCGGGAAGGGCGAGCCGTCGGGCAGCCGGGGCGCGGTCTCCACCACGTCGGGGTTGCCGCACGGGCAACGGTGCGCCACCTCGCGCAGGCCCCTGGGCGGCCGCCCGAGCTGCTTCTCGACGACCTCGACGTCCTTACTGTCCAACACTTTCCTTCCCTGTCACCGCCCGGCGCCCGGTGCCCTTGTCGGCGGCCTCCACCGACTCCCAGAGCGTCTCGTACCACGGCGGCACCGCCACCGGCTGCTTGACGACCGTCTTCTCAGTGCCCTGATCCGGCTCCATCACCACATAGCACTTCTCGCCGGGCCCGCAGTAATGCAGCCGTTCCTTGGCCGTCTTCTTGATCCAGTTGGGGTCGTCGGCCTGCTTGTCACGTGCCAGCAGGGCCTGCCTCTCCGCCTCCACCCTGGCCTTCTCCGCCTCCAGTTCGGCGATGCTGCGACGCCCGCTGATGTACTCGCGGACAGGGTAGGCCAGGCTCATCGCGATCGCGCAGACCACGACGGCCAGGATGGCGGCCCGCCCGGTCAGCTGCGGCCTCTTCGCCAATTGCTGCACACCCCCTCAAGTACGGCTCGCGGGAGATCTCGGGGACCCGCGAGCCGTACTCGAAACTAGCGCCGGAAACGCGGGAACGCCGCGCGACCCGCGTAGCGGGCGGCGTCGTCGAGGAGCTCCTCGATGCGCAGCAGCTGGTTGTACTTGGCCACCCGGTCGGAGCGGGCGGGCGCGCCGGTCTTGATCTGACCGCAGTTGACCGCCACCGCGAGGTCGGCGATCGTCGTGTCCTCGGTCTCGCCGGAGCGGTGGCTCATCATGCAGCGGTAGCCGCTGCGGTGGGCCAGGTCCACGGCGTCGAGCGTCTCCGACAGCGTGCCGATCTGGTTGACCTTGACCAGCAGGGCGTTGGCCGCGCCCTCCTTGATGCCGCGCTCCAGCCGCTCGGGGTTGGTCACGAACAGGTCGTCGCCGACGAGCTGCACCTTGTCACCGAGCGAGGCGGTGATGGCCTTCCAGCCCTCCCAGTCCTCCTCGTCGAGCGGGTCCTCGATGGAGACGAGCGGGTAGTTGGCGACCAGGTCCTCGTAGAACGCGATGAGCTCCTGCGCCGACAGGCCCTTGCCGTCGATCGTGTAGACGCCGTCCTTGTGGAACTCGGAGGCGGCCACGTCGAGCGCCAGCGCGACGTCCTCGCCCGGCACGTAGCCGGCCTTCTCGATGGCGACCAGGATCAGGTCGAGCGCGTCGCGGTTGGAGGGCAGGTTGGGCGCGAAGCCGCCCTCGTCGCCCAGGCCCGTGGCGTAGCCCTTCTCCTTCAGCACGCCCTTCAGCGCGTGGTAGACCTCCGTGCCCATGCGCACGGCCTCGCGGAACGTCTCCGCCCCGATCGGCGCGATCATGAACTCCTGGATGTCCACGTTGGTGTCGGCGTGAGCGCCGCCGTTGAGGATGTTCATCATCGGCACGGGCAGCACGTGCGCGTTGGGGCCGCCGAGGTAGCGGAAGAGCGGCAGGTCGGCGCTGTCGGCGGCGGCCTTGGCCACGGCCAGGGAGACGCCCAGGATGGCGTTGGCGCCGAGCTTGGCCTTGTTGGGCGTGCGGTCCAGATCGATCATGATCTGGTCGATGATGCGCTGGTCCTCGGCCTCGATCCCGCTGATCTCCTCCTGGATCTCATCGGTCACGGCGAGAACGGCCTTCTCCACGCCCTTGCCGCCGTAACGCTTGCCGCCGTCACGCAGCTCGACCGCCTCGAACTGGCCGGTGGACGCCCCGCTCGGCACGGCCGCGCGGCCGGTGCTGCCGTCGTCGAGCACGACCTCGACCTCAACCGTGGGGTTCCCCCGGGAGTCGAGGATCTCGCGGGCGTATACGACCTCGATGGTAGCCACGGGATGCGCTCCTAAATCGAAAGTGATATGCCATCAGAGCCTATCGGTACGGCCCCGCACCGAGTGGGCACGGTCCGCCGTCGCCGAGCCCGCCGAGCAGGCGGTGACCCGCCACGTGCCGCGGCTCCCCCGTGTGCGGCGGTCTCAGCTCCACCGGACAAGTCACCCTGGTCTCACCGGTCGTGACATCTCGCGACCTGTCGCGCCGGACTCAGTCGGTGGCGGACTCCCACGCATGGACCCGGTCCCGATACGACCGCGCCGCGGCCCGCAGCTCGGCCTCGGCGTCCAGCCCGGCCTCGGCGGCCCGCCGTACCAGGTCGAACAGCTCCCGCGCCACGCCCTGCCCGACCGCAGCCGACAGCGACTCCGGCGCCCCGGCCCGCTCGGCCCTGCGCACGAGCTGCGCGGCCAGCGACAGCGCAGGCTGCCCCATCGGGACCCCGTCGAGCACCGACTCGCGGCCCTTGGCCGCCCGCTCGGCCGCCTTGATCGCTTCCCAGTTGTCGTTGACCTCGTCGGCGCTCTCGGCCCGCACCGAGCCGAACACGTGCGGATGCCGCCGGACGAGCTTGTCCACGATCCCGGCCGCCACGTCGTCCATGTCGAAGCCCTCGGCCACCCGCGCGTGGAAGACCACCTGCAGCAGCAGGTCGCCCAGCTCCTCGCGGAGCGCGGGGTAGTCGCCCTGCTCGATCGTCTCCAGCACCTCGTAGGCCTCTTCCAGCAGGTACGGCACCAGCGTCGTGTGCGTCTGCTTGCGGTCCCACGGGCACTCGGTACGCAGCCGGTCCATCACCGCCACCAGGTCGAGCACCCGAGCCCCCGGCAGGTCGTACGACCCGGGCACGACCTCGATCAGCGGCGGCTCGTCGAGCGCGACGGCGGCGTGCCCGACGGCGCGCATGAAGTCCTCGCCGTCCTGGTCCGACAGCCACACCACGCTCTCGCCCACCGCGCGCACGGCCAGCGCCCGCGGGTCGGGCTCGACGACCTCGACCTCGATCCCGGCCTCGGCCAGGTAGGGAAGCTGCGGGTGCGAGCCGGAGCCGGTGAGCACGGGGCCCGAGCGCAGCGCCTGCCAGGCCTGGTGGCTCAGCAGGCCCGGCGCGACCCTGGGCGAGGTGGTGACGACGATCAGCGGCACGATCAGCCCTGGGCCGGCTGCTGCGCCTGCTGGGTGAGCTTGCCGAACCTGCCGGTGTCGACGAACAGCGACGGGTTCTGCTCCGAGCGCTGGGCGTTCAGCGTGCCGAAGCGCGGGTTGAAGACGGGCTTGATGGAGGTGAACTCCTGGATCAGCCGCTCCTGCCCGGCCTGGCCGCCGAACTGCTGCTGGAGCTTGGTCAGGCCCACCATGGCGCGCGCGTAGTCGCGGGCGTCGGCCGGCGCGACGCCGTTGGCCAGCAGGTTGATCTCGGGCGACTGGAACTGGCCCGGGTCCTTGAGCGCGGCGTCGATCTCGGTCTCGCTCACCTGCACCTTGTGGCGGTCCATGAGCTGCCTGGACACGCTCACGTTGACCAGGCGCTGCAGCACGGCCTGGTTGGCCGGCACGCCCAGCGCCGACTCGTCGAGCTGAGCCTTCTTCAGCGCGGCCAGGTAGGCCTGCGTGTCGTTGTTGAGCTTGCTCATCGAGATGCGCTCGCTCCCGACCACGGCCGCGGCCCCGGCCTGCATGGGCGAGGAGCAGGCGGTCACCGCCGCGACCACCGCAGCGGCGGCCACGGCCACTCGTATCGATTTCACGTACGTCCCTTTCCGACCAGAAAACCGCCGCTAGCTTACCCGTGCGGGCTCGAGGAACATCGCCTCGACCAGGTCGCCGCACCATTTGAGCAGGTCGAGGTCGCGCAGCGGCTGCCCGCCCAGCGGCTTGGTCTTGGGGATCGGCACCAGCAGGGTCTCGGCCGCCTGCTTGTAGACGGCCTTCTTGTAGAGGCGGTCGAGGCGTACCTGCTGCGACTCCCTGAGCCTGGCCGGGCCGAACTTGATGTTCTGGCCCTGCAGCGTGACGTCCGTGAGCCCGGCCGTGCGCGCCCTGATCCTGAACCTGGCGACCTCCAGGAGGTTCTCCACCTCCACCGGCGGCTTGCCGTAGCGGTCGGTCAGCTCGTCGCGGACCTCCTCGATGTCGATCTCGGCGTTGATGGCCGCGATCCGCTTGTACGCCTCCAGCCGCAGCCGCTCGGAGGTCACGTAGTCGTGCGGGATGTGGGCGTTGATCGGCAGCTCGACCTTGACGTCCGGCTGCTCCTCCTCGACCTCGGCGCCCGACAGCTTGGCCTTCTGCTCCTTGACCGCGTCGGCCATCAGCCGGACGTACAGGTCGAAGCCGACGCCCGCGATGAAGCCGGACTGCTCGGCGCCCAGCACGTTGCCCGCGCCGCGGATCTCCAGGTCCTTCATCGCGACGTACATGCCCGCGCCCATCTCGGTGTGCTGCGAGATCGTGGCGAGCCGCTCGTGCGCGGTCTCCGTCAGCGGCTTCTCCGGCGGGTAGAGGAAGTACGCGTAACCGCGCTCCCTGCCTCGCCCGACGCGCCCGCGGATCTGGTGGAGCTGCGACAGGCCGTAGTTGTCGGCCCGGTCCACGATCAGCGTGTTGGCGTTGGGCACGTCGAGCCCGGACTCGACGATCGTGGTGGAGACGAGCAGGTCGTACTCCCGCTCCCAGAACCCCACCATGATCTTCTCCAGCTGGTGCTCGTTCATCTGCCCGTGCGCCACCGCGATGCGCGCCTCCGGCACCAGCTCGCGCAGCCGCGCGGCGACCTTGTTGATCGAGGCCACCCGGTTGTGCACGAAGAAGATCTGCCCGTCGCGCATCAGCTCGCGCCGGATCGCCGCCGCGATCTGCTTCTCCTCGTACGGCCCCACGAACGTGAGGATCGGATGCCGCTCCTCCGGCGGCGTGAGGATCGTGGACATCTCGCGGATGCCGGTCAGCCCCATCTCCAGCGTGCGCGGGATCGGCGTGGCCGACATGGCCAGCACGTCCACCTGCGTGCGCAGGTGCTTCATGGCCTCCTTGTGCTCGACTCCGAACCGCTGCTCCTCGTCGATGATGATCAGGCCCAGGTCCTTGAACCGGACCTCGGGGCTGAGCAGCCGGTGCGTGCCGATCACCACGTCCACCGCGCCGGAGCGCAGCCCTTCGAGCGTGCCCTTGACCTCGCCGTCGGTCTGGAAGCGGGAGACGGGCTTGACCGAGACGGGGAAGCTGGAGAAGCGCTCGGCGAAGGTGGACATGTGCTGCTGCACCAGCAGCGTCGTGGGCACCAGCACCGCGACCTGCTTGCCGTCCTGCACCGCCTTGAACGCCGCCCGCACCGCGATCTCGGTCTTGCCGTAGCCGACGTCGCCACAGATCAGCCGGTCCATCGGGACGCCGCGCTCCATGTCGCGCTTGACCTCGTCGATGGCTTCGAGCTGGTCGCCCGTCTCGGCGTACGGGAAGGCGTCCTCCATCTCCCGCTGCCACGGCGTGTCGGCCCCGAAGGCGTGTCCCGGCGAGGCCATCCGGGCGGAGTAGAGCCTGATCAGCTCGCCGGCGATCTCCTTGACCGCCTTCTTCGCCCGGGACTTGGCCTTGGCCCAGTCGGCGCCGCCCATGCGGTTGAGCGTGGGGGCCTCGCCGCCGACGTAGCGGGTGACCTCGTCGAGCTGGTCGGTCGGCACGTAGAGGCGGTCGCCCTTGGCGTACTCGATGACGAGGTACTCGCGGGTGGCGCCCTGCACCGTGCGCTGCACCATCTCGATGTAGCGGCCCACGCCGTGCTGCTCGTGCACCACGTGGTCGCCGACCTTGAGCTGCAGCGGGTCGACCATGTTGCGGCGGCGGGAGGGCAGGCGCCGCATGTCCTTGGTGGAGGCCTTCTGGCCGACCAGGTCGAGGTGGGTGAGCACGGCCAGGGTGGGGGTGATGAAGCCGTGCTCGATCAGGCCGGTCGAGACGTGCACGACCTTGGGCTCGGGCGCCTTGTCCAGGAACTGCTGGAGCCGCGCCGGCACGTCCACGCCCTTGAGCAGCTCGACCATGCGCTCGGCCGGGCCGTGGCCCTCGCTGAGCAGCACGACGGCCTTCTCGTCGGCCAGCCAGCCCTTGATGTCGGCCAGCGCCTTGGCGGTGTCGCCGCGGTAGGCCTCGGAGTCCTGGGCGTCGAGCTCGATGCCGCCGCCGAACGGCGCCATCGTCCACCAGGGCTGGCCCAGTACGTCGGCGTGCTCGCGGATCTCCTCCAGCGACCGGAACGCGGCCGCGCCGAGGTCGATCGGCGCCTCGCCGCCTGCCGCGGCGTTGATCCAGGAGGCTTCGAGGAACTCCTGCGAGGTGCGGACGAGCTCCTCCGCCCTGCCCCTGATCCGCTCGGGGTCGCACACGAACACCGCCGACCTGACCGGCAGGTGGTCGAGCAGCAGGTCCATCTCCCCCGCCAGCACGGGCGCGAACGCCTCCATGCCCTCGACCGGCGTGCCCTCGGCGAGCTGGTCGAGCACCTCGGCCAGCGCCGGGTGCTCCTCGGCCAGCTGCCGCGCCCGCGTCCGTACCTCGCCGGTCAGCAGCAGCTCCCGGCACGGCGGCGCGAACAGCCCGTCCTCGGCCGCCTCCAGCGATCGCTGGTCGGCGACCTTGAACCAGCGGATCTCCTCGACCGTGTCGCCCCAGAACTCCAGCCGCAGCGGGTGCTCCTCGGTCGGCGGGAACACGTCGAGCAGCCCGCCCCGCACGGCCACCTCGCCGCGCTTCTCCACCATGTCGACCCGGTGGTAGCCGTTGTTGACCAGGTTGTCCACGACGTCGTCGAGGTCGGCGTCGTCGCCGGCCCGCAGCCGGATGGGCTCCAGGTCGCCCAGGCCCTTCACGATCGGCTGGAGCAGGGCGCGGACGGGCGCCACGATCACGCTGAGCGGCCCGGCGGCGGCATCGCCCTTGACCGGGTGCGCCAGCCGGCGCAGCACCGCCAGCCGCTGGCCCACGGTGTCGCTGCGCGGCGAGAGCCGCTCGTGCGGCAGCGTCTCCCATGCCGGGAACACCGCCACGGAGTTGGGCTCGATCAGGCTCGTCAGCGCGGCGGCGAGGTCTTCCGCCTCACGCCCCGTCGCGGTGACGGCGAGCACGGTGCGCTGATCGTGCCCGGCCAGCGCGGCCACCCCGAACGGGCGCAGCGCGGAAGGCGCGATCAGCGCGACGTCGCCGCCCTCTTCGAGAGCGGCGGTCAGCTTCGGGTCGGCGCGAACAAGGTCAAGTAGCCCGGAAAGACTCATCAGATACGCCCACAGCCCCACGACGGCAACACGACTACCCCCGGCCGTATCAGGTCGCGGGGGTCCCTCACCAGCCTACTCGCCGCGGCGGCTCAGCCAACTCGATAACCAGGCACGGAGGGCCAGCGCACGGTCAGCACCGTCGAGGCCGCCTCCGCCCGCCAGGAATGGTCGACGCCCTTGCCCCACACCACGTAGTCGCCCGGCTCGCACAGCAGCACGCTGCGCCCCGGCAGCTCCACCCGGAACCGGCCGCTGATCAGTACCAGCAGCGCGGTGCGCGCCTCCCCCTTGACCCACTCGGCCCGCTCGTCGCCGGCGGGGTGCACGCCCCACTTGATCTCGACGTCGTCGCTGTGTCTTGGATCGCCGGGGGGTTTGAAGTGACCGAGCAACCATCCCCGGTCGCCCGCGGCGTCCAGACCCGCGTTGCCGACGTAGACCTGATCGCTCACAGGCCAGGACGCTAGCAGGGAAATGCATTACGAGGGGGGAGCGGTTGATTACTGTAGGTCACATGTCTGAGGTGCGATCGGTCGCCCAGCGAGGCGACCTCTTCGGTCAACGGGTCCGCGAGCACGTTGCCGGGCAACCGATGAGGCGGCTGGACGTGCTGGTCGCCGGGTGCGCCCACGACGAGCCGCTGGTGCTCGAGCACATCGAGACCAGGGCCACCGGGGCCGACGAAGACCATCCCGCGATCAGGCGGGTCCTGGCGGAGCGGGCCGACCTGGTCGCCTGGCAGCTCGGTGACCTGCGCTCGGTGCCGCTGCCGCCGCGCGGCTTCGACATCATCCAGCTGTCGTTCCTGCTGGAGCGGGTGCGGCACGCGGAGCTGGTCTTCGACCGGCTGCTGCAGTCGCTGCGTCCCGGCGGGCTGGTGCTGCTGCGCATGCGCGACCGGCGGTCGGCGTACGGGCTGCTCGACCGCCTCACGCCGGGCCCGCTGCGCCGCCTGCTCTGGCGCGGCCTGGTCCGGCCCGGCACGCCGGGCCCGCTGCCCGCCGTGTACGAGCCCCTGGCCTCCAGCGACGGGCTGCACGCGTTCTGTCTCAGCCGCGGCCTGATGATCACCGATGACGAGCGCAACCTGAGCGGGCCGGCCCGCTCGCGCCGGATCGGCGCCGTCGCCGTCGTGCTGGCGTCCAAGCTGACCAGCGGGCGCTTTCCCGCCTCCCACGACGAGATCACCATGGTGATCCGCAAGCCTCAGCACCACTTCGCGCGGCTGCTGTGAGTCGTACTGGGACCCCACGACCCCAGGAGGGGGTCTAGCGACACACTGGTATCAGCCGGTAGACTCCTTCCCTACCAATTCAATCGGAATAGTTGGGATGCAGACAACGTGGAGTGGACCCCCGACCCGCGCGAGCTGGCCGATCTCGAACTGCTGCTCTCCGGCGCGTTCGAGCCGCTGACGGGGTTCCTGGGCCACGACGACCTGCACACCGTGCACGAGCGCGGCACGCTCGCCGACGGCACCCCGTGGCCCGCACCCGTCACCCTCCATCTCGACGCCGCCGTCGAGCCGGGCGACGAGGTCACCCTGCTCGACCCCGAGGGCCTGCCGCTGGCCGTCATGACCGTGACGGCGCACGAGCCCGACGGCCTCACCTCGGGGCCGCTGAAGGCGCTGAGCTCCCCCGAGCACGGGCCGTTCGGGCGGCTGCGGCGTACCCCAGCCCAGGTCAAGGAGGCGCTCGGCGGGAGCCCCGCGCTGGGCGTCACCATGCGCGGCCCGCTCGACGAGCTCGACGAGATCGTCGCCACCGCCAAGGAGCTGGACGGGACGATCCTGCTGCTCCCCCTCGCGTACGGCGAGGCGGGCCCGGCGGTCGTCCGGGCCGCGCTGCGCGCCAAGGAGCAGCTCCCGGCGGGCACGCTCGTCGTCCCCGTGCCCCTGGCCCCGCGCGAGGAGCCCGAGCTCGACCTGGAGCTGCGCGAGCTCGTCGCCACCGCCTACGGCGCCACCGAGCACCTGGCGGGCCCCGATCCCGTGCACATCCCCGGCCCGCCGCACCGCCGCGGCCTGGTGGTGTTCTTCACGGGCCTGTCGGGCTCGGGCAAGTCCACGATCGCCCGCGGGCTGCGTGACGCGCTGCTGGAGCTGGGCAGCCGCACGGTGACCTACCTCGACGGCGACGTGGTGCGCCACCTGCTCTCCAAGGGCCTGACCTTCTCCAAGCAGGACCGCGACCTGAACATCCGGCGCATCGGCTTCGTCGCCGCCGAGGCCGCCCGCCACGGCGGCCTGGCCATCTGCGCCCCGATCGCGCCGTACGCGGCCACCCGCGAGGAGGTGCGCGAGATGGTCGAGTCCGTCGGGGCCGACTTCCTGCTCGTGCACGTCGCCACGCCGCTGGAGGAGTGCGAGCGGCGCGACCGCAAGGGCCTGTACGCCAAGGCGCGCGCCGGCCTGATCCCCGAGTTCACCGGCGTCTCCGACCCCTACGAGGAGCCGGACGACGCCGACCTGGTCATCGACACCACGCACATCTCGATCGAGGCGGCCGTGTCCAGGGTGCTGGACACGCTCAGGAGCGGAAGGTGGATCCGTTGATCGACTGGGCGCTGATCGCCGGGTCATTCGTCGTCGCCATCGTGGTCGGGCTGACCGGGATGGGCGGCGGCGCGCTCATGACCCCGATGATGATGTTGTTCTTCAACGTCCCGCCGCTGGCCGCGGTCTCCAGCGACCTGGTCGCCTCGGCCGTGATGAAGCCGGTCGGCAGCGTCGTGCACCTGCGCCGCGGCACGGTCAACCTGCGCCTGGTCGGCTGGTTGTGCGTGGGCTCGGTGCCGGCGGCGTTCTGCGGGGTGTTCCTGGCCAGGGCGTTCGCGGTGAGCGACGCGGTCAAGTACGCGCTCGGCGTCGCGCTGCTGCTGGCCGTGGCGGGCATGGCGCTGAAGAGCTGGCTCGGCGGGCGGGGAGGCACGTCGAGCGCGCACGACATCGTCGTGCGCCCAATTCCTACCCTACTGGTCGGTACGGTCGGCGGCCTGGTGGTGGGCATCTCCTCCGTCGGCTCCGGGTCCCTGATCATCGTGGCCCTGCTCGTCCTCTACCCGGCACTCAAGGCCAACCAGCTCGTCGGCACCGACCTGGTACAGGCCGTGCCCCTGGTCGCCGCCGCCGCGCTCGGTCACATCCTGTTCGGCGACTTCCAGCTGGACCTCACGCTGTCGCTGCTCATCGGCTCCATCCCGGGCGTCTACCTCGGCGCCAGGATCTCCTCGCGCGCTCCCGGCGGCCTGATCAGGGCCATGCTGGCGATCGTCCTGCTCGCCTCCGCGCTGAAGCTGCTCGACGTGAGCAACACGCTCACCGTCTGGGCGCTGCTCGCCGCCACCGCGGTCACCGTGATCGGCTGGCGGGTGCGGGTCAGGGCCGCGGCACGGGTGTCGAGCGAAAGTACGGATCTCGAGCCAGCTCGGTGAACGCCCGGTCCGCCCCCGGGTCGGAGTCGAAGCTCGTGTCGCCGCGCGGCGCCTGCGGCGAGTCGAAGTAGAGCAAGGCCTTGATCTGCGGGTAACGCTTGATCTGCTTGAGCGCGGACTCGAAGAAGCGCCGCTTGAACGAGCGGTCCTTCGGCCGCTCGAACACCCCCCACTCGGCCACCATGACCGGCTTGCCGGGGAAGCGCGCCTGCATCCACCGGTAGAAGCCCGGCCAGTCGGGGTACTCCTTGCGCGTCTTGTTCACCAGCCCGTCGAAGTCGTGCACCCGGTCGTCGGCGTACGGGTCCATCGCCACCCAGTCGACCACGTCGTCACCGGGGTACAGCTCCTCGAACCAGGACTTGGCCGCCCAGTTGGGCGCGCCCATGTACGTCATGACGACGACCGCGTTCTTGACGCCCTTCTCCCGCAGCCTGAGCACGACGTGCCGGAACATGGCCGCGTAGTCGGCCGCCGACATACCGGAGCCCGAGGAGGCGTCGACGTCGTTCTCCGGCTCGTGGTGCAGGGTGAGGAAGAACCGTTCGGGGAAGGTGCGTCTCAGATGGCCGGCCAGCCGGTCGATCCTGGCGTCGAGCGCCCCCTCGGCGATCTCCGCCCACGTGTGGTCGAACGACGGCTTCCAGTTGATCATGAGCAGCCGCGGCCTGGCCGGGTCGCGGGCCAGCCTGATCTCCGCCGCGGTCGGGAACAGCTCGCTGCCCCGGTGGTAGACGTGCAACACGTCGGCCGGTGCGCCCATGCGCGACTCCGCCCCGTGCAGAGCCTGCTCCACCGGGGCGCCGGTGAAGACCTCGGGCGCCATGCCCCACCACGCGCCGCAGGACGGGATGAGCCGGGTGGTGGCCGTACAGGCGGGCGCGCCCGCCGGCTTGGCCACGGGAGCCTGGACCGGCACCGGCAGGACGTCGGAGCCTTCGGCGCTGGAGCAGGCGGCCAGCAGCACGACCATGGCCAGAATTGCGGTGGTGAATGGTTTTTCCTGGGAAATGCCCCGTTGCTGCAAAGCCTTCCAACCCCCTCGTCGAACGACCCCGCATCTCACACCTGAACCTTGCCATGTCATTCCTGGAACTTCAGCCAGTGTGGAAGTCTCCCCAGTTCGTAGCGGTGAGGTGACGTTCCAAATTTCCTGATATTTCGCTTTATCCGATTGCTTGTTTATGGCCTTACCGGAGAAAATCTTGAGTATTCAACCTGGGTGCTGACCGTCCCTCTTATAGTGGGCGCACATGAGCTCCGGCACCGACCTGGACGAGCACCTCTCGCTGTTGCGCAGGCGGTGGCTGCTCCTCGTGGGCTGCGTCGTGATCGGCGGCACCGCGGGGCTGGCGCTGATGCGCCTGACCCCGCCCGCCTACACCGCCACGACGCAGGTGCTCGTCATGCCGGTCGGCCCGCAGGAGCAGGCCAACCAGGTGACCAGCCGCCAGCGAGAGTCGCTGAACCTCGACACCGAGGCCCAGGTCGCCCAGTCGGCCGTGGTCGCGGCGCGCGCCGCCAAAGCACTCGGGCTCGACAGGACCGAACCGGTCGAGGTCACCGTGCCACCGAACTCCGCGGTGTTGTGGATCTCGGTGACGGCCGCCCACCCCGCCACCGCGGCCGCGCAGGCCGGCGCGTACGCCGAGGCGTACCTCGCCAACCGCCGCGAGAGCGCGCTGACCTCCATGGCCGAGCAGCAGGAGGCCGTGCTCAGCAAGCTCAGGCAGGTCAACGCCGCGATCGACCAGGTGATCAAGCAGCTCGGCACCCTGCCCAAGGGCAGCCCGCAGCACGCCATCGCCGCCCAGCGGCAGGGCGTGCTCAACCGTCAGGCGGCCAGCCTGGCACTGAAGTACGACGCGCTCAGAACGGTCGCGATCACCCCCGGCACGGTCATCAGCCAGGCCGCGCCACCAGAGGCGCCCAGCTCCCCCAGACTGCCCCTCTACCTGGGCACCGGGCTGATGGCCGGGCTGCTGATCGGCTCGGCCGCCGCCTACCTCCGCGACCGCCTCGACCGGCGCCTGCGCACACCCGCCGACGTCGAGCGGCTCACCGGCCTGCCCCTGCTCAGCGACCTGTCCAGCCCGCGCGAGCACGGCGCGCTGCACGACCTGGCCTGCGCCGCCGTCTCCGCGTGCCCCGGCAAGCGGCTGCTGATCCGGGCGCTGCCCGCCGACCTGTACGCCTCGTCGCTGGCCGAGCCGCTCGCCGTGAGCGCGCCGCTGGTCGTGCTCGACGGCTCCGACGTACGCGACCTGTCCAGGTCGGACGCCGCCGTGCTGCTGATCGGCCTGGGCCTGGTCTCCGCCGACGAGGTCGCGGCCGCCGTCCGCCAGCTCGCCCGGCACGACGTGCCGGTGATCGGCGTGGTGACGACCACCGACGCGGTGCCGTCGTTCGTGCCGCTGCTGGAGCCGCGGCCGCACAGCCCGCTCGGCAAGCTCGTCGCGAGCGGCGAGCTGGAGCCGAGCGTGTCGGCCGAGACCACCCCCATGCAGGCGCTCCACCACCACCCGAGACGCCCCGGCAAGCAACCGTGACAGGGCCGACGTGAAGGGGCCGGCATGACACGGGCCGCGTGGCCCATCGCGGCGCTGCTGGTCGGCTACCCGGTCTGGTGGGCGCTGGGGTTCGGCGGGCTGTCGGTGATCGTGCTGGCCGTGCCCATGGCCGTGGTGCTGTGGCGGCGGCGGCCGATCAGGGTGCCCCGCGGGTTCGGGCTGTGGGTGCTGCTGCTGGCCGGATACCTGGTCAGCGGGCTGATGCTGGGCGAGTCACCGCCCGGCACGTACGGCGGGCTCGGGGCGGGCCGGCTCATCGGTTACGGCATGCGGCTGGCGCTCTACTGCTCCGTCCTGATCACCGTGCTGTACCTGGGCAACCTCACCGAGCGGGAGCTGCCGCAGCTCCGCCTGGTACGCATGCTCGGCGTGTTGTTCGTCAGCACGGTCGCGGGCGGGCTGCTCGGCGTGTTCCTGCCCGGCTTCGCCTACACCTCGCCGGTGGAGATGCTGCTGCCGGAGTGGATCAGCGGGAACTCGTTCGTGCAGAACCTCATCCACCCCACGGCCGCCCAGACGCAGAAGGTGCTCGGCTTCGCCTCCCCCAGGCCCGAGGCGCCGTACGAGTGGGCCAACGCCTGGGGCAGCAACGCGTCGGTGCTGCTGGTCTGGTTCGTGGTGGGCTGGTGGGTGTACGGCAGGGCGCGGCACAGGCTCTTCGTGGCCGTGGTGCTCGCCCTGGCCGCCATCCCGATCGTGTACTCGCTCAACCGGGGCCTGTGGATCGGGCTCGGCCTGGCCGTCCTGTACGTGATCGTCCGGGTGGGCGGGCGCACCAGGGCCGCGCTGTGCGGCGGGCTCGCGGCGGCGGCGCTGGCGTTCGCGCTCAGCCCGCTGGCCTCCCTGTTCGCGCAGCGCCTGGACCGGCCGCACTCCAACGACATCCGCGCCTTCACCGTCAGCGCCACCCTCACCGCCGCCGGGCACTCCCCCGTGATCGGGTACGGCAACACGCGCAACGCCACCGGCAACCACCGCACGATCACCACGGGCAAGACCGACTGGTGCGACACGTGCGGGCATCCGCCGCTGGGCAGCGACGGGCAGCTCTGGCTGCTGATCATCACGCAGGGGTTCACCGGGGCCGCGCTGTACGTGGCGTTCTTCCTGGGCGCGATCCGGCGCCACTGGCGCGACCGCAGCCCCGTCGGGCTGGCCGGGGTGCTCGTGATGGGGCTGGTGCTGCTCTACATGTTCATCTACGACGGCCTGGTCACGCCCCTCACCCTCTACCTCGTCTCGTTCGCCCTGCTGTGGAGGAACTCATGAGGGATGCCGCCGTCCGGCTCGGGTACCTCGCGGAGACCGTGCGGCTGCTGTATCCGGGGCCCGGGGCGCCCAGGGAGTACACCCTGCTGCCGCACGCCGCCGTGCCGCGCAGGCTGGCGCCGCGTCGCTGGTGGCACCTCGGCTCCCCGGTCGTGGTGCCCGTCGAGGGCTCCATCGCGGCGCACCTCAGCGAGGTCTTCCACCGGCCGGTCGAGACCGTCCTGCACGTGCGGCCGGCGCTGCGGGCCAACCGCAAGCCCATCCTGGAGGCGCACTCAGGCGGGCGGCGGCTGGCGTTCGTGAAGATCGGCGACAGCGCGCGGGCCCGCGCGCTGGTCGACGCCGAGGCGGCGACGCTGCGCAGGCTGGCCGGGCTGTCCCTGGACACGGTCGCCGCCCCGAGCGTGCTGCACCACGGCGAATGGCGGGGGTTGTCGGTGCTGGCGCTGTCACCCCTGCCGGTGCCCGGGAGGGCGCGCCGCGGCCGGGTGCCTGGCCCGCTGCTGCTGGACGCGGTCAGGGAGATCGCCGGCACCGGCGACGGCCGCCCCGCCTGGCACGGCGACCTCGCGCCCTGGAACATGTGCCGCTCGCACGACGGGCGGCTGCTGGTGTGGGACTGGGAGCGCTACGAGATCGGCGTGCCGTACGGCTTCGACGCCGTGCACCACTTCTTCCAGCGGGCGCTGCGCAGGATGGCGCCGCCGCTCGCGGCGCGGGCGTGCGTGGCGCGGGCCGCGCGGGTGCTGGCGCCGCTCGGGGTGACGCCGTCGGCGGCCAGGCAGACCGCGCTGCGCTACCTCATCGTGCTGGCCGAGCGGCACGCCGCCGACGGTCACGCGCCGCTCGGCCCGCCGGAGTCCTGGCTCAACCCGGCCGTCGATCACGAGGAGCTGCTGACATGAGGACGATGAAGCGATCGGTGCTGTCGCTGTCGCGGGCCACGGGACGGTTCACGTCGGGGGCGCGCCTGCTGCCCGCGTTCCTGATCATGGGTGCGCAGCGGTGCGGCACCACCTCCCTGTACCGGGCGCTGGCCCAGCACCCGCTGCTGCTCAAACCCGTGCTGCACAAGGGCGTGCACTACTTCGACGTCGCCTACTGGCGCGGGATGGCCTGGTACCAGGCGCACTTCCCGCTGCGGGTGGGCGCGGCGCTGCTCCACCACCGGTACGGCATGCGCGCCCAGGCCTACGAGTCCTCCCCCTACTACCTGTTCCATCCGCTGGCCGGGGAGCGCATCGCCGCCGACCTGCCGGGGGTCAAGGTGATCGTCCTGGTCCGCGACCCGGTGGAGCGGGCCGTGTCCGCGCACGCCCACGAGCTGGCCAGGGGGTTCGAGACGGAGTCGCACTTCGAGTACGCGGTGGAGCTGGAGGCCCAGCGCCTGGCCGGGGCCGAGGAGCTGCTGCGTGGGTCGCCGTTCGCGCTGCACCACTCGCACCGCCACCACGCCTACCTCGCCAGGGGCCGCTACGCCGACCAACTCGAGCGGCTGGAGCCGCTGGTCGGCCGCGAGCGCATCCTCGTGCTGGACAGCCACCGCTTCTTCGCCGAGCCTGAGCCCGTCTACGACCGGGTGCTGGACTTCCTGGGGGTGCCGCACCTGGGGTATCCGGCGTTCGAGCGGCACAACGGGCGGGCGCTGCCGCGCCGGGTGCCCCAGGTGCTGGCGCGGGCGTTGCGGGACCACTTCGAGGCGTACGACGCGCGGCTGGCGCGCTGGCTGGGTGGTGAGCCGTCGTGGCGGCGGTGATCGGGCGCAGGGGGCTGGCCGGGCTCGGCGGGGCGGCACTGGGGGCGCTGGCGCAGTTCGTCCTCGTGGTGGTGGTGACCAGGGCGTATCCGGCGGCCGAGGCGGGCGCGTTCTTCACGGCGACCGCGCTGGCGCTCATGGTGTCCGGCATCGCGAAGCTGGACGCCGGGAACGGGCTGATCTACTTCATCGCGCGCGCCAAAACCTACAGCTACCTCGGCATTTCCGGATATATCCGGGCGGCGCTGGTGCCGTGCGCGCTCGTGGCCGCGGTGGCGGCGGTGGCGCTGTACCCGCGGCTCGGGCCGCTGGCCGCGCTGCTGCCGATCATGGTGGTGGCGGACGTGCTGCTGGCCGCCACCCGCGGGTTCGGGGTCATGCGGCCCACGGTGCTGCTCGACGGGGTGCTCGTGCCGGTCGGCCAGGTCCTGCTGGTGGGCGGGGCGGCGCTGGCGGGGGTCTCCGGGTGGGGGCTGACGGTGGCGTGGGGGGCGCCGTACCTGCCGGTTCTGGTCCTGGCTGCGGCCGGGCTGAGGAGGCGGGTGCCGCGGACGCCGTACCTGCCGGGGACGGGGCGGGACCTGTGGCGCTACACGGCGCCGCGGTCGGTGGCGGGGGCGATCCAGGCGGTGTTCCAGCGGGTGGACATCGTCATCGTGGCGGTGCTCGCCGGGCCCGCGCAGGCGGCCGTCTACACGGCGGCCACCCGGTTCAAGGTCGTCGGGCAGCTCGCCAACCAGGGGCTGGCGCAGACGGTGCAGGCCGGGCTGGTCAGGGCGCTGGCCGACGGTGAGCGGGAGCGGGCCGGCGAGCTGTACCAGGCGGCGACGGCCTGGCTGGTGCTGCTGACCTGGCCGGTGTGGCTGGCGTACGCGGCCGCGGCGCCGTGGGTGCTGCGGCTGTTCGGGCCGGCGTACGAGGTGGCGGTGCCCGTGGCGCTGGTGCTGGCCGGGACGATGATGGTGGCGACGGCCTGCGGGATGGTGGACGTGGTGCTGACGGCCGCCGGGCACACCGGGACGAGCCTGGCCAACCTGCTGGCCGCGATCAGCTGCACCGTGCTGCTCGACCTGGCGCTGATCCCGGCCCACGGGGCGCTCGGGGCCGTCGCCGGGTGGGCGGGCGGCGTCATCGTCAAGAACCTGCTGCCCCTCTGGCAGCTCCACCGCCGCTACGGCCTGCACCCCTTCGGCCGCCACACCCTCGCGGCGCTCCGCAGGACGGCGGTCGCATGATCCCGCACGCCGGCGACGAGACAGCCGGCCACATCACCCCGCCTGCCTGTGACAAGACGCCCGACCTCGTCAACCCGCCTGCCTGCGACGGGACCGCCGGTGGCAGGAGCCCCGTGCTGGTCACCGGGCTGCCGCGGAGCGGGACGAGCTGGGTGGGCAGGATGCTCGCCGCCGGAGGCGAGCTCGTCTACGTCAACGAGCCCCTCAACCCCCAGCACCCGCCCGGCCACTGCCCCGGCGTGCTCGACGCGCGGGTGACGCACCGGTTCCAGTACATCTGCGACGACAACTCCGGCGACTGGCTGCCCGCCTTCCGCGACACCGTGGGCCTGCGCTACCACTGGCTGGCCGAGCTGCGCGCGAACCGCTCCCCGTACGACCTGGCCCGCCTGCTCCGCTACGGCACCGCCTTCACGCTCGGCCGCCTGTCGGGCCGCCGGGCGCTGCTGGACGACCCGTTCGCGGTGCTGAGTGCCGGGTGGTTCGCGCGACGGCTGGGGTGCCGGGTGATCGCGCTGGTGCGGGATCCGGTGTCGTTCGTGGCGAGCTGGCGGCGGCTCGGGTGGACGGTGTACTTCCACGAGCTGCTGGACCAGCCGCTGCTGGTCAGGGACCATCCCGAGGTGCTGGAGCTGCGCGCGCTCGCCGGGTCGCGGGACCGCGTGGCCAGGGCGGCCGCGCTGTGGCGCCTGACCCGGTCGGTGCTGGAACGCACGCCGGGGATCCTCGTCACCTCGTACGAGTCGCTGGCCGCCGACCCGGTGCCCGGCTTCCGGCGCCTGTACGCGTACGCGGGGCTGCGGTGGACCCCCGCGGCCGAGCGGCGGATCGTCCGGGCCTGCTGCCGTCCCTCGGGCGGCCCGGGGACGGGCTTCGCGTGGTCGGGCCTGTCACGCACGGCGTACCGGCGGATGGACTCGCGCCAGGCGCTCGCGCAGGGGCCACGCGGGCTCAGCGAGCAGGAGGCAGCCCGCGTCCGTGCCCTGACGGGAACCTGAGCCGGGTGGCCAGGCACCCGGCGAGCAGCCGTACCGCGAACGGCAGGTCGTCGACCAGGTAGCGGCCTGCCAGCCGCCCGGGCTCCCGCACCAGCCGGAACGCCCACTCCAGCCCGGCACGCCCGGCCCACGCGGGCGCCCTGGCGACCGTGCCGGCGGCGAACGCGATGGCCGCCCCGCAGCCCACGAACCACGCCCCCGGCAGCTCCTCCCGCAGCCTGGCGATGAGCCGGTCCTGCCGGGGGAAGCCGAGCCCGACGAACACCAGCCGCGGCCGGGCCGCCACCACCATCCCGCGGACCCGGGCCGCGCCCTCGGGGGTGGCGTCGAACGCGTACGGCGGCGCGTGCGCCCCGCAGACCTTGAGGTCGGGATGGCGGCTCCTGAGCTCGACGGCGGCCCTGCCGGCCACCTCGGGCGGGCCGCCGCCGAGCAGGTAGACCGGCCAGCCGCGGCGGGCGGCGAGCTCGCTGAGCGACCAGATCAGGTCGGCGCCCGTCACCCGCTCGGGCACGGGGGTGCCGAGCAGCCGCGCCGCCCAGACCAGCGGCATGCCGTCGGGGACGACGAGGTCGGCGGAGCACACCAGCTCGCGGAGCGCGGGATCGGCGGCGGCGGCGCGGCAGATGTCCACGTTGGGGGTGACGATCCGCCCCCCGTGCCCTGCCTCCAGAGCCTCGGCGACCCGGCGCACGACCTCGCTCTCGGTCAGCGCGTCCACCCCGACCCCGGCCACCTGCACCCGCGCCGCCCTCGGTCGCTCGCCGCCCACCGGCGCGGCCGCCGCTCTGGCGGACGGCGGGCGGGGTGCGGGCGTGGTCCGGGGCTGGGTCGGGGGCGGGGCAGCGTCCGTGAGGGGCCCGGTATCGCCTGGTGACAGGGTCAAATGCCGTGTCCCCGGTCATGCAGGGCGGACAGCACGGTGGGCGCGGTGACCAGACCCGACGCCACCGCCAGCGCGAGCGGCACGCGTGGCTCCCAGAGCCGGGCGGCGAGGGCGCGCAGCGCCCAGCGGACGGCTGCGCGCCGCTGCCCCAGCGCGGCGTGGCAGAAGGCGAGCTGACCGCGGACCCGCGCCGCACCACGCGGGTCCACGGCCAGCTCGGGATGCCGGGCGAGCATCCACTCAAGCCCGGCTATCCGGTCCGTCCACCGGACCGCGTAATGGGAACCGGCCCAGCGCACCAGCACAAGCGGCCGGTCCACGTGAACGAGCGGCCGCCGCTTGGCGGCGCGCAGGGCCAGATCCCAGTCCTCGTTCTGCCCGCCGGGCGCGCTCTCGTCGGGCCAGAGCAGCCCGCGCGCGAACAGGAACGTCGAGGAGTGCACCATCATCATCCGCGAGCGCACCAGGTCGCCGGCGCTGACGGAGGAGGTGCCCGCGAGGCGGGTCACGCGGCGCCCGCCGTGCTCCACCTCGATCGCGCAGCTGGCGAACTCGCCGCCTGCCTCGTCGAGGGCGCGCACCTGCGCGGCGAGCTTGCCGGGCAGCCACACGTCGTCGTCGTCGCAGAAGGCGATCAGGTCGGTGCCGCAGGCGGCGATTCCGGTGTTGCGCGCGCCGGGCAGCCCCGGCGTGAGCGTGTTGGGCAGGATCCGCACGGGACGCGGAACGCCGGCCACGTCGTGGGGAGAGCGGCCGTCGGCCACCACGACCACCTGCAGCTCGCCCGGGTAGTCCTGCAGCAGCACCGCGTCCACGGCCTGGCGGAGCAGCGAGGGCCGGTCGCCGCGCGTCGGGATGACGACGCCCACCGACGGGCTCACCTCACCACCCCCCAGTAGCCGTAGCGGGCCCTGAGCGGCCAGGTGAGGGCGTTGACGACCCGCCGGTGCGCGTCGGGCAGGCCGGCGCGCCAGGAGTCGTCGCGCCGCAGCTCGACCCGCCCCACGTGGAAGCGCATGGGGTTGCCGGAAGCGGTGTGGGAGGGCCCCAGCCAGGCCGTACGGCCCTGGAGGAACGGCAGCTCGGGCTCGGGCAGCCCGAGCCGCAGCGCCAGCGCCGTCAGGGTCTCGCCAGGCGCGGCGAGCAGGTCCTCGTAACGGACCCGGGTCACGCGGGCGCCGCGCCCCGGGAGCAGCTCCAGCGCGGTGTTCTGGGCCGACCAGTGGAGGGCGGTGCGGGCCGGGCCCCACCGGGTCATCGGCCGCCCGTCCTCGGGCCTGCGCACGGTCCTGCCCCAGGAGTGCGCGACCGCGCGCGGGTCTCTGACCACGTGCACGACGCGCACGTCCACGCCGCTCGCCAGCAGGCAGCAGGCCAGCGACGCGTGCTTGCTGGAGTCGATCACGACCTGTGCCCCGGTCGCGTCGTACAGCAGCCGGTACGCCCGCGCGTACTCGGCCAGATCCGGATGCGCGATCCGCGCGATCCTGCGGGTGCGGTCGATCCTGCCACGCAACAGGACCATCCGCTCGGCCAGCTCGGATCGCCAGCCGCCGAACGCACGCTCCCCCACCTGCCGCCAGAACGGACAGGCGGGGAACGCCGAGCCGCACCCGCAGAGCTCCTCCGCGAGAACCCCCCGGTCCCACAGATGCACCACCTCGCCCAGCGGCACCACCCCGGGAAGCTCGCCAAGGAGCCTCTCGAGCAGCGTGGTGCCGCTACGGCCGAGGCCGCCCAGGTAGATCACCTGGGCGGACGTGCGATCGGTCAACGGAGGAGGGCCTTCCCGTCGTGACAACGGAACGCGACGACCCTACTGCGGAGAGTAAAGGGACGGTAACCCGAACCCCAAAAGATCTACCTGGCGTCGATGACCATGCCGGCGCCGACCGTGGCGTTCGTGGTCTCGTCCACGAGGATGAAGCCGCCGGTGGCGCGGTTACGCGCGTAGTCGTCCACGAACAGCGGCTGCGTGACGCGCAGCGAGACCCTGCCGATCTCGTTCAGGCCGAGCGAGGTGGCCTCCTCGTCGCGGTGCAGGGTGTTGACGTCGAGCCGGTAGTGCAGGTCGCGGACGAGGGCGCGGGCCGTACGGGTGGTGTGCTTGATCGTCAGCTTGGAGCGCGGGCCGAGCTTGACGCCGTCGGCCATCCAGCAGACCATCGCCTCCAGCTCCTGCGCCGCCTGCGGCTGGTTGTTGGGCCGGGCGATCATGTCACCACGCGAGACGTCCAGGTCGTCCTCGAACCGCAGCGTCACCGACATGGGCGGGAACGCCTCCTCGACCGGTCCGTCGAAGGTGTCGATCGAGGCGATCCGTGTGGTCAGGCCCGACGGCAGGTGCACCACCTCGTCACCGGGCTTGAGCACGCCGCCGGCCACCTGACCCGCGTAGCCGCGGTAGTCGTGGAAGGCCGGGTCGGTGGCCCGCTGCGGGCGGATGACGTACTGCACGGGGAAGCGCACGTCGGTCAGGTTGCGGTCGGAGGCGATGTGCACGTTCTCCAGGTGGTGCAGGAGGGACGTGCCGAGGTACCACGGCATGTTCTCCGAGCGGGAGACCACGTTGTCGCCGTTGAGCGCGGAGATCGGGATGAAGGTGAGGTCGGCGATGTTCAGCTTGGACGCGAACGCCGTGAACTCGTCCTTGATCTCCTCGAAGCGCTCCTGGGAGTAGTCGACCAGGTCCATCTTGTTGACGGCCAGCACCAGGTGCGGGACGCGCAGCAGCGAGGTCAGGAACGCGTGCCGCCGCGACTGCTCCAGCACTCCCTTGCGGGCGTCGATGAGCACGATCGCCAGGTCGGCCGTGGAGGCGCCGGTGACCATGTTGCGCGTGTACTGGATGTGCCCGGGCGTGTCGGCGATGATGAACTTGCGGCGCGGGGTCGCGAAGTAGCGGTAGGCCACGTCGATCGTGATGCCCTGCTCCCGCTCGGCCCGCAGCCCGTCGGTCAGCAGCGACAGGTCGGTGTACTCGGTGCCGCGGTCGCGCGAGGTGCGCTCGACGGCCTCGAGTTGGTCCTCGAAGATCGCCTTGGAGTCGAAGAGCAACCGTCCGATGAGGGTGGACTTGCCGTCGTCGACGCTTCCCGCCGTGGCAAAGCGCAGAATGTCCATCGTTAGAAGTAGCCCTCTCGCTTGCGATCTTCCATCGCGGCCTCGGAGGAGCGGTCGTCGGCCCTGGTGGCCCCGCGCTCGGTGATCCGGGTGGCCGCGATCTCCTCGATGATCTCCTCGACCGTGGCGGCCGTGGACTGCACGGCGCCGGTGCAGGTCATGTCGCCCACGGTGCGGTAGCGCACCACGGCCTCGAACAGCGGCTCGTCGTCGCCGCGCTGGACGACGTCGGAGTCGGGCAGCAGCATGCCGTCGCGCTCGAAGACCTTGCGGGTGTGGGCGAAGTAGATGGAGGGGATCTCGATGCCCTCGCGCCTGATGTAGTCCCAGACGTCGAGCTCGGTCCAGTTGGACAGCGGGAAGACGCGGATGTGCTCACCCTTGCGGATGCGCGAGTTGTACAGGCTCCACAGCTCGGGGCGCTGGTTCTTCGGGTCCCACTGCCCGAAGTCGTCACGGAAGGAGAACACCCGCTCCTTGGCGCGGGCCTTCTCCTCGTCGCGCCTGGCACCGCCGAAGACGGCGTCGAACTCGTGCTCCTCGATCGCGTCGAGCAGCGTGGTGGTCTGCAGGCGGTTGCGCGAGGCGCGCCGGCCTGTCTCCTCGACCACGCGGCCCTGGTCGATGGAGTCCTGCACGCTGGCGACGATCAGCCGCGCGCCCAGCTCGGCGGAGCGGCGGTCGCGGAACTCGATGACCTCGTCGAAGTTGTGCCCCGTGTCCACGTGCATGAGCGGGAACGGGATCGCGGCGGGCCAGAACGCCTTCTCCGCGATGCGGAGCATGACGATCGAGTCCTTGCCTCCGGAGAAGAGCAGACAGGGACGCTCGAACTCGGCAGCCACTTCTCGCATGATGTGAATGGCCTCTGCTTCGAGCACGTCGAGCTGCGACGTCGTGTAGTCGCGCTGCAGCATGGAGCTCCCTCCGGCGGGTTCTAGCGGTGCAGGTCCCGGATGCCGGCGAGCAGGGATGCCGCCAGCTCCGGTAGGGAAACCAGAATATCTGGTAGTGAGGGGTCGGCTTGGTTGTAGGTGGCCTCCGAGCCGTCGATGCGGCTCGCGTGGGCCCCGGCGGCCAGCGCGACGGCGACGGGCGCGGCGGAGTCCCACTCGTACTGGCCACCGGCGTGCACGTACGCCTCCACCTCGCCGGTGAGCACCGCCGAGATCTTGGCCCCGGCCGAGCCGATCGGCACGAGGTCGGCCCCGACGAGGTAGGCCAGCTTCTGCACGAACTCGGGCGGCCGGGTGCGGCTCACCGCGATGCGGAAGCGGCCCTTGTCGAAGGAGGGCAGCTCGGGCGGCTCGGCGGTCGTCAGCGTGCGCCCCTGCGCGGGCAGCGCCACGGCCCCGGCGGCCAGACTGCCGCGCTCCCACAGCGCCACGTGCACGGCCCAGTCGGCCCTGCCCTCCTCGGAGAACTCCCGGGTGCCGTCAAGGGGATCGACGATCCACACCCGCTCGGCCTTCAACCTCCGGGGGTCGAGGCGCTCCTCGCGGGTGGCCTCCTCCGACAGCACGCTGTCGCTGGGCCGCAACCTGGCCAGCGACTCCATGAGGTAGACGTGAGAGGACCTGTCGCCTTCGGCCCGCAGCGCGGCGGAGTCGGAGAACCCCACGCGCTCGCGGACCCGCAACAGCCTCTCGCCCGCCTCGGTCGCCAGGTCGGCGGCCAGGGCGTGGTCGTCGCGAATCGTCATCAATATGCTCCTTGCCCGCGGGCGACGGCCGACCAAGTCTTCCACAGGATCTGGAGGTCCAGGGTGAGGGACCAGTTCTCCACGTAACGCAGGTCGAGACGCACGGATTCCTCCCACGATAGGTCAGATCTACCGCTGACCTGCCACAGCCCGGTCAGCCCAGGGCGTACGAGGAGTCGTCTGCGCACGTCGTCACCGTAGCGTGCCACCTCGTCCGGCAGCGGCGGCCGGGGGCCGACGAGCGACATGTGGCCGCGCACGACGTTGAGGAGTTGCGGCAGCTCGTCCAGCGAGTGCCTGCGCATCAGCGCGCCGAGCGGCGTGACCCGCGGATCGTTGCGGATCTTGAACAGCACGCCCTCCCGGTCGCTCACCAGGGTGATCTTCTGCTCCTCCGAGCCGCGCCGCATCGTGCGGAACTTCAGGATCGTGAACAGCCGCCCGTCCCTGCCCACCCTGGTCTGGCGGAACAGCGCGGGCCCCGGGCTGGTCGAGCGCACCGCCACCGCCAGCCCCGCCAGCAGCGGCGAAAGCAGCACCAGCAGGACGGCGGCCACCAGCCGGTCGAAGACGTTCTTGACGAGCTGCCTGGCCCCGGCCAGCTCGGGGTGCTCGACGTGCAGCAGCGGCATGCCCGCCACCGGCCTGATCGTGGTGCGCGGGCCCGCCACGTCCATCAGCGCGGGGGCCACGACGAGCTCGGTGTGGCTGCGCTCCAGCCGCCAGGCCAGCCGGCGCAGCGCCTGGCCGTCCATCTCGGGGCAGGCGAGCACGGCCACCGTGTCGGCGTCGAAGTGCTCGACGGCGAGGGGCACGTCGCTGAGGTCGCCCGCGACGGGCACCTCCTCCAGCCGCCCGCCGGCGTGCCCGCCGGGCAGGCAGGCGGCCACGACGTCCATGCCGTGGTGGCGTTCCCTGCGGAACAGGCGGACCAGCTCGGCGATCGAGGCCGCGTGGCCCACGGCGACGACCTTGCGCATGCACGCCCCCGCGGCCCTGCGGCGGTACAGCGAGCGGCGCAGGGCGTGCCTGAAGATCAGCGTGAGCAGCGTGACCAGCGGCAGGGCCAGCACGACGTAGCCGCGGGCGACGTCGGTCTTGGTCACGTAGGAGCCGATGGCCGTGCCTGCCGTCAGCGCCATGCCGGCCTGGACGACCCGGCGGAACTCCTCGGAGCCGACGCCGAGCATGCGCGGCTCGTAGGCGCGGCTGAGCGCCACCGCGCAGCACCACACCAGCGGCAGCGCCAGGCTGACCAGCAGGTACGGCAGCACGTACGGGGTCAGCCCGCCGAACCTGACCGTGAACGCGGCCCCGGCCCCGAGCCAGGCCCCGCACAGGTCGCCCAGCACGGCTCTGAGCCGGTAGGAGTGGACCCAGGAGGGCGTGCGCGGCCTGCTTCCCCATGTGACCCCTTGACCAGACCAGACGACGGTCAAGAGCTCGTGGCCGCGCACGCCTTGCCTCCAGGAGGTGTTGTGTGACGAACGATCTCCCTGAACGGACAGTCACAGATAGTAGCCGCGCGAGAACCGGCAGACTGGCGAACGACCCTATGCGGTGATCAGCGAGGAGGGCCGGAAATGTGCAGATCAGACCGGTGGAAATCGTTCTGAGTGACTTCCAGGCCGCGGGTCATCAGCGACTCCACCACGTCGGCCGCCCGGTCCACGAGGAAGGGCAGGTCCTTGCGCTCCATGGTGGCGAAGTCGCGCAGCACGAAGGAGGCCGGGTCCATGCGGCCGGGCGGGCGCCCGATGCCGAAGCGGACGCGCAGGTAGTCGCGGGTGCCGAGGACCTTGGTGATCGACTTGAGGCCGTTGTGGCCGTTGTCGCCGCCGCCGAGCTTGGCGCGCAGCGCGCCGTACGGCACGTCCAGCTCGTCGTGGACGACGATCAGCCGCTCGGGGCCGATCTTGTAGAAGTCGGAGAGCGCCTTGACGGGCCCGCCGGAGAGGTTCATGTAGGTCAGGGGCTTGGCCAGGATGGCGGCGCTCGTCTCGCACACCTCGGCCCTGCTCTTGTGCGCCTTGAACCGCCCGCTCGCCCTGGCGGCCAGCTCGTCGAGCACCATGAAGCCCGCGTTGTGCCGGTTGCCCGCGTATTCGGCCCCCGGGTTGCCCAGTCCGGCGATCAGCCAGCGATCCATGCCCTGCCCCTCATGTACGACCCCTCATATGCGGAAACGGGACGGCTCGAGTCCGGCCGCCCCGTTCACGAATGAACCCGTCGCGCTTACTCGGCGGCGGGAGCCTCCGCGCTCTCGCCCTCGGCGGCGGCCTCGGCGCTCGCGCCCTCGGCGACCTCCGCCTCGGTCTCCTCCACAGCCTCGGTCGGCTTGTTGATGACCTGGAGGATGACGGTCTCGGCGTCGGCGACCAGCGTGGCACCCTTCGGGAGCTTGAGGTCGGCGGCGGTGACGACCGTGCCGATCTCCAGGCCCTCGACGTCGACCTCGACGCCCGTCGGGATGTGGGTGGCCTCGGCCTCCACGGCGACGGAGACGAGCTGCTGGTCGAGCAGGCCCTCGGAGTTGACGTCGCCGACCGTGGTCACCGGGATCTCGACCGTGACCTTCTCGCCGCGCTTGACCAGGAGCAGGTCGACGTGCTCGACGAAGCCCTTGATCGGGTCGCGCTGCACGCCCTTGGGCAGGGCGAGCTCGTCGACGCCGTCACCCTTGAGGTGGATCAGCACGTTCGGGGTGCGCAGGGCGAGCAGCACCTCGTGGCCCGGCAGGGTCAGGTGCTTGGGGTCGATGCCGTGCCCGTAGAGGACGGCGGGCACCTTGTCGGCGCGGCGGATCTTGCGAGCGGCGCCCTTGCCGAACGTGGTGCGCGGCTCAGCGGCGATACGTACTTCGGACACGACATCTCCTAGGGATGCGGTAGTCGGATGGTCTTCGGCGCTCACCCTCACCCGCCCTAGCGGAAGGCGTTACGAGCGCAACCTCGACAGTCTATCGGCTCAGGTGTCGCCTTCGAACAAGCTCGTGACGGAGCCGTCCTGGAAGATCTCCGTGATCGCGCGGGCGATGAGCGGCGCGATCGACAGCACGGTGAGCTTGTCGAACCTGGCGGCCTGCGACAGCGGCAGCGTGTTGGTGACGATGACCTCGGAGATCCGGGAGTTCTTGAGGCGGTCGACGGCCGGGTCGGAGAAGACCGCGTGGGTGGCGGCCACGATGACGTTGGTGGCGCCCTGCTCGTACAGGGCGTCGGAGGCCTTGCAGATCGTGCCCGCGGTGTCGATCATGTCGTCGATCAGCACACAGGTGCGGCCCCGCACCTTGCCGACGACCTCGCTGACCTTCACCGAGTTGGCCACGTCGAGGTCGCGGCGCTTGTGGATGAACGCCAGCGGCGTGCCGAGCGTGTCGGCCCAGCGCTCCGACAGCCGCACGCGGCCGGTGTCGGGCGAGACGACGGTGGTGTTCTCCAGGTCGAGCTTGTTCTTGAGGTAGCTCTCCAGGACCGGCATGGCGAACAGGTGGTCCACCGGGCCGTCGAAGAAGCCCTGGATCTGGGAGGTGTGCAGGTCGATCGACATCAGCCGGTCGGCACCCGCGGTCTTGAACATGTCGGCGATGAGCCTGGCCGTGATGGGCTCGCGGCCGCGGCCCTTCTTGTCCTGACGGGCGTAGCCGTAGAACGGCATGACCACGGTGATGCGCTTGGCGGAGGCCCGCTTGAGCGCGTCGACCATGATGAGCTGTTCCATGATCCACTTGTTGATGGGCCCGGTGTGGCTCTGGATGACGAAGGCGTCGCAGCCGCGTACGGACTCCAGGTAGCGGGCGTAGATCTCACCGTTGGCGAAGTCGATGAGCTTGGTGGGGGTGAGGGAGACGCCGACGTGCTCGGCGACCTCCGCGGCCAGCTCCGGGTGGGCTCGCCCGGAGAAGAGCATGAGGTTCTTCTCTCCGGGCTGCTTGATGCTGGTCACTGCTGATTCTCCTGCTCTTGCTCGGCCAGCGCCCGCTCCGCGTGCGCGGCCGACTTCGTGCCCGCGCGCCTGCGCAAGACCCATTTCTCGATGTTGCGCTGTCGCGCTCGTGCCACGCCCATCGCGCCCGGCGGGACGTCGTCGGTGATGGTCGAACCCGCCGCCGTGTAGGCGCCTTCGTTGACCGTCAAGGGAGCGACCAGCATGGTGTCGCACCCGACGAACGCGCCGTCGCGCACGGTGGTGTGGTGCTTGTTGACCCCGTCGTAGTTGACGAAGACGGTGGAGGCGCCGATGTTCACGTCCTGGCCGATCGTGGCGTCACCGGCGTAGGTCAGGTGCGGCACCTTGGAGCGCTCGCCGACCTTGGTGTTCTTCATCTCGACGAACGTGCCCGCCTTGGACTTGCGGCCGAGCACGGTGCCGGGGCGCAGGTAGGCGTACGGCCCGACGCTGGCCTCCGGGCCGATCTCGGCGTGGTCGGCGACGGCGTTGCGGACCACCGCGCCCTCGCCGACGAGGGTGTCGGTCAGCGTGGTGGCGGGGCCGACCTCGGCGCCGGACTCGATGACGGTGGCGCCGTGGAGCTGGGTGCCGGGGTGGATGACGGCGTCGGGGCCGATGCGCACGCCGACGTCGATCCAGGTGCTGGCCGGGTCGATGATCGTGACCCCGGCGCGCATGTGCCGCTCCAGCAGGCGCTGGTTGAGCACCTTGCGGGCGGCGGCGAGCTGCACGCGGTCGTTGACGCCCTCGACCTCGACGAAGTCGCCGGCCACGCAGGCGCCCACCCGGTGACCGTCGCGGCGCAGGATGGCCAGGACGTCGGTGAGGTACTCCTCGCCCTGGGCGTTGTCGGTGGACACGCGCTTGACGGCGTCGGCCAGGAGCAGGCCGTCGAAGGCGTAGATGCCGGAGTTCATCTCCTTGATGGCGCGCTGCTCGGCGCTGGCGTCCTTCTCCTCGACGATCTCCAGCACAGCGCCGGCCTCGTCGCGGATGATCCGGCCGTAACCGGTCGGGTCGGGCACCTCGGCCGTCAGCACGGTGACCGCGTTGCCCTCGGCCTCGTGCCGTTCGAGCAGGTCGGTGAGGGTCTGGGTGCGCAGGAGCGGCACGTCGCCGTACGTGACGAGGACGGTGCCGGAGATCGTGCCGACCTCCTCGATCACGGTGCGCACGGCGTGGCCGGTGCCGCGCTGCTCCCGCTGCACGACCGCGCGGGCGTCGGGGCTGGTGGCGGCCAGGTGGCCGCCGACCTGCTCCAGCGCGTGGCCGATGACGACGATGAGCTGCTCGGGACCGAGGTCGCGAGCGGCGGCGAGCATGTGGTCGACCAGCGCGCGGCCGCACACCTCATGCAGGACTTTCGGGGTCTGGCTCTTCATTCGGGTGCCCTCGCCGGCGGCGAGGACGATCACGGCTGCCGGGCGCGGCACACTCACGGGCTGAGGCTCCCTGTGACTGGACGGATCGGGCTTCGGTACGTCAACTACTCAGGGCGTTCGGTACGTCAACCGCACCGCTACCCTCCCGACACCGTGAGGATACCTGGCCGCCCCCAGAACATTCTCTGGGGGAGGTCTTCAAGGCTCCCGGAAGAGGACTCGAACCCCTACAAAGTGGACCAAAACCACTTGTCCTGCCGATTAGACGATCCGGGACAGATCGGACACGTGATGTCCGACACCCCTCTACGATACCGACCCCGCACCCGCACGCGCGCCCGTATTACCCCTCACGCATGTCCTGCCTGCGCGCGGGTAACAGACAGGCCGAAAAGACGCAAGACACGAATCCCACTCACCTTGCCCCGGCTCGCAGCACCTTCTCACCATTCCGCCCTCAGGACTTCCTTACTTACGCTTGCGTAGGTTACGGTTGCGTAGCCCGGACATTCAATCTCATACATGCCCTTGGAGGTCGCCGATGACCGTTGTCGCCGAGCGCTCTGCACCTGCCCCCAAGCCCGATTTCGAAGCCGATCCGAAGTCGAAGTCCGAACTGATCACCTTCGGCCTGGTCGTCGGACTGCCTCTGGTCGCGATCGCGGCCGCCGTGCCGTTCGCCTGGGGGTGGGGACTCGGCTGGACGGACATCGCCATCGCCTTCGTCTTCTACGTGGTCTCCGGCCTGGGCGTCACCGTCGGCCTGCACCGCTACTTCACGCACGGCTCCTTCAAGGCCAAGCGGCCGCTGAAGATCGCGATGGGTATCGCGGGCAGCCTGTCCCTGGAGATGTCCGTGCTGGACTGGGTGGCCACGCACCGCAAGCACCACAAGTTCTCCGACAAGGAGGGCGACCCGCACTCGCCGTGGCGCTTCGGCCCCGGCTTCAAGAACATGGCCAAGGGCCTGCTCTACGCCCACATGGGCTGGCTGTTCGAGAGCGAGCGCACCAACAGGGAGAAGTACGCCCCCGACCTGTGCAAGGACCAGGACGTGCTGAAGCTGCACAAGTGGTTCGGCCCCATCGCCCTCACCTCGATCCTGCTGCCCGGCGTGCTCGGCATGCTGTTCACCTGGTCCTGGCAGGGCGGCCTGACCGCGCTGTTCTGGGGCTCGCTCGTCCGCATCGGCCTGCTGCACCACGTGACCTGGTCGATCAACTCGATCTGCCACGTCTTCGGCGAGGAGGACTTCCAGGTCCGCGACAAGTCCCGCAACGTGTGGTGGCTGGCCATCCCGTCCTTCGGCGAGTCGTGGCACAACCTGCACCACTCCGACCCCACCTGCGCCAGGCACGGCGCGCTCAAGGGTCAGATCGACCTGAGCGCCGGCCTGATCCGGATCTTCGAGAAGCTGGGATGGGTGTACGACGTACGCTGGCCGACGCCCGAGCGGCTGGCGGCGAAGCGCATTGCCTAGCGCCCCTCAGCTCGCCGACGGCCCCCGGCTTGCCGACGACCCTCGGCTCGCCGGCGGCGTTCAGCCGGTGAGCGGCGGTGCGGGCATGGCCGTCATTATGGAAACCGTGACCGAACCCCGATCTCGCAGGCGCATGTCCGGAAGCGAGCGAAGAGAGCAGCTGATCCGCATCAGCCGCACCCTCTTCGCGGAGAAGGGGTTCGACGGGACCTCTATCGAGGAGATCGCAGCGACCGCACAGGTGTCCAAGCCCGTGGTGTACGAGCATTTCGGCGGCAAGGAAGGCGTCTACGCGGTCGTCGTCGACCGCGAGATGCAGAAGCTGCTCGGCATGATCACCGAGGCCCTCGCCGCCTCCCACTCCCTGGTCAAGCTGGAGCGGGCCGCGCTGGCCCTGCTCCGCTACATCGAGGAGAGCAGCGAGGGCTTCCGCATCCTGGTGCGCGACTCCCACGCCGCCTCGGGCACCGGCACGTTCGCGAGCCTGATCAGCGAGATCGCCAGCCAGGTCGAGGACGTGCTGGCCGACGAGTTCGCGGCCCGCGGCTACGACCCCAAGCTGGCCCCGATGTACGCCCAGATGCTGGTCGGCATGGTCGCCCTGACCGGCCAGTGGTGGCTCGACGTGCGCAAGCCGGGCCGCGAGGAGGTCGCCGCCCACCTGGTCAACCTGGCCTGGAACGGCCTGACGGGGCTCAACCCCAACCCGACGATCACGGCCACGAGCCGGGCTCTGACGAGCGCGGCCAAGCCGCCGCAACCGCGCCCCGCCAGCGAGAAGGAGCTGCGCGAGCTGGAGAAGGCCCGCGAGAAGGAGCTCAGGGAGGCGGAGAAGGTCCGCCAGAAGGAGCTCAAGGAGGCCGAGAAGGCCCGCGTTCGCGAGCTGAAGGAGCGCGAGCGGCTGCTGAAGGAGGCCGAGAAGGCCCGCGAGCGGGAGGAGAAGATCCGCCAGCGGGAAGCCCGCCTGGCCGAGCGCGCCGCCCGTCTCGAACAGGTAGATCATCCCGAGTGACTCTTGAACAGAATGGGCGCGGAGAGTGACGATTGGGTTGAGCAGGGCTGACCTTCACGGGTGAGCCGTTGCGGCTACGTTAACGTTCTGTTCAACCAAACGGGGCAATATACGCCATATGTCCGCGGAACCGTTCGAGCCTGCCAATGACCTGCCCCTGCCACAGGAGCGCTTTCTCAACCGCGAAGAGAGCTGGCTCCAGTTCAACCTACGCGTGCTCGAACTGGCCGAGGACCCCTCGCTGCCGCTGCTCGAACGGGTGCGCTTCCTGGCCATCTTCGCCAGCAACCTGGATGAGTTCTTCCGGGTCCGGGTGGCCGGGCTCAAGCGGCGGATGGCCACGGGCCTGCTGCTGCGCACCAAGAGCGGGCTCAAGCCGCGCGAGGAGCTGGTGCGGATCGCCGGGATCGCGGACGAGCTGGCCCGGCGGCACGCGGCGGTCTTCCACCGGCAGATCTGCCCGCAGCTCGCGACCGAGGGCATCGAGATCGTCCGGTGGGACGATCTGGGCCGCGAGGAGCGTACTGAGCTGCGCAAGCTGTTCAGGGAGCGGATAAGGCCCGTCCTGACGCCGCTGGCCGTCGACCCCGCCCACCCGTTTCCGTATATTTCCGGGCTCAGCCTGAATCTGGCGGTCCTCGTGCGTAACCCGGCGACCGAGCACACCGTGTTCGCCCGGGTCAAGGTCCCTTCGCAGCTGCCCAGGTTCGTCCAGGCGTCGAAGGACCGGTTCGTACCGCTCGAGGACGTCATCGCCGCCCATCTGGGGCAGCTCTTCAAGGGCATGGAGATCCTCCAGCACCACGTCTTCCGCGTGACCAGGAACGAGGATCTCGACGTGGACGAGGACGTCACGGAGAACCTCATGCAGGCCCTGGAGAAGGAGCTGCTCAGGCGGCGCTTCGGGCCGCCCGTGCGGCTGGAGGTCGAGGACACGATCACGCCCGAGGTGCTGGCGCCGCTCGTGGAGGAGCTGGAGCTGGCCCCGCACGAGATCTACCGGCTGCCGGGGCCGCTCGACCTGACCGGCCTGCACGCCATCGCCGACCTCGACAGGGGCGAGCTGAGCTACCGGCCGTTCGTGCCCGCCGAGGTGATCAACGCCGAGGACGACATCTTCTCGACGCTGCGCGAGCGCGACATCCTGCTGCACCACCCGTACGACTCGTTCGCCACCAGCGTGCAGCGCTTCATCGAGGTGGCGGCCGAGGACCCGAGGGTCCTGGCGATCAAGCAGACCCTCTACCGGACCAGCGGCGACTCCCCCATCGTCAACGCGCTCATCGACGCGGCCGAGGCGGGCAAGCAGGTGGTGGTGGTCGTGGAGATCAAGGCCCGCTTCGACGAGCACGCCAACATCTCCTGGGCCCGCAAGCTGGAGCGGGCCGGCTGCCACGTCGTCTACGGCGTGGTCGGGCTGAAGACTCACTGCAAGCTCGCCCTCGTCGTCCGCCAGGAGCCCTCGGGCGAGCTGCGCCGCTACTGCCACATCGGCACCGGCAACTACAACCCCAAGACCGCCCGCCAGTACGAGGACTTCGGCCTGCTCACGGCCGACCCGCTGGTCGGCGAGGACGTGACGGACCTGTTCATCCACCTGACCGGCTACTCCCACCACTCCGCCTACCGGCGGCTGCTGGTCGCGCCGCACTCGATGCGCAGCGGGCTGGTGGCCAGGATCGAGCGGGAGATCGCCCACCAGCAGGCCGGGCGGCCCGCGCGGATCAGGATCAAGACGAACTCCCTGGTGGACGAGCCGATCATCGACGCGCTCTACCGGGCGTCCAGGGCAGGCGTCCCGGTGGACCTGTGGGTACGCGGCATCTGCATCCTGCGTCCGGGCATCCCCGACCTGTCCGAGAACATCCGCGTGCGTTCGGTGCTGGGGCGGTTCCTGGAGCACTCCAGGGTGTACGAGTTCGGCCTGGGCAGGCGGCCCGAGGTGTGGATCGGCAGCGCCGACCTGATGCGCAGGAACCTGGACAGGCGCGTCGAAGCCCTGGTCAAGGTGACCTCCCAGCAGCACAAGGCCTACCTCATCGACCTGATGGACCAGGCCATGGCCGAGACCACGACCACGTGGTGGCTCAACTCCGACGGCACATGGGTCCGCCATCAGGGCGAGGACATGCAGAGCCGCCTCATCGGTACGCGTCGATGGAGGACCGTTGATGACTGACCTGCTCCGCGCCGCCGGAGCCGTGGTCTGGAGGGGCGACGAGAGCAGCCCCGAGGTGGCCGTCATCCACCGCCCCGACTATGACGACTGGACCTTCCCCAAGGGCAAGCTGAAGCCCGGGGAGCACGTGATCGCCGCGGGCCTGCGCGAGGTCCGCGAGGAGACCGGCCTGACCGTGCTGCTCGGCCGCGCGCTGCCGCCCGTCCACTACATGAGCGCCGGCCGGCTCAAGCGGGTCGACTACTGGGTGGCGCGGGCCGTCGCCGACGACGGGTTCGAGCCCGGCGAAGAGGTGGACGAGCTGCGCTGGCTGCCCGTGGCGCAGGCCAGGCGGCTGCTGACGTACGAGTGGGACGCCGGGCTGCTGCGGGCGCTGGGCGCCGCGCCGCTCGGCACGGTGCCCCTCCTCCTCGTCCGGCACGGCTCGGCCGGCTCCAGGAACGAGTGGCAGGGCGACGACGCCGCCCGGCCCCTCGACGCCGACGGGGCCTCCCAGGCGGAGAACCTGGCCACCGCGCTGCCCGCCTACCGGCCCGAGCTGCTGCTGAGCTCGCCCAGCGCCCGCTGCGTGCAGACGCTGGAGCCGTACGCGGCCGAGGCGGGGGCGGAGATCAGGGTCGAGCCGCTGCTCAGCGAGGAGAGCCAGGACCCGGAGAAGACCCCCGCGCTGGTCGGGAACCTCTCCGCGCCCGCGGCCGGGTGCAGCCACGGCAAGGTGCTGCCCGGCCTGATCGAGGCCCTCAGCGGCAAGGACGTGCACCTGCGCAAGGGCTCGTTCGGGGTGCTGCACAGGGCCGGTGGGCGGGTCGTCAGCGTCGAGCGCTACCCGACCTGAGCCTCACCAGGTGACGGGCAGCTCGGCGTACCCGTCGGCGATCCTCCCCTCGGTGCGGGGCAGCTCCCGCTCCGGCACGGCCAGGCGCAGCGTGGGGAAGCGCTGGAACAGCCGGCCGAAGACCGCCTCCAGCTCGACCCTGGCCAGGCCGGCGCCGATGCAGAAGCGGGGGCCGTACCCGAAGCTCAGGTGCGGGTCGGTCAGCGGGCGGCGCAGGTCGAACGCGTCCGGATCCGGATAGGTCCGCTCGTCCCGGTTGGCCGCCCCGGGTGTGATCACGACGGCCTCTCCCTTGCGGATCGTCAGGCCGCCGATCTCGATGTCCGCGTGCGCGTACCTGGCCAGGCCGTGCAGGCTGGGCGAGGCCAGGCGCAGGATCTCCTCGACCGCCCCCGGCGCCAGCCCCGGATCGGCCTTGAGCAGGTCGAGCTGGCCGGGGTTGGCGAGCAGGAGCAGCACGCCGAAGTCGATGCGGTTGACGGTCGTCTCGTGCCCGGCGAACAGCAGCGAGCCGGCCAGCTCGGCGATCGTCCCGTCGTCGTCCAGCTCTCCGGCCAGGTCCGACAGGACGTCCTCGGCCGGCTCGCGCCGCTTGCGCTCGATCAGGCCCGCCGTGTACGCGCTCATCTCGTCCATGGCGGCCTGCGCCCGCTCCCGGTCGCGCATGTCGCCCATGCGGTGCGACAGGCCGCTGAAGTACTCCCTGTCCTCGAACGGGACGCCCAGGAGCTGGCAGATGACCAGCACGGGGAGCGGGAAGGACAGCTCGGCGTGCAGATCCACCGGCGGCGTGAGCTTGGCGAGGTGCTCCAGCCGCTCGTCCACCAGCGAGCCGACGTGCCCGCTGAGCCGCTTCATGCGGCGCGCGGAGAAGGCCGGCATGAACAACCTGCGCATGCGGTCGTGCTCGGCCTTCTCCGTGGCCACGTCGCCGCGGGGGCCGCCGAGCAGCGGCGATCCCGACAGGCGTGGCGCGTTGTCCGGGTCCGGGTGAGAGCGTCCGAGCCGGCCGTCGTTGAACAGGGCGCGGGCGTCTTCGTACC
Organism: Nonomuraea sp. NPDC050202; assembly: GCF_040656115.1. Classification (NCBI taxonomy): domain Bacteria; kingdom Bacillati; phylum Actinomycetota; class Actinomycetes; order Streptosporangiales; family Streptosporangiaceae; genus Nonomuraea; species Nonomuraea sp. NPDC050202. The sequence goes on along the minus strand of NZ_JBFALF010000009.1, from coordinate 37,715 downwards.
CGCTGACCAGCCAGACCTCGTCGCCCGCCGGAGTGCGTACCTTCGCGATGCCCTTCGCCGCCCGCAGTTCCCGGTACGCCTCGGGCACCTCGAGCAGACTGCTGCGTGCGAAGGGGATGGTGGGAAGGTTCATAGAACCTTACTAACCGCTTTGACGGTCTCCTTCCAGACCCGGGGGAACTCGGCGTGCGCCCGCTCGGCGGCGTTGCGCTCGATCCCGATCAGCAGCCCGTACGTGAAGGTGTCCTCGCCCGCCTGCCGGGCGCTCTCGGCCTCCTTGGCCAGCGTCTCCTGCGCCACCACGCCGTCCTGGTAGGTGCCGAGCACCTCCTGGACGTTCTCGGCCAGCTTGGCGAGCTTGCCCAGGTCGGAGCCGAGGCTCGGCTGGAGCGCCTCGGCGGTGTAGCGGGCGCGCTTGGCCGCCTTGCGCACGTCGTGCATGGCGAGCTCGCGGCGCTCCAGGTCCTCGATGGCCTGGGCCTCGTCGTAGCGCTTGGTGACCCGCTTCCAGGTGGCGGCGGCGACACTGCGCAGCTCCGTCTGCGCCGGCCTGGCCGCCGCCTTGCCCAGCGCCGGAGCGGCGACGAGCCGGTCGAGCGAGTCGAGCAGCACGTAGTAACGGTCGCCGCTGAGCGCCTCCTTGATCCGCTCGTACGCCTCTTCTTCGCGTTTGTGCAGGTCCGAGCCGAGCCGGGCCTGAATCGGGCCCGTGACCAGCTCCGGTGCCAGGCCGGCGAGCGCCTCGGTGAACCTGGCCCTGATCACCTCCAGGTCGCGGGCCTCGCCGAGCACGGTGCCGAGCCAGCGCAGCTCCTCCTGCACCTCGCCGGTGTCCGTCACGACGGTCTTGAACGCCTTGAGCGCGCTGCGCAGCCTCCTGGCGGCCACGCGCATCTGGTGGACGGCGTCCTCCTCCGCCCGGCGCACGCGCGGGTCCTGGGAGAGCAGGGCCTTGACCTGGCCCGCCAGGTAGCCGATGACGATCTCACCGGCGCTGCCCGGTTCCGTGGGGGCCGTGGGCAGGGGGGCGGGTTCGAGGAGTTTCGCGAGCTTGCTGGTGGACTCCGAGGCGCTCGCGCCGGCCTTCCTGAGCCGCTTGCCGACCTTGGCCAGCAGTTGCCGGGTACCGCCTTCGAGCAGCTCCGCCTCGACCTCGCGCCAGCGTACGATCTTGGGCTCGGCGCCGTACACGGTGCCCTTGACGCGGTCGTCGGCGATCTCGACCAGCCCGGTCTCGCCGTCCTTCAGGACGGTGACGCTTCTGCGGGTCTCCAGCTCGGCGACCACCTTCAGCTCGGCGCCGCGGGTGTAGGCGCGCACGAGCTCGGCCAGCTCCTGGGGGACGAGCTTGGTGCTGCGGGTGAGCGGGTGGGTGATCTCCTGGCGCACGCCCTTGGCCTTGGGCAGCTTCAGGTGCCAGCCGGCATCGGCGCCGCCCCGCCTTCGCCTCAGCGTGACACCGCGCGCGGCCAGCCGCAGGTCGGGGGTGTCGAAGTAGAGAGCCACCAGCTGGTAGCTCTTGGGGCCGGCGACGTCCGCGAGACCACCGAGGTCGGGGATCTCAAACTCCGGAGGGACGTCGAACTTGTCCTCGATCTCGATGCCCACTACACCTCACAAGTGTCCGATTTCGGACCATGATGCCACCGCAAGGTGAACATCACACGGGTTGCAGGAGTTCGATTCTGTTGCCCACCGGGTCAGAAACATAGATGCGTCGGTACCCCGGGAACAGGGCGTCTTCCCGCGCATCGGGCATTTTCTCCGCGTACGCGTCGAGATCGTCCACCAGGAGGGCGGGGTGGGCCTTGCGCGCGGGCCTGAAGCCCTCCTCGATGCCGAGGTGGATCTCCACCCCTTCGCCCCTGAACCAGACACCTCCGCGGGCGGCCAGCCCGGCGGGCTTGGGCACCTCGCGCAGGCCCAGCACGCCCGCGTAGAACTCGCGTAAGGCCGGCTCGCTGCCCTCGGGCGCGGCGAGCTGCACGTGATGCAGTCCCTTGATCGTCACTTCTGCGCCACCACGAAGATCCTCCTGAACGGGAACGGCGTGCCGTAGCTCCTGGCCGGGTAGGCCTCGGCGAGCGGCTTGGCGAGGTCCTGCTTGAAGCGCCGCTGCTCGTCGGGGTCGAGGCGGTCGAAGACGGGGCGCAGGGCGGTGCCGGAGACCCACTCGAGCACGGGGTTCTCGCCGTGCAGGACGTGCACGTACGTCGTCTCCCACGCGTCCACCTGGGAGCCGCCCTGGTTGAGCAGGTCGACGTACTCCAGCGGCTCCCCGACGGGCATGCCCCTGGCGAGGTCGCCGAGCCTGTCGGACCAGGCGCGGGAGGAGCACAGCTCGCGGATCGCGACGTGGCTGGGGGCGTCGAAGTTCCCCGGCACCTGGAAGGCCAGCCAGCCGCCGGGGGCCAGCTCCTCGACCCAGTGCTCCAGCACGTCGCGGTGCGCGGGCACCCACTGCAGGACGGCGTTGGAGACGATCACGTCCATGGGCCGGTCGGGGCGCCACATGGCGACGTCGGCCACCGCGAACCTGACCGGCGACCCGAGCTTGCGGGCCTTGGTGATCATCGCCGGCGAGGAGTCGAAGCCCTCCACGGTCGCGTTGGGCCAGCGGCTGATCAGCTCCACGGTGAGCTCGCCGCCGCCGCAGCCGGCGTCCACGACGTAGTCGGGCTCGACGGCTCCGACCCGGGAGATCAGCTCGATGAACGGCCGTGACCGCTCGTCCGCGTAGACCGCGTACGTGACAGGGTCCCAAATATCTCTTGACATAGAGATAATTGATATCGAGAGAGATATCTCGATGTCAAGACAGTACACTTGTGTGTCATGACGGAGGATGCTAGAGACGAGGTCGATCGCCTCGTCGCGGCTTGGCGAGCGGAGCGCCCCGACCTTGACGTCGAGCCGCTCCACGTGCTCTCTAGAGTGTCACGACTCGCCAAGCATCTCGACCGTGCGCGGCGGGCGGCGTTCGCCGAACACGATCTGGAGCCATGGGAGTTCGACGTGCTCACCGCCCTGCGGCGGGCCGGCAAGCCCTACGAGCTCAGCCCCGGAGCCCTGCTGCGGGCCACGCTGGTGACCTCCGGCACGATGACCAACCGCATCGACCGGCTCGCCCAGGCCGGGCTGGTGCGGCGGCGGCCCGATCCCGAGGATCGGCGCGGGGTGCTGGTGTCGCTGACGGACACGGGGCTGGCCCGGGTGGACGCCGCCTTCGACGACCTGCTGCGGCGGGAGCGGGAGTTGTTGTCGGGGCTGGGGGCGGCGGATCAGCGCGCTCTCGCGTCGCTGCTCCGCACCCTCCTCACGCCCTTCGACTCCCCGCTCTGACCCCCGCCCGCCCCCTCCCGGATCCCACCCGCCCTCCGGCGCGCCGCCCGGGCGTGGCGTCAGTCGCCCAGGCGGTCGGCCACCTCCAGCCACTCGGCCTCGACCGTGTCCTTCTGGGCGGTGATCTCGCGTAGCTGGGCGTCCAGCGAGCCGAGCTTGGCGTAGTCGCTGGCCGCGTCGGCCATGGCGGCGTGCAGGCGGGACTCCTGGTCGCTGAGCTTGTCGAGCTGGCGCTCCAGGCGGTTGAGCTCCTTGCGCAGCTCGCGTTCCTCCTTGGCGGACAGCCCGCCCTGCTCGGCCGCCGCACCCGAGGGAGCGGCCGGCACGCCGGCCTCCGTCGCGGGCGCCGGGGCGCCGGCGCCGAGCCGGGCGGTCACCGCCGTGCCCGCGGCGCGGCGTTCGAGGTACTCGTCCACCCCGCCGGGAAGGAACGACAGCTTGCCGTCACCCAGGAGCGCCACGCACCGGTCGGTGACCCGCTCCAGGAAGTAGCGGTCGTGGCTGACCAGGATCAGCGTGCCCGGCCAGCCGTCGAGCAGGTCCTCCAGCTCGTTGAGCGTCTCGATGTCGAGGTCGTTGGTGGGCTCGTCGAGCAGCAGGACGTTGGGGTCGTCCATGAGCAGCCGGAGGAGCTGCAACCGCCGCCGCTCGCCGCCCGACAGGTCACCGATCACCTTCCACTGCGCGTCGCCGCGGAAGCCCAGGCGTTCCAGGAGCTGGGAGGCGGTCCACTCCCGCTTGCCGAGCTGGAGGTACTTGCGTACCTCCTCCACCGACTCCAGCACGCGCCGGGCCGGGTCGAGCTCGGCGAGCTCCTGGGACAGGTGCGCCAGGCGGACGGTCTTGCCCCTGACCACCCGGCCGGAATCGGGCTTGATCGTGTCGGCGAGCAGCCGCAGCACCGACGACTTGCCCGACCCGTTCACCCCGATCAGCCCGATCCGGTCGCCCGGGCCGAACTGCCACGTCAGGTGGTCGAGCACCAGCGGGCCCGTGCCGGGGCCGCCCGCGTGGAGGGTGACGTCCTCGAGGTCGTAGACGGTCTTGCCGAGGCGGGCGGCGGCGAAGCGCATCAGCTCGACGGCCTCGCGCGGCGGCGGCTCGTTCGCGATCAGAGCCTGGGCGGCCTCGATCCGGAACTTCGGCTTGGACGTGCGGGCGGGCGGGCCGCGCCGCAGCCAGGCGATCTCCTTGCGCATGAGGTTCTGGCGGCGCTCCTCGGCGGCCTGCGCGATGCGCGCGCGCTCGGCCTTGGCCAGCACGTACGCCGCGTAGCCGCCCTCGTAGCGCTCGACCCGCCCGTCCACGACCTCCCAGGTGCGGGTGGAGACGGCGTCGAGGAACCACCGGTCGTGGGTCACCACCACCAGCGCGCTCTTGCTGCCCGCCAGGTGCCCGGCCAGCCACGCGATGGCCTCGATGTCGAGGTGGTTGGTGGGCTCGTCGAGCATGATCAGGTCGTGGTCGTCGATCATCAGCTTCGCCAGCGCCGTGCGCCTGCGCTCGCCGCCCGACAGGTCGCCGGCCCTGGAGCCGAGGTCGAGGTCGCCGATCAGGTTCGCGAGGATCTCGCGTACGCGCTGGTCACCCGCCCACTCGTGCTCGGCCAGGCCGCCGAGGACGATCTCGCTCACGGTGGCGCCGGGGTCCAGAGTGTCCTGCTGCGACAGGAAGCCGACGCGCAGGCCGCGGTTGTGCGTGACGCGACCGCTGTCGGGGCGCACGGTGCCCGCCAGCACGGACAGCAACGTCGTCTTGCCGCCCCCGTTGCGCCCGACGACGCCGATGCGCTCGCCGGCCTCCACCCCGAGCGAGACGTCGCTGAGGAGCGGCTTGGGGCCGTAAGCGTGGGAAACAGCTTCAAGATTGACCAGATTCATGGCCTACCCAGGGTATCGGCTTCCCGCGGGCCTCCCCGCCGTCCTTCGGACGGAACGAGCCGGCGCCGGTCGCTCCGGTCAGACCAGGACGGCGCCCTGGACGGGGCCGTGGGCGGCCACCGCGGTGTGGGCCGCGCCCGTCGCGGTCAGGCTCTGCGCCAGGTCGCGGGCGTGGGTGGCGTCGATGGCCAGGAAGGCACAGGTGGGACCGGAGCCGGAGACGATCGCGCCGAGCGCTCCGTGCTGGCGGCCCGCGTCGAGGGTCGGCGCGAGCTCGGGGCGAAGGTTGAGCGCGGCGGCCTGGAGGTCGTTGCTGAGGTTGGAGCCGAGGGCGTACGCGTCGCCGGTGCCGAGCGCCTCCATCAGCGAGTCGTTGAGCTGGGGCCAGGGCACCTGGGCGCCGGAGGCCTCCCTGAGCCGGTCGCATTCCGCGTACACGCTGGCCGTCGAGAGCCCGCCGTTCGCCAGCGCGAACACCCAGTGGAACGTGCCCCCGGTGGGCAGCTCGCTGAGCTGCTCGCCGCGCCCCGTGCCGACGGCCGTGCCGCCGATCAGCGAGAACGGGACGTCGCTGCCCAGGTCTCCGGCGATCTCCATCAGGTCCTCGAACGGCAGCCCCAGGCCCCACAGCTCGTTGCATGCCACCAGCGCGCCCGCGGCGTCGGCGCTGCCGCCCGCCATGCCGCCGGCCACGGGGATGTCCTTCTGGATGACGAGGTCGGCGCCGTAGGTGCGGCCCGCGTGCTTGGCGAGGGCGCGGGCGGCCCGGATGGCGAGGTTGGTGTCGTCGACGGGCACCTGGTCGGACCACTTGCCGTTGACCTGGACGGTGATCGACTCGGACTCCCTGGCCACCACCTCATCGAAGATCGATACCGCGTGGAAGACGTTGACCAGGTCGTGGTAGCCATCTTCCCTGAGCGGGCCGACAGAAAGCTGCACGTTGACCTTCGCGGGCACACGTACGGTCACCGAACTCATCGATCTTCTGCCACTCTCATCGCTTGCCGGGGTCAAGGACACTCGATGTTATCCGTGCCCGCCGGCCTGACATGCGGTTCTTGAAATATGAACCGCATGTCCCGGCCGCTCCCCGGCGCGGAGAGTCAAGTTGGTGGGTATTTGCCGGGGCCGCCGCTAGCGGGCGGCGGCCTCGCCGGGCACGGGGTGCGCGGCCTCGGCGCGCAGGCCGTCGAGGAAGAACGCCAGGCAGCGGCGCCACGCGCCCGGAGCGGTGCCCATGGACTCGCGGATGACCTGGGACATCGCCCAGATCAGGGTGATCAGGTCCTGGGACCCGAAGTCGGCGCGGAGCCGGCCGGCGGCCTTGGCGCGCTCGATGATCCGCTGGGCGTCCACGAAGCCCTGGTGACAGGCCTGGCTCACGTCACTGGCCAGGGAGAAGCCCTGGGTCAGGGCCTCGTTCAGGCCGAGGTCCTCGGACTGCAGCGCGAACAGCCCCTCGAGGAAGCCGACGAACCCGGCCCAGGGGTCGGGGTCGGCCAGCGCGGTCGCGGTGATCTGCTCCAGGACCGCCAGCCGCTGGGGCATGACCGCCCCGAGGAGGGCCTCGCGGGTCGGGAAGTGGTTGTAGAGGGTGCCGATGCTGACGCCGGCGCGGCGGGCGACGTGCTCCAGGGGCACGTCGAGGCCGCGCTCGGCGAAGAGCTGGGTGGCGGCGACCAGCAGTTTGTCGCGATTGCGCGCGGCATCCGACCGCAGCGGCTTGGTTCCGGCTGCCATTCCTCCATCATACGAAATCGAGGGCTGCCTCAAGTTTTGTGGTACGGTCGGCCCATCAAGTTGAGGGAACCCTCGATTTAGTTGAAGGGAAGGCATCGTCATGCCCGCAGCAGCACGCAAGACCGCCGCCGTCATCGGAGCCGGGCCGGGGCTCGGCATGTCCATCGCCCACCGGTTCGGACGCGAGGGATACGCCGTGGCGCTCGTCTCCCGCAGCGACGCCCGCCACGCCGGTTATGTGGCGTCGCTGGCCGCGGCCGGGGTGGAAGCGGCGGCGTTCGTCGCCGACGTGCGCGACCGCGACCGGGCGGCGACCGCGCTGGACGCGATCGGCGAGCGGTTCGGCGCGATCGACGTTCTCTACTACGGGCCCGGGGCCGCCGACCTGGACGTCGCCCCCGCCCCCATCACCTCCATCACCTCGGCCGACGTGCGGGAGGCGATGGAGGTGGTGTATCCGGCGGTCGACCTGGTCGGCAGGGTGCTGCCCGGCATGGTCGAGAGGGGCGAGGGCGGGCTGCTGTTCGCCGGCGGGCTCAGCTCCGTCATGCCGATGCCCGCACTCGGCAGCCTGGCGATCTCCTCGGCGGCGCTGCGCAACTACTCACTGACGCTCAACGCGGCGCTGGCCGGGAAGGGCGTCTACGCCGGGAGCCTGATCATCGGCGGGCTGGTCGAGCGGGGTGACATCCACACGCACGTGCTCTCCCGGCCGGAGCGGTTCGGCGACGTGGGCATCAGGACTCTCGACCCCGACCTGATCGCCGGCACCGCCTGGGACCTCTACACCAAGCGGGACCGGCCCGAGGTGACCATCAGCGCCTTCGAGTGACGCATCCTCGGGGGCGAGGCTCCCGCGCCCCACCGCCCTCGCGTCCCACCGCCCTCGCGCCGCACCGCCCTCGCGCGGCGCCCCCCTTGCCCGACAGGTGCTCGCGCGCACCGCCCTCACGCGGCAGGACCTCGCGCGGCGGGACCTCGCGCGGCAGGACCTCGCGCGGTGGGATTGCCGCGTCACAGGGCGCTGCGGCCGCGGGCACCGCTCCCCCGTATGGTCAGGGTCTGAGCTCGGCGATGCGGGCGAAGGCCGTGACGTCGAGTTGCTCGCCTCGCGCCGACGGGTCCACCCCGGCCGCCCGCAGCGTGCGCTCGGCGTCGGCGGGCGTGCCGGCCCAGGAGGCGAGCGCCGCCCTCAGGGTCTTGCGGCGCTGCGCGAAGGCCGCGTCCACCACCTCGAACACCTCCTCCCGCGAAGCCGTCGTGACCGGCGGGTCGCGGCGGGCCAGGGAGACGAGGCCGGAGTCGACGTTGGGGACGGGCCAGAAGACGGTACGGCCGACGGGGCCCGCCCGGCGCACGTCGGCGTACCAGGCCGCCTTGACCGACGGCACCCCGTACACCTTCGAGCCCGGCCCGGCGGCCAGCCGGTCCGCCACCTCCGACTGGACCATCACCAGGCCCTTGCGCAGCGACGGCAACACCTCGAGGAGGTGCAGCACCACCGGGACGGCCACGTTGTACGGCAGGTTGGCCACCAGTGCCGTAGGGCTGTGACCCGAGAGGTCGTCGAGCGTGACCTTCATGGCGTCGGCGTTGACGACCGTGAGACTGTCGGCGGCCCCGCGCTCGGCCACCGTGATGGGGAGCTGCCCGGCCAGCACCGGGTCGATCTCGACGGCGACCACGTGCGCGGCCGCCGGCAGGAGCGCGAGCGTGAGCGAGCCCAGGCCCGGACCCACCTCGATGATCACGTCATCGGGCGAGAGGTCGGCCACGCGGACGATGCGACGGACGGTCCCTGCGTCGATCACGAAGTTCTGGCCCAGTTTTTTTGTCGGACGTAGATCTAGCTTGTTCGCCAAAATACGTATTTCTGCAGGGCCCAACAGCCTCATCATCCAACCAGTCTCCCGCATCGAAGAACGTGCGATGGCGGATGGGGAGACCAAAGGAGAGGATGGCGTGGAACAGGAAGGGACGTCGCTCATGGAACCAACGGGCGCCGCGCCGCTCCGGCCGACCGACTTGCGCGCGATCGGGCCGTACCGGCTGCTGGGCCGGTTGGGCGAGGGCGGCATGGGGACCGTGTTCCTCGCGCGGGCGCCGACGGGGCGGTTCGTCGCGCTCAAGGTGGTCAAGGCCGAGTTCGCCAACCAGGAGGGCTTCGCGGCGCGGTTTCATGGGGAGGTCGCGAACGCTCGCCGGGTGGCGTCGTTCTGTACGGCCCAGGTGCTGGACAACGGCAACACCGGGGACGGCCGGCCGTACATGGTGACCGAGTACATCGCGGGCACTCCGCTGTCGGACCAGATAACGACGTACGGCGCCCTGGAGCCGGGGCCGCTGCACGGCGTCGCGCTCGGCGTCGCGGCCGCGCTGGCGGCCATCCACGTGGCGGAGCTGGTGCACCGGGACCTCAAGCCGGCGAACGTGATCCTCTCCCTGTCCGGGCCCCGGGTGATCGACTTCGGGATCGCCAGGGCGCTCGACCGGGAGACGGGGTTCACGCTCTCCGGCGAGCTGCTGGGCAGCCCGGGGTGGTGGGCGCCCGAGCAGGTGCGCGGCGAGCCGGTCAGCCCGGCGGTCGACATCTTCGCCTGGGGCTGCCTGGTGGCCTACGCGGGCAACGGGCGGCATCCGTTCGGGCGCGGCGACCCCATCACCATGGCCTCCCGGGTGCTCAACACGCCGCCCGACCTCGGGGCGTTGCCCGCGCCGCTGAACGAGCTCGTACGGCGGGCCACCTCCATGGACCCGGCCCTGCGGCCCACCGCGCAGGATCTGCTGATCGCGCTGGTGGGAGGGAGCGCGCCGATGCGGGCGGCGGCCGATCCGCCGACGCTGGTGGCGAACGAGATGCTCAGCGAGTGGCAGCCGCCGCCGAACGTGGTGGACGAGCCGGACATCACGGCCACCTTCACGACGCCCCCGCCCAGTGACGCGACCGGACGGAGAGGGAGAACCCACGCGGCCCCCGGAGCCGCTGACCCGGCGACCGGTCCTGGCGGTCCGTCCACCGCGCCGGCCTCCGCGAGCGTGCCCGGCTCCGCCGGCGTGCCGGATCCCGCGAGCGCGCGCGGGTCCGGCGCGGCGGCGAGCGCGCCGCCGTCGTCCCTGGAGGAGCGGGCCCGGCGGGAGGAGGAGGCGGCCAGGGAGGAGCTGGCGCGCTGGCAGGTGCCCGGGCAGGCGGAGGCTCCTCGGCGGCGGCTCGGGCTGTTCCGCTCGGGCAAGGCCTCCCGGCAGGAGCCGGAGCAGGAGCCCGGGCAGTCGCGAGACGAGCCCGCGCAGTCCCGGCAGGACTCCCGACCAGGCCCTGAACAGCGCGACTCCCGGCCAGGCCCCGAACTGCAGGGCACCGCCTGGCGGCCCGCGCACGGCCAGGGGGCAGAGGCGCCACGTCAGGATGCCGGCATGGAGCCGGCTCGCCGGCGTACCGCGCCGGAGCCCGCGCGGCAGGACGCAGCCGTGGGGCGCCTGCCGCAGGCGGCCGGCTTAGGGTCGGACACGCACCCAGGCACGCTGGGCTCCCCAGCCGAGCGAGCCGAGCGAGCCGACGAGGACGACACCATCGGCGGCGCGCGCACGCCCGGCACCCGGTGGCTCATCGCCGCCGCGGCCGCCGTGCTGGCCATCGTGGTGACCGTGGCCGTACTGATCGTCACCTCGGCCCGTGACACGACCACCACCGTGACCCCCGGCACCCCGACCCAGGCCGCGGGCAGCCCCAGCCCGAACGACGTGGGCCGCAGGTTCGCGCTGGGCGCGAGCTTCGACGACCCCGTCGCGATCGTGACCGGGGCGCCGGAGTGCGGGGCGAAGGAGTTCGAGGGCATCACGTCCGCCAAGGGCCAGCTCTGCGTGATCCGCTGGACGATGCTCAACCCGGGCGGCGAGCGCAGGGTGCTGGTCCAGCCCGTGGTGACCATGGTCGACGACCGGGGCGGCGAGCACGACCCGGCCCCCGTCACGTTGCCGCCGGCCATCCTGCCCGGTGCGCGGGTGGACAGCGCCTTCGTGTTCGACCTGGCCATGTACCGCAAGCCGATGAAGCTGACGGCGACCCTGCTGGAGAACGGCAAGCTGATCGAGGTGGCGCTGTGACGCTCAGAGCGGCCCTCACCGCGCTCGCCGCGCTCGCCGTCATGGCTGGAACGGCCACGGCGAGCGTGACCCCCGCCTCGGCCGCGGTCCCCCCTGCGTCCGCCGTGACCCCCGCCACGGCGGCGGCCTGCTCCGGAGCCGCCGACTTCGACGGTGACGGCGTGGACGACGTGGCGGTGGGCGATCCGTTCGCGGACGACCAGAAGGGCGCGGTGCACGTGCTGTCCGGCGGCAAGGTGGTGCCGGTCGGCGTTCCCGGGCTGGCCAGGGGCGACGGCTTCGGCTGGTCCGTACGGCTGGCGCAGGTCAACGGCGACGCCTGCGCCGACCTGGTGATCGGCGCCCCGTACGCGGACGTGGACGGCACCGAGGACGCCGGCGCCGCGTACGTGGTCTACGGCGGCGGGTCGGCGGCCCCCGAGCGCCTGACGGCGCCGCAGCCCCAGCGGTTCGCGCACTTCGGCTGGTCGATGGCCGCGCGTGGCGACCTGGTGGCGATCGGCGCGCCGTACGAGGACGAGGCCCGGCTCCTCGACGTGGGCGCCGTCTACGTGCGCAAGGGCGCGGGCGAGCTGCGCAGGGTCAGCCAGGAGACCGTGGACGTGCGGGGCAACAGCGAGGTGGGCGACCAGTTCGGCTGGTCGATGGCGTTCGGGCCGGAGAACGGGCTGGTCGTCGGCGTGCCGTACGAGAACGACGACGGTGCGGGCCGCCAGATCGAGGCCGGGAAGATCGACTCGGGCTCGGTGGTGTTCATCGACGACGTGCTGGCGCCGCGGATCACCTCGTTCAAGCTGGACTCGCCGACGAACGCCTCCGGCGACCGGTTCGGGTACGCGGTCGTGTACGCCGAGGGCTCCGGCTACGCCGTCGGCTCGCCCGGGCCCGGGTACGTCCAGCTCCTCGATCCCGCGCGCAAGCCCACGAGGAGGGTGACGCAGGGGGGCAAGCAGGCGTTCGGGTTCTCGATGGCCGTCTCGGCGGACGGTCGGCTGGCGATCGGCGCCCCGTACGGCGGTGGTGTCCGGGTCGTCTCCTGGAAGGACGCCGCCGAGGTCCGGGAGCTGGCGACCGCCGACGGGCTGTTCGGCTGGTCGGTGGCCTTCAGCGGCAACAAGCTGTACGTGGGGCAGCCGGACGCCGCGCCGTACGGGAAGGTCGCGGTGGCGGCCCGCAACGACGAGGCGGCGCCGCAACCGGTCCAGCCACCGAAGGGAGCCGACTTCGGCGTCTCGCTCGCCGGTTAGCGAGCGCTGAGCGGTGCCGCCGATGGCGACACCGGTTAGCGAGCGCTCAGCGGTGCCGCCGGTGGCGAGCGGGCGGGGCGGTCAGGAGGCGGCGCGGGCGGGGCGGTCAGGAGGCGGCGCGGGCGGGGCGGTCAGGAGGCGGCGCGGGCGGGGCGGTCAGGAGGCGGCGCGGGCGGGGCGGTCAGGAAGCGGGGCGGGCAGGGCGGTCAGGAAGCGGGGCGGCGGGCGTTCATGGTGAACAGGCGGTCGCCGCAGTGCGGCCACTGGCCCTGCCACCTGCCGCCCACCTGCTGGTAGAGGACCTGCGCCCGGTACGTCTGCTCCTCCTCCGGCCAGGTGCTCGGCGTGTCCATGCCGCCCACCGCCTGCCACATGGGCAGGCTGAACTGGTACAGGCCGTAGTAGGGCCCGTCCGGGTTGTACGCCTCCAGGTCGCCGTGCGACTCGCACTCGGCCAGCGCCTCCCAGTCGAGCTCGGCGACCTCGGGCTGGATCTGCACGGTCCTCGGCGGGGTGACCGTGATGACCGTGCCGTCCTTGGGGAAGCTGCTCAGCGGCGGGTTCACCAGGTAGCCGCGGCGCAGCGCGATGCGCTTCTGCTTGAGCACCTCGCGCACCGTCCTGGCCGTCGTACGCGAGGTCACCCGCGTGGTGCCGGCCACCACGTACACCTTCCGCCGCGTGTACACGGTCAGCTCCATGCCCTCCAGCGGCACCTTGTCGCCGGGCGGGGCCGAGAGCTTGCCGGCGGCGGGGGCGATGTCCAGCTCCGCCAGGGCGTCGCCCACGTTCGTGGCGGTGACCAGGTGCGTGCTGGTGCGGCCGTCGAGGGTCAGGGTGAGGGGACGGGCGCGGCGTACCTCGATCGTGGCGCCGTCGTCGACCGCCGCCTGGATGGACGGCCGGACGACGTCGCCGTACCCCACCGACACCTCGGCGTCGGCGAGCACTTCCTGGACCGTTCCACCGAACGCCCGGACATGCCTGCGCTCGCCATCGACCACCACGATGACCTCTTTGACCAGGAACGACACCACGACGAGCGCTCCGACGGCCACCACCCCCGCCACGCACACGACCGGCGTCCACGGGGAACGCCATGGAACGGGCGGTCGGGGCGCACGCCTCTTTCCTCGCACGAGCCACCTCCGATGTGGTGCCGGACGGCCCGAACTTTACGCTTGTCCGGTCCTTGTATCCCGGAGTTCGCGAAAAGTTGGTCACCACTCGCCGAAAACTGTGACTCCGTTGACGCTGATCGCCTCGCACAACTCGTCCGGGTGGACGTTCTTGACCTCGGCCAGGCAACGCAGGGTGAGGGGGATGAGGTAGGGCGCGTTGGGCTTGCCGCGGTGCGGGACCGGGGGGAGGTAGGGGGCGTCGGTCTCGACCAGCATGAGCTCGGCGGGCGCGATCTCGGCCGCCTCGCGGAGGTAGCCGGCGTTCTTGTACGTCACAGGCCCGGAGAACGACATGAAATATCCGGCTTCGACGCACTTCTTCGCCATTTCGGCGTCGCCGGAGAAGCTGTGGAAGACCACCTTGTCCGGCGCGCCCTCGGCGGCCAGCACCTTGAGCACGTCGTCGTGCGCCTCGCGGTCGTGGATGACCAGCGCCTTGCCGGTGCGCTTGGCGATCTCGATGTGCGCGCGGAAGCTGGCGTGCTGGTCGTCCTTGCTCGCCCAGTCGCGGTAGTAGTCGAGCCCCGTCTCCCCCACCGCGCGCACCTCGGGCCGCCCGGCCAGCGCCTCGATCTCGGCCAGCACCTCCGCGGTGGCCTCGTGCGCCTCGTTCGGGTGGATGGCCACCCCGGCGTACACGCCTTCCTGCCCGGCGGCCACCTCGGCGTTCCAGCGGGAGGAGGCCAGGTCGTAGCCGATCGTGACCAGCCTCGTCACGCCCACGGCCCGAGCGTCGTCGAGGATGCTCCGCACGCTCGCCGAGGCGGCCTGCGCGGCCTGCGCCACCGGGTCGCCCGACGACGCCTGCCTGTTGCCGACCATGATGTCGAGGTGGCAGTGGCTGTCGAACACGGGTGAGGAGAGCGGCTCTGGCACGGCGGGAAGCTTGGTCACGCCATCAAAGCCTAGCCGCCGCGCCGAGGCCGCCGTCACTCACCCGGCCACCGCACCGAGACCACCGCCACTCAGCCGGCCGGCGCGCCGAGACCGCCGTCACTCACCCAGCCGGGCCAGCTCCTCGTCGATGACCTTCGGGTCGAGCTTCTTGAACAGCGGCACGGGCGGCGCCAGGGGGGTGCCGGGCCTGATCGGCCGGTGCTCCCAGCGGGCGGCGCCGTCGGCGTAGTCGCCCGTGATCACCGGGTACGGGGTGCCGCCGTCCTCGTCGACCTCGCGGATCTCCGGCATGCCCGACCAGACGCCCTCGCCACCCAGCATGGCGAAGACCTTGTTGGACGAGCTGGGCAGGAACGGCGTGAGCATCGTCTTGGCGTCGTCCACGACCTGCAGCGCGACGTGCAGGATGGACTTCTGCCGCTCCGGGTCGTCCTTGAGCTTCCACGGCTCCTGGTCGGCGAGGTACTTGTTGGCCTCGCGCACCACGTCGAACGCCTCCGTGATGGCGTTCTTGAAGCGCGAACGGCCCAGCTCCGACCCCACGGGCCCGAACGCGTTGCGCGAGCGCTCCAGCAGCGCCCTGTCGGCGTCGGTGAGGTCTCCCGGCTCGGGCACCGCCCCGAAGTTCTTCGCCGCCATCGAGATGGACCGGTTGACCAGGTTGCCCCAGGCCGCGACCAGCTCGCCGTTGTTGCGGTTGACGAACTCCTGCCAGGTGAAGTCGGTGTCCTGGTTCTCGGGGCCGGCCACGGCGATGTAGTAGCGCAGGGCGTCGGCGTCGTAGCGGGCCAGGAAGTCGCGCACGTAGATGACGACCTGCCGGGAGGAGGAGAACTTCCTGCCCTCCATCGTCAGGAACTCGCTGGAGACCACCTCGGACGGCACGTCGAGCGCGCCCAGCGAGCCAGGCGAGCCGTCGCGCGCGCCGATGCCGCTGTAGCCGAACAGCATCGCCGGCCAGATCTCGGCGTGGAAGACGATGTTGTCCTTGCCCATGAAGTAGTAGCCGCGGGCGTCGGGGTTCTGCCACCACTGGCGCCACGCGTCGGGGTCGCCCGAGCGCCTGGCCCACTCGATGGAGGCGGACAGGTAGCCGATGACCGCGTCGAACCACACGTACAGCCGCTTGTTGGGCTGGTCGCGCCAGCCGTCGAGCGGGATCGGCACGCCCCAGTCGAGGTCGCGGCTGATCGCCCGGGGCTGGAGGTCGCCGAGCAGGTTGAGGGCGAACTTCAGCACGTTCGGGCGCCACTCGCCCTGCTTGGACTGCAGGTAGGAGCCGAGCACCTCGGCGAAGGCGGGCAGGTCGAGCATGAAGTGCTCGGTCTCGACGAACACCGGCGTCTCGCCGTTGATGCGGCTCTTGGGGTTGACGAGCTGGATCGGGTCGAGCTGGTTGCCGCAGTTGTCGCACTGGTCGCCGCGCGCGCCGTCGTAGCCGCAGATGGGGCAGGTGCCCTCGATGTAGCGGTCGGGGAGGGTGCGGCCGGTGGAGGGCGAGATGGCGCCCATCGTGGTCTTGGGGAAGATGTAGCCGTTGTCGTAGAGACCCTTGAAGATCTGCTGCGTGACGGCGTAGTGGTTCTTCGTCGTGGTCCTGGTGAACAGGTCGTAGGACAGGCCGAGGCCGGTCAGGTCTTCGGCGATGACGCGGTTGTAGCGGTCGGCCAGTTCCTTCGCGCTCACGCCCTCCTTGTCGGCCTGGACCTGGATGGGGGTGCCGTGCTCATCCGTGCCGGAGACCATCAGCACGTTGTTGCCCGCCATCCGCTGGTAACGGCTGAAGACGTCGGACGGCACGCCGAACCCCGATACGTGCCCGATATGGCGGGGCCCGTTCGCATACGGCCACGCCACGGCGGTAAGAATGTGCTGGGTCATGATGCTCAGCCTACGGGTCTGCGAGATTCATTTGTTACGCGGTGCCGTGGCTCACCACCCGCCGCACTTCGGCTGACGGCCCTCCAGGAAACGGCCTGTGACCCTTCACCGCGCACCCGCCGTCACGCGAGCCCGGGTTGCCCGGTGACGTAGTCGCGCCCGGCCACGGCAACGGCCGACGGCGCGCCCCGTAACGGCGGCGCGCCTCTGACCGGTCAGAGGCCGTTTCCCTGGACGGACGCCCGCCGGCGACGGCGGGTGGCCGGCCACGGCGGCGCGTAAAACTCTCCCTAACTCTTGGCGTTCCCGAGAGAGGGCGCGGAGTCTTCCAGGGAGATCGCGGCGGCGGCCTCCTCGGCCGCGGCGGCGGCGTTGTCGATGGGGGTCTCGCGGGTGCGGCGGATGCCGAGGATGCTGATGAACAGCGACGCGAAGATCGTCTGGAAGCTCATGATGAGCGCCGTGGCCGCGGGCACCACGATGCGCAGCGACTCGCGCGGGTCCAGCTCGCCGAAGTCGCGCACCTGCCAGTGCACCAGCGACATCACCAGGCCGACCAGGCCGGCCAGCGCCAGCAGCCCGCCGACGACGAGCCCCTTCTCCAGGCTCACGATGTCGATCAGCCGCCTGATCCGCGGCGACTCCGGCAGGAAGCCCTCCTCCGCCGCGTACACCTTCGTGAACACCGCGAACAGGGCCGCCTGGAAGCCGATCACGACCAGGGCGGCCGATCCGACCAGGGTGTCGACGTCGAAGGCCAGCTCGCCGATCTCCACGGGCCCGAACACCAGCGCCGTGCCCGCGACGAGCCCGACGATCATCATCAGCACGCCGGGGTAGAAGAACAGCCACTTCGGGCTGTAGAGGAGCAGGAAGCGCAGGTGACGCCAGCCGTCGCGCCAGGAGCGCAGGTGCGGCGGGCGGGAGCGGCCGTCGGGCGAGAGCGTGGTCGGGACCTCGCGCACGTCGAGGCCGGCCAGGGTGGAGCGGACCACCATCTCGGAGGCGAACTCCATGCCGCCCGTCTGGAGCTGCAGCCGCAGGATCGAGTCACGGCGGAAGCCGCGCAGCCCGCAGTGGAAGTCCTTGATCGCCGAGGGGAAGAACAGCCGCCCGATGAACGACAGCACCGGGTTGCCCAGGTAGCGGTGGAGCGGCGGCATGGCTCCCGGGGAGATGCCGCCCCTGAAGCGGTTGCCCATGACCAGGTCGGCGCCGTCGCGAAGCTGCTCGACGAACGGCAGCAGCGCGGTGAAGTCGTAGGAGTCGTCGGCGTCGCCCATGATGACGTACTTGCCGCGCGCCGCCCTGATGCCGCCCATGAGGGCGTTTCCGTATCCCTTCTCGTCCACATGGACCACGCGGGCCCCGGCGTCTCGGGCGAGCTGTTGCGAGCCGTCCGTGCTGCCGTTGTCGGCGATCAGCACTTCGCCCTCGATGCCGTGCTCCTCCATGCACGCCAATGCCTTGCGTACACAGACTTCCACGGTCTCCGCCTCGTTGAGGCAGGGCATGACCACCGTCAGTTCCACGTGTCTACCCTTCAGTTAAGGCTCTTCCAGTGAACCATCATGCCCTGAACGGGCCCGTGCTCGGGCACAGACCTGGAAACGACTGGCATTCTTTACAGCATGGTGAGCGTCGCGGAGATTACCCCTGTGGACCCCTCCGCCCCAGGCAGGATGGCCCGTTTGCTGGCCATGGTGCGCAGGCATCGGGTGTTCGCCGCGGCTTTCGGCGTGGGCGCCGTGCTGCGGCTCATCACCATGCTCGGCTACGGCCCGGCCATGTGGTTCAACGACTCCTACGAGTACGTCTCGGTGGCGCTGCACCCGCGGCCGCACCCGATCAGGCCCGACGGCTACAGCTTCTGGCTGATGCTGCTCCAGCCGTTCCACAGCTTCAGCCTGGTGACGTTCACGCAGCACCTCATGGGCCTGGCCACGGCCTGCCTGATCTACGCATTGCTACGGATCAAGTTCAGGCTGCCGAAGTGGGGGGCCACGCTGGCCGCGGCGCCGGTCCTGTTCGACGCCTACCAGATCCAGCTCGAGCAGATGGTGATGTCCGACACCCTGTTCATGCTGCTCGTGGTGGGCGTGATCACGATGGTGCTGTGGAAGCGGCGGCTGACGTGGAAAGCGGGCGCGGTCCTCGGGCTGCTGCTGGCGCTGACCTGGCTGACCCGCTCGATCGGGCTGCCGATCCTGGCGCTGGTCGTGCTCTACCTGCTGGTCAAGCGCACCGGCTGGCGGCCGATCGCCGCCGTGATCACCGCCTGCGCGATCCCGGTGATGGCGTACATGGGGTGGTTCGCCTCCGCGTACGGCAAGTTCGCGATGACCAACAGCGACGGCCTCATCCTTTACATGCGCACCGCCATCTTCGCCGACTGCAACAAGATGGACATCGACAAGTACAAAGAGGTCCAGCTTCTGCTGCTGTGCATCAACGACCCGGTCAGCCAGCGCAAGGATTACGCCCAGTGGTACCTGTGGGGTCAGGGCAACGGCGACGGCACCGGCACCGGCGAGGTGCTGCACCGGTGGGGCATCAACAAGAAGTGGAGCGAGATCACCAACGACGCGGCCAGCAAGTTCGCCACCCGGGCGATCCTGTCGCAGCCGGGCGACTACCTGCAGGTCGTGGCGCGCGATTTCTTCCGCTCCTTTCACTGGGCACGTCCACGCTTCCCCGACGAGTCGACTTACAACATGTACCAGTTCAAGCCGTACGTGGAGCTGGACGACACCGGCCAGCCCAAGCGGCTGCCGAAGTGGGCGTCGTACGCGGGCGGCCGCACCGACACCGACGCCTTCAGCTACGAGCAGGGCCCGCCGGAGACCCGGATCGTGCAGCCGTGGGCCACGATCATGAGCAGCTACCAGAAGGTCTTCTACCTGCGCGGCATCATGGTCGGCGGCATCCTGCTGATCGGCCTGTACGGCGTGGCGGTGCGCTGGCGGAAGTTCGGCGGGCCGGTGGTGCTGCCGTGGCTGGGCGCGGTCGGGCTGCTGCTGGCGCCGGCGGCCACGGCGGAGTTCGACTACCGGTACGTGCTTCCGGCCGTCCCCCTGGCCTGCATCGCGGCGGCGATCACGCTGCGCCGCGGGGTCACTTGGGGGCGGCGGTCACCCAAGAGCTCATCAGCATCCGAGCCCACCACTGTGACTGCGTGATCGTCTCGGCGGTCAGCACCGGGTAGAGCCACCAGAAGTTGACCAGCACGACGAGCGCGACCGCGCCCACGACCGCGGCCCCCGTCGCCCTCCGGGTGGCGGGGGCGTCCTGCCTGCCGAGGATGAGCCCCGCCATGAGCACCAGCGCCAGCACCATGAACGGCACCACGGGGATCATGTAGAACAGGTACATCGTGCGGTTGTCGGCGATGGCGTAGTAGAACCACGGCAGCCAGCCGGCCGCGAAGGCCAGCAGCGTCGCCCCGGCCCGCCAGTCGCGGGAGGAGACGTACCACGCGACGAGCCCGAGCAGCGCGAGCGCGGCGGCGTACCAGAGCGCGGGGGTGCCGACCCCGAGCACGGCCTGGGAGCACTGGCCGGCGCCGCAGGACGACGGCGGCAGGCCGGTGGGGTAGTGGAAGGAGACCGGCCGTAAGAGCAGCGGCCAGGTCCACGGCTCCGACATGTACGGGTGGTAGTCCTCCAGGCCGCTGTGGAAGCCGAGCACCTGCGTCTGGTACTGCACCCACGACCGCACCGAGTCGAGCACGAAGAACACGGGCCCCGAGGAGGTGGCCCGGTCCCAGTTGCGGCCCCAGCCGTCGGCGGAGGCGAACCAGCCGGCCCACGACGCCGTGAACACCAGCGCGGGCACGAGCGTCATGGCCGCGAACCCGCCCGGCAGGTCGTACGACAGCGCCCCCCGGTACGGCTCGCGCAGCCCCAGCGCCCGCCGGGCCCCCAGGTCCCACATGATCGACAGCACGGCGAAGGCGACGAGGAAGAAGATCCCCGACCACTTGACCGCGCACGCCGCGCCCAGGCAGGCCCCCGCCGCCAGCCGCCACGGCCGCGGCCCCAGCCGCGGGCCCAGCTCGGTGACGGGCGCGCTCTCGTACCAGCCGACCAGCTTGCGCCGCGCCCAGTCGCGGTCGGCCACCAGGCACGCGAACCCGCACAGCACCCAGAACATCAGGAAGATGTCCAGCAGCGCGGTCCGCGACAGCACCAGGTGCAGCCCGTCGAGCGCCAGCAGCAGCCCGGCCAGGCAGCCCAGCAGCGTCGAGCGGGTCATCCTGCGCGCCACCCTGGCCATGACGAGGATGGACAGCGTGCCGGCCAGCGCGGCGGCGAACCGCCAGCCGAACGGGTCCATGCCGAACAGCCACTCCCCCGCGCCGATCATCCACTTGCCCAGCGGCGGGTGGGCGACGAAGGAGGCGCATTCGGACGGCTGCCCGCACTGCTTGAAGATGTCCAGGTTCCCGGCGATGAGGCGCTGGTCGGCGATGGGGTTCTTGACGTCGCCGAGCGTGGCCATCTCGACGCCGTGGACGATCAGCGAGTAGGCGTCCTTGACGTAGAACGTCTCGTCGAAGACGACGGCCCTGGGCTCGCCCAGCCGGACGAACCGCAGGATCCCGCCGAAGATCGCCACCGCGAGCGGCGCCAGCCAGCCCAGGAGGGCGCCGCCCTGCATCGGCGGGATCAGTCGCTGTGCCGGCACCCCCCAGTTCCTCACGATGCGCACCCTATGGCGTGGCGGTTCTCCTGTGAACCAGGTCGTACAGCTCTCGCCTGGGCACGCCCGCGCCCTTGGCCACCTCGGCCACGGCCAGGCTGCGCCGCTCCCCCTCGGCGACCCTGCGGTCCACCTCCGCGGCCAGGGCGTCGAGGTCGGGCTCGGCCTCCCCCGGCGCGAACCCCGCCACGACGATCGTGATCTCGCCCTTGACGCCCGGCGCCGCCCACTCGGCCAGCTCGCCGAGCCCGCCCCTGCGCACCTCCTCGTAGGTCTTGGTCAGCTCCCTGCACACCGCGGCCCGCCGGTCGGGCCCGAACGCCTCGGCCATGGCCCGCAGCGACTCCTCCAGCCGGTGCGGCGACTCGAAGAAGACCATCGTGCGCTCCTCGGCCGCCAGCGCGCCCAGGCGGCGGGCCCGCTCGCCGGTCTTGCGCGGCGGGAAGCCCTCGAAGCAGAACCGGTCGCTGGCCAGCCCCGACACGGCCAGCGCGGTGGTGACGGCGCTCGGCCCCGGCAGTGCGGTGACCGTGATGCCTGCCTCGACCGCGAGCTGCGTCAGCCGGTAGCCGGGGTCGGACACGCCCGGCATGCCCGCGTCCGTGATCACCACGACCGTGCGGCCCTGTTTCAGCGTCTCGACGAGCTCCTGGGCCCGGCCCGCCTCGTTCTGGTCGTAGTAGGACACCACCCTGCCGGTGAGCTCGACGCCGAGGTCGGACGCGAGCCTGCGCAGCCGTCTGGTGTCCTCGGCCGCCACCACGTCGGCGCCCGCCAGCAGCTCACGCAGCCGCGGCGAGACGTCTCCGACCTGGCCAATGGGGGCTCCTGCCAGCACCAACCTGCCGTTCCCAGTCACCCGACCATTGTTGCAGGGCATCCCAAATAGACCGTGTTTCCTTGGTAACCACCGCTCTGGGGCCCGTACGATGTCCGAATGGCGGTGACCGATTCCCCGTACCAGGCCTACGAGAGCTCAGAGGTCGGCGAGAGCCATCCCAGGACGCGGTCCGTACGCGATCGGGTCGTACCCCCCATGCGCGGCAGCGTGTTGTGGGGATGGGTGGGGCCACTGCTCGTCACCCTGTTCGGCGGGATCCTCCGCTTCGTTCAGCTCGGTCACCCCAAGGCCGTGGTGTTCGACGAGACGTACTACATGAAGGACGCCTTCTCGCTCATCACCCACGGGGTCGAGAAGGTCACGATCAAGGACGCCGACAAGGCGATCATCGCGGGGAACACCGACATCTGGCAGGCGTGCACGCCGGACGACCTCGGCAAGTGCGCCTCCTACGTGGTGCACCCGCCCATGGGCAAGTGGATGATCGGCATCGGCGAGTGGCTGTTCGGGCTCAACCCGTTCGGCTGGCGCTTCGCCGCCGCCGTGGTCGGCACGCTGTCCATCTTCATCCTGGCCAGGGTGGCCCGCCGGATGACCCGCTCGACGCTGCTCGGCTGCTTCGCCGGCCTGCTGCTGGCGCTCGACGGCCTGCACTACGTGCTCTCCCGCACGGCGCTGCTGGACATCTTCCTGATGTTCTGGGTGCTGGCGGCGTTCGCCTGCCTGGTGGTCGACCGCGACCGCGCGCGCGAGAAGCTGGTCACGTGGTACGAGGGCTCGCCCGTGTCGCCGCAGGGCCCGTCGCTGGGCATCAGGTGGTGGCGGATCGGGGCCGGGGTGTGCCTGGCCTTCGCGATGTCGGTCAAGTGGTCGGGCCTGGCTTTCGCGGTCGCGTTCGCGATCATGTCGCTGATGTGGGACTTCGGCGCCCGCCGCGCCGTGGGGCTGCGCCGGCCCTACCTGGGGGCGGTCAACAAGGACGTGCCGCAGGGGGTCGTGGCGTTCGGCGTCGTGCCGTTCGTGGCGTACATGGCCACCTGGACGGGCTGGTTCGTCAACGCCTCCGGCTACGGGCGCAACTGGGACCAGGCCACCTCGCCGGGCAACCCGCTCTTCTTCGTCTTCGACTCGATGCGGTCGTGGGTGCAGTACCAGTGGCAGGTCTTCACCTTCCACAGCGGGCTGGAGACCTCGCACCCGTACATGTCGGAGCCGTGGTCCTGGCCGCTGCTGCTGCGCCCCGTGGCCTTCTTCTACGAGGGCAAGCAGAACACGTGCGGCGTCAAGGACTGCTCGCAGGCCGTGCTCGGCGTGGGCACGCCGGTGATCTGGTTCGGCGCGGTGGCCGCGCTGGTGGCGCTGGTGGCGTGGTACTTCTCCTCCCGCGACTGGCGGGCCGGGGCCGTGCTGCTGGCGTACGCGATGGGCTGGCTGCCGTGGTTCTACTTCGCCATCGCCGACAACCGCACGATGTTCCTGTTCTACGCCATCCCGATGGTGCCGTTCATGGTGCTGGCCATCACGTTGTGCGCCGGGCTACTGATCGGGCCGTCCACGCCGGCCGTCAAGGGCGCGGCGCCGATGCGGCGCACCCTCGGCGCCGCCGTCGTCGGCGCGTTCGCCCTGCTCGCGCTCATCAACTTCTGGTGGCTGCACCCCATTCTCTCCGCCGAGCTGATCCCGTACGTGGACTGGAAGGCCCGCATGTTGTTCGAGAAACGGTGGATATGATCACGTTACAGTCGGCTCAATAGGGGTTTCTTAGGTAGTCGCTGTGCAAGACCCAATACGCACCGGATTCGGTCATCGTCAGGCCCGGGGTCGATACGGCAAACTTCGAGGCATGAGTGCACCGGATGTCACCGCCCTTCTCGCCGAGTTGGAGCGATCTCACCCGGATCTGGCCGAGGAGGCCAGGACCGCCGTCGAATGGTTGACGGGTGGGGAGCCGCTGGAGACGGTGACCCAGCTCGACGTCTGCGAGTTCCTCTGGTACACGTTGCCGCTCAAGGTCGCGCCGCCCAACGCCGGGGCGGCCAAGGGCAGCGGCGACATGGAGCGCCTGGCACGTTCCCTGGGGCGGTTGCTCCAGCTCGGCGGCATGGACCGGTATGCCGCCATGTGCGTGTCTTCGACAACCGTACAGATCCTGCGCACCTACGCCCGCGAGGGCGACGACGCCGGCACCGCCGCCTACCAGCAGGCGCTGGAGGCCACGGGTGTGCTCCCGCCCGACGTGCCCGAGCTGCAGTGGAGCATGATCATGGGGCCCGAGGAGCTGGGCGCGCACATCGCCTGCTCCGCCGCGCTGGAGCTGGCCATCGTGGCCGGCGAGAGCGTCGACCGTACCGCCCTGACCCGGCGCTGGCTCACCGAGCCGCGCGCCGACCTGGGCGGCGACAGCTGGCTCAATCGCGTGCACGGCGAGCGGCTCAACCGCTGGGTGCTGGGGCGCGGCCCGGCCAGGCGGGAGCTGGCCCAGCCGTTCGAGGTGCGGCTGCACGCGCCCGTGGCCCCGCAGCCGCTGCCCGCGCTGCACCGGCTGCTGTCCGTGGCCGCCTCCGGGGAGACGCTGCCGCTGCGGCTGGCGCCCTCGCCCGAGGCGGCGCGGCTGCGCGACCTGGCCGAGCGTGAGCTGGGCGCGATCCGCCGCGACGGTGCCAAGCTGGCCATCACCGAGTACGGCCTGCGGCTGCTGAAGTCGAAGTCGGCCATGTGGTCGGCGGTCACCCGGCTGCTGCTGGCCAGGGGTGAGCACGAGTTCGAGGTGTCGGCCAGGGAGGCGGCGCTGTTGCTGCTCGCCGACGGCACGCTCATGTCGCCCGCGAAGCTGCGCGAGCGGGTGGCCGAGGTGGTGGGCGGCGAGGGCTGGCATCCGGCGACGAGCCTGGAGGACGTCACCGGGCCGGTGGCCGATCTGGTGGCCCAGCTCACGGCGCTGGGGCTGGCGTTCAGCGACGAGCTGGCCGTGCGGATGGACCGGCCGGGGCAGCTCGCGGCCCTGGCGGCGCTGCGGGCCCACGCCCTGCGGCCGAGGAAGTACGTCAGCTCGGCCTGATCCAGCGATCGGCGTCGGGCGCCCGCTCAGTTCGGCCTGATGTCTGGCGGCGGGTTCCCCTCAGCCCTGGGGCACCCGCCGTACGGCCTGCTTGAACTCGGGGCATTCCACCAGCGGATCGTGCGTGCAGACCACCGCGTGGCGCAGACTGTCGCGCAGCCGGGTGAGCTGGTCGACCCGCTGCGACACCTCGCGCTCCTTGGCGGCCATGCGGGCGCGCAGCCGCTCGTCGGACGGCCCCGCCCGCAGGAACTCGCCGATCTCGGAGAGCGTGAACCCGGCGTCGCGGGCGCAGGAGATCAGCGCCAGCCGCTCCAGGGTCTCCGGCCGGTACGCGCGGCGCAGCCCGTTGCGCCCCTCGGCCTGGATGAGCCCCTTGCGCTCGTAGAACCGCAACGCGGACGCGGCCAGCCCGCTCTGCCTGGCCACGTCACCGATGTCGATCAACGTGTCGTCCACACCCTGGCTCCTTGACTTGAACCGCACTTCAAGTCGCAGTCTATCCGCATGCGAATTCACCATCTCAACCTCGCCTCGATGCGCGAGATCGACTCCCCCGACGGCCTGTCCCCCGCGCGCGCCGTCTGCCACGCGCTGCTCGTCGAGACCCCGGCCTCCGGGCTGGTCCTCGTGGAGTCGGGCCTCGGCCTGGACGACGTGGCCGACCCCGCCCTGCACCTCGAACGCGAGTGGGCGGAGCTGGTCGAGCCGGTGCTGTCCCCCGCCGAGACGGCCGTGCGGCAGGTGGCGGCGCTCGGGTACGACCCCTCCGACGTGCGCCACATCGTCCTGACCCACCTGGACGTGGACCACAGCGGCGGCCTGCCCGACTTCCCGCACGCCGAGGTGCACGTCATGGAGGCCGAGCTGAAGGCCGCTCTGGAACAGGCCCCCAACCGCCGCTACCGGCCCTCGCACTGGGCGCACACGCCGCGCTGGGTGACGTATCCGGGCACGGGCACCCGGTGGCTGGGCGTGGACGGGGTGCGGCCGCTGACCGGCCTGCCGGACGACGATTTCCTCTACGTGCCGCTCGACGGGCACTCGGACGGGCACGCCGGGGTGGCGGTCAGGGACGGCGACCGGTGGCTGCTGCACGCCGGGGACGCGTACTTCTACCACGGCGAGCTGGCCCGCGAGCCGCGCCCGCACCCGCTGATGGATCTCGTGCAGGTCCAGGCCCAGGTGGAC
Organism: Nonomuraea sp. NPDC050202; assembly: GCF_040656115.1. NCBI lineage: Bacteria > Bacillati > Actinomycetota > Actinomycetes > Streptosporangiales > Streptosporangiaceae > Nonomuraea > Nonomuraea sp. NPDC050202. The sequence goes on along the minus strand of NZ_JBFALF010000009.1, from coordinate 11,652 downwards.
GAGGGGCGGCGGCTGTCGAGCCAGGAGCGCCTGCGCTCGCTCGCGAACGAGCACGGCGTGGCGGTCTTCTCCGCGCACGACCCCTGGGAGCTGACCGAATACTCCCAGTAGTTACGATTGTCGGGAAATGCTCTACGTCGGAGGGGGCCGTCATGGAGCTGTTCCCGGCCATGCCGCTCGCGGAGTGGAAGGAGGCCAAGGAGACCTTTCACAGGTTCGCGCAGATCGTGGGGAAGATCCGGCTGGCGTCGAGCAACCGGCGCAACCACTGGTGGCAGGTGCCGTTCCACCCGACAGGGCGGGGGCTCACCACGCGGCCGATGGGCGGGCTGGGCGAGCAGCCGCTGTTCTGCGTCGACTTCGACCTCGTACGCCACCGGCTGGTGGTGGACGTCTTCGACGGGCGCAGCGCGGAGTTCAGCCTGATCGGCAGGTCGGTGGCCTCGTTCCACGACCGGCTCTTCGAGACGCTGGCCGGGCTGGGGATCCGGCCCGAGATCTGGGCCGTGCCGTTCGACCTGAGCGACGACACGCCGTTCGCCGAGGACACCCTGCACGCGCGCTACGACCCGGTGCTCATCAACCGTTACTGGCGGATCCTGTCGCAGGTGGTGCAGCTCCTGGACCGGTTCGCCGCCGACTTCGCTGGCAAGACGAGCCCGGTGCACCACTTCTGGCACACCTTCGACATCGCGGTCACCCGGTTCACCGGGCGGGTGGTGAAGGTCTCGCCCGACGCCGACCCGGTGACGCGGGAGGCCTACAGCTGGGAGGTGATCAGCTCGGGGTTCTGGTTCGGGGACAAGGAGCGGCCGTGGCCGGCGTTCTACTCCTACACCGCGCCGGAGCCCGAGGGGCTGGAACGGGAGCCGCTGCGGCCCGCCCAGGCCGAGTGGGTCCCCGCCAGGGGCAGCCATCTGGCCGTGCTCCGCTACGACGACGTACGGACCATGGAGGACCCGGTGGGAGCCGTGCTGGAGTTCCTGGACAGCGCCTACCAGGCGGGGGCGCGGCTGACCGGGCTCGACTCCGAGGCGCTGGCCTCTCCCGGCGGCGTCACGGACCCGTATCTGCGGGCACACACGTGAGCGCCCGCCCTCCGGGGAGGGCGGGCGCTCTACGAGTGCGTACCGGTGTGCGTGTCGCCTCTCGGCGAAAGGCACAACACGGCTCCAGCCGAACGGTATTCCGTGAAGGCAATAGGTGAGGCCCGGGGACACTGGGCACACCGGCCACGAGATATGTAACCACACCCCGGCGGGATCCATTCCCCCGCCACGACGACTATTTTTCGACCGCAGGCCCGGTCCACCGCGGATCGTGCTCCGCCGCCGGTCCTGCGGGCCGCCCGGTCCACCGCGGATCGTGCTCCGCCGCCAGTTGCTCGAACGTGCAGCCGTCGATGAGCCGGTCCAGCATCGCGACGGCGACCTCGCACTCCACGGCCGGATGTTCCTCCTGGCAGCGCAGCCCGTGGCGGAGCACCTCCTGCGCCACCCTGGCCCGGACGATCACCGCCTCCAGCTCGCCGATCCGCTCCTGCACCGCCGCCCGCCACTGCTCGCCGGGCGCGTCCAGCATCGCCCCCGCGGTGTCCAGGGGCACGCCGAGCCGCTGCATCGTCCGCAGGAAGACCAGCCGCCGCAGCTCCTGCCTGCCGTAGACGCGCCGCCCCTGGCGGCGGCGCGCCGGGGCGACCAGGGCGCGCTCCTCGTAGTACCGCAGGGCGGAGGCGTTCACTCCGAGCAGGCGCGCGGCCTCGCCGATCGGGATCGTGTCGTCCATGGCTCCATTCGACGCCAAACCCGCTCGAAACGTGGGAAGTCTCACTGTCTTCCGCCCTAAGCTGAGCCGCATGCTCGTGTGGATCAACGGCCCGTTCGGGGTGGGCAAGACGCAGACCGCGTACGAGCTGCACCGCAGGCTGCCGGGAAGCGTGGTGTGCGATCCCGAGTACGTCGGCATGGGCCTGCACAGGATGACGCCGCGCGCGCTGCGCTCGGACTTCCAGCTGCACCCGGCCTGGCGGCAGGGCGTGTTCGAGGTGCTGGACCTGGTGCTGAGCAAGCAGCCGGGCGTGGTCATCGCGCCGATGACGCTGGTCGAACCCGCCTACTACGACGAGATCCTGGGCCGCCTGCGCGAGGCCGGCCACGAGGTGCGCCACTTCGCGCTCGTCGCCGGCCGCGAGACGGTGCTGGCGCGGCTGCGGGAGCGCTCGCTGAGCCGCAGCCTCAAGCGGGAGGCGTTCGCGGTCGCCAGGCTCGACGGGTGCCTGGAGCGGCTGCGCACGCCGCGGTTCGCCGAGCACGTCGAGACGGACCGGCTGACGGTGCCGCAGGTCGCCGACCGGATCGCGGCCTCCGCCGGGCTGAGCCTGGCGGCCGACGCCGACGGCCCGCTACGCCACCGGCTGCGGCGGATCGGGGTCACGATCCGGCACATCAGGCTCTAGCCGGGCGGCCCTGGCGTGCAGGTAGCGCTGCTGGGGCAGGCTCATGGCGCGCCGCGCCGCCTCCCTGTACGCCGCGCGGGCGCCCTGGCCGTCGCCGGACATCTCCAGCAGGTGCGCGCGGACCGCGTGCAGCCGGTGGTCGCCGGACAGCCGGTCGTCGCCGGCGAGGCTTTCGAGCAGGTCGAGCCCGGCCTCGGGGCCGCGGGACATGGCGGCGGCGACGGCGTGGTTGAGCGCGATCATGGGGTTGCCGGAGCCGCGCATCAGCAGCTCGTACAGGGCCGTGATCTGCGGCCAGTCGGTCTCCTCCGCGGTCGGCGCCTCGTCGTGCAGGGCGGCGATGGCGGCCTGGAGCTGGTACGGCCCCGGAACGCCCCGGGAGAGCGCGTTCGTGACGAGCTGGACGCCCTCGGCGATGAACGCGGCGTTCCACAGCGTGCGATCCTGCTCGGCCATGGGGATCAGCGCGCCGTCCTTGCCGGTGCGCGCCGGGCGGCGCGCGTCGGTGAGCAGCATGAGGGCCAGCAGCCCCGCCGCCTCGGCGTCATCGGGCAGCAGCCGGTGCACCATGCGGGCCAGCCTGATCGCCTCGGCCGCGAGCTCGGCCCGGTGCAGGTCGGGGCCCGACGTGCTGGCGTACCCCTCGTTGAAGATCAGGTAGAGCGCGTGCAGCACCGCGCCCGTCCGCTGGGCGCGCTCGGCGGTCCCCGGCAGGCGGAACGGCACGCCGCTGTCCTTGACCCGGGTGATGCGGCGCGTCATCGTCGCCTCGGACACCATGAAGGCGCGGGCGATCTGCGCCGTGGTCAGGCCGCCGACCGCGCGCAGCGTGAGCGCGATCTGCGAGGGCGGCGACAACGACGGGTGGCAGCACATGAACAGCAGCACCAGCGTGTCGTCCGACGCGGGCGGCGGCCGGTCGGCGGGCGGGGAGAGCCAGTCGTCCGGCAGCGCGCGGGCGGCGACGGTGTCCTCGCGGCGGCGGCGCGCCTGCTCGGCGCGGAGCAGGTCCGTCAGGCGGCGCGCGGCCACCGTGACGAGCCAGGCGCGCGGATCGTCCGGCACGCCGTCCCGCGCCCACTGGATGGCCGCCGCGAGCAGCGCCTCCTGGACCGCGTCCTCGGCGAGGTCGAAGTGCCCGTAACGGCGCACGACCGCGCCGAGGACCTGCGGCGCCAGCTCGCGCAGCAGGTCCTCGGGTCCGCTCACGGCGATCAGAACCCCATGTCCTCGGCCGACTCCATGACGGGCCTGATGTCGGCGTGGACGTTGGCGTAGGCGCCCTCGGGGGCCGGGCACCGGCCGAGGCGGCCGGCGATCTCCACGGCCCTGTCGAAGCTCTCGCACTCGACGATCCAGTAGCCGGCCAGCACCTCCTGGGTCTCGGCGTACGGCCCGTCGGTCACGTACGGGACCCCGTCGCGCAGGCCGACCCTGCGGGTGTGCACGGGCGCCGCCAGGCCGCGGGTCTCGACCAGCTCGCCCGACTCCTCCAGCTCCTTGTTGACGGCCGCCATGAACGTCGTCATCGCCGCCAGGTCCTCCCCCGACCAGGCGCCGCGCCCGGCGTCCTTGCCGGACATCTCGTCGTAGTCCTGCTGGGAGGCGTACGAAAGGATCATGTACTTCATCGGTGTGGTCCTCTCTCTCGTGGGCTCTCACCAGGGACGTCGGAGCCGGGGCAACGCACCGGACATGGCACCATCGAGTTCGTGTCCTATGCAACCACCCCTGACGACGTGAAGCTGTCCTACCAGGTCCGCGGCCACGGAGAGCCTCTCGTGCTGCTGCAGGGGCAGGCCAACGACCACCGCTGGTGGGACTCCGTACGCGACGACTTCGGCTCCTACCGGACCATCACCCTCGACTACCGCGGCACCGGCGGCAGCGACAAGCCCGACGAGCCGTACAGCACGCGCGGGTTCGCCGCCGACGTGCTGGCCGTGCTCGACGAGGCGGGCGTGGAGCGGGCGCACGTGTACGGCACGTCGATGGGCGGCCGGGTGGCCCAGTGGCTGGCGGCCGACCATCCCGCGCGGGTCGGGGCGCTGGTGCTCGGCTGCAGCTCGCCGGGCGGCGCCCACGGGGTGGAGCGGAGCAACGAGGTGCGCAGGTCGCTGGCCCAGCCCGACCGGGCCGCCGCCGAGCGGGCGCTGCTGGAGCTCATGTACACGCCCGCCTGGCTGGCCGCCCACCCCGGCCCGTACCGCACCATCGGCGACCCGCGGATGCCCGCCCACGCGCGCCGCCGCCACCTGGCCGCCAGCGCCGGTCACGACGCCTGGGACGCGCTGCCCGGCATCACGGCGCCCACGCTGGTCGTGCACGGCACCGACGACGTCTTCAACCCGGCGGCCAACGCCCCGCTGCTGGCCGGGCGCATCCCGGGGGCCGAGCTGCGGATGATCGAGGGGGCGCGGCACGCGTACTTCGAGGAGTTCAGGCAGGTGGCGAGCCCCATGGTGCTGGACTTCCTGCGGCGGCACTGACCCCTCATCGCCACAGGGCCGCCAGCGCGCGCAGGTCGGGGGCCGTGACGTGCGGGGCGGACATCACGCTCGGGTACGGCACGCCGCGCCGGTCCAGGTACGCACCCGACAGGCCGGCCCGCTGGGCGCCGTGGACGTCCCACGGGTGCACGGCCACCAAGGTCGCCTGGGCGGGCACCACGCCGGCCAGGCCCACGGCGTACTCGTAGGCCGCCCTGGCGGGCTTCCACGCACGCGGGCCGCTCACGTCGAGCGTGGCCTCCACCAGGTCCAGCAGGCCCTCGCGGCGCAGGATGCCCGCGGTCATCGCGGCGGAGCCGTTCGTCATGGTGAACAGCCTGATGCCCGCCTCGCGCAGGCTCCGCATGCCGTCCGGCACGTCGGGGTGCACCCGCAGGCCGGCGAGCCCGCTCAGCACGTGGTCCACCGCCTTGTCCTGCAACCGCAGCCCCTTGAGCACGTCCGCGGCGATCCGGGCGAACTCGGCGAACCCGCCGGTCGCCGTGAGCGCGAAACCGTCGCGCAGCACGCTCGCGAACCACGTCGGCATCTGCTCCCCGGACAGCCCCACGTCCTCGAACCTGGCCCGCAGCGGCTCCATGTCGATGAGCGTCTCGTTCACGTCGAAGATCACAACGTACGGTCTGGCGTTCATCGTTTTCTCCCAGCGCTCCACGGTCGCGTCCATGCTAAATTGACGCCCATGTCCAGCCCTGAGGCGTCAAGACGCTAGCCACCGGTCGTCCGGTGGCTGTTCCGCGCTGCCTCCCCGCCCCTTGAGGCGGGTGTTCTCCATGGGCGCTCTCGCCATCCGGATCACCGTGTCACGGGCCATTCCAGCCTGAGCCGCGCGCTGCCTTCCCGCGCCGCCGCCAGGCTGTTTCATCGCGAGCGGGACCGGTCTTCCGTCCTGCCCGCCTTCCTGTGAGAGCTGTCTGATGCCTTTCGCTGTTTACCTGCTCGGGCTGGCGGTCTTCGCCCAGGGCACGTCCGAGTTCATGCTGTCCGGGCTCGTGCCCGCCATCGCCCGCGACCTGGGCGTGTCCATTCCCGCCGCGGGGCTGCTGACCTCGGCTTTCGCCGCCGGGATGGTGGTGGGGGCGCCGCTGATGGCCGCCCTGAGCCTGCGGCTGTCCAGGCGGGCCGCGCTGCTCGCCTTCCTCGTCGTCTTCCTTCTCGCGCACGTCGTCGGCGCGGTCACCACCAGCTACGAGGTGCTGGTCGTGACCCGCGTCGTGGCGGCGCTGGCCAACGCCGGGTTCCTGGCCGTGGCCATGGCGACCGCCGTCGCCCTGGCGCCGTCGGACGCCAAGGGGCGCGCCACCTCCGTCCTGCTGGGCGGGGTGACCATCGCCTGCGTGGCCGGGGTGCCCGGTGGGGCGCTGCTCGGCGAGGTGTGGGGGTGGCGGTCGGCGTTCTGGGCGGTGGCCCTGGCGCTGGTGCCTGCCATCGTCGCGGTCCTGAAGTCCGTGCCCGGCGGCGCTCCGGACGGGACCACGGATGGGGCTCCGGACGGGACCCCGAACGGGGCTACGGACGGGGCTCCGGAGGGAGGTGCCGGGAGGAGCGTGCGGGGTGAGCTGCGGGCGCTGCGGCGGCCCCGGCTGCTGGTGCTGCTGCTGCTCGGCGCCCTGGTGAACGGGGCCACCTTCTGCACCTTCACCTACCTCGCGCCGGTGCTCACCGGCGTCAGCGGGATCGGCTCCTCCTGGATGCCGGCGATGCTCGCGCTGTTCGGGCTCGGCTCGTTCGCCGGGGTGACGATCAGCGGGCGGATCGCCGACCGCCGTCCCGTGCCGCTGATGGTGACCGGCGGGGTGGCGCTGGCGGCCGGCTGGGCCGTGTTCGCGCTGGCGGCCGGGGCGGCGGGGCCGGCGATCGTGCTGGTCCTCGTCCAGGGGACGCTGTCGTTCGCGGTCGGGTCCACGCTGATCTCGCAGGTCATGTACGCCGCCACCGGCGCGCCCACCCTGGGCGGCGCCTTCGCCACGGCGGCGTTCAACGTGGGCGCCACACTCGGCCCGGGGCTGGGCGGGCTGGCCATCGAGGGCGGGCTCGGGTTCCGGTCGCCGCTGTGGGTGAGCGCCGCGCTGGTGGGGCTCGCGCTGGCCGTCGCCGGGATCGCCGGGATCGCCGGGTCGCGCGCGCGGCGTAAACCGATGGAGGTGGATCTCCGGCGTGCGGCACAGTGAGGCCATGGATGCTGCCGCACATTTCCACCGGGAAGTACGCGCCTTCCACGACGCCGCCCGCAGGGCCGCCGAGGCGGGTGACGCGCCCGTCGTGCCGTCCTGCCCTGACTGGACGATGTCCGATCTGGTGTTCCACCTGGCCGCGGTGCATCGATTCGTGATCGCCATCATCAGGGACCGGCTCGACGGGCCCCCGGACCCCGCCGAGCTGGCCAGGGCGGAGTTCCCCGCCGACACGGCGGGCTGGCCGGTCTCCGGCCGGCACCCGACTCCGGGGCCGATCCCGGCGACCCTGCTGGCCGCCTTCGAAGAGGGGGCCGCCCGGCTCGAAGCGCTGTTCAGGCAACATTCGCCGGACGAGCCCGCGTGGACCTGGTCGCGGGAGCACACGGTCGGGTTCTGGCTGCGGATGCAGACCATCGAGGCCGCCGTGCACCGCTGGGACGCCGAGAACGCCGTCGGCGCGGCCGGCCCGATCCACGAGGAGATCGCGGTGGACGCGATCACGCAGACGTTCGAGGTGATGGCGCCGGCGCGGCGGGCCTGGACGTCGGCGCCGCCGGGTGCGGGCGAGCGGTTCCGGTTCCTGCGGGCCGACGGGCCGGGCGACTGGGTGGTGTGCTTCGACGGCGAGCACGTGCGGGTCGGTGACGGGACGGACTTCGACGTCGAGCTGACGGGCACGGCGTCGGATCTGATGTTGTTCCTGTGGCGGCGGATCCCGGCCGACGCGCTGGCCGTGCGCGGGGACAAGGCCGTACTCGATCGCTACTTCGACCTGGTTCCTCCCGTATGACCTAATCTTGCGAGCATGCAGGTCAGGGAGGTGAACGGTACCCAGCTCGCCGTCGTCACGCCGGCGTCCGGCGGGTTCGCCCGGCACAGCCACGACGAGTACGTCATCAGCGTCAACGTCAGCGGGCGGGAGCGGGTGCGGCTGGACCGGTCCTCGTTCGAGGTCGATCTGGACGAGGTGACCGCGTACAACCCGGGCCAGGTCCAGTCCTGCACCACGCGGACACCCGAGGGGGCGGCGTTCACCTGCGTGAGCTGGTACGTCCCGCCGGGCGTGCTCGGCGCGCTGGTCGGCGGCCCGCCCCCGGACTTCTCCCACCCCGTCGTCCGCGCTCCTCGGCTGCGGCGTGAACTGCTCCGGGCGGCCGGCCGCCTGGCCGTGACGGGAACCGACCGCCCCGGCGTGCGCGGGTCCGGGAACGACCGCCCCAGCCTGACCGAGCCCGCGAGCGACCGCCCCGGCGTGAGCGGGTCCGCGAGCGACCGCCTCGGCGTGAGCGGGTCCGCGAGCGACCGCCTCGGCGTGAGCGGGTCCGCGAGCGACCTTCCCGGCCTTGGCCTGGGTGCGGCGGGGGACGATGTCCTCGCTCTGGTCGAGGAGCGGCTGACGCTCGTGCTCCTCCGGCTGCTCGATCTCGCCGCCCCCGCCCTGGCCCGCCGGTCTCCCGGGCCGGAGCCGGGGGACGCCAGGATCGCCGCCGTGCTGGACCGGCTGCGGGCCGACCTGTCCAGCGCGCCGCGCCTGGCCGACCTGGCCGGTGAGGCCGGGATGTCCCGGGAGCACCTCGTGCGCTCCTTCACCCGGGCCACCGGCTGCCCGCCGTACGCGTGGCACCTACAGGCCAGGCTGGCAGAGGGCCGCCGCCGGCTGCGCGGCGGGCTGGCGGTCGCGGAGGTGGCCCACGAGCTGGGGTTCACCGACCAGGCCCACTTCCACCGGCACTTCACCGCCGCGTACGCCATCACGCCCGGCCGCTACCGGGCCATCAACATCTGACAAGACGCGGCACGACGCCCGCCGACAGAGTGGACGCCATGTCCGAGATCTTCACGCTGGCCCTCTGGATCGGGCTGGTGTTCAACGCGGCGCCCGGCGCGGTGTTCAGCGAGTCGTTGCGCAGGGGTGTGCGGGGCGGGTTCGGGCCGGCGTTCGCGGTGCAGGCCGGGTCGCTGGCGGGTGACGCCGTGTGGGCGGTGCTCGGGCTGGCGGGCGTCGGGGCGCTGTTCGCGGTCCCCGTGCTGCGGGTGCCACTGACGGTCGCCGGGTGCCTGCTGCTCGCCTGGCTCGGGGTGACCGGCCTGCGCGACGCCGCCTTCCCACGGCCCGAACCCGCGTCCAGCCGGGGTGCGGTCACAGGCGAACGGTCCAGGTGGGGGGCGGTCACAGGCGAACGGTCCAGGCGGGGGGCGGTCGCGGTCGGTGCCGCCATGTCGCTGGGCAACCCCTGGAACGTCGTGTACTGGTCGGGCGCGGCCGGGGCGGTCGGCGCCGTGCTGGGTGAGGACGCGGGGGCCGGAAGCCTGGCCGTGTTCTTCGCCGGGTTCATGACCTCCTCCCTCGCCTGGTGCTTCGTCTCGGCGGGGCTCATCGCCGTCCTGCGCAGGGCGCTGCCTCCGGCGGCCGTACGGGTGCTGGAGGCGGCGTGCGGAGCGGCACTGATCGTCTTCGCGGTCCTCCTGGCGGCCAGGCTGCTGCCTGGCGGCTCATGAGAGGCACCCGGGCTGGTGCCTCTCAGGTCGCGAGGGGGGTGGCGGGCATCCGCGCGTTCGGCGCCGGGTCCGGCGCCGGGTCCGGCCGGACGCCCGCTCACCGCAGCAACGGCAGCCGCCCCGTGAGCCGCTCGACGATCGCCCGGGGCCCGAAGAGGCTGACCGCGTAGTACGGCGGCTCCTCCGTACGCGCCAATTCGGCCAGATAGTCGTCGTAGACGTTGGTCCGCTGCGCGATGGCCGCCATGTCGGTCACCACCAGGCCGGGCTCGGCGGCGGCGTCCTTCCTGATCCGGCTCACGAGAGCGGCCGGCGCCCCCAGCACCGTGCAGCCCGTCCACGGCAGCCCGGCGTGCGCGAGCCCGGAGGCGTCCACGCCGCCCGACCCGACGATCGCCGGCACGGCGACCCCGACGGAGGCGGCCAGGCAGGCCGCGGCGTTGGCCTGCAGGCCTCTGGGCAGGTCGCGGTCGATCACGATCACCCACTTGACCGCGAGTTCCTTGGTGGGCAGGTCGGTACGGCGTTCGAGCTCGTCCAGCACGGTCATCGACGGATCCCTCCTCCGAAGTTGTCCCAGAAGAGTCACACCGAAACCGCCGTTCCACCAACCAGGAAGCGGTATTTCCGAAGAAAATTCGGAAAGACGTGCCAAGATGCGTACGTGGACGAACTTGATACGGCGATTCTCGCCGAGCTGCAGCGCGACGGCCGCCAGACCAACCGCGAGCTGGCCGAGCACCTCGGCATCGCCCCCTCGACCTGCCTGGAGCGGGTGCGCTCGCTGCGCTCGTCCGGCGTCATCGAGGGCTTCCACGCCGAGGTCAACCTCGACGCGATCGGCCGGCCGGTGCAGGCGCTGATCAACGTGCGCCTGCACCCCAAGATCCGCGAGGCCGTGGAGGGGTTCCGCGACTACGTGGCCGCGCTGCCGGAGACGCTGGCCGTGTTCGTCGTGTCGGGCGGCGACGACTTCATCATCCAGGTCGGCGTGCGGGACGCCGGGCATCTGCGCGACTTCGTGCTCGACCACGTCTCGCGGCACCGCAACATCGCCGACGTGCGTACCTCGCTGGTCTACGACCACATCCGCAAGACGTCGGTGGAGGTGCTGCCGCCGGAGCGCCCCTCCCGCCCGCGCACCGGCCGCAAACGCTGAACGCCCGCGCACTTCCACGCCCTCACGCCCGCGCATCCTCACACCCGCGCACCTTCACGCCCGCACAGCCTCACACCCGCGCACCTTCACGCCCACGCACCGGCCGCGATCGCGGAACCTCCACGACATGCCCAGGTCACGAACGTGAACACGCGCCGGCCGCAACGCTAAATAGGTGGTGGCCGAATGGGTGGCCCGGATACGGTTACGGCAGGTCAGCGAGCGGACAAGGGGTGGCGATGCTGCTGGCGGCGCCTCGCCGCACCCTGTCCGCCTGCCGGCCGGCGAACCCGCGGCTCACCCGTACGGAGTCGTCCGACGGCGAGGCGATGGTCACCAGGGGCACCGTCCAAACCCCCGAGATGATCGCGAGCCGCGGGTTCACCCCTCCTTGGCCGGGGAGAAGCCCTCGATCGCCTCGTGGAGCACCTTCCTGAACGTCTCGCTGCCCGTGTGTCCGGAGTCCTCCACGACGTGCAGCTCGGCGTCCGGCCAGGCCTTGGTCAGCTCCCACGCCGTGTGGAGCGGGCCGCCCATGTCGAGGCGGCCGTGGATCAGGGCGCCGGGGATGCCGGCCAGCCGTCCCGCGTTCCGCAGCAGCACGTCCTCCTCCAGCCAGGCGGCGTTGGAGAAGTAGTGCGCGCAGATGCGGACCATGGCCATGACGGCGTCGGCGGGCCGGTCGCTGTAGGCGTTGGGCTTGCCGTTGGTCTCCTGGGAGATCACCGCGTCCTCCCAGGTGATCCAGTCCTGGGCGGCCTTCTCGCGTACCCGCTGGTCGGGGTCGGACAGCAGCCGCGAGTAGGCGGCCAGCACCCCGAACACGTCCCCGTCGCGGTCGGCCTCGGGCAC
>NZ_JBFALF010000008.1:0-364291 GCF_040656115.1 Nonomuraea sp. NPDC050202 | reverse complement strand
ATGGAGAAGGCCAGGAACGCCGGCACCACCATGATCACCGGCGCCAGCAGGTAGAGCACCCTGTCCACGGTCCGCGGGAAGATGTCCTCCTTCAGACCCATCTTGATCGCGTCGGCGACCGACTGCAGCAGGCCGAACCTGCCGGCCCGGTTGGGGCCGTAGCGATGCTGCATGCGCGAGATCAGCTTGCGCTCGAACCAGACCCCGAAGACGACCCCGAGCCCCAGGAAGGCGAAGAGCATCACGGCCTTGACGACGGTGATCCAGAGGGGGTCGTGGCCGAAGTCGGCGAGGGTGGGATCGGCCGCGAGAACCCCTGTCGCGAGCGCCGTCGTCCCGGTGAGCGTCATGGACGGGCACGCTAGTGCGCGAGCCGCCCGGTGTCTTGAACGAATGCGAACAGCTGCTTCGGCGTCATCCCCGCCATCGCGCGGACCTCCCGCGCGAGGTGGGGCTGGTCGGCGTAGCCGCACGCGACCGCCCGGCCCAGCGTGGCCGAGGGCCGGCTCAGCGCGTGCACCGCCCGCTGGAAGCGGGCGACCCTGGCCACCGTCTTGGGCGTGAGGCCCACCACCCGGCGGAAGCCCAGCTCCAGGTAGCGGCGGCTGACGCCCAGCTCACCGGCCAGGGCCTCGATCGTGAGCCGCCCGGCCGACCCGGGCCGCGACCTCTCCGGCTCCTGCAGTGACCTCTCCCGCTCCTGCAGCCGCCCCTTCGGCTCCTGCAGCCGCGCCTTCGGCTTCTGCAGGTGCCCGTCGGGCTCCCGCAACTGCCTGGCCGGCTCCTGCAGCCGCCGCCAGGCGTGCATGATCAGGCCGTCGGAGTCCGCGGCGGCGGTGCGCGGCGCCGCCGCCACCAGCCACCGCTCCAGCACGCCGAAGCGGGCCGCCCAGCTCGCCGGCTCCGCCAGCCGGCCGGCCAGCTCCTCGGCGCGGGCGGCCCCGAGGAGGTCCGCCAGGGGCACGGTCGCGCCGGCCACCTCGCGCATGGGCGTCCCGAGCAGAGCCGAAACCCCGGCAGGGGTGAGCCCGACCGCCACCCCGTGACGCCAGAGAGCACGGGGCGAGAGCGTCGCGGCGCTCCGGGGGCCGGTGAGGATGGGGCCCGCGCCGGTGAAGTCGAAGATCAGGGTGGCCGCGTTGAGCGGCAGCATCCTGGTGGGCGCCTCCGCTCCGCCGGGCCCGGCCCGGAACCCCGCCCACCCCAGCACGTAGGGACGCAGGTGCGGCCCCGACGCGACGGCGACGGACCGGTACGGCTCGGGGCGCGGTTCCCCTGGCAGCGAATGGATCGACATCACCCCACCATCCTGCGGTCCGTACGCGACCCCGTGGCGCGGCCACATCGGGAGCCGGTCGCCTAGAGCGCATCTTCCTGCCGTGCGGGCGGGGTGTTTGTTGCTTTGCGGCGAGTTCAGGGAACGTCGTTCCGTGCAACGTATCCGGTATGACGGCAAAGACGATGAAATCCTGCTCGTGCGGACACGGATCCTCCTGCTCGTGCTCCAGCAGCTGTAGCTGCGGCTGCAACTCCTGATCCCTGCCCGGTACGCGGGCCCGGACGCCGGCGAGCTCCGGTGGGTGGAGCACAGAGCCGTGCTCACGAACCGCAGCGCGGAGCCGGTGGGTTGAGAGTGTCGATGCCGACCTCCCCGGACGTGGCGACGCCGCCACGCTCCAGCACCGGCGCCATGCCGGCGATCGTCCGGGCGAAGCACGCGTACGCGGGAGATTCCGGGTCGGCCGCCGCGGGAACCGACACGGCCACCCCGGGCGCCGGGACCCGGCCTCGCGCGAGACCGTCGCGAGCCGGACACCGGCGTCCGGGGTGCGGCCGGCCTCGCGCGTGACCGTCGCGAGCCGGTCACCGGCGGCCGGGCGTGGGCGGCGCCATCGCCCCCTGGTGCGCAGGCGTCCCTGGCGGGATCTATCTTCGGTAGCGTGATCGACTGGTATCCGAAGGCGGAGCCGTACGACTGCGGCATGCTCCCCGTCGGCGACGGCGCCGAGATCTACTGGGAGACCTGCGGCAATCCGGCGGGCAAGCCCGCGCTGTTCCTGCACGGCGGCCCCGGCGGCGGCCTGCTTCCCGACCACCGGCGCTTCTTCGACCCGGACGCGTACCGCATCGTGCTGTTCGACCAGCGCAACTGCGGACGCCGCCGGCCCTACGCCGGCGACCCGGCGGTCTCGCTGCGGCACAACACCACACCCCACCTGGTGGCCGACATCGAACGGCTGCGCGAGCGGCTCGGCGTCGAGCGCTGGCTGGTCTTCGGCGGGAGCTGGGGCACCACCCTCGGGCTGGCGTACGCGCAGGCGCACCCCGACCGGGTCACCGAGCTCGTGCTGCGCGGCGTGTGGCTCGTCCGTCCTGGGGACGAGGCGTGGTCCTTCACACCGTCGGGTGCTGCACACCTGTTCCCGGCCGAGTGGGCGGCCTTCGTCGCCCCGATCCCCGCCGACGAGCGGCACGACCTCGTCGCCGCCTACGGCCGCCGCATCACCGACCCCGATCCGGCCGTGCACGTGCCCGCGGCCCGCGCCTGGATGGGCTGGGAGCTGTCCGCGAACACGCTGCTGCCGGTGACCCCGCCCGACCTCGACGACACCGCGCTGCTGGCCTTCGCCCGCATCACGCACCACTACATCGCCAACGGGGCCTTCCTGCCGGAGGAGGGCCTCCTGGCGGGCATCGACCGCATCCGGCACATCCCGGCGGTCATCGTCAACGGCCGCTACGACGTCAAGACGCCGCCCGGCCAGGCGTGGGCCCTGCACCAGGCCTGGCCGGAAGCCGAGCTGCGGATCGTCGAGGACGCCGGCCACGGCGGCTCCGAGCCGGGCATCCGCAGCCTGCTGGTCCAGGCCACCGACCGCTTCCGGCCCTGAGACCTCGGCGCCCGCACGGCTACGTTGCCGGCGAGGCACCGGCTCCGCGCCGAACACGGAGCCGGTCGCCCTCCAACCACGGCCGCCCTCCAATCACGGCCGCCCTCCGATCACGGTCGCCCTCCGATCACGGCCGCTCGCCTGCTTGCGGCCGCTCTCACCGCGAGGGACGCCTGCCTCCCGGGTGACCTGCCTGCCGGGGTCGCCCGCCCGCTAGGTCGTCCGCTCGCTGGGCCGCCCGCCCTTCGGGCCCGTCCCTTCGCCACGGCGTCCCCGTGCTCACGGGCGCCCGTTCAGGGTGTCGAGGAAGCGCTGCTCGAACGCGGCGGTGTCGGCCGTCGTGCCGTACCGGAGCGGGCCTCCCGACGGCGACAGGAACGTGCGCCCCGCCGACGGGCCGCTCGGCACCACGTCCACGCGCCCGTACGTGAACTCCACGTGCCCGGGACGGACGGCGCTCATCGCGGCGAGCGGGTCCCACCAGTAGAGCAGGGCCTGCTCGATCAGGGGCCGCACCTCGGGATGGGTGACGATCTCCAGCACGGTGTCGGCGGCCGGGGTGCGGTGGTCGGCGGCGAGCCGGTCCAGGAACGCGCCGGTGATCGGCACCTCGTTGGCGGCGTCCAGCGACACCATGCGCACGGCGCCCCGGCTGCCGGTGAGCACGGCCCGCGCGGCGGCGGGGTCGAGCCAGTAGTTGAACTCCTGCGTCCCGTCGAACTCGGGCGGCGTGCCGCAGCACAGGTTCCCCGGCACGTGCACGGCGCCGCCCATCGAGGTCAGCCGGGAGGCGGAGGAGGGCAGGGCGGCGGCCAGGTTGGTGAGCGGGCCGGTGGCGATGATCTGGGTCGAGGGGTCGGCCCGCAGCAACTTCCTGATCAGGTCGGGCGCGCGGACCGCCGACGGCGTCTCGTCGCCCGCGCAGCCGGGGGTGGCGGCCGTCAGCACCCGGTCGAAGAGCCGGCGCAGGTCGGCGGGGAAGGAGTTCGGCCCGGTGGCGGAGCCGTCGGCGATCCGCACGCCGCTCAGGCCGAGCCGCTCGGCCAGGCATCTGGCGTGCCGGATCGCCCGGCCGGGTAAGCCGGCGCCGCTGTTCGTCACGGTGATGGCGCGCAGCTCGATGCGGCCTGCCCGGTGCTCCTGGGCGAGGTAGGCCAGGGTGGCGGCGTCGTCGAAGTCCATGTCGGTGTCGAAGACGACGGCGGGGGGACGGGCGTGGGCGGCGGTCGCGGGGAGCACGGCCAGGGCCAGGAGGAGAGCGAGCAGCAATCTTTTCATGAGGTTCCCGGAATGTGTGGGGTTGATCGGTACGGGCTCCAGTCAAACCCGGAGCTGTTTCATTTCGCACTCATCTCCTCCCGATTGCATGACCTGGACGTCACCTGTCAAACTGGTGATGTGAACCATGTCTTCCTGTGCGGCAACCCCGCGCTCGACTTCGCCTGCACCCTGCGCGCCCGCCGTACGGCGCGCTTCGAGACGCTGGACGCCCCCGCCACGCTCGACTCCTGGTACGTGGAGTGCGGCCTCGTCAACGCGGCGCCCGCCTGCCAGGAGGGGGACCTCGCGCGGGCCGTGGAGGTGCGGGAGGCCATCTACGCGCTGGTCACCGCCCGGCTCGCGGGCGACGGCTACGACGAGCAGGCGCTCGCGCTGGTGAACGAGGCGGCCCGCACGCCGCCCGCGACGCCCCGGCTCACCGCCGCCGGCCGGTGGACGGAGGCGACTCCTGAGCAGGCGCTGTCCACGGTGGCGCGGCACGCCATCGAGCTGCTCAGCGGACCGGACGTGCCGCTGATGAAGGAGTGCGCCAACCCGGAGTGCACCAAGGTCTTCATCGACCGGTCGCGGGGCGGGCGGCGGGAGTGGTGCGGCATGGAGTCGTGCGGCAACAAGGTCAAGGCGGCGGCGTACCGGGCCCGCAAGAAGCAGGCGGCCACGGCGCGCTGACACGGCTCGCGAGCGGCGGAACGGCCCACAAAGCCGGATTTATCCCGCTAAGGTGCATGGGTCCGTCCCGGCTGTCACAGGAGTCACGCCGCTCATGCCCCGTGCCGAACCGCTGCGCCCGGATGACCCCGAGGCGATCGCCTCCTACCGGATCGTCGGGCGGCTCGGCGAGGGCGGCCAGGGTGTCGTCTACCTCGCGCAGGCACCGGACGGGCGGCCCGTCGCTGTCAAGGTGCTGCGGGAGTCCGCGCGCGGTGACGACCGGTTCGCCAGGGAGATCGCGGCGGCGCGGCGGGTGGAGCCGTTCTGCGTCGCGCAGGTGCTCGACGCGTCGCTGGGCGGGCGGCCGTACATCGTCAGCGAGTACGTCGAAGGGCCCTCGCTCCAGCAGGCCGGCCGTCACCACGGCGCCGACCTGCAACGGCTGGCCGTCAGCACCGCCACGGCGCTGGCCGCCATCCACCAGGCGGGCGTCGTGCACCGCGACTTCAAGCCCGCCAACGTGCTGCTCGGCCGGGACGGGCCGCGCGTCATCGACTTCGGCATCGCCCGCGCCGCCGACTCCGCGCTCACCGTCACCAGCGGCATCGTCGGCACGCCCGCGTACATGGCGCCCGAGCAGCTCGCGGGCGCGTACGTCGGCCCGGCGGCGGACGTGTTCGCCTGGGCCTCGGTCATGGTGTTCGCCGGCACGGGCAGGCCGCCGTTCGGTGACGACTCGCTGCCCGCGGTCATCAACCGCATCCTCAACCACGAGCCGTTCCTGGGCGACCTGCCGGAGCCGCTGCGCCCGGTCGTGCACGCCTGCCTCGCCAAGGACCCGGCCGCCCGCCCAGGCATGCAGGACGTGCTGTTACGCCTCCTCGGCGGGAGCCGCCCTGCCCACCCGGCCGCCCCCGGGGCAGGCGGTCATCACGGCCTTCCGGGAGGTGGTGAGCCGGTCGCGCCGGGCGCAGGCGGCCACCACGCCGTACCGGGTGGCGGGTGGCAGGCCGTCCCGCACTTCCCGCCGCCCCCCGGCCGGGGGCCCGCTCACCCGGCGGGCACGTTGCCGCCGCGCCGCCCGAAGCGGCGCCTGCCCGTGATCGCCGCGCTCTCGGGAGCGCTGGCCGCGTGCCTGGTGGCCGGGGTCGCCGTGTGGAACGCGCGCTCGGACGAGGACCCCGTCCAGCCCGTGCTGGCCGCCGACTCCGGCGAGCCGTCCCCTTCGCCCTCCAGGAGCAGGAAGCGGGCCCGCACCCCGTCGCCATCCAGCTCCAGGAGCACCCCCGAGAGCACGCCGTCGCCCACTGTCAGGACCACTCGTCCCCGCCCCACCCCGTCCCAGGCGCGCACGACCGCCCGGCCCACCCCGTCGAAACGGCCGACGACCGCCCGGCCGACGACCACCCGCCCGTCACCCACCGCGAGCAGGACCAAGGCAGCCGCGGCCGCCTCCTTCAGCCTCTCCTACGTGCGGGTCGCCGGCAGCTCCAAGATCAACACCGAGGGCGTCACCTGCTACACGGGCACGCTGGGCTTCGGCGTCGGCCTGGACGCGAGCCGGGAGGGCGCCCCGTTCTCCTACCAGTGGATCGTGGACGGCCAGGTGATCGAGAGCGGCTCCAGAAGGATCCCGTCCTACGGCAAGAGCGACTACTTCGGCTCGAAGAAGCAGATCACCCCCGAGCTGGGCTCCACCCACACGGTCGTCTTCCAGCTCACCTCCCCGGTACGCAAGAGCAAGTCGACGAGCTGGACCATGTGCTGACAGACCCGGGGCTCACCCGGCGGCGCCGCGCATCTCCTCCTCGATGTCGCGCGCGGTCACGGCCAGCGCGCCGACCAGGGCGGGCAGCCGGTCCCGCGAGAACCGCGTGGTGGGCATCGACACCGTCACGGCCGCATGCGCCGTGCCGTCCTCGCCGCGCACGGCCCGGCCGACGGCGGTGACGCCCGCCTCGGTCCTGCCCGCGTTGATGGCGAAGCCGCGCTCGCGCGTCGTGCGCAGCTCGCGGCGCAGCGCCCCCAGGTTGGGCCGCTGATCGGGCCGGTCGGCCCACTTGTCCTCGCTGTAGAGCAGGTCGAGCCGCTCGGGCGGCAGGTCGGCGAGGATGACTTTGCCCCCGGAGGCCAGGTGGGCGGGGAAGACCATGCCTTCGCGGTTGCCCACCCGCAGCGCCTGGTCGCACTCCACCGTGCCGATGAACCGTACGTGATCACCGGAAAGGATCACCAGGTTGGCACTTTCACGGACCCGCTCGACCAGCGCCGACAGGTGCGGCATGGCGGTCGCGCGCAGCCGCGAGGTGTGGGACAGGGAACCGGCGCCCAGCGAGAGGACGGGCCCGGCCGCGTACCGGCGGTCCTCGGACTGCACCGCGAAATCCCGGTACACCAGCATGGCCAGCAGCCGGTGCGCGGTGGACGGCGCCACGCCGAGCCGCTCGGCGGCCTCACCGACGCCGAGCGGGCCCTCCACCTGGAGCATCACCGCGAGCTGAAGGGCGAGGTCGACGCTGCGGATGGCGTAGTTCGGCGGATTCTTCACAGCAGAATGTCCTGTTCTTCTGGGACGCCCAGGCTACAAGCTGGCACCACAGCATCGAGCCGCACGCCGACGCCGTGTCATCGACGAAGGAGCCAGCATGACCCAGACCGCGAACCAGCCCGTGCGCCTCGCCGTGGTCGACGCCCCGGACCAGCCGCCACCGTCGCCCGCGCTGGAAGAGCTGTACCGCGGCTTCGAGCAGGAGCTGCTGATCCCGCTCTGGACCGAGATCGGCGACCTGATGCCGCCGCACCCGCGCGCCAAGGCGGTCCCGCACCTGTGGCGCTGGCAGAGCCTGCTGGCCCTGGCGGACCGGGCCGGCCACCTGGTGCCGGTCGGCCGCGGCGGGGAACGGCGGGCGATCGCGCTGGCGAACCCTTCACTCGGCGGCCGGCCGTTCGCCACGCCGACGTTGTGGGCGGCGATCCAGTACCTGATGCCGGGCGAGGACGCCCCCGAGCACCGGCACACCCAGCACGCGTTCCGGTTCGTCGTCGAGGGCGAGGGCGTGTGGACCGTCGTCGGGCGCGACCCGGTGCCGATGCGGCGCGGCGACTTCCTGCCCCAGGTGGGCTGGAACTGGCACGCCCACCACAACGGCGCCGCCGAGCCGATGGCCTGGATCGACGGTCTGGACATCCCGTTCCAGTACGCCGTGGACGCGCAGTTCTTCGAGTTCGGCCGGGACCGGATCTCCGAGGCCGAGCGCATCACCCCGGACCGCTCCCGCTCCGAGCGCCTGTGGGGGCACCCGGGCCTGCGCCCCGTCTCCGCGCCCGGCCCGCAGCCCGGCACCCCGCTGCTGGCCTACCGCTGGGCCGACACGGACCGCGCGCTGTCCGACCAGCTCGACCTGGAGGCGGAGGGGTACGCCGGCACGGTCGAGCCCGGCCACGCCGCCGTCCGCTACACCAACCCCACCACCGGCGGCGACGTGCTGCCGACCATCCGGGCGGAGATGCACAGGATCCGCGCCGGCGCCGAGACCGCGCCCCGCCGCGAGGCCGGCTCCTCGGTCTACCAGGTCTTCGACGGCAGCGGGCGCGTCACGGTCGGCGACAGCTCGTGGTCGGTGACGCGCGGCGACCTGTTCGTCGTCCCGTCCTGGCTGCCGTTCTCGGCCAGATCCGACGCCTCGGCCTCCGACTCCGACTCGGGCGCCCTCGATCTGTTCAGGTTCAGCGACGGGCCGGTCTTCGAGGCGCTTCACCTCGACCGCGTCGCCGTGGAGGGAAGGAACGCATGAAGCTCGCCACCATCCGCACCGCCGACGGCCGTACCAGGGCCGTGCGCGTGGACGGGGACACCCTCGTCGACCTCGGCCTCGCCGACGTGGGCGAGCTGCTGGCCCAGCCAGGCTGGGCCGAGCACGCCGCACGGGCGGACGGCGGCGCCGTCGAGAGCGCCGGGTTCGCGCCCGTCGTGCCGCGGCCCGGCAAGATCATCTGCATCGGGTTGAACTACCGCAGGCACATCCTGGAGATGGGCCGGGAGCTGCCGCAGTACCCGACCCTGTTCGCCAAGTACCCTGAGGCGCTCGTCGGCGCGTACGACGAGATCCTGCTGCCGCCCGAGTCCGAGCAGGTGGACTGGGAGGCCGAGCTGGCCGTCGTCATCGGCAGTCGGGTACGCCGGGCCACCGAGGCCGAGGCGGACGCGGCCATCGCCGGGTTCGCCGTGCTCAACGACGTCACCATGCGCGACTGGCAGTACCGCTCCCCGGTCTGGCTGCAGGGCAAGACCTGGGAGGCCAGCACGCCGTTCGGCCCGTACCTGGTCACGCCCGGCGACCTGCCCGGCGGCACCCGCCCCTCGCTCACCCTGACCGGATGGGTGGACGGCGAGGTGGTGCAGCAGGCCGACACCGCGGACCTGGTCTTCGACCCCGTCGCGCTGGTCCGGTACGTCTCCACGATCCTCACCCTCGACCCGGGCGACGTCATCGCGACGGGCACGCCCGGCGGGGTGGGGCACGCCCGCAAGCCCGCCCGCTACCTCGCGGACGGCAGCGTCCTGGCCACCGAGATCACCGGCCTGGGCCGCTCGGAGTCGAGGGCCGTGGCGGAGCCGGCCGCAGAAGCCGCCACCGGCCCCGCCCCTGCGCCTGCCTCCGGGCTCGCTTCTGGCGTCGCGGGTGCGCCCGCCTCCGGGCCCGCTTCTGGCGTCGCGAGTGCGCCCGCCTCCGGGGCCGCTTCCGGTGTCGCCGCTGCGCCCGCCGCTGCGCCCGCTGCTGCGCCCGCCCCCGGGCACACGGCCTGATGGCCGCCCAGCGGAGCCTGGCCGACAGCCTGCGCTGGATGGCCGAGGGCACCGACACGTTCTTCGAGGCGCTGGCCGGACTGCCCGACGATCGGCTGGACGTGCCGACGGCGCTGACCGGCTGGACGGGCAGGCACCTGCTCGCCCACGTCGCCGCCAACGCCGACGCGCTGCTCAACCTGGCGCACTGGGCGCGTACGGGCGAGGAGCGGCCGATGTACGCCTCGTTCGCGCAGCGCGACGCCGACATCCAGGCCGGCGCCCTGCGCTCCGCGGCCGAGCTGCGCTCCTGGGCCGCGAGCTCCGCGGAGCTCCTCGACCGGCGGCTGTCCGAGCTGGACGAGCGCCGGTGGAGCCACCCCGTCCGCACCGCCCAGGGCCGCACCGTCCCCGCGGCCGAGATCCCGTGGATGCGCGCCAGGGAGGTCATGGTGCACGCCGTCGACCTCGGCGCCGGGGTGGGCTTCGGCGACCTGCCCGCCGATTTCCTGGCCGCCCTGATCGACGACATCACCGCCAAGCGGTCCGGCGCGGGCGACGGCCCCGCGCTCGCCCTCACGGCGACCGGCCACGGCGGCACGTGGACCGTCTCAGGCACCGGTGACCCCGCGGACGTCACCGGCACCCTCGCCGAACTGGCGGCCTACCTCTCCGGCCGCGCGGCCGGCCCCGGCGACCGGCCCGCGCCCGCCCTGCCGCGGTGGCTGTGAAAAGCACCCCCAGGCAGCGCACGCCGGACAGCGCACGCCGGACAGCGCACGCCAGGCAGCGCAACGATGGAAGGAGCCCCTCAGGTGGCCAGTAACGACGTCGATGTGGTCGTCGTGGGCGGCGGCATCGGTGGCCTGTCCAACGCCCTCGCGCTCAGCCGCAAGGGCCTGCGGGTGCGGGTGCTGGAGCGGGCGCAGGAGTTCGGCGAGGTCGGCGCCGGCCTGCAGATCGCGCCCAACTGCACCCGCATCCTCGACCGCTGGGGCCTGCTCGCCGAGATCACCTCGCTCGGCGTGCTCCCGGAGAACATCGTCATGAAGGACGCCGTCGACGGCAGCGTCCTGACCAGGCTCGACCTGCGCGACGTGGAGCGGCGCTACGGCTTCCCGTACATGGTGATCCACCGCAGCGACCTGCACGGCACGCTGCTGCGCGCCTGCCGGGAGGCGGGGGTGGACCTGGTCACCGACGTGGCGGTGACGGGGTACGAGCAGGCCGCGGACGGCGCGGTCGCCGTGCACGACGGGGGCGGGGAGTGCGGCGCGGTGGTGATCGCGGCGGACGGCCTGCACTCGGTGGCCCGCCGGATCCTGAGCGATGACGAGCCGGTCAACTCCGCCTACGTCGCCTACCGGGGTGCCGTGCCGTTCGACCGGGTCGCCGGCCTAGACGTGCACGCCAAGGACGTGGTCGTCTACGTCGGCCCCCGCTGCCACTTCGTGCAGTACCCCCTGCGCCAGGGCGAGATGTTCAACCAGGTCGCGGTGTTCGAGTCGCGCAGGGCGCTGGCAGGCGAGGCGGACTGGGGCACGCCCGACGAGCTCGACGCGGCCTTCGAGGACACCTGCGGGCAGGTGCGGGCCGGGCTGCCGCTGATGTGGCGCGACCGCTGGTGGCGGATGTTCGACCGCGAGCCGATCATGAACTGGGTCAGCGGCAGGATCGTCCTCACCGGGGACGCGGCGCACCCGCCGCTGCAGTACCTGGCGCAGGGCGCGGTCATGGCCATCGAGGACGCCTGGGTGCTGTCCGAGCACGTGGGGAGCGGCGGGGGCGACTGGGACGCCGCGCTGGCGGCGTACAACGCGGTCCGCACCGAGCACTGCCGGCGCGTGCTGACCACCGCGCGCGCGTGGGGCGAGCTGTGGCACCACGACGGCGACAAGCGGCTGTGGCGCAACGGCGTGCTGCGCGGGCGCGACGTCCACGACTACACCTACGTGGACTGGCTCTTCGGGCCCACCGCGCTCACCCCCGAGCAGGAGCCGCCCATGTTCCCGGCGGGCTGAGCGGGAGCCGGGGCGAGCGT
Source organism: Nonomuraea sp. NPDC050202 (assembly GCF_040656115.1). NCBI lineage: Bacteria > Bacillati > Actinomycetota > Actinomycetes > Streptosporangiales > Streptosporangiaceae > Nonomuraea > Nonomuraea sp. NPDC050202. Next base: position 352,641 of record NZ_JBFALF010000008.1, on the reverse strand, counting down.
GTCATAGTGAGTCATGAGCCAGCAAGCGCCGCCCGTGAAGGACATCTCCGCCGAGCAGGCCGCCCGCGAGCAGGCCCTGGTCCGGCAGGTGCTGGCGGCCTTCGACGGCACGCCGTCGCCCCGGCTCAAGCAGCTCCTCCAGGCTCTGGCCGGGCACCTGCACGCCTTCGTCCGTGAGACCCGGCCGACCACGCGGGAGTGGGAGGCGGCGATCGGCTTCCTCACCGCGTGCGGGCACATCACCGACGACCGGCGGCAGGAGTTCGTCCTGCTGTCCGACGTGCTCGGCCTGTCGATGCAGACGATCGCGGTCAACAACGAGGCGCGCGGCGACGCGACCGAGGCGACCGTGCTCGGGCCGTTCTTCGTGGAGGGCTCCCCGGAGATCCCGATCGGCGGCGACATGTCCGGCGGCGCCCCCGGTGAGCCGTGCTGGGTGGAGGGCGTCGTCAGGGACACCGCGGGCGAGCCCGTCCCGCATGCCAGGATCGAGGTGTGGGAGGCTGACGCCGACGGCCGCTACGACGTCCAGTACGGCGACGACCGGACCGCGGGCCGCGCCCACCTCCACAGCGACGACCAGGGATGCTTCGCCTTCTGGGCCGTCACCCCGACGCCGTACCCGATCCCGTCGGACGGCCCGGTCGGCGACCTGCTGCGGGCCACGGGGCGCTCGCCGATGCGCGCCTCCCACCTGCACTTCATGGTCTCCGCCGGCGGGCTGCGCACGCTGGTGACGCACATCTTCGTCCGCGGCTGCGCCTACCTGGAGCGCGACAGCGTCTTCGGTGTCAAGGAGTCGCTGATCAGGGACTTCGCCAGGCAGGAGGCCGGCACGCCCGCCCCCGGCGGCCGGGAGGTCACCGGCCCGTGGACGCGCGTGCGCTTCGACATCGTCCTGGCCCCCGATCAGGAGGCCGAGGACGTGGGCCGCGCGGAGCGGCGGTGACCGGCTAGCGGGCCGCCCGTACGTCGGCGTCGATCGGCTCGCCGTTGGCCAGCGCGGTGAACAGCCTGTCCCACAGCGGCATGACGACGTGCGGGGTGTAGTCGTAGGCCGTCTCGGCCGCGGCGGCGCCCAGGCGCACCCGCAGCTCGCGATCGCCCATCGCCCGGCCGAGCGCCTCGGTCAGCGCGGGCACGTTGCGCGGCGGCACCAGCAGCCCGTCCTTGCCGGGCGTCAGCACGTCGGCGGGCCCGGTCGGGCAGTCGAAGGCGACGACCGGCAGGGCGTGGCCCATGGCCTCGATCATGGCCATCGGCAGCCCCTCGATCCGGGAGCTGAGCGCGTAGACCGACGCCTTGGCCAGCTCCTCGTGGATGCGGTTGCTGCGGCCCATCAGCCGGATCCTGTCGCCCGCGCCGGCCTCGTCGATGCGCTTTTGCAGCCGCTCCTTCGACGGCCCGGTGCCGAAGATGCGCAGCTTCCACTCCGGGTGCTCCTCCGCGGTGGCGGCGAAGGCCGGGATGAGCATGTCGAAGCCCTTCTGCGGCACCAGCCTCCCCACGGCGATCACGATCGGGTTGCTCTGGTCGGAGTGCTTGCGCTCCTCCATGTGCACCGCGTTGGGGATGCGCACCACCGGCGTGCTCTTGAGCACCTTGCGGTATTCGCGGCGGCTGGTCTCGGTCAGCACGGCGATCGCGTCGAAGTTGCCGTAGTGGCGGACGATCTGCTCGCGGACCCGCTCGTGGTAGGAGGCCAGGTTCATGTGCTCCTGGGCGACGCGGATCACGCTGGAGGAGGCGCGGCGGGCCGCGATCAGGTTGAGCGCGGGGCGGGTGGTGACCAGGATGCCGTCACGCAGGCCGGAGACGTAGTCGATGACCGCGGCCTCGACGCGCTCGGTGAAGTACTCCGCCGCGAACTCCCCGTACGGGACGATCTTGCCGCGGGCCCGGCGCCACACCTTGCGCGCCAGGGAGTCGGCGGCGATGCCGTCACGCTGGTCCACCAGCGCCGAGAGCCGCACCAGCGGGTCGATGGCGAACTGCGGCTCGTTCCTGCGCCGGACCACGCTGACGATCTCGACGTCGTGGCCGGCCGCGGCCATGGCGTTGGCCTGGTTGACGACGGTGCGGATGGTGCCGCCCATGCCGTAGGCGTGCAGCAGCATGTAGCGGATCTTCATGTCAGGTACTCCCAGGTCCTGCACATGTCCTTCAGCACATCAGGGATCTGGTCAGGACGCGGCAGGTCGCGACCGCGTTGTACCGTTCCTGAGCGGATCTTGTCCTTCCAGTCCCCCAGGCCCTTGGTCACCACGTCGGGAGTGCCGTAGGAGAGCAGCTCGGGCGCCCAGGGCACCTCCAGGAACTCGCAGATGCCGCGCCCGATGCCCTCGGGGTCGGCGGTCAGCTCCTCGTAGCGGACGGTCAGCCCCGGCAGGGCCTTGCGCGCGCGCTGCACGGCCTTCATGTACCGCAGCGCGTCCGCGGCGGCCTCGTCGGGGGTGCGCTTGCCCGGGCTGGCCTCGTACCAGGAGCTGGCGATCGAGGCGGGATGGCGCAGCAGGAACACGAACCGCGCGTCCGGCCAGCACGTGGACAGCCGCTCGTAGGCGAACGCGTTCGCCGGCGTCTTCTCGACGATGTACCGCTTGCCGCTGCGCAGCAGCTCCCGGTGGAGCACCCGGTCCCACAGCAGATGCTCCAGATCGGCCTTGTTGTGGCCGAGTGCCTCCATGGCCCTTTCCGCCAGCGAGGTGTCGAATTCCACTCTCAACCGGCGTACGTGCAGCTCGTGCGGAGCATGCAGGTCCGGGTGAGCGTTGAGCATCGCCCGCAGCAGCGTCGAGCCCGATCGGACCGGCGAGATGATGAACACCGGCGCCTGCACGAGGCGATCGGTCTTCGGATCCGCCGGCGGCCTGAAAGGCGTTTCCGGTCGTTTGACCGGGGCCTTTTCCGTGGCCGTCGTCGTAGCCGCTTGCCCTGCTTTACCTACTCGGTTGAACTGGAATCCTGTGTACCTCGCCAGCGCCCCGTTGATAGTGCGCTGCCACTTCATGCCCCGGAGAGTACCCGGCCTACCTGGAAATTGCCTGAAGAAGAACGGCTCTTTAACGCGGCACCACGGGCAGGGTGATGAAGGAGTCAGGGAAAACGCGCTGATTCTGAACGACGAGATCCGCCTCCGTGGCCAGGGCGGCGGGCCGGCCGGTGCCGGGGTTACGGTCGAAGCGGGGGAAGTTCGAGCTGGAGATCTCCACCCGGATGCGGTGGCCCGCCTTGAAGACCTGGCTGGTGGCGACCAGATCGATGGTGTACGTCCCGGACGGCGTGGCGGTGCGGACGATGCCGTCGATCACGCTCATCGCCCGCCCGTCCGGGTACACGTTCACCAGCTTGGCCGTCCAGTCGGTGGCGGCGGCCGAGGTCTCGGCGCGCAGCGTCACCGACACGGGCCCCGTCACCTCCACGTCGGAGCCCAGCACGTCGGTGGTGTAGCAGAGCACGTCGGCGCGGCGCTCCACGTCGCGCTGGTCCTGCGGGCCCACGTTCGTGGGGTCGGCCAGCAGGGTCGGGCCGCCGGTGGTGGGCACCGGGTCGCGCGGGTCGAAGGTGAAGGCGCGCGGCTCGGCGGCGGGCGGCTCGGGGGAGGCGGGCGGCTCGGGGGAGAGCAGGCCGTCGGCGTGCAGGTGGTAGCGGGTGTCCACGGCGCGGGCGAGCGGCCAGGACTCCTCGTCCCGCCACACGTCGTCGCCCATCACGAAGATCTTCACGGCCGGCCCGGTGTCGAGCCCCCGCAGGAACGCGAGCTGCCGCTGCTCCAGCTGGATCGCCTGCGCCGAGGCGGCGAACCCGAAGTCCAGCCGCCCGGTGCCGGACGAGGCGGAGGTCAGGTGCGACCAGGGGCCGATGACCAGCGGGCCGCCCAGCCGGCGATGGTTCTCCAGCGTGCCGGACAGGAACAGGTCGAACCAGCCGGCCACGTGCATGACCGGCGCCTCGATGCGGTCGTGCCGCAACGTCTCGGCCAGGCCCTGCCAGAACGCGTCGCGCTCGGGGTGGGAGATCCAGTCGTGCCACCACGGGATGCCCCGCACCGCGTCCAGCGGCAGCGTCCGCACGGCCGTCGCCTGGCCGGTCATGGCCGGCAGCAGCTCGCCGAACGCCGCGCCGGCGTCCTCGCCGGCCTCGGCGGCGTGCAGCAGCCCGAGCGCCGCCTGCATCGCGCCCCAGTTGAGCGCCGAGCCCAGAGCCAGCGCTCCGCCGTGGTACTTCAGCCCGTCGTGGAAGTCGTGCGGCGTCATGGCGGCGTACACCGCCTTCAGGCCCGGCGGGCGGGTGGCCGCGGCCTGCAGGGCGCAGCCGGCCAGGTACGACATGCCGGTCATCACGACCTCGCCGTTCGACCACGGCTGGGCGGTGATCCAGGCGATCGTGTCGTACCCGTCGTCGCCCTCGTCCAGCCACGGCCGGAACTCGCCGTCGCTGCTCCCGCGCCCCCGGCAGTGCTGCAGCACCACCGCGAAGCCCGCCTCCAGCGCCGCGGTCAGCGGGATCATGCGGAACGCCCCCTCGCCGTACGGGCTGCGCGCCAGCAGCGTCGGGAACGGCCCGCCCGCCGCCCGCCGGTGCACCGTGCCGCGCAGCACGGTGCCGTCACGCATCGGCATCGGGGTGTCGTACTCCGCGGTGACGGGCATGGGCGAGCGGTCGAGCTTCGGCATCGGGGCCTCCGGCGTCGGTCAGGTCAGGGTGCAGGCGTCGTAACGCACGGCGGAGGCGGCGCGGGCCGCCGTGGCCACGGCCAGCGTACGGTTGAGCCAGTGGTGGCGCCCGTCGCCGGTCTCGAAGCGGCAGAACAGCCGGAAGTAGTACTCCGACGCGTCCACCTCCTCGCCCCGCGGGCCCGTGCGGGAGGCGTTCGCCGAGCAGGCGCGGCGGAGGGGGAGTGGTTCGCGCCGCTGGACGAGGCCGAGCGGGCGCGGCTGACCGGGCTGCTCACCCGCATCCCGCGGGAACGCCCGGCGATGGGCGTCACACGGTGCAGCTGACCGCGAACCAGACGAGCTTGCCGTTGTCCGCCTTCGCCACGCCCCACTCCTCGGCGATGGCCCCGACGATCTGCAGGCCCCTGCCCGAGAGGGCGTCCACGCCGGGGGAGCGCTGGAGAGGCACGCCGTCACCCGGGTCGAACACCTCGCCGTACAACCGGCCCGCGCGCTCCTCCAGCCGCAGGGTGTAGGCGGAGCCGCCGTGCCGGACGACGTTGGTGACGAGCTCGCTGACGATGAGCAGGCAGTCGTCGGTGACGTGGGCCAGGCCCCAGCGGTCGAGCTCGGCCCGGACCAGGGATCGGGTCTCGGCGACACCGGAGGGAGCGGACGGCAGCAGGTACTCCACCGCGCGGGCCTGCGGGGCGGCCAGGGATCCGCCGGACGGGGCCAGGTGGGGGGCCATACGCATCACGTCTCTCGGGTTTTGGGAGCGCTCCCATACCCACGATAAGCGTTCGTCTTCACTTTTGTGAATGCGTGGCGGAGAAGTTTCCTCAGGGGATGCGGGCCAGGGCGCCGTAGTTGCCCGACGAGCTGGGCTCCTCGCGGCAGGCGTGGTCGCCGTCGCCTGGACGCCACTCCGGAACCCAGACCAGCCCGGGCGGCACCAGGTCGAGCCCCTCCAGCAGAGCGGCGACCTCGTCCCTGGAGCGGATCGCCAGGTGCGGCAGGGTCATCGCGAGCAGGTCGCGGATGGCCGGCAGCAGCTCCGGCGGGACGCCGTCGAACGTGGTGTGCAGCAGGCCGAGGAAGCTGCCGCCCGGCGCCGTGTGCCGCAGCCGCTTGACGAGGTAGTGGGCGTACTCGTCGTCGTGCAGGCTGTAGGTCGACAGCAGCAGCACGGCCACGGGCCGGTCCCAGTCGATGAACGTCCTGACCACGTGGTCCCTGAGCACCTCGTCGATCTCGCGGATGTCGCCCTCCACCACCCGCACCAGGTCCGTGAACGGCTCGATGGTGGCCTGCGCCATGGTGACCACCATCGGGTTGTTCTCGACGTACAGCACGCGCGGGGCGGCCCCGCAGGCCTGGCGCGCCGCGTCGTGCAACCCGTTGCCGGCGGAGGGGCCGCTGGGAATGCCGCTGCCCACGATCAGATATTGATCCACGCCTTCGGCGGACAAATGGCGGATCATCCGGGTGAGGAATTCGAGCACCGCGCGGGCCGCCGTGGTCAGGGCGGGGGCAGCTTGATCGAAATGGCGAACGGTGTCCCTGTCGGCCAGGAAATGGTTCTTCCCGCCTGCCGCCGCGTCGAAGATGCGCGTGATCCTGGCCTGCGTCGTCTCGAGGCTGGCCAAGTTGCGGACGGCGCGCTGGTGCATGAGCGTTGCCCCTTTCCCTCGCCGCTACCGTCATTCCGGTAAGCGATCTTCGGACCTCACTCGATGACTCGAACCATATGTTCCAACAATTCCAGTCAATGACAACACGCTAGACCGGTTGTCTTGGATATGTTTGGCCGCTGCATCGTTGTGGCAAGGCACCTCTGCCGGGCGGGACATACCCGGCAGAGGGTGGTGTGACTCCTGCGTCAGTCGGTACCGGTCTCGATCGCCGCCTGGTCGAGCAGCTGGTCGTCCTCCGGCACCTCGACGTTCTCGCCGCGCGAGGCGATCGCCTCGGCGCCGCCCTGGGGCATCGCGCCGATCAGGCCGGTCGCGGCGACCTGCGGGGTGCCCAGCAGCGTCTGGTGCCCGACCATGCCGAGCCCGGCGTACTGCTCCAGCTTGGCGCGCGAGTCGGCGATGTCGAGGTTGCGCATGGTGAGCTGGCCGATGCGGTCGAGCGGGCCGAACGCGGAGTCCTCGGTGCGCTCCATCGACAGCTTGTCGGGGTGGTAGCTGAACGCCGGGCCCGTCGTGTCGAGGACCGAGTAGTCCTCGCCGCGCCGCAGCCGCAGCGTCACCTCGCCGGTGATCGCCATGCCGACCCAGCGCTGCAGCGACTCGCGCAGCATCAGCGACTGCGGGTCGAGCCAGCGGCCCTCGTAGAGCAGCCGGCCCAGCTTCCTGCCCTCGATGTGGTAGCTCGCCAGGGTGTCCTCGTTGTGGATGGCGTTGACCAGCCGCTCGTAGGCGGCGTGCAGCAGCGCCATGCCGGGCGCCTCGTAGATGCCCCGGCTCTTGGCCTCGATGACGCGGTTCTCGATCTGGTCGGACATGCCGAGCCCGTGGCGGCCGCCGATGGCGTTGGCCTCCAGCACCAGATCGACGGCCGAGGCGAACTCCTTGCCGTTGATCGTCACCGGCCGGCCCCGCTCGAACCCGATCGTGACGTCCTCGGCCGGGATCTCGACCTCGGGGTCCCAGAACCGCACTCCCATGATCGGCTCGACGATCTCGATGCCGGCGTCCAGGTGCTCGAGCCTCTTGGCCTCGTGGGTGGCGCCCCAGATGTTCGCGTCGGTGGAGTAGGCCTTCTCCGTGCTGGCCCGGTAGGGCAGGTCGCGGGCGAGCAGCCACTCCGACATCTCCTTGCGCCCGCCGAGCTCGCTGACGAAGTCGGCGTCCAGCCACGGCTTGTAGATGCGCAGGGACGGGTTGGCGAGCAGGCCGTAACGGTAGAACCGCTCGATGTCGTTGCCCTTGAAGGTGGAGCCGTCTCCCCAGATCAGCACGCCGTCGTCGAGCATCGCGCGCACCAGCAGGGTGCCGGTGACGGCGCGGCCGAGCGGGGTCGTGTTGAAGTAGGTGCGGCCGCCGGAGCGGATGTGGAACGCCCCGCAGGCCAGCGCCGCCAGACCCTCCTCCACGAGGGCCTCCCGGCAGTCGACCAGCCGGGCGATCTCCGCGCCGTACGCCGTCGCGCGGCCCGGCACCGAGGCGATGTCGGGCTCGTCGTACTGGCCGATGTCGGCGGTGTAGGTGCAGGGCACCGCACCCTTCTCGCGCATCCACGCGACCGCCACGGAGGTGTCGAGGCCGCCGGAGAAGGCGATCCCGACCCGTTCGCCTACAGGGAGAGAGGTGAGCATCTTGGACACGAGTAGAAGTATATACACATGAATGCATGACCATTCAATGTGTGCCTCCCAACGGCGCGTCGCCCGCCGCCCTCCGGGGCGCGGCAGCACGCGAACCGGTCGCCTGGCTCGCCGGTCCTGGCCGTTGTGCCCACGAGCTGCTCATCACCTGGTGACCTTCGCCGCGAGCGCCGCTAGGGTGCTCACGTGCGTCAAGGGGAGGGTCCCGTGAGCGGCGGGTCGCGGCTGGTCGAGCGCGTGCGCGGGCTGGCCGCCGGGGACGGGCGGGTGCTGATCGGCATCGCGGGCTGCCCGGGCGCGGGCAAGTCGACGCTGGCGGGCTGGCTGGCCACGGCGCTCACCACGGCGGGGCTGCCCGCCGTCTGGGTGCCGATGGACGGCTTCCACCTGGCCGACGTCGCGCTCGAACGCCTCGGGCGGCTCGCCCGCAAGGGCGCCATCGACACCTTCGACGGGCACGGCTACCTCGCCCTGCTGCGCCGCCTCCGCTGCGAGACCGGCACCGTCGTGTACGCGCCGTCCTTCGACCGCGACCTCGAGCAGCCCATCGCCGGCGCCATCGCGGTGCCGCCGGACGCCCGGGTCGTCGTCAGCGAGGGCAACTACCTGCTCTCCGGCGAGGAGCCGTGGCGGCAGGTGCGGGCGGCCATGACCGAGGTCTGGTACGCCGACCTCGACGACCGCGTCCGCCTGGAACGCCTCACCTGGCGGCACGTGCGGTTCGGCAAGACCCCCGAGCAGGCGGTCCGGTGGGTCGCCGAGGTGGACGAGCCCAACGCCGCCGCCATCCGCGCCACCCGCGCCTCCGCCGACCTCCATGTCGACATCGACGCCCTGGCCCTGTCACCTTGAGCTCCCGCTGGGAGCGCGGCGGCCGGATGCCGGGAACGCATGTCCTACCACCGCCTCACCGCTGCGGGGCCTCCGTCGCCTGTGAGGTTCTCAGTGGTGATGGCCGACAGGCGACAGGACGTACTGGTACAGCTCGTACCCCACGAACGCGATCACCGGCAGGCCGACCGCGATCAGCAGGCGGCGCGGCATCGGCGCCCGGGCGACGGGCGGCTCGATGTCCCTGACGGGGACGACCGGCAGCTTGGCCAGCGGCACCGGGTCGGGCGCCGCCGCGAGCTCGGGGTGCCGCGACAGGTAACCGGTGGGGAACGACGTGAGGTGGAAGGCGCCGCAGGCCGGGCAGCTCGTCCCCGACCAGGGCGGCTGCACGGGCACGCCGGAGGCGAACCAGATCTCCGCCTCGTTGCCGTGCCCGTCGGCGAGGTGCCGGACGACGTAGTCCTCCTCCCAGACGTAGAGACACCGCAGGCACTCGAAGGGCCATGACTCGCGGGATTCGAACCCGTCGTGCACAGGGAATCACCCCCTGGCCGGGTATGGGTGTGTTCCCTACGAGTGTCCGCCTCTTCCCGTACCGCCATGCAAGAGGGCAGTTGTGACACTTGGCGCTACAAAAGGCTCGCTCGGTGTGAGGTTAGCCGGCGGGCTCCGGCGCCAGGCCAGGAAACACTTTGCGGCTGCTCCGCCTCCCTTTCTACGCTATTTCGTCATTACGGAGTAGCGAAGGAGATCGCTATGAACGACGAAAGGATCGACGCGTTGGAGCGCCGGCTGGCGCTGCTGGAGAGCCGCGTCCAGGACGGCGAGGCCCCCAGGAGCACCCCGCAGGCGCCATCCCTGATGGGGGTCCTGCACGGCTACCGCAACGATGCCGAGGAGCACTTCCACCCCGGCATGGTCGGCTACGTCGGCGCCGCCTACCTGGCGGAGGACAACGTCTACCTCTGGGCGAGGGAGCACAAGCTCGCCGAGTTGCTGGAGGCCGACTGGAGCCCGGCGATCGGGATCCTGGAGTCCCTCGCCAGCCGGCCGCGCCTGGCGTTGCTGGGGGTGCTCGTCCGCAAGGGGCGGTGCACCAGCGCCGACCTGCTGGAAGCCCTCGCGCCGTCGCAGGGGGAGCCGACCAGCGGCCAGCTCTATCACCACCTGCGCGAGTTGCAGGCCGCCGGCCTGATCCTGCAGCGCCGGCGCGGCGAGTACGAGCTCGCGGGCGTGGCCGTGATCCCCGTGCTCACCATCCTCGCCACCGCGCTCAACCTCGCCACCGACCCTCCGGTGGGGCCGCCGATCGAGGTCCCGCGACCGGAGTGACAGCGGACGGCGGACGGCGCGTTCGTGCCGGCCGCCGCCCTGCCACGTCAGAGCGGCCCGCGGTGCCAGGGGCCGCGGATCGCGTACGTGCGGCCCGGCGGGTCCAGCGAGACCGAGTCGCCGAAGTTGTTGACGAACAGGACCGAGCCGTCCGGGCTGAAGCACGCCCCCGCGAACTCGCAGTCGTCGGCCACGTTGACCGCGAACTCGAACGGCTGCCCCCTGCGCGGATCCAGCCCGATCAGCCGGTTCACGTTGGTCAGGCCGGGGGCCAGCGGGTGCGGGTCGGCGTCGGCCGAGCTCGAGTCGTCCTCGCAGAGCACGATGCCGCCTCTGGGGGTGAACGTCAGGTTGTCGGGCGAGTCGAGCTCCCTGCGGCCGGGCGACTCGTACACCAGCACCAGGGTGCCGCCGTCGCGGCGGCCCGGGACGTACTGCCAGACCTGGCCGTAACCCTCCAGGTAGCCGTCCGCGTTCGGCGGGTCGCCGTTCTTGGCGTCGCCGCCGCTGGTGGAGTTGAAGAAGACGCTGCCGTCGCCGTACCAGCAGCCTTCGAGGCGGTTGAACTTCGCGCCGCCCTTGGCCAGGCCCTGCAGGGTGCAGGGGGTGGCGCCGTTCTCCAGGTCCGGGTCGGGGTCGTCGATGCGCACCCACTCCACGGGCAGCCGGGCACCCATCGTCTGGCCCTCGCGGCAGTCGTAGCCGTCCACACCCCTGATCTTGAGCATCTCCAGCACGCCGCCGGCGGCCAGGTCACGCGGGTCCCTGGGGCGGAAGCGGTAGAAGCCGTCGGCCCTGCCCGACTCGTCCTCGGTCTCGTAGACGTAGCCGGTGCGCGGGTCCACCGCGACCGCCTCGTGGGAGAAGCGGCCCATCGCTGTCAGCGGCCCGGAGGGCGCGGGCGTGCCGGGCCGGGGGCCGTCGAGCGGCACCTCGAAGACGTAGCCGTGCTTGCGCTGCCAGCCCTGCGCCGGGCCCGCGGTCGTCTCCTCGCAGGTGAGCCAGCCGCGCCCGTGCAGCATGCGGCCGCCGGCGCAGTTGACGATCGTGCCGTTGAGGCTGACGAAGTCGCGCACCACCTCGCCGCTGCGCAGGTCGATCTCCAGCGTGGTGGTGCCGCCCACGCCCAGCTCGTCGTAGCGCCGCGAGCCCTCGACGTGCACGCGGCCGATGGGGGAGCCGGGGGCGGTGCGTACCTCGTGGTTGCGGATGAGGCGGACGGTGTGGCGGCGGGTCCCGGGGAAGGCACCCATGCCGTCGTGGGCGATGGGGGTGGCGACGCCGTCGGTCATGGGGGTGCCGCTCTTGCCCAGCACGACGTACGAGAAGCCCGCGGGGAGCGCGAGGAATTCCTCGCCCGTGTTCCTGGCGGGCATGCGGCGCAGGGGGCCGTAGCCGGTCTCGCGCGGGTCGGCGGCGGGGCGGCCCGTGCTCGCCCAGGAGGCGTGGGCGGTCAGGGTCTCGATGGCGACGCCGCTGGCCAGGACACCGCCGGTGGTGGCCAGGCCGTGGCCGAGAAAGGAACGACGGTCGAGCTCGGTCATGGTGCTCCCCTCGGGACAAGGGCATAGACGTGTGCCTATGTGAAGCTTCAGATGAACGAGTGCTGTCGTCAGAGTAAACGGCGGATTGCACGCCGAGAGGGCCCATTTATGCCGTTCGTCCGGGAATCGGGGCTACTCAGGGAGTCTGGAGCGCATCATGGCCAGCGGCACGAGCACCATGAGCAGGGAGATGGCCCCGGCGGCGAAGGCGGCCGCCACCGAGACGAACATCGGCGGCAGGAAGAAGGCCCCCACGGCGCAGCAGCCGCCCACCGCCATCATCAGGTGCTTGCCGAACCGCTGAGCCCGCTCGGCCCCCGGCACGAACCGCAGCGGATGGATCCGCGGCAGGGCGTGCCCGAGACCCGCGACCAGCAGCCCGAGCGCGGCGGCGACGGCCACCTCCATCGGGAAGTCGTGACCGGCGCTCCTGAGCAGCGTGCCGCCATGGACGACCAGGAGGAACGGCGGCAGGAGCACGAGGAGCGCCTTCGCCGACCGGGCCTGCGCGGCCGGGGACGCGAGAAGTGCCGGCGGCACCAGGCCGCGCAGGCGCTCGGCGACCAGGCTGCTGCCCGCCATGAGCGCGACGAGCACGACCAGGGCCACCGGAGCCGCCGTCGCCAGGACCATCCTCGTCACCTTGACCTCGGCCACCCCCGGCCTGGCCTGGCGGGTCGTCACCAGCTCCGGCAGGGAGTGGTACACGGCCCAGGAGATCGCCACCATGGCGATCAGGCTGAGCACGGACACCACCACAGCCGCCCACGGCACGCCGCCCGCTCGCCGCTCCGCCACCCGCATGCCGGCCCCTCTCCTGGTCGACGTGCTGCGATCGTAGATCCGGGCGATCGGGGCGGACATCCAGCGCGGGGCACCTGCCGGTCATGTCCCACCATGACCGTCGGCACATGACCATCGGCACGCTGCCCCGCGGGAGGGGGATGGTTATGCTCCGGGATATGCGGCAGCCGCGATCGATCCGGGATCTGGACGACTGGGTGCGGTTCACCGACGACCGCCCGCCCCTCGTGTTCAGCGTCTTCTTCTGGGGCTCCGCCGTCCTGCTCGCCCTCAACTTCATCAGCGCGTTCTCCTCGCTCGATGTTGTGACGGAGCGGTGGCCGCTGCTCGAAGTGATCTTCTACGCGGGAGGCGCGGCCCTGCTGCCGCTGATCGTCCTGTGGCCGCTGCTGCCCTGGTCGCGCGGCACCTCCGCGCCGCGCAAGGCGGCGACCGCGGCGTTCCTGGCCCTGGCTCTGGTGGTCGCCTCAGGCGGAGGGCTCGCGGGCCTGCTGATGCTGGGCATCGCGGTGGGCAACGCGCTGGTCGTGCTCCGGGTGCGGGGCGCGATCGCCTACTCGGGCGTCGCCGGCCTGCTCAGCTTCGGGATGAGCGCGATCAATCCCGACCAGAGCCTGCTCGGGGCGGTCGTCAACGGCCTGCTCATCGCGATCCTGTGCCTGGTGTTGCTCGTCCTCGTGACCGCGTTGTTCGACTCCAGCTCGCGGGCGGAGGAGACCCGCCGCCTGCTCGCCGACCTCGAACGGGCCCACGCCGAGCTGGCCGGATACGCGGCCCGCTCCCGCGAGCTGGCCATCGCCGAGGAACGCGCGCGGATCGCCCGCGACATGCACGACTCCGTCGGCCACTACCTGACCGTCATCAACGTGGGCCTGCAGAACGCCCAGCGCTACCGCACCGCGCGCCCCGAGGCCGCCTGGGACGAGGTCAGCCAGGCCCAGGCGCTCACCCTGGAGGCGCTGAACGACACCCGCCGCTGGGTACGGGCGCTCAAACCCCTGCGCATGGACGGCCGCACGGGACCCGACGCCCTGCGGGCCCTGGCCGAGTCGTTCGGCTCGGCCGACACCGGCGTCGCCTTCACGCTCAACGGCACCTGGCCCGACGTGGACGAGGGCCGCGAGCTGGTCTGCTACCGGATCGTCCAGGAGGGGCTCACCAACGCCCTGCGCCACTCGGGCGCGCGGCGCGTCGAGGTCGCGCTCGACTGCACGGACGAACGGGTCGAGGTCACCGTCTCCGACGACGGCTCCGGCGCCGCGCCGGGGGCGACCGCCAACGGCTTCGGCCTGCGCGGCCTGCGCGAGCGCCTGCGCGGTGTGGGCGGCGAGCTGGACGTGACCGCCGGCTCCGGCGGCTTCACCCTGCGCGCGACGGTGCCGGTGTGACGCGGTCGGGCGAGGGCACGGGGCCGATCCGCGTCATGCTGGTGGACGACCAGATCCTCATGCGGGAGGGCCTGCGCAAGCTGCTGGAGATCGAGCCCGGCATCGAGATCGCCGCCACCGTCGGCGGTGGCGAGGAGGCGCTGGCCTGGCTGGCCGGCGCCGTGGACGGCGAACGGCCGCAGGTGGCGCTCGTGGACGCCCGCATGCCGGGCATGGACGGCGTGGAGCTGGTGGGCCGGCTGCGCGCGGGCTTTCCCGCAGTCGCGCCGGTCATCCTGACCACGTTCGACGACGACGACTACATCTTCGGGGGGCTGCGCGCTGGGGCGAAGGGTTACCTGCTCAAGGACACCCCGCCGGACGAGCTGGTGGCCGCGATCCGGCGGGCGGCGCGCGGGGAGACCGTGCTGGGCGGCGAGGCCAGCGAGCGGCTCGTCGGCCTGCTGCGCGCCGCGCCCGCTCCGATGACCCGGCAGCCCCAGGAGCCGCCCGGCGGGCTGTCGGACCGCGAGTACGAGATCGCGCTGCTCATCGGCGCCGGGGCGTCCAACCGGGAGATCGCGCGCCGCCTGCACATCACGGAGGGCACGGCCAAGAACCACATCTCGAGCTGCCTGCGCAAGCTCGGCCTGCGCGACCGCACCCAGCTCGCGGTCTGGGTGTCCAGACACACGCCCCCGGACGGCATCGGTTAGGACGCCCGGTGCCAGGCGCGCGCTTCCGGACGGCACCCGCTAGGGGAGCGAGATGTGCAGGGCCTCGCCCACCCGCGTGTACCCCGTGCGGGCGTACACGCGGGCCGCCGCGTCGTCGGCCGGGGTGAGGAACGGCATGGTGACCCCGGCTCCGGCCGCCTCCCGGGTCAGCAGCGCGGTGATCGCCCCCGCGATGCCCCGCCGCCGGTACGCCGCCGACACCGCGATGCCCGCCACCTCGGCGACCCCCTCGTGCGGCCGCCCGAGCTGCCCGCCGCCCACGACCTTCCCGCCCCGGACGGCGGCGGCCACCAGCCCCCCGCCGTCGACGACGCGCCGCAGCCGCGCCACGTCGTGCCCGGTGGCCTCCGGCGCGCCGAACGCCTCGTTCATCACCCGGGCCACCGCCCACAGCCCCGGATCGTCGGCCACGAGCCGCACCCGCACGTCCGGGGACGCCGGCGCGTCCACCACCGAGCCCGGCGCGCACACGAGCAGCGGATAACGCCCCTCCGGCACGAACCCGGCGGCCAGCAGGGCGGCCTCCACCCCGGGCGAGGCCTGCGGCACGTACTCCAGCCTCGGCGTCCTGGACCGCTCCCTGAACGCCGCCACCAGCGCCGCGATCTCGCCCGCCGTGGGCGAGGCGCCGTCGTCGGGCACCGCGTAGTTGAACGGGCCCGCGTCGTCGTGCTCGTCGAACCGGATCAGGAACGGCCCGGCCCGCCGCGCGTCAGGCCCGGCCGCCGACCTGAGGTAGGCGTGCACCGCGGTGCTCACATGGCTACTCATGACCGAATGAGGATAGCCGCCCTCCCGGCCGGCGAGCCCGGCGGCGCCGCACCCCGTGACACCGGCGTCGCCCCCGGCCTGGCCCGGGGCGCCCTCTGCCCCGGCCGGGAATCCGGTCGCGTCGCTCGTTCCGCGCCGCCTATCGTGGCCGCATGGCTGACGCGATCTTCGAGCATCCACGGCTGGCCGCGGTCTACGACCCGCTGGACCCCGACAGGAGCGACCTCGACAGCTACGCCGCCATCGCCGCCGAGCTCGGCGCGCGCAGCGTGCTCGACGTCGGCTGCGGCACGGGCACGTTCGCGCTGCTGCTGGCCGGCCGGGGCATCGAGGTGACGGGCGTGGACCCGGCCAGGGCCTCGCTCGACGTGGCCAGGGCCAAGCCGGGCAGCGAGCGGGTGCGCTGGATCCACGGCTACGCCACGGACGTGCCGCCGCTGGCGGCCGACCTCGCCACGATCACGGGGAACGCGGCCCAGGCCATCGTCGAGCCGGAGGACTGGCGGGCCACGCTGACCGCCGTGCACGCGGCGCTGCGCCCCGGCGGCCACCTGGTGTTCGAGACGCGCGACCCGGCCAGGCGGGCCTGGCTCGGCTGGACCAGGGCGGAGACCTACCGGTCCGTCGACATCCCCGGCGTGGGCAGGGTGGAGCAGTGGCACGACCTGCTCGACGTCAGCGGGCCACTGGTGACCTTCCGCTCGACCTTGGTCTTCGCCTCCGACGGGGAGGTGCTGACCTCGCACTCCACGCTGCGCTTCCGCGAGCGCGAGGAGGTCGAGGCGGACCTGGCGGCCTGCGGGTACGTGCTGCGCGAGGTCAGGGACGCGCCCGACCGGCCGGGCAAGGAGTTCGTGTTCCTCGCCGGGCGGCCGTAAGAATATCGGCAGGATTTGGTAAGCGGTTGCGGCCAGGCTTTACTCATCGGACAACGAGACACGAGACCTGAGGAGCACACGATGAGGAAGCTCGTCGAATCCACCTTCGTCACGCTGGACGGCGTCATCAGCGACCCGCACGTCTGGGGCCCGCCGTACTGGGACGAGGAGCACAACGCCTACTCCGCGAAGCTGCTGTTCGGCGCCGACGCGCTGCTGCTGGGCCGCGAGACGTACGAGGGCTTCGCCGAGGCGTGGGGCGGCCGCTCCGGCGACGAGTACACCGACCGGATCAACGGCCTGCCCAAGTACGTCGCCTCCACCACGCTCAAGGAGGCCACCGCGTGGAACGGCAACCTGATCGAGGGTGACGTGGCCGCCGCGGTCGCCGAGCTGAAGCAGCAGCCGGGGCAGAGCATCCTCAAGTACGGCAGCGGCAGGCTCGACCGCACGCTGATCGCGAACAAGCTGATCGACGAGCTGCACCTGTGGGTGTTCCCCGTCGTCGCCGGCGGCGGCGACCGGCTGCTCGACGGCCTCGACCTCACCCACTTCGAGCTGCTGGAGACGACCCGCTTCAAGTCGGGCATCATCGTCCTCACCTACGGGGTCAAGGCGTAGGGATTCCGTCCGGGGCCGCCGTGTACTAGCATCCGGTGCACCGGCGGCACTCTCCCGCCGAACCTCCAGAGCGGGTCCCCACGCGGCCCGCCGGACGCGGAGGCAAAGGGGACAGCTCGCGCCTCGGGAGCCCGTAGGCGACCGGCCGGCGATTCCCTTCGCGGCCGCCACAGGCCGCGGGCGTGGGCCGGGCCGGTGGCGACGGCCGCGGGAAGAGCCGTACATGACCAGCAAGAAGCAGCTCAAGGCGCGCATCAGGGCGCGCATGGCCAAGACCGGCGAGAGCTACACCACGGCCCGCCGGCACGTCGCCGGCCCGCCCGAGCAGGCCGCGGACGGCGGCTGGCGCTTCACCGGCGGGCGGCACCCGTCCAGCGCCGCCATCGCCGCGGTGCTCGCCAACCAGGGTCTGGACGTCGGCGAACCGCTGGTGTTCCTGGCGGGCGGCGGGATCGGCGCCGGATACATCCTGTGGGAGTTCCAGCACGACGGCTCCCGCTGCGTGGTGCTCGGGTTCCGCAACCAGTGGCAGTACCACGACCGGTGGATGGCCAAGACGCTCGGCCGGCTCGGGGTGCCGTACGACGAGCACCGCACGTCCGGGACGCGCGCCGCGAGCGACCGGCTGGCCGCCGAGCTGGACGCGGGGCGGCCGTGCGTGGTCCTGCCCGACCGCTACCACGCGGCCTACTGGCACCTGCCGGCCGCGCTGGACGGGCGCGGCGGCCATCCCGTGGTCGCCTACCGGCGCGACGGGGACGCGGTGGTCCTCGACGACCGCGGCCGGGCGCCGATCAGCGTCCCCCGGGAGCGGTTCGACGCCGCGCGGGCCAGGGTGGGCTCGTACCGCAACGTGCTGCACGTGCTCGGCGAGAGCAAGCCGGACGAGGCGACGCTGGCCGCCGCGGCACTCGACGGGCTGCGTGACTGCGCCGCGCACCTGTCGGCCGCCTCCGACTCGTTCTCGCTGCCGGCCTGGCGCAAGTGGGCGCGGCTGCTGGTCGACACGCGCAACGCCAAGGCGTGGCCGAAGGTGTTCGCCGACCGGCGCGGGCTGGCGGACGCTCTCCTGTCGATCTGGGAGGGCGCCGAGCCGGTCGGCATGGACGGCGGGAACCTGCGCGACCTGTTCGCCGACGCGCTCGACGAGGCCGCCGCCCTGCTGGACCGGCCCGCGCTGGCGGAGCTGGCCGGCCGGTTCAGGGAGATCCACGGCCTGTGGCACGACCTGGCCGAGGCGGCGCTGCCCGCGGACGTGCCGGAGCTGGGCAGGATCCGCGAGCTGACCGCCGCCGTCAAGGAGAGCGTCATGGCGGACGGCAGCGCCGGCGACCACGAGGCGGCCCTGGCGGCCCGGGAGCTGTGGGCCGCCAGGGCCGCCGCGAACGAGGCCATGACCGCCGACCCGGGCCCGCTCTTCGCCGCGCTCAGCACCCGGCTCTCCGCCCTGTACGAGGCCGAGCGCGCGGCGATCGCCAGGCTGTCCACGCTCGTCACCTGACGATCGGCTCCGGGATCCCCGGCGGGAACCGCTGTCGGGCAGCCGGGGCCAGGGCGACCGGCTAGGGTTGGAGGCTCCGAGGAAGGGGAGCGACATGCGCACGAGGCTGCCCACGCGGCTGCCCGCTGCGCTGCTCAGGAGGCCGCCCGCGGGGTCGCCCGCCCGGCTGCCCGCCGTCCTGCTCCTCCTCCTGTCGTGGTTCCTGCCTGCCACCGCGCACGCGCAGGTCGCCCAGCAGGCGACCGCCGTCCACGCCGCGGTCTTGCGGGCCGAGCAGCACCACTCCGGGGTGCGGCAGCTCCCGCACCCGGTGCCGGAGCTGCGCGCCTGGCCGGGCCAGGGCGGCACGACGGGCGCGGCCGCCGCGCTCGCGGCCGAGCCCGCCGGCATGCGGCCGGCGTGGGCCGAAGTCGTCCCCGAGCCGCCCCTCGACGTCCCCGCGGCACGCCGCCCGCTGGCGTCGGCGGCTCGGGCGCCTCCCTCCACAGGGCACTGAAGACCCCTTTTTCCTGATTTTTCAAGCCTGTGGAGGCTTCCATGTTCCGTGCGCCGTTCTGGCGTGCGGTGACGGCGTGTGCCGTCATCGTGATCTCATTGATCGTCACCCTCGCCGCCGCGCCCCGCCTGGGCCTGGACCTGCGCGGCGGCACCCAGCTCGTCTTCGAGACGAAGAGCTCCGCCACCGTCCAGGCCGACGCCGCCGCCACCGACCGCGCGCTCAACGTGCTGCGCCAGCGGGCCGACGCGCTCGGCGTCGTCGACCCCACCCTGGTCCGCTCCGGCGAGCGGCGGATCATCGTCGAGCTGCCCGGCGTGCTCGACCCGCGCCAGGCCGCCGAGGTCATCGGCCGTACCGCGCAGCTCGCCTTCCACCCCGTGCTCGGCGCCGCCGAGCCGGGCGACAAGGAGGCGGTCCGCGACGAGAACGGCGGGCTGCTCAAGCTCGGCCCCGCCGCCATCACCGGCGACGGGGTGAGCGACGCCGCCGAGCAGAGCGACCCCCAGCGCGGCCCCGGCTGGTGGGTGAGCCTCGACTTCCGCGAGGAGGCGCCCTGGCGCAAGCTCACCGGGGACGCGTCCTGCCGGCCGCAGGACGACCCCCGGCGCCGCATCGCCATCGTGCTCGACAAGGAGATCATCTCCTCGCCGCCGCTCGACCCCTCCGTCCCGTGCGGCACCGGGATTCCCGGCGGCAGCGCCCAGATCACCGGCTCCTTCACCCACGAGGAGGCGCGCGACCTGGCCGTGCTGATCAAGGGCGGCGCGCTGCCGGTCCCGCTCGACCTGGTCGAGCAGCGCACGGTCGGCCCGACGCTCGGCGCGGCGGCCATCGACGCCAGCGCCAAGGCCGCGATCGCCGGGCTCGTGCTGACCGCCCTGTTCATCGTGGCCGTCTACCGGCTGGCCGGGCTGCTGTCCGTGATCGCGCTGCTCTGCTACGGCCTGATCTCGTACGCGGCGCTGGTGGCGATGGGTGCGACCTTCACGCTGCCGGGCCTGGCCGGGTTCGTGCTGGCCATCGGCATGGCCATCGACGCGAACGTGCTGGTCTTCGAACGGGCCAGGGAGGAGTACCAGCTGGCGCCCGGACGCGGCCTGCGGGGAGCGCTCGACCGGGGGTTCAGGAATGCCTGGAGCGCGATCGCCGACTCCAACGTGACCACCCTGATCGCCGCCGGGCTGCTGTTCTGGCTGGCGTCCGGACCGGTCAAGGGCTTCGGCGTGACGCTGGCCGTCGGCGTCCTGGCCTCGCTCGTCTCCGCCATGCTGATCACCCGCGTGCTCACCCAGGCCGTCATGGGCCGCGTCGCGCCACGCCTGTCCGGGCTCGGCTCCGCCGGCTCTGTCAGGACCTGGCTGACGCGCAGGAACCCGAGGCTCATGCGGCACGCGAAGCTCTGGCTGGGCCTCGCGGGCGGGCTGGCGGCGGTGGCCGTCGCCGGGCTCGTGGCGCGCGGGCTGAACTTCGGCGTCGAGTTCACCGGCGGCAGGCTCGTCGAGTTCGCCACCTCCAGGCCGATCTCCGCCGATGCGGCGGGGGAGGCGGTCGCGCGGGCCGGGTTCCCCACGGCGGTGGTGCAGGCGGGCGACGACGGCGTCTCCGTACGCGCCGCGCGGCTCGGCCTCGACGAGGTCGCCCGCATCGAGCAGGCGCTGGAGGCCCAGGCGGGCGAGGTGACCAAGCGCAGCGAGGAGTTCATCGGCCCCAGCCTGGGCGAGGAGCTGCGCCGCAACGCGCTCGTCGCGCTCGGCGTGGCCGTGGCCCTGCAGCTCGCCTACCTGGCCGTCAGGTTCAGGTGGACGTTCGGCGCCGCGGCCGTGCTGGCGCTGCTGGTGGACGTGGTCGTGGTGGCGGGCCTGTTCGCCTGGCTGGGCAAGCCGATCGACGGCGTGTTCCTGGCCGCGATGCTGACCGTCGTCGGGTACTCGGTCAACGACAAGGTGGTGGTGTTCGACCGGGTCAGGGAGCTGTGGGCGGCCCGCCGCGGCGAGCCGCTGTCGGCGGCGGTGAACGGCGCGATCCTGCAGACCATGCCGCGGACCGTGAACACCGGCCTCGGCGCCCTGTTCATCCTGCTCGCGCTCATGGCCTTCGGCGGCGACTCGCTGCGGGACTTCGCGATCGCGCTGGTGGCCGGGATCGTGACGGGCACGCTGTCGTCCGCGTTCGTGGCGGGCCCCGCGGCGATCCTGCTCGGCCGCTTCGACCGCCGCCCGGCCCCCGAACCGGCCAAGCCCCGCCCCGCCCGGGAGCCCCGGGGCTCGGGCGCGGTGGTGTGACGGCGCCCCGGCCTCCCGCGGCGCGCGGATCTCGGGCTTTCCCGATCCGAGGGCTTCCGTGACCCGGCGCGGGGAACAGGTTCGGCATGGAGGTGCTGAGCAGTCGCGTGCTGTTGCGTCCCCGTGACCTCACGCGCAGCCGCCGTTTCTACGCGGAGACGCTCGGCCTGGCCGTCTACCGCGAGTTCGGCCCGCCCGACCACCCGGGCGTGGTCTTCTTCCTGGGCCAGGGCCTCCTGGAGCTGTCCGGGTCCGCGCAGGCGGCCGCCGGGCCCGGGATGCAGCTCTGGCTGCAGGTGCGCGACGTGGCGCGGGAGGAGGAGCGGCTGCGCCAGGCGGGCGTCACCGTGCTGCGCGGGGCCCGCCAGGAGCCGTGGGGGCTGGTCGAGGCGTGGATCGCCGACCCCGACGGCCACCGCATCGTCCTGGTCCAGGTTCCGGCCGACCACCCCCTGCGCCGCGACCCCCGCTGAGCGGAGCCCGCCCATGACCGCATACCGCATCCTCGCCGTGGACGACGACTGGGCGATCCTGCGCGCCCTCTGGCGCGGCCTGCGCCTGGAGGGCTTCGCCGTGGACACCGCCGACTCGGGGCCGCTCGCGCTCGACCGCGTGGACAAGTCCCCACCGGACGCGATCGTGATGGACGTCTCCATGCCCGGCATGTCGGGCGTCGAGGTGTGCGCCCGGCTGCGCGCGGCGGGCACGCGGGTGCCCGTGCTGATGCTGTCGGACCGGGACGAGGTGGACGACCGCGCGGCCGGGCTCGCGGCGGGCGCGGACGACTGCGTGGTCAAACCGTTCGACCTGTACGAACTGGCCCTGCGCCTGCGCGCCCTCCTGCGTCACGTCGCCCCCGCCTCGCGCACCGCCGTCAGGGTCGGCCCCCTCGTCCTCGACCCGGCCGACCGCCGGGTCACCCTCGACGGCCGGGAGATCGACGTGACGCGGCGCGAGTTCGGCCTGTTGGAGGTGCTGGCCCGCAACGCCGGCATCCCCATGTCCCGCGCCCTGCTCCTGGAACGCGTGTGGGGGTACGACTTCGAGGTCGACGGCAGCCCGCTGGACACGCTCATCGGCTACCTGCGCCGCAAGCTGGAGGCGGGCGGCGGCCCGCGCATGCTGCACACCGTACGCGGGGCGGGGTTCATGCTGCGGGAGCCCTAGCGCCACCTGATCGGCACCGCCCACCCGCCTGCCCGGGCGGGCCCTCAGCCGGTGGGGCCCTGCTCGCCAGGCAGCGGTTCGAGGTCGTCCTCCAGCAGGTCGAGGTCCGGCGGCACCAGCGTCGTCGACTCCACCAGCCCGCGCAGCAGGTTGTGCAGGAGGTTGTCCGACGGGCCGCCCGCCGACTTGTCATGGGTCAGCGGGTACGGGAAACCGCCCGCCTCCAGGCGGCGGCGCACGGTCTCGATCCGGTTCTCGATCCTGCGTTCCCGCCAGTCGCCGCCGGGGCGCAGGTAGGCGAGCTGCTCGGCCGCCTGCCGGTACGACAGGGGGCGGGGGCCCTCCTCGTACAGCAGGTAACGCTGGCCCAGCACCACCAGCAGCAGCCGCTCGTCGTCGTCCAGCGGCCACCTCCGCGGCGGCAGCGTCGCCGCCCGGCGGCGGGGGGCCCGTTCCTCGTCGTGGCCCGTGACGTACAGCTCCACCAGGTGCTCCCGGAACCCCGACCCGCGCACGAACACCGGCGTGTAGCCGGGGGCCAGCGGGAACGCCTCGGTCGTCGCGTGCATCAGACGGCCCCGGGGGAGTCGCAGGAGCTGCTGGCCGGTGTTCCGCAGCCACCAGCGCTGCTTGCTGAAGGTCAGCTCGCCGTGGCGGCGGCTCACCCACAGGTCGTCCTCCCCGACGCACAGATCCACGTCGGGGCGCGCGCCCCGGCCGAACCGCACGGTCAGGCCCGGCCTGGGCGGCACCTCGACGCCGCCGTTGACGCTGCGGGCGTGCAGCGTGCCCGGCGGGGCGGGCGCGACGCCTCGGGCGAGGCTGTCAGGGACGTCCATCGCACTCCTCCCTCTCCTGGCTGCCCGGATCCTGGTCTCCGGCGCCTCCGGCTCCAGCGTGCCCGGCCCCCTCCGGGACCCTTCCCGGACGCGGGACGTCCCGCTCGTTTCGGGACCCTCCCGACGCGGCGTGTGCGGCGTCCGGCTTCATGCGCGTGGCAGGCGGGCCGTGGCCGCGTCGGCCAGGTGGGTGGCCATCCGGCACAGCCGCTCCGTCGGGCGGGACCCGCCCACCAGGATGCGCAGGGTCTCGGCGGCCGTCCGGCCGTGCACGTCGGGGTAGGTGCGGTGGACGACCTGCACCAGGCAGGTCTCCTCGCCCTCGCCCGCCGGCCGGACGTAGGCGGGCCGCCCGTTGAGCCGCGTGGACGTCCCGCCCGCCGCGTCCGGCGGCTCACCCCGGTCGAACGTCAGGTCCAGCCGGGTGTCGCTGGTGGTGCTCTCCCACTCGCAGTCCCACCCGCCGTAGCCGCGATCGGGGTCGGCGGCGTCGATCCCGGGCACGACCTCCAGGGCCCGTGCGTCGAGCAGCGTGCAGGCGTCCTGCTGGGCCAGGGACTCGGCGGGGAAACCGGGGGAGCGGCGGGCGAGCGGACCCCGGTTGAGCGTGCGCACGGCGTCGGCCGTGGCCGCGTCGGCGATGTCGCACAGCGCGGCCTCGCCGTCGTCGTCGCGCTTGGCCGTGACCGTGATCGTCGTGTCGGTGACGCCGTCGAGCACCAGCGTGCGGTTGCACGCGTGACTCTCGCCCGGGTCCGCGACGACCGTGACGATGCCCGTGGTCGTGGCGGCCTTCGCCTGCTCCGGCGGCGGGTCGAGGTCGAGGTCCACCTTGACGTCCACGACCGTGTCGGACGGGGGGCTGACGAGGACGTCGCAGCGGTCGAAGTTGCCGTAGTCGCGGTCGAGCTCGGTCCGGCCGAACCGGCCGAGCGTGGCGGGGCGCAGCAGGGCGCAGGGGTCGGCGGTGCGCCGGTCGCCGAGCACGTCGCGGGCGGCCGGTGGCCGGTGCGGGCTCCCGGCGGACGGCGTGCCTTCCGCGGGCCTCCCGCTCTCCGTGACGCCGCTCTCCGTGACGCCGCTCTCCGTGACGCCGCTCTCCGTGACGCCGCTCTCCGCGACCCCGGTTCCCGGACCTGGCTCCGGGGCCGGGCCGCCGCCCGAGGCCCACAGCACGACGGCGAGCACGGCCGCCAGCGCGGTCGCGAGCACTCCCGCCGGCCGTCCCCACCCGGGGCGCCTCCTGCCAGTCCCTCCGCGCACGAGTCTCCGTAGCGCCGGTAACCTGCCCGGCTCCGGCTCGTCGTCGGCGTCCCGGACGAGCGCGGGGATGGCGCCCGCCGGGTCCGCGACCTCCTCCAGCCGCCGCCGGGCCTCGGCCGCGTCCGGCCGCTCGCCGGGATCGCGCCGCAACATCGCCGCCAGCACGTCGGCCAGCGGCCCCACGTCGGCGCCCATCGTCACGGCCCCTCCGGCGGCCTCCCGCACCGAGACGAACGCCTCCACGCGATCAGCCGGGCGCTCGCCCGCGCGCCGTGGCTCGCGCTCCGGTTCAGGCCCGTCCGCGCGTTCCGGCCCGTGCTCGCCTGCGCGTTCCGGCCCGTGCTTGCCCGCGCGTCCCGGCCCGTGCTCACCCGAGCGTCCCGGCCCGTGCCCGCCCGCGTGCCGGGGCCCGTGCCCGCCCCGGCGGGGTGGCTCGCCGGTCACCAGCGCGTACACCGTGGCCCCGAGCGAGAACACGTCCGACTCGGGCTGCGGCCGGCCGCGCACCACCTCCGGCGCCGCGTAGTCCGGCGTGTAGCTGACCGCGCTGTTCGGGGTGATCGTCGCGGTGCCGCCCACCCGGTACGCCGCCCCGAAATCGGCCAGCTTGGCCGTCCCGTCGCCGGTCACGACCACGTTCCCCGGCTTGATGTCGCAGTGCACGATGCCCTCGGCGTGCAGGGCCGCCAGCGCGTCGGCGATCTGGGCCCCGATCCGCGCCGCCACCCCCGGCGACAGCCCCGGCCGCCCCTCCAGGCTCCCGCCCGGCACGTGCTCCATCACCAGCCACGACGCCGCCCGGCCCCGGACGGCGTGGTAGAGGGTGACGACGTGCGGATGGCTGAACCTGGCCAGGGCCCGCGCCTCGGCCCACAGCCGGTCGGAGCCGGCCGCGCCGTCCACGGCCAGCCGTTTGAGCACGACGTCCCGGCCCAGCTCCAGGTCGTCGGCGAGCCACACCTCGCCGACCGGCCCCCGGGAGAGGCCGCGTACCAGCAGGTACCGGCCGTCCACGGTCATGCCCGGGCGTACCCCCTCCGGCCGGGGACCCCGTTGCGGGAAGCGCACGACCAGAATCTATCGAGTGAGATCTCGAACACGCAGCGTTTCCCCGGGACCGGTCCCGGGGAGGTCGGCGCACACTGGGCGCGCCGACAACCGGAGAGCAAGGAGGATCATGCCCCCCACGATCAGGATCGCCGCGCTGGCAGCGGCGGCGTCCATCGCCCTCGTCCCGCTCGCCGTCCCCACGGCGTCCGCCACCACCGCCGCCACTGTCACCGCCGCCACTGTCACCGCCGCCGCCGCCACTGCCAAGCCCAATCTGCGGGCCTGCTACGACGGCACGTGCAAGCTCTCCCTCACCAGGGGCGTCTCGTTCCGGGTCAGCTCCCGCTTCGGCATCACCCGGCTGGCCATCACCTTCACCTCCGCCACCGTCCGGGTGAAGGGCACGGGGCCGGGCGTGATGTCGCAGGCGTACCTCGGCGAGGGTTCGACCGGGTCCGTCAATCACATCGGCGTGCGTGTGGTCTCGCTGTCGTCCGGCAAGGCGGTGCTGCGGCTGACCGCCCGGCGCTGATCACGGACGGCCGAACGTGTCGCGCAGCAGCAGCACGGCGATGTCGTCCGTGCGCCGCTCGATCGTGGCCGGCTCGATGAGCGTCTCCGCCAGGTCGTGCAGGGGCTGGCCCGGCGCCGGGGCGAAGCGGTCGGCCAGGGCGGCCATGGCGTCGCCCAGGTCGCGTCCGGGCTCCTCGATGAGGCCGTCGGTGTAGAGGGTCATGACCGCGCCGGGCTCCATGGGCAGGGTCGTGGTCGCGTACTCGGCCTCGGGGTCGATGCCGAGCAGCAGGCCGGGGGAGGTGTCGACGACCCGGGCCCGGGCGCCGGGCCGGCCCAGCACCGGTGGCAGGTGTCCGGCGCTGGCCACGCACGCGGTGTGCCGGCGCAGGTCGAAGCAGACGTACAGGCAGCTGGTGAAGCGGTCGGGCGCCAGCTCGACGAGCAGCCGGTTGGTGTGCGCGAGCACGTCGCCGGCGCTGACGCCGGTCGAGGCGTGGGCGCGGATGGCGGTGCGTACCTGGCCCATGAGCGCGGCGGCGGTCATGTCGTGCCCCTGCACGTCGCCGATGACGGCCGCGGCCATGGTGTCGCCGAGGCGGATCAGGTCGTAGAAGTCGCCGCCGATGTCCATGCCGGGGGTGGCGGGTACGTACCTGGCGGCCACGTCGAGGCCGGGGATCCGCGGGAGCTCGTGGGGCAGCAGGCTCGACTGCAGGCACTGGGCGAGCTGGTGCTTGACGTCGTAGAGCCGGGCGCGCTCGAACGCCTGGGCGATCAGCCCGGTGAGCGCGGTGAGCGTGGCCCGCTCCTGGGTGCTGAACCGGTGCGGCCGGTCGTAGGCGAGGATGCACGTGCCGATGGGCTGGCCCGAGGTGACCAGCGGCAGGAACGCCCAGGCGCACATGTCGTCGGAGCGGATCGCGTCCGGGTAGGCGGCGCGCAACTGGTCCCAGTTCGAGAAGAACGCCGGCTTGCCCGGGTCGAACGGCCTGCCGGTGGGCGCGACGGGGATGACGGGCCGGCCGTCGAACTCGTCGATGGCCTGCCGGCTGTAGCCGCGCGAGGCGACCACCCGCAGCCGCCCGCCCTTGGAGGTGAGGATGGCCAGCGCCTGCACGTTGTAGACCGGCATGACGTGGTCGGCGACCAGGTCGAGCACCTCCTGGGCGGTCACCGCCCGGGCCAGCGCGGTGGCGAGGAGCAGGATCTCGTGCACCGCGACGACCCGCAGCGTCCGGTCGCCGCCGGTGACGGGGTCGGGCGAGGAGTCGCGGGACACCGCGCCGGGGGTGATGCGCAGGGTGATGCCGGTCAGGCCGGGATACAGGCAGAACGACAGCTGCCTGCCGGCGGGGCTGCGGGTGGCGAACTGGGTGATCTGCCGGGCGATGACCGCGGCGCGGTAGCGGTCCTCGTACGAGGGGTCGGCCAGCCACGGCAGCACCTCCCACAGGCGCCTGCCGAGCAGCGCGGACGGGGCCACGTCGAGCAGGTCGGCGGCCGGGGCGCTGACCAGCGTCGCGCGGCCCTCCACGTCCAGCACGCAGTAACCCTCGGGCAGCCGGTTGAGGCACTCCAGAGCGACGAGGTCGGCCCGCGGGTCGGTCGGGCGAACGGGCCGCGGGCCGAGGAGGCGCGGCTGGGACCCGGCCCTGATCGGCCGCCCCTGCCGGGCCGCCTCCCGCAGCAGCTCGCCGATCGTGGCGCAGGCCCTGTCGACGATGTCGCGCTGGCGGCGGAGGAGCTCGGACGCCTGCCCGGCCGGCCACAGCAGCATGAACCCGCCGAGCACCTCGCCATCGGAGCAGATGGGCGACAGGACGGCGGCGAAGGGGTACGGCAGGGCGAGCGCGGCCGCGGGGAACTCGCGGGCCAGGTGCTCGCGCCCGCTGATCCAGATCAGCCGCCGCTCGCGGACCGCCACGGCGATCGGCACCGGGTCCCTCGTCCTGATCCTGGACCACGCCCTGGCGATCGGCGCGGGCAGGCCGACCTCGGTGGCCATCTGCAGGATCTGGCCGCTGGCGTCCAGGAGGTAGGCGGCGCCGATGTGCGCGCCGGCGCTGATGACGGCTTCGACCAGCAGCTTGTCCAGGCGGGACGAGCCGTTCGCCGCGCCAGGAGCCGGGACGTCATCCTCCCGCACCGCCTCAGCAGGCCCCGCTCACGTATCGTGAGCGTGCCGTCCACGCCAAACCTCCCATACGGGCAGATTACACGCGTATGTGTCGTGTTTTGGTTACGTTCCGCCAATATCGTGATCAGGTGGTGAAGAGATGGTCGCGCCGTCGTAGGGGCTGGTCGCGCGCTCCTCGGCGCGTGGATCGGGCAGGTCCAGCGCGCGGCCGAGCAGCCGGTGCATGTGGTCGCGAAAGCGCCGCAGCTGGTCCTGGTCCTCGACGCCGCGCCGGTAGCCGCTCCCGTTCAGCACCCCGCTGAGCACGAAGCCGTGGATGCACCAGATCATCGTGTACGTGGTGTGCAGCGGGTCGGCGCCGGCCGGCTCGGCCAGCGTGTCGACGCCCTCCACGACATACTGCGTCAGCGGCTGGGCGTTCTCGGCCTCCAGGTCCACGATGTCGCTGGCGTCGGACAGCCAGCGGTGCATCCACAGCGCGGGCATCTCCGGATGGGCCAGGCAGAAGTCGAGGTACCCGTCGATGAAGTCGTGCAGCGCCCAGGCCCTGCGCTCGGGCGGGACCGCCATCAGCGCGTCGACCCGCGGCGTGATGGCCTCCGCCAGCAGGTTGCGCGCCTGCTCCATGACCGCCAGGTAGAGCTCGCGCTTGCCGGTGAAGTGGGCGCCGAGCTCCTCCTGGCTCACGCCGGCCGCCTCGGCGACCTGCGCGACGGAGGAGCTGTCGTAGCCGAGCGCGGCGAACAGCCTGGTGGCGGTCCGCAGAATCAGCTCCCGCCCGCCGCCGTCTGCAGAGTCCATGGTGGCGACCCTAGGCGTGAAGGGCCGCGGGACCTATGACTTGATCGACAAGTGCCGGTAAAAACCCCGACCCGGGGAGAGGAGGCGGCGAAACGTTCGCTATCGTGCCGAAAGTTTCGCCTATCGAGTGGAGCCGCCCTCATGTCCCTGTCGCCCCCGTCCAGCCCGCCGACCGGCCGCTGGGTCACCACGTGGACGGCGATGCCGCAGCTCACCGAGCCGGACAACATGCCGCCCCCGCCGTACGCCAAGGAAGGGCTGAGCCTGGCGGACACCACGCTGCGGCAGACGCTGCGCGTGTCGCTGGGCGGCCACCGGTTGCGGCTGCGGCTGTCCAACGCGTTCGGGGGCGCGCCGCTCCCGATCACCCGCGTGGCCGTGGCGCTCCCGCGAGGCGGCTCGGCGGGGGTGAGCGGCATCCGGCCGGAGACGTCCCGGCCGGTGACGTTCTCCGGCCGCGCCGGCACCACCGTCCCGGTCGGGGCGCACGTCGTGTCCGACCCGCTGGAGCTCGACGTGAGTCCCGGCGCGGTGCTGACCGTGACCGCCTACCTCGACCAGGGCCTGGCCTCCTCCGCCCTCACCTCGCACCCCGGCTCCAGGACCACCTCCCACCTGGCCGCCGGCGACCACGTGGACGCCGCCGACCTGCCCGCCGCCACTCCCGTCGACCACTGGTACCTCCTCAGCGGCGTCGAGGTCTGGTCCGAGCCGGGCGCGGCGACGCTCGTCCTGCTGGGCGACTCCCTGACCGACGGCCGGGGCTCCACCACCAACGGCAACGACCGCTGGCCCGACCGGCTCTTCGACCGGCTCCCGCCCGGCATCGCCGTCGCCAACCAGGGCGCCGGCGGCAACCGGGTGCTCAACGACGGGCTCGGCCCGAGCGCCCTGGCCCGGCTGGACCGGGACGTCCTCGCCCAGAGCGCCGCCCGCTGGCTCGTCGTCTTCGAGGGCGTCAACGACCTCGGCACCGCGCCGGCCACCCGGGCGGCCCAGCGGCAGGTGGTGGCGGAGCTGCTCGCCGCCTACGAGCAGATCGCCGTCCGCGCCCGTGCCCGTGACCTGCTCGTGTACGGGGCCACGCTGACGCCGTTCGGCGGCAGCGACCCCTACGACGACCCCGAGGGGCACCGGGAGGAGGCCAGGCAGGCGGTCAACGCGTGGATCCGCGATGAGGGGCCGTACGACGCGGTGATCGACTTCGACCTGGCGGTGCGCGACCCGGCCGAGCCCCGCCGCCTGTCGGCGGCCTACGACGAGGGCGACCACCTCCACCTGAGCCCCGCCGGCTACCGCGCGCTCGCCGAGGCCGTCCCGCTCACGCTGTTCGGGTCCCGGTAGCGTCGAAGGACCTTCTCACGCTGATCGTCGTCCCGATGCTGCCGCGCCCGCGACTCAGGGACACCCTCCGCGTTCCATCCCGTGGGCCTGGGGCACTAGACGGGCCAGGGGGTGGACCGATGCGGATCGAGGACTACGCGCTGATCGGCGACATGCACACCGCCGCCCTCGTGGGCAGCAACGGCTCCATCGACTGGCTGTGCCTGCCCCGGTTCGACTCGGCGGCCTGCTTCGCCGCGCTGCTCGACGAGCCGCGCGCGGGCCGGTGGCTGCTGGCCCCCGCCGACGGTCGCGCCACGGCCGAGCGCCGCTACCGGGAGGACACGCTGATCCTGGAGACGACGTGGGAGGCGGACGGCGGGTGCGTGCGGGTGCTCGACTTCATGCCGCCGCGCGTGGAGGCGCCCGACGTCGTGCGCATCGTCGAGGGCGTGCGCGGCCGGGTCGAGATGCGTACGGAGCTGGCGCTGCGCTTCGACTACGGCAGCGTCGTGCCCTGGACCCGCCAGGACGGCGGGGAGCTGGCGGCGGTGGCCGGCCCCGACTCGGCCTGGCTGGACGCGCCCGTGCCGCTCGACGAGAGCGCGGGCACCACCACGGCGAGCTTCGCCGTCTCGGCCGGCGACCGGCTGCCGTTCGTGCTGACCTGGCAGCAGTCGTGGCTGCCCCGCCCCGCCAGGGTGGACGCCTTCACCGCGCTGGACGACACCGAGCGCACGTGGACCGGCTGGTTGCGCGACTGCGCGTACCGGGGAGGCCACAGGTACGGCGAGGCCGTGCGGCGCAGCCTGCTCACCCTCAAGGCGCTCACCTACGCGCCCACCGGCGGCCTGGTCGCCGCGCCCACCACGTCGCTGCCCGAGGAGATCGGCGGCACCCGCAACTGGGACTACCGCTACAGCTGGCTGCGCGACGCGTCGTTCACGCTGCGCGCCCTGCTGGGGGCCGGATTCGAGGACGAGGCCAGGGCCTGGCGCGACTGGCTGCTGCGCGCGGTCGCGGGCGACCCGGCCGACCTGCAGATCATGTACACGCTCGACGGCACCCGCCGCATCCCCGAGTGGCGGGCGGACTGGCTGTGCGGCTACGAGAGCTCCCGTCCCGTACGCATCGGCAACGCCGCGTACGCCCAGGTCCAGCTCGACGTCTACGGCGAGGTGCTGGACTGCCTCTACCAGGGCAGGCAGGCCGGCCTCCACCACGACGACGCCGCCTGGGACCTGCAGCGCCGCCTCATGGACTACCTGGAGGGTCACTGGCGCGACCCCGACCACGGCCTTTGGGAGATCCGCGGCCCCCGCCGCCACTTCACCCACTCCAAGATCCTCGCCTGGGTCGCCGCCGACCGCATGGTCCGCACCGCCGAGTCGGGCGACCACGCGGGACCCGCCGACCGGTGGAAGGCGCTGCGCGAGGAGATCCACCGCGAGGTGTGCGAGCACGGTTACGACCCGGAGCACAACACGTTCACCCAGTTCTACGGCTCGCGCGGGGTGGACGCGGCGCTGCTGCTCATCCCCAGGCTCGGCTTCCTGCCGCCGTCCGACCCGCGCGTGTCGGGCACCGTCGAGGCCGTGCGGCGCGAGCTCGGCAGGGACGGCCTGGTGCTGCGCCACCGCCACGACCTGGACAACCTCGACGAGCTCACCGGCGGCGAGGGCACGTTCCTGGCCTGCTCGTTCTGGCTGGCCGACGCGCTGGCGCTGCTCGGCAGGGGCGAGGAGGCGCGCGAGCTGTTCGAGCGGCTGCTGAGCTGCGCAACGACGTCGGGCTGCTGTCGGAGGAGTACGACACCGCCCACCGCCGCCAGGTCGGCAACTTCCCCCAGGCCTACAGCCACCTGGCCGTCGTCAACACCGCCGCGGCGCTGGACCCTGATTCCGCGGCCTCGAACACTGAACGATAACGATTACCTGTGAAAGTCGTCCCCCAATATGTCCGCCTTAGCCGGTGCATGGAACGCTACGAGCGGCATGCACAGAGTTGGGATCGGGTGAGAATCGGGTGGCAACGACTAGCGGGGGATCGTTCTGGCGCAGGCTCGGCCGGGTGATGGGGGTCACCGCGACGGCCGTGATCATGGCCGGTTGCGGCACCATGGGCGGGACACAGCAGGGACCGCCGGCGCCGCAGCAGACCAGCGCCGCGCCGCAGACGCAGGCCGCGAGCCCGGCGGTGACCCCGCCGAAGGTGGACGAGGGCTGGCCCCGCTGGGGCTTCACGCACACGGGCGTCAGCGCCAACAACGTCACCCGCGAGTTCGAGCAGGTCGTGGCCGGCCGGCTCGCCCGGACGCCGATGCTGCAGAACCAGCACATCATGGGCTTCGGCGCGCTGAACCCCGAGCCGTACCCCGGGCAGTACTTCTGGGAGGACCTCGACAGCCGCATGAATGTCATGCGGCAGTCCAAGGCCACACCGGTGATCACGCTGTGCTGCGCGCCCGACTGGATGAAGGGCGGCCCCGAGGGCCCCACGGCGGACTCCGCCTGGGCCGAGCACCTGGAGGACGCGCCGTACCCCGAGTTCTTCGACGAGTTCGCCAAGCTGTCGGCGACGGTCGCCCAGCGGTACAAGGACGTCAAGTACTTCATGGTGTGGAACGAGTTCAAGGGCTTCTGGAAGGACCACTCCAAGCCCGCGGACTACAAGGGCTACACCGAGATGTACAACAAGGTCTACGACGCCGTGAAGAAGGTCCGGCCCGACGCCCAGATCGGCGGCCCGTATCTCGGCTTCGACAGCAACGCCGGCGGCGACACGGAGCTGCGCGGCGACTGGGGGGTCGTCAACCAGAACGTGCTCGACGCCTTCACCTACTGGTTCGAGAACAAGAAGGGCGCCGACTTCATCGTCGTGGACGGCGCCTCCGTCACCGACGCGCACGAGCTGCTGCCTGACGAGTTCGGCGCGGTGGCCAAGTTCGCCGACATCACCAAGTGGCTGCGGGAGAAGACCGGCGACATGCCGATCTGGTGGTCGGAGTGGTACTACGAGCCCGAGGACGGCAGCACGAACTGGGCGGAGCCCAAGCGCCTGGCCGTGCAGGCCGCCTCCATGATCGCGTTCGTGACCAGCGGCGCCGCCACCGCGCTCTACTGGAACCCGCAGGCCAAGGAGGGCGCGTGCCGGGGCTGCCTGTGGGACCCCAAGAGCGGGTCGGAGACGAAGACGGGGCAGCTCCTGGAAAACTTCGTCACGTGGTTCCCCGCCGGTGCGCAGCTCGACGACGTCACCTCCTCCGAGCCCAAGGTCAAGGTGCTGGCCCAGCCGGAGCAGCTCCTGCTGGTCAACACCACCGACGGCGACGTCACCACGACCGTGGACGGCAAGGAGTACACGCTCAAGGCGTACGAGATCAAGTGGAGCGGCCGCTGACCGTCCCGCACCGGGGGAGCGGCCGTCAGTCGGCGGCGGTTCCTCGAGCGGCGGTTTCCCGAGCTGCCGTTCCCCGAGTGGCCGACGGCTCCGGGTGGCCGGCGGCCGGCCGCTTGCGCCGCGCTCCCTGCTGCTGACCGGATCCGGGGCGAGCCGCGGTCCTTCACACCGTTTTTCGGGTGATCTTCCTAGGCTGTCCCCGCAAGTCCGGCTTCGGGGGAAGGAAGCGTGCGGCCATGCCCGACAGGTCCATCCGGCTCGTGGTGCCGATCGTCGTGATCAGCGGGGTCGCGGCCGCCGCGACAGGGGCCGAGCTCCTGTACGGCCGGTCGGCCACGCCCCCGGCGGTGGCCGCGCCGGCGCCCGGCGGGCCCGTCCCCGCCGAGGAACGGGCGGCGGAGACGCTCGGCCTCGTCCGCGTCGACTACCGTCTGACCCGGCTGCCCCAGCATGCCAGCAACCAGCTCGCGGTCTGGATCGAGGACGCGGACGGCCGTTACGTCCGCACGCTCTTCGCCACCAGCTACACCGCCAACGGCGGCTACGTGCGGCGGCCGATGTCGCTGCCGCTGTGGCGCGAGAAGGCGAGCTGGGAGGCCGCAACGGAGGCGGAGGTCCAGAGCGCGAGCCGGCCCGCGCAGGAGAGCGGCGCGCACTCCCTCTACTGGGACGGCACCGACAGGAACGGCCGTCCCGTGCCCGCCGGGACCTACCTCTACCGGGTCGAGGGCAACCTCCTGTGGGAGAACCGCGTGCTGTTCACCGGCTCGATCACGCTGGGCGAAGCAGCGGACTCCTCGGCGGCCCGCGCCGAGTACCTGCCCGAGGCGGCCAGGGCGGAAGGCGAGATGATCGCGGACGTCCGGGCCGCGTTCCTGCCCGGCGAGCCGCTGGACCCCGCGCTGGTGACGACCTTCACCCGGGGCTCGTGATGCCCTCGCCGCACGCGAACGGGGCGGGCGGGCGCCTCTCGCGCAGGGCGGGCGGGCGGCTATCGCGCGGAGCGCGGCGGGGCGGCAGGCGGCGCCCGCGCGGGGTGCGGCCGTTGCGGTCGCGCCGGCTGGTGGCCGCGATCGGCCTCACCGCGCTCCCGTTCGCCTACCCCCTCTTCCGCCTCGACCTGGTCGGCGGCCCGCTGCCCGGCACGGCGGGCGTCATCGGCATGCTGGGCGCCCTCGCCCTGTGGTGGCAGGTGCTGCTCGGCGCCCGCCAGGTGTCCGGGTGGTTCAGCGCCGACCGGGGCAGGATCGTCACGGCCCACGCCTGGCTGGGCGCGAGCGGCGGCTTCCTCGTCCTGCTCCACCCGCTCCTGGAGATGGTCGCCGACCGGCACGGCCTGCCCTACCTCGTGCTGCCCGACTTCACCTGGGTCGAGTCCACCTACACCTCGCTGGGCCGCCTGGCGCTGCTGCTGTTCGTCCTGCTCTGGCTGAGCAGCACGCTCCTGCGCGCCATCACCCGCCACCGGCTCTGGCAGCGCGTCCACTACCTGTCGTATCCCCTCGTCGGCCTGGTGTTCCTGCACGCGTACGGGATCGGCACGTTCCTGGCCGAGCTGCCGTGGCTGCGGGCGTACTGGCTGGCGCTGGCGGCCGCCTTCGCCGGGGTGGCCGGGTGGCGGCTGGTCAGCCCGCTGCGCGCCAGGCGGTACCGGCTGGCGGGCGCGGAGCGGGTCGCCGGCGGCGTGACCGTCTACAGCCTGCGGGGCAGGGGGATCCGGCCGCTGCCCGGCCAGTTCTGCCACCTGCGCACCACGACCATGGAGCGGTCGCACCCCTTCAGCGTGGTGCGGGCGCAGGACGGCGAGCTGGTGTTCGCGGTGAAGGACGCGGGCCCGTTCACCGCACGCCTGCGCGCGCTGCCCGTGGGGGCGACGGTGCTGGTGGACGGCCCGTACGGCACGTTCACCCGCGAGGCCCAGCTCGGCGAGCGGCCGCCGGTGCTGGTGGCGGGCGGGATCGGGGTCACCCCGTTCGTGGAGCTGGCCGTGCGCCGCCCGGACGCCGTGCTCTTCCACGCCACCCGCCACCCGATGGACCTCACCCGGCACCTCGGCCCCCGCTACCGCCCCGCGCACCCCGGCGGGGAACGCCTCACCGCCGCCCGCATCACCCGCGACGCTCCCGGGGACGCCGCGTACTTCGTCTGCGGCGGCCCCGGGTTCGTGGCGGGGATGGTCAAGGAGTTGCGGGCGCACGGCGTCCCGGCGGGCCGGCTGTTCAGCGAGCGCTTCGAGTGGTGAGCTCAGACGTAACCGGTCGAGCCGTCCGGGCGGATCGGCAGCACGCGCTCCCAGCGTACGTAGTCGTCGGTGCCCAGCACCGACTCGTCGATCTCCACCCCCCAGCCGGGCCGGTCGGGCCGCAGCTCCAGGTAACCGTCCACCGGCAGGTACGGGTCCGGGCACCAGGTGGTCTCGCACGGCTTGTACTCGACCAGCTTGAGCCCGTGGTGCGCGGCGGCGAAGTGCACGTTCACGGCCGTCGCCAGCGGTCCCATCGGGTTGTGCGGGGCCACGCTCGCGTAGTGCGCCTCCGCGATCGTGGCGATCCTGCGCATCTGCGCCAGCCCGCCGACCACGCACACGTCCGGCTGCACGATGTCGGCGCCGCCGGCCGTCAGCAGGGCCAGGAAGTCCTGCGGCAGGAACAGCGACTCGCCGGTGGCCAGCGGCACGTCGAGCTGTGAGCGCAGGTGCCCCCAGGCCGGGATGTACTCGGGTCTGATCGGCTCCTCGAACCACAGCGGGTCGTACGGGGCCAGCGCGTTGCCGAGCTGGATCGCCTGGCGCGGCTCGAAGATGCGGGCGTGCGCCTCGAAGGCGAACTCCCACTCCGTCGGGTGGATCGAGCGGATCTCGGCGAAGTAGCCGGCCGCCTCCTTGACCACGTTGCCCCAGCGGCCCGCGTACAGGTCGCGGCGGTACGGGCTGAGCTTGAAGGCGGTGAAGCCGTACCGCTCATGCAGCTCCTGGGTGAGGTCGCGGCAGGCGGGCGGGTCCGGCGCGGTGTAGACGCCGCAGTAGACGGGCACGCGGTCGCGGACGTTGCCGCCGAGCAACATGTAGACCGGCAGCCCCGCCGCCTTGCCCGAGATGTCCCACAGGGCCTGGTCGATGGCCGCGATGGCGGCCAGCCCGATCGCGCCCGGCGGGAACCGCGCCTCCTGCAGCAGGCGCCGCACGACGTACTCCACCCGCCGC
Source organism: Nonomuraea sp. NPDC050202 (assembly GCF_040656115.1). Classification (NCBI taxonomy): domain Bacteria; kingdom Bacillati; phylum Actinomycetota; class Actinomycetes; order Streptosporangiales; family Streptosporangiaceae; genus Nonomuraea; species Nonomuraea sp. NPDC050202. The sequence goes on along the minus strand of NZ_JBFALF010000008.1, from coordinate 315,782 downwards.
GGGTCCACGCCCTCGATCTGCTGGAACATGTACTCCAGGACGGGGATCAGCGCGTGGTCGGGCCCGTGGTTGTACGCCTCGCCCCAGCCGGACACCCCCTCGTCGGTCTCCACCTTCACCAGCAGGCGCGGGCGGACGTCCACCCGCTGCATGTACGTACGCAACGCGGTGATCTTCATGCTGCTCCCTCCTGCCAGGCGGCCAGGATCGCGGCCACCTCCTCCCGTACGGCGGCCGGCAGCGCCCGGCTCGGCGGGCGCACGTCGCGGCGGCAGAGCCCGAGCTGCGCCAGGGCCTCCTTGACCACCGCCACGTTGTCGGCCGAGGAGTCCGCGCCGCGCAGCTCCTCGAACCGCCTGATCAGCTCCCACACCCGCATCGCGGCGGCGTACTCGCCGGCCCGCAGCGTGTCGCGCATGCGCAGCGTCAGCTCCGGCGCCGCGGTGACCAGCCCGGAGGTGAAGCCGCGGGCACCGACCGCCCAGTACGCCGGCGTGTACGGCTCCGCCAGCCCGCACAGCCACGCGAACCGCTCCAGCCCGGCATCCCGCGCCACCGAGGCGAACCTCACCGGATCGGGCACCGCGTACTTGACGCCGACCACGTTCGGGCACGCCTCGCCCAGCCGCGCCACCTCCTCGCCGGTGATCCGCGGGCTGCGGATGTAGGGCACCACGCCCAGGTCGGGCACGGCCTCGGCGATCTGCCGGTGGTAGTCCACCCAGCCCTCGGCCGCCACGTACGGGTGCACCGGCTGGTGCACCATCACCGCGCGGGCGCCGTGGTCGCGCGCGTGCCGGGCGGCATCGGCCGCCGAGAACGCGTCCAGCCCGACCCCGGCCAGCACGATCGCGCCGTCACCGGCCGCCGCCACCGTGGACTCCAGGACGCGGCGCCGCTCGTCCGGCGTCAGCGCGTAGAACTCGCCGGTGTTGCCGTTGGGTGTGATCACCTTCACGCCCGCGCCGATCAGCCGGCGCACCAGCGCGGCGTTCGCGTCGAGGTCGACGGCGCCGCCCGCGTCGAAGGGCGTCACGGTGACGGCCGCCACGTCGTTCAGGATCTCGGTCAGGGACTGCACCTCTGCTCAACCTCTGCTCTCTGCGGGGATGTTCTCGTTCAGCGGCCGGACCTTCACCACGAAGCCGTAGATCAGCGTGCCCAGGATGGCCATCACCCCGGCGAACAGCATCGGCCCCGTGTACGAGTTGCCGCTCATCGTCAGGAAGAACCCGATGAGGATCGGGCTGATGATGTTGCCGATCTGCGAGCCGAAGTTCTGGAAGCCGGCGACCGAGCCGACCACCGAGGGGGCTGGGGCGACCTCGGCGGGCAGGCTGAGGATGGCGGCGCCGGCGAAGGAGTGGGCGCAGTTGCTGATCGACAGCAGCACCAGCACGGCCACGTTCCCGTCCACGAACGTGGTCAGCGCGATCGTCGAGGCCAGCAGCATGCCGGTGATGATGGGCAGCTTGCGGGCGCGGGAGATGGGCACGCCGCGGCGTACCAGCCAGTCGGAGAACGCGCCGCCCGCGATCGTGGCGCCCACCGCCAGCAGCGACGGGATCGAGCCGAACACGCCCAGCTCCAGGATCGTGAAGCCGCGGTCCTCGACCAGGTAGCTCGGGTACCACGTGAGGAAGAACGCGCCGGTCGCCGAGCGGCAGATGTAGCCGAGCACCAGCCCCCAGACTGTGGGGTAGCGCAGCAGCTCCACCCAGCGCATCCGCGGCCCGCTCTCGGGCACGGCGGCGTCGCCGCCTTCGATGTAGTCGAGCTCGGCCTGGGAGATGCGGGGATGCTCCCGGGGCGAGCGGTAGATCATCCACCAGCCGATCACCCAGACCAGGCCGGCCAGGCCGATCACGACGAACGCCGCGCGCCACCCGAAGGCGGCGATCAGCGCGGTGACCACCGGTACGGACAGGGCCACGCCGACCTGCTGCCCGGTGTCGAACAGGCTGGAGGCCAGCGCCCGCTCCCTGCGCGGGAACCAGGTGGCGACCACCTTGATGTTGGCCGGCTGCACGGGGGCCTCACCGATGCCGAGGCCGAGCCGGGCCACCAGCAGCGTGCCGACGCCGTGGGCCAGGGCCGTCGCGGCCGTCCACAGCGACCACCACACGACGGCGATCGGGTAGATGAGGCGGGGGCCGAAGCGGTCGAGCAGCCACCCGGAGGGGAGCTGGAAGATCGCGTACGTCCAGAAGAACGAGCTGAGCAGGATCCCTTTCGTGGTCTGGTCGAAGCCCAGGTCGTCCTGCATGTAGGTGCTGGCGACGCTGAGGGCGGAGCGGTCGAGGTAGGCGATGGTCAGGCCGAGGCCCGACAGCGTGATGATCGTCCAGCGGAGCCGGGACCGTGCGCGTCGCGCGGTCGCGGGCACGGCCGGGGCGGGTGTTGCGGAGTTAGACTGCATTCGAGCTCCAGGCTGCAGGTCAGTGCAGTGGCCACGCCGGACCGCCGGCTCGCGAGCCCGCCGGCCGCCGCGCCAACGGCGTCCTGACGGGGATCCGTCCGGTCCGGGGTGTGCGATGAACGGAGCCGTCTTCGCCGGTGTGGTCCGTGGCCGCGGGCCACACCGGACGGCTCGGGTTACGGGCCTCCTCAGGTGAGTTTTCCTCAAGTCCTAATTCACGCGACTGTAACGCAAGACAGTGGTCATATACGAGATGCGATGTACGATATCTTTCATCTCATGAGTGAGGTCATGGCGTCCCCGGTCTTCTCCGGCCAGCCCAAGTCGCTGTCCTCGCGGGGCACGGTCGTCCTGGAGGCGATCAAGCACGCGATCCTGACCGGCGCGCTCCCGCCCGGCCGCCAGCTCGTCGAGACCGAGCTCGCCCAGCAGCTCGGCGTGTCGAAGACACCCGTGCGCGAGGCGCTCAAGACGCTGGCGGGCGCCGGCCTGGTGACGATGAGCGAGTACAAGGGCGCCACCGTGCGCACGGTGGACGACGCGCTGATGGAGTGGGTCTACGACCTGCGCCTGCTGCTGGAGCCCGAGGCCGTCACCCGCACGGTCGAGCGCGGGGCCGACCTGGGCGCGGCCGCCGAGGCCCTGCGCCGCGCCGACACCGCCGCCGACCGCGCCGACCGCAGCCTGGCCAACCGCGACTTCCACCGCGCCCTCTACGCGGGCTGCGGCAACCCGCTGCTCGTCAGCACCCTCGACTCGCTGCGCGACCAGACCGCGCTGATCTCCGCGGCGGCCTGGGGACGCGTGCCCACCTGGGAGGCGGAGGCCGACGAGCACCGCGAGATCCTGCGGGCCGCCGAGTCGGGCTCCGCCGCCGAGGCCGCGCGGCTGCTGCGCGCGCACGTGTGCCGGTTCGTCGAGCGGGTCAGGGAGAGCGGCGGCCTGTGATCCGCATCTCAGCCTGATCTTTGCCGGGGGCCGGGGCCCGGCGCGTCCCTACGATGATCAACGATCATTCGGAGGGAGTTCGTTGTCTGGGCAAGAACGCGTTCGGGCCATCCTGGAGAGCCGTCTCGTGCAGCGGGCGGTCATCCTGGTCATCGTCGTCAACGCGATCACCATCGGCTGCGAGACCAGCGCGTACCTGATGCAGCGGGCCGGCGGCCTGCTGCACGCCATCGACCGGGTAGCGCTGGCCGTCTTCACCGTGGAGCTGGCCGCCCGCCTGTACGCCTACCGCAGGGCGTTCTTCAAGGACCCCTGGAACTGGTTCGACGCGATCATCGTCGTCGTCGCGCTCATCCCGGCCTCCGGCCCCACGTCCGTGCTGCGCGCCCTGCGCATCCTGCGGGCGCTGCGGCTGGTCTCGGCCGTGCCCAGCATGCGCCGCGTGGTCGGCGCGCTGCTGGCCGCCGTGCCCGGCATGGCCTCCATCATCGGGCTGCTGGTGCTGATGATCTACATCGCGGCGGTCATCGCCACCAAGCTGTTCGGCGACATCGTGCCCGAGCGCTTCGACGAGCTGCCGCGCTCGCTGTTCACGCTGTTCCAGATCATGACCGGGGACGACTGGGGGAACGTCGCCCAGGAGGTCATGGAGGAGAAGCCGTGGGCGTGGCTCTTCTTCATCGTCTACATCCTCATGTCCACGTTCGTGGCGCTGAACCTGTTCATCGCGGTCGTGGTCAACGCCATGAACGAGGAGGGCGAGGCGCCGCCGGAGCTCGAATCGGTCAAACAGGAGCTCGCCGCGGTGAACGCCAAGCTGGACCAGCTTCTTGTGCGTGAGCGCCAGGAGGAACTCCGCCCCGCGGCCGATCGTTGACGCGGGCGTCACACGTTTCGATCTTCGTTCGACAGGAGAACAAGAGCCGTGGTCTTCAAGAGGATGCTGGGTGCGCTCGGGGTCGGCGCGCCATCGGTGGACACCGTCCTGTCCACGCCGCGTACCCGGCCGGGCGGCACGCTGGAAGGAGAGGTACGGCTCAAGGGCGGCGACTTCGACGCCGAGATCGAGCACATCACCCTCGGCCTGGTGGCGCGGGTGGAGATCGAGCACGGGGGCGGTGAGGCGGCCGGGCTGAGCGAGTTCGGCAGCCACCGCGTCTCCGGCCCCTTCACCCTCCGCAAGGGCGAGGAGCGTACCGTCGACTTCCGCATCCCGGTTCCGTGGGAGGCCCCGATCAGCGAGATCGCCGGGCAGCCGCTCCGGGGCATGGCCGTGGGCGTGCGTACCGAGCTGGCCATCGCCAAGGCCGTCGACAAGGGCGACCTCGACATGGTGACTGTGGAGCCGCTGCCCTCGCAGTTGCGGATCCTGGAGTCGTTCCTGCAGCTGGGCTTCGCCTTCAAGTCGGCCGACCTGGAGGCGGGACACCTGCGCGGGGTGCGGCAGGAGCTGCCGTTCTACCAGGAGATCGAGTTCTACCCGACCGGGCAGTACGCCGGGCGGGTGGGCGAGGTGGAGGTCACCTTCGTCGCCGACCCGCAGGGGCTGGAGGTGGTGCTGGAGGCCGACAAGCGCACCGGCCGCTACTCCTCCAGCGACGCCATCGGCCGCTTCCACGTCAGCCACGAGGACGCGCTGCGTGCGGACTGGGCGAGCGATCTGGGGCGCTGGCTCGACAGCCTCTCCCAGTACGGCGGCCACCACCACGGCAGCCACGGCAGCCACGGCCACTACGGCCACCACGACGAGCACCACGGGCGTCACGGCGGGGCCGGGATGGGCATGGTCGTCGCCGCCGGCGCGGCGGGCGTGGTGGGCGGCCTCGTGGCCGGTGAAGTGGTCGAGGAGGTCGTGGAGGAGTTCTTCGAGGGCGGTGACGAGGGCGGCGACTGGTAACCCCCGCCGCTGATCCGGTTCCCGGCCGCGGCCCCGCCCGTGGCCGGGAGCGCCGGGTTGCGGAGGCGCCCGTGGCCGGGAGCGCCGGGTTGCGGAGGCGCCCGTGGCGGGGAGGGGCGGGTTTCGAGGTGGTCAGCCGTCCACGGGCAGGCGGCGGGCGGCCACGCCGGCCCATCCCAGCCCGAGCGCCGTGACCATGAGCACCCCCGCCGCTCCCGCCCCGGCCGCCACCAGCCCCGCAGCCCCCGGCAGGAGGAGTTGTCCGGTCCGGTTGCCGACCAGGCGGAGCGACATCGCGCGGCCGCGCAGCCCGGGCGGCGCCGACTCGGCCAGCCACGACATGGTCATCGGCTGCCCCACCCCCAGCCCGAACCCGAGGACGACCAGCACGGGCACCAGCAGCCACAGCGGCATCGGCAGGGGGGTGACGAGCAGGGCCGCGGCCGCCGCGACCGTGCCGGCGACCAGCAGCCTGCGCCGCCCCAGCGCCCGCGACAGCCGGCCGAGGAAGAAGCGCGACACCATGGAGGCCAGGCCGCGGATGGTCAGCAGCAGGCCGATCGTGCCCGCGGTGAGGCCGTGCTCGGTGCCGAGCGCCGGCAGGTAGACGAGCGTGATGTCCACGGCCGCCAGCACGACGCAGCTCGTGACCAGGGCGTGCGCGAGACCGGGGCGGCGCAGCAGGGCACGCATGCCGCCGGCCGCCTCCCGGTCCGCGGCCTCCGGGCGGGGGCTGCGGGGCAGCGGCGCCGACAGCGCGACGAGCAGCACCGCCAGGCCGCACGACCACAGGAAGATCTGCCCGGTGTCGGGGATCGCCTGGTCGCCGCCGAACGCGGAGATCAGCACCGGCCCGGCCGCCTGCCCCAGCGAGGCCGCGAACGTGTAGCGGCCGAACGCGGTGTCGTGTCCGCCGCGCCCGGTGGTGTTGGCCACCAGCGCCTGCTGGGCGATCACGCAGCCGAGATGTCCCGTGCCGAGCAGGATCCCCGCCGCGATCAGCCCGGGCACCGTGTCGCCGAAGGCCAGGAACGCGGCCCCGGCCGCGGTGAGCGTGAGCGCCCCCGCCACGGCCATGCGCCGCTCGCCGTACCGGTCGGCGGCGTGCCCGGCGGGCAGGGCCAGCAGCAGCGGGGCGATGGCGAAGCTCGCGCCGAGCGCGCCGAGCCACGCCGCGGGCACGTCCAGCTCGATCGCCCGGTACGACATCGTGGGCCGCAGCACGAACGTCACGATCTGTGTGGTGGCCGAGTGGGCCAGCAGCACCGCCATCGCGTAACGCCGGTTCCCCCTGGCTGCTGGTTCGTCCATTTTCGTCCCGTCTTGCCGGAAAATGCTCGTTATAACTTACAAGAGACGAAGATCGGGTCAGGTGGAGCGTGGCAGGCGGGCGCCCGATCGGGCCCGGAGATCACTTCGACAGACCCGAGAACGTCTCGGGAAGGTCGTCGATCGTCCCGTCCGGCCAGGTGATCTCGCGGCCGTCGATCGCCGGCGGCTGCCCGCCGTCGCCGAGCAGGAGCGCGGCGGCGTACCAGCGGCCGGGCTCCGCCTCGCCGGGCGTCGCGCACCACGGGACCAGCGTGCGCTCGCCCAGCGGGGTGGCCGCCACCTCCGTGCCCGACTCGCTCAGCCCTGGACCTCCTGACACCCGCGTGGCGGGGCCGCCCTCGGGCGCGGGCCAGCCGCCCACCCGCAGCCTGCCCGCCTGCCCGGTCAGCCGGGCCAGCCGCACCTCCCACGCCCCGCGCACGACCGACACGACCTCCACCTCGGGCCCGTGCCGCATCGGCGCGCCCGCCCTGGAGTAGCCGTGGTCGGGGCCCGGGCCCTGCTCGCCCCAGTGCGCCCGCCAGCGCGACGACCCGACCAGCGTCCCGGACGGCAGCGCGCGCACGGGACCAGCGGTGAACCCGGTCCTGTGACTGGCACGCCCCTCCTCGTCCAGGACCACCACGGACTGGTCCAGCGGGTCGCCCGCCGTCAGCGGGAACGTGGCCGTCGAGTAGCCCAGCCGCGCGTACAGCGGCGCGTCGGCCAGGTCGGAGCCCGGGTACGAGTGGTCGGTGCCGTGGTTGACCACGCGGACGACGCCGTCCGCCCGGGTGCCGCTGACCAGCCAGCCGGGGGCCCGCACGACCCGGGTGAAGTCGCCCCGCTCCACCGGCAGCGGCTCCTCCACGGCCGTCCACACCGGATGATCGGCCGGCAGCGAGAGCCCGAACAGGCCCTTCGCGGCCCAGTACGGCGAGCCGGGCCCGGAGTAGTCCTGCGCGATCGCCCGGTAGGGGCCGTGCCACCCGAGGGTGAGTATCCCGTCCTCGTCGGGCGCGCCGTGCTCGGCGAAGTGCCGCGCGATGCCGGAGGCGGCCCGGCGCAGCAGCCCGGGTGAGCCGACCCCGGCCCTGGCGCCGACCCAGAACGGCGTGGCGGCGGCGAAGCGGTAGGCCAGGCTGCGGCCCTGGATCAGCGGCGAGCCGTCGGCGCCGACCAGGTGCACGGCGTCGTCCAGGAACCGTTCGAGGCGCGCCAGGTGACGCGGGTCCGGCGCGAGGCCCGCCATCTCGCTCCACAGCAGCGGGTAGAAGTGCAGCGCCCAGCCGGCGTAGTGGTCGTAGGCGCGCTCGGAGCCGTCGGCGTACCAGCCGTCCTCGCGTTCGAAGCTCTCGGCCAGCGCCAGCCCGGCGTCGATGTCCTCCTGCGCGTACGGTCCGCCGACCGAGGCCAGGAACTGCTCCACGACGATCTGGAACCACACCCAGTTGATCGGCGGGTAGCCGGAGCCGACCGCCGGAGCGAGGTAGTCGACCACCTGCTCCCGCACGAGCGGCGGCAGCCGGTCCCACAGCCACGGCCTGGTCAGGTGCAGGACCAGCGCGATGGAGGCGGCCTCCACCTTGGCCTGGCCGTGCTCGTCCAGGCGGACCCAGCGGTCGGGGTGGTGCGGGTCGGTGCCGGCGGCCAGGCCGTCCGCGTACCACTCCATCAGGCCCAGCGGGTCGCGCCCGCCCTCGCCCGCGACCCGGAACCCGGCCGCGAGGAACGTGCGCGCGAAGCCCTCCAGCGCGTCGACGTCGGGGCCGTAGCCGCCGGGCTCGCCGGGGAAGCTGACGCGCGCGTGGGAGGGGGAGGCGTGGCGGCGTGCCGACAGGAGCAGGCGGTCGGCCAGATCGGCCCAGTGCTCCCTGGTCCAGCCCGTGTAGGGGGAGATCATCCCGCCACGGAAGCATGCCATGGCCGCGTGCCACAAGTGGACCCTGAGCGCTGGGGGTGAGGAGCTAGAACGTCACCAGCGGGTCCCCCACGAAGTCGGCGATGAAGTTGACGAAGAAGAACCCGAAGAACAGGAAGTTGAGCACCAGGATGACGTAGTGCCAGGGACGCGGGCGGGCGGGGCGCGGCAGCTTGCTGTTCAGGTACATCAGCAGGAACGGGTAGATCAGCGCCCCCAGGTTCGACATGTTCGCCGACCATTCGACCAGCCCCACCGGCAGCGACTGGAAGATGACGATCGAGATGACGACGAGCAGCAGGAGCATGAACGGGTAGTAGAAGCGCCGCGGGTCGCCCTCGATCAGCCTGCGCAGCCGCGGGCTGGTGGCGTTGGCGGCGTCGGTCGTCACCCGCACCATGGCCTCGAAGATGCCGAGCTGCGTCGAGAAGAGGATCAGCACTCCCACCACGAGCGCGACGTAGAAGGCCACCCGCCCGTACTCGTCGCCGAGCGCGCTGGCCACGAACGTGGGCACGTTCGCCCGCGTGGGCCGCTCGCCCGACATCGTGACGGCCTGCGACATGAGGAGGGTGGGCAGCAGCATGCCGAGGATGGCGCCGACGAAGAACACGCCCCACATGTCCACCATGAGCAGCCGGTACCAGCGCCGCCACAGGCCGCGGTTGCGCTCGTCGTCGGGGAAGGTGACGCCGCTGGCCAGGATCGCGCGCCGCTCGCCGCGCAGCCCCGAGATGTAGCCGACGCGGTGCCCCATGCCGTAGCCCTTGTCGCGGTAGTGCCCCATGACGTACCAGTTCAGGCCGGAGGCCAGCGCGGTGAACCCGGCCAGGGCGCCGAGCTGGGTGGCGGTGATCCCGGCGGGCGGGGCGGCCGGGGTGACGAAGCCGCGGATGCCCTCCCACCACTGGCTGAACGGCACCACGAGCAGGTCCACGGCCAGCAGGGCGAGCAGGACCGTGCTGACCATCACCCAGTTGGCCAGCTCCAGCGCGCGGCTGACGCGGCGGGCGGCGGCGGTGATGAGGAACACCAGCACCAGCAGGCCGATGGCCCAGAACCGCGGCTCGGCGGCGTCGGCGGCCGGCGGGACGCCGTGCACCAGCGCGTACACGCCCTGCCCCGCCGACGCGGCCCAGCCGCCCGCGATGAACGCGAAGATCACGATGAGGACGGACAGCGGCACCCACAACATCCACCCCGGCGGCACCCGCCCCCAGCCGACCACGGGCGTCTCGCCGGTCGCGAGGACGTAGCGGGAGCATTCGACGTTGTAGAACGTCTGCAGCAGCGCCGAGACCAGGATGACCCAGCCGACGCCGACGAATCCGTACTGCCCCACGTTGAGGGGGCCCAGCAGCCACTCGCCGCTGCCGATCGAGATGCCCAGGGCGATCAGGCTCGGGCCGACGGCGTACTTGAACAGTTCCTTGGGGCCGATTCTGGAGACCTTGAAGACCTCCTCCGGCGTGGGCAGGTCGGCGACTTCGAGATCGGGACGGCTGACTCCGAGCGGGTGCGACATGTCACTGCCTCCTGTGGCCCCCAGGGTGATCCCGAAGGGCGAAGGCATCAAGACCCAAAAGCGTCAGGCGTACTGGAGATCGGCCTTGACGATGCGCCCGTCCCCGACCGTGAAGTCGTAGTGCGCCCGCCAGCCTCCGGATCCGCCGGGAGCCCAGTGGACGAGCAGCTTCTGCCCGTCGGCACGCCGCTCGGCGATCGACAGGACCCGCAACGTCCCGCCGATCACCTCGTTGCCGGCCCACTCCCTGATGGCGTCGTGCCCCTCGATGCTCCGGCCGACGTCGACGATCTCGGCGTCCGGGGGCGAAGGAGGCGACCAGGGCGTTCAGGTCGCGGGCGTTCACCGCGTCCACGTACGCCTGCGCCGCCCGGTCCACGCCGGCGACCGGGCCGGAGGTCCCCGCGGCCGGCGGCGACGGGTAGGAGGGCGGCGACGAGTAGGCCGGCGCAGGGGAGGGCGTGCCCGGCTCGGGCGGCGCGCCACAGGCGGCCGCCGCGAGGAACGGGACGAGAGCGACCAGAGCCATTCGACGTGAGTGTTTCCGCATGGCCAGATCATGCGGCTGCGTCGGGGATCACGTCCAAGACCTGCTGTCATAACCGGTGGCTATGGCGCATCGGTGCGACAAAGCGACGAGATGTTCCGGGCGTGGCGTTACGCGACATTACGGGGAGCGCTACGTACAGTCAGAATCGATGTCACGACCGTGACTACAGGGGGAGATCATGAAGAAAGCGCTCATAGCGGCAGGTGGCGCGGTTGCCACCGCCGCCGCACTCGTCGTGCTGGCCACGCCGGCCAACGCCGTCCCGGCCTACTGCAACCTGAGCGTGGGCGACGCCACGCGCACGATGAGCATCGACGTCTGGGGCGTCTATGTCGGCAAGCGCGACGCCGACGCGTGCGAGAGCGACCACGGCCTGGCCCACGACAAGAACGTCAAGGTGGAGGTCGACAAGTGGAGCCACGACAAGTGGACCCACGACAACGGCAACACCTATGACAACGGCAACACCTACGACAACGGCAACAGCTACGACAACGGCCACTGGGGTCACCAGGGCCACGGTCACAGCACCAACTGGGCCTCGCCGCACTGGGGCAACCGGGGCTGGAACCTCGGTGGCACCTGGGGCTCGCGCGGCTACGGCTGGCCGGCCTCGCCTTACCGGTTCTGAGTGGAGGCCGGCCCGGACCGGCTCCGCGACTTAGTCCGGCGTGGTCCCGGGGCACTTCATGTGGCCCGGGACCTTGTCATACCCCCTGACGGGCCCCCGGCGGGGGTACCGCTCATCGATCGACGATCTCGTTCTTCCCGATCACCACGACCCCGCCCCTGGTCAGCGCGAACCGCGTGCGGTCGTAGTCGAGGTCGAACCCGATCCGCGCCCCGTCGGGGATCACCACGTTCTTGTCGATGATCGCCTTGCGCACGATCGCGCCCCGTCCGACCTTGACGTTCTCCATCAGCACGGAGTCCTCCACCAGCGAGTGCGAGTGGAGCACCACTTTGGGCGACAGGATCGACCTGATCGCCGTGCCGCCGGAGACGATCACGCCGGGGGACACCAGCGAGTCGATCGCCCGGCCCACCCGGTCGCCGTCGTTGTGCACGAACTTGGCCGGAGGCAGCGGGTCGTGCCCGGTGAAGATCGGCCACTTGTCGTTGTAGAGGTTGAAGATCGGGTGCGCCGAGATGAGGTCCATGTGGGCCTCGTAGTACGCGTCCAGGGTCCCCACGTCACGCCAGTAGCCGCGGTCGCGCTCGCTGGAGCCGGGCACGATGTTGTTGGCGAAGTCGTACACGTCGGCGCCGCCCGACTTGACCAGCATGGGGATGATGTTGCCGCCGAGGTCGTGCTTGCTGGTCGGGTCGAGCGCGTCCTCCCGCAGCGCGTCGATCATCGACTGCGTCTTGAACACGTAGTTGCCCATCGAGGCGAACACCTCGTCGGGCGAGTCGGCCAGCCCCACCGCGTCCTTGGGCTTCTCCCTGAAGGCCACGATCCGGCGGCCCTCGGGGTCGGTCTCGATCACGCCGAACTGGTCGGCCAGCGACAGCGGCTGCCTGATGGCCGCCACCGTCACGTCGGCGCCGGAGTCCTCGTGCTGCTCGACCATCTGCCGCGGATCCATGCGGTAGATGTGGTCGGCGCCGAACACGATCACGTGCTCCGGCATCTCGTCGTAGATCAGGTTCAGGTTCTGGAACAGCGCGTCCGCGGAGCCGGAGAACCAGCGCGGCCCGAGCCGCTGCTGCGCGGGCACCGGCGTGACGTAGTTGCCCAGCATCGCCGACAGCCGCCAGGTCCGCGAGACATGCCGGTCGAGGCTGTGGTTCTTGTACTGCGTCAGCACGACGATCTTCAGGAAGCCGCCGTTGGCGAGGTTGGACAGCACGAAATCGATGAGCCGGTACATCCCGCCGAACGGCACCGCCGGTTTCGCCCGATCCGCCGTGAGCGGCATGAGCCTCTTGCCCTCTCCACCTGCCAGCACGACCGCAAGCACCCTCCGGGACCTCATGCCCAGGACGCTACCCTCAAATGGCCGATCTATCGACGAAACCCCGCACCGTGAGCTCCTTTCTTGTCCGGTTTTGGGATTCAATGTACGAACCGGGCTTGCCGACCTTGGGCTTGCCGATGTGTTTTTCTTGCCTGGACCGCCCTTAAGGTCGTCTCATGCGTGTTGATCTGCTCAGCCGGGAGTATCCGCCCGAGGTGTACGGCGGGGCCGGGGTGCACATGGAGTACCTGGCCCGGGAGCTGAGGAAGCTCGCCGACGTACACGTGCGCTGCTTCGGGGCCGACCGCGCCGAGCCGGGCGTCTCGGCCTACCGGGTGCCCGGCGGGCTGGCGAGCGCCAACGCCGCGCTGCAGGTGCTCGGCGTGGATCTGGAGATGGCCGCCGACTGCGAGGGCGCCGACGTCGTGCACTCCCACACGTGGTACGCCAACTTCGCCGGCCACGTCGCGAAGCTGCTGCACGGCGTGCCCCACGTGATCACCACGCACAGCCTGGAGCCGCTGCGCCCGTGGAAGGCCGAGCAGCTCGGCGGCGGCTACGCGATCTCGGCGTGGGCCGAGCGCACGGCCCTGGCCGCCGCCGACGCGGTCGTGGCGGTCTCGGCGGGCATGCGCCGCGACGTGCTGGCCGCCTACCCGGAGATCCCGCCGGAGAAGGTCACCGTCATCCACAACGGCATCGACACCGCCCAGTACGTTCCCGACCCGGGCACCGACGTGCTGGAGAAGCACGGCGTGGACCCGGCCAGGCCGTACGTCGTCTTCGTCGGCCGCATCACCCGCCAGAAGGGCCTGGTCCACCTCCTGCACGCGGCGCGCTCCTTCGACCCGGCGGCGCAGCTCGTGCTGTGCGCGGGCGCCCCCGACACGCCGGAGATCGCCGCGGAGGTGACCGAATTGGTGCGCGGGCTCGACCGCGACGGCGTCCTCTGGATCCAGGAGATGCTGCCCAAGCCCGAGGTGATCCAGCTCCTGACGCACGCCACGGTGTTCGTGTGCCCGTCGGTGTACGAGCCCATGGGCATCGTCAACCTGGAGGCGATGGCCTGCGAGACCGCGGTGGTGGCGACGGCGACCGGCGGCATCCCCGAGGTGGTCGCCGACGGGGAGACCGGCCTGCTGGTGCCGATCTCCCAGGGCCCCGACGGCACCCCGCACGACCCGGAGCGCTTCGCCGCCGACCTGGCCGAGCGGGTCAACGCCCTGCTGGGGGATCCGGCGCGGGCGCGTGCCATGGGGGAGGCGGGCCGGGCCCGCGCGATCGAGCACTTCTCCTGGGCCCGCATCGCCGAGCGCACGGTGGACCTCTACGCCTCGCTGGGCGCCTGACCTCCGACGCCTCCACCGCCTTCTCCTCGCCTCCCGTACGCCGGCCCAGCCCCCTGCGGCCGGCCTCGGCTGAGCGTCAGACCAGGCCCCTGCGGCTGGCCTGGGCGCCCGCCTGGAAGCGGGTCTCGGCGTTGAGCTCGTCGAGCAGGTGCCGCAGGCGGCGGCGGAGGCTGCGCGGGCTGGTGCCGAGCTGCCGGGCGATGGCGTCGTCCTTGAGCCCGGCCGCCAGCAGCGCCAGCAGCCTGCGGTCCTCCAGGCCCAGGCCCGCGCCGGGATCGCCCTCCGGGCCGAGCTCCGGCGATCCCTGCGACCACAGCTCGGGGCGCACCGGCAACGCCTCCCGCCACAGCCGCTCGAACAGCTCCACCAGGGCCACCACCATGGTGGAGCCCCTGATCAGCACGCCGCGCGTCAGCGGCGGGTCCATGTGCAGCGGCATGACCGCCCGCGACCGGTCGACCAGCGCCATCTTGAACGGCAGCCACGGCAGGATCCGGGCCTCCTCGCCCGCCCTGATCAGGCTGCCCACCTCGTCGAGCGCCCCCGCGTGCTCGAAGGCCTCGGGCACGTAGATGGTGCGGTAGCGCACGCCGTTGCGCAGCAGGTCGGTCTGCAGCGGGTTGTGGTAGTCCAGCACGTACGGGGGCCGGTCGAAGGTCAGCACCTCCTCCTTGGCCTCCTGCTGCAGCCTGACGTACCAGCGCGCCTGCTCCTCGGGCCCGGCCAGCACCTCGAACTGGTCGCCTCCCTCGGGGTCGGTGCCGACGTCGCGGAAGGCCGCCTCCAGCTCGTCGGCCGTGTCGGTGAGCCGGTCCAGCTCGCTCTGCATGTCGCGGACCAGCGAGCGGATCGCGGTGCCCGGGTTCGTCGCCGTCCAGCGGGGCGAGCGCCCCCACAGGCGGCTCACCAGGCCCTTGACGCGGAGCCTGCTCAGCGACGACTGGATGCGCCCCGCGCTCTCGCCGCTCCGCATGACCAGCTCCTGCACCGTGATTCCGGGGCACGCCAGCACACTTCGGTAGATCCGCTCGTCGAACGCGCTGATACCGACGATCTCCAGCGCGCGGCCGTCCTCCTGCACGTGCTCGATCTTGGCCGTTTCCGGCAGTTGCCGCAATAGGCCACCAACGCCACCTTGTCACCAAATTTCACTGACAGTTAGAAAGCGGGATGTGCAACAGAGAACGGCCCTTATGGGCGTCGTGTTACTGGCCGCCACGGCGATCGCCGCGCCGGCCCAGGCCGCGCCCACCCAGCCCACCACCAAGCTCCAACCCGCGAAGACGATCACGCTCATCACCGGGGACAAGGTCACCCTCCGCGAGCTGCCCAACAAGCAGACCCAGCTCGACGTCGCCCCCGGCCCAGGCCGCGAGAAGATCAACTTCGTGCACCGCAGGTCCGCGGACGGGCTCAGCATCGTGCCCGTGGACGCGATGCCCCTCCTGGCCGCCGGCACCCTCGACCCCCGGCTCTTCGACGTCACCCGGCTGGCCGCGCTCGGCTACGACGACGCCACCAGCCCGCAGCTCCCGCTGATCATGACGTACGCCGGCGGCACCGACGCCGCCACGCTGCGCGCCGCCGGTGGGCGCCCGCTGCCCGCCATCAACGGCGTCGCCAGGAAGGAGCCCCGCACCGGCGCGCTCTGGCAGTCGCTGACGGGCCAGGCGCGGACCGCCACCGCCCCCGCGAAGATCTGGCTCGACGGCAAGGCCAAGGTCTCCCTCGACGTCAGCGTGCCGCACATCGGCGCGCCCGCCGCCTGGGCGGCCGGCCACACCGGCCAGGACGTCCCCGTCGCGGTGCTCGACACCGGCTACGACCCCGGCCACCCCGACCTGCGGGGCCAGGTCGTCGGGAGCGAGAACTTCACCACCGAACCCGACACCCGCGACCTGCACGGCCACGGCACGCACGTCGCCTCCACGGTCGCCGGCACCGGCGCCGCCTCCGACGGCAGGCGCAAGGGCGTCGCCCCGGGCGCCAAGCTCATGATCGGCAAGGTCTGCGGGCAGGACGGCTACTGCGCGGACTCGGCCATCGTCGAGGGCATGACCTGGGCGGCGCGCAATGGCGCCCGCGTGGCCAACCTCAGCCTCGGCGGCCCCGACGCCCCCGGGATCGACCCGCTGGAGCAGGCCGTCAACAGCCTCTCGGCCGAGTACGGCACGCTGTTCGTGATCGCCTCGGGCAACGAGGGGCCGCAGGCGCTCGGCTCGCCGAGCAGCGCCGACGCCGCGCTGTCCGTCGGCGCCTCCTACCGCGACGCCGACACCGTCGCCCAGTTCAGCAGCACCGGCCCGCGCCCGGGTGACGCCGCGGTCAAGCCCGACCTGATCGCCCCCGGCGTGGGCATCGTCGCCGCCAGGGCGGGCGCCCCCGAGGGGTCCTCGGGCGACGACCAGTACATGGAGATGAGCGGCACGTCCATGGCCACCCCGCACGTGGCGGGGGCGGCGGCGATCGTGGCCGGCCTGCACCCCGACTGGAAGGCCGAGCGCATCAAGGCGTCGCTGATGGCCTCCACCGCGCCCGGCGACGAGCTGGGCGCCTACATCCAGGGCTCCGGCCGCGTGGACGTCGCCCGCGCCCTCGCCCAGCGGATCACGGCCGAGCCCGTCTCGCTCGGCATGGGCGACGTCGAGCTGCCCGACACCGCGCCCAAGGAGCGCACGCTCACCTACCGCAACGACGGCGACGCGCCCGTCCGGCTGGAGCTGAGCGTGGTCGCCAAGGACGGGCACGGCCAGAGCGCCACGCCGTTCAGCCTCGGCGCCGACGCGGTGGAGGTGCCCGCGCACGGCACCGCCCAGGTGACGGTGACCGCCAGGCCCGCCGCCACCGGGCTGTTCAGCGGGACGGTCATCGCCAGGAGCGGTGACGTCACCGTACGCACCGGCATCGGCATGCGCGTCGAGCCGGAGAAGAGGGGGCTCGACCTGCGCTTCACCGGCAGCGACGGGCAGCCCGCCCAGATCGCCTTCGCCGGCGTGATCGACGTCGAGGCGGGCGAGCAGACCAACTACGACATCTCGGGCGGCAGCCTGGAGCTGCGGCTGCTCAAGGACCGCCGCTACACGGTCGTCACCCTGATGGCCGACCACGACGGCACCCTCGTGATGGCGGCCGAGCCGGAGTTCACTCTCGACGGCGACCGCACCGTCACCGCCGACGCCCGCCGCGCCAAGCCGGTGGACGTGCGCACGGAGGAGCCGACCGCGCGGCTGGCCATCGGCATGCTGGGCATGCTCCAGCTCGTCGAGGGCAAGCAGCCCCTCGGCGTGGACGTGGACCTGTCCGGCATGTGGGGCGCCGAGCGCGTCGAAGGCGTCAAGGCCATCCCGACGGCCCGCACGGCCGGCAAGACGTTCGCCTACTACCGCTGGACCCAGTGGGCCAAGCCGAAGGGCGACGGCACCTACGACGCCAGCCCGTACTTCTACCACCTGATGAAGGCCGAGCCGCGCATCCCCGCCGACCCCGGCTACCGCCCGCGCCGCCGCGACCTCGCCGAGGTCACCTCCACGTACGCCGCCCAGCAGGACGGCAAGACCGGCGAGCACATGGCGCTGCCCGTGCTGTACGGGACCGAGCTGGCCTGGATGCCCTACGTGCACGTGGCCCACGTGCCGCTGCCGTTCCGCAGGACCGAGTACTACACGCCCGGCGACACCGGCTGGTACCCGTCATTCGCCCAGTACAAGCTCCCGCCGGAGGGCATCGACGACCTCGACCAGTTCTTCTTCGGCCGGACCACCGTCTACCGCGCCGGCCAGAAGAGCACGGAACGCTGGAACGGCGCCGTCTTCGGGGCCGCCCTCCACCCTGACGGCGGCGTCACCTGGCGCGAGGAGAACATGATGCAGTTCGCCACCTCGCTGTTCGACGACGGCAGGGCCGACCGCCACTCCATCGGCAACTACACGGCCCCGCAGGCCGCGCTCTACCGCGACGGCAAGGAGATCTACCGCACCACCGACTACCTGCCCGGCTGGATCGACGTGCCCGCCGAGCGGAAGGAGAGCGAGTACCGCCTGACCATGACCGCCGACCGCGACCCGGCCATGACCAAGCTGTCCACCCGGGTCAGCGCCGAGTGGCGGTTCCGGTCGAAGACCCCCGCGGCGGGCGAACGGCAACTGCTGCCGCTGCTCGCCGTCAAGATCACCCCTGAGCTGGACGAGCACAACCGGGCCGCCGCGGGGCCCATGCGCATCCCGCTCCGCGTCCAGCGCCAGGACGGCTCGCCCGACCTGAGGCTGCGCACGCTGACCGCCGAGGTCTCCTACGACGACGGCCGCACGTGGTCGCCGGCCCTGGTGCACCCGGCGGGCAAGGACGGCTGGTCGGCGCAGACGTGGCATCCCGCCTGGGCGCGCGGCACGTTCGCCTCCCTGCGGGTCAAGGCCGTGGACACCGGCGGCAACGCCTTCAGCCAGACCGTCGTCAGGGCGTACCAGATCAAGTGAGCCGAGGGAGGTCCCGCCACGGCGGGACCTCCCGTCAGGCGGCGCGTTCGAGCACGACGACCGGGATCTCCCGGTCGGTCTTCTTCTGGTACTCGTCGTAGTCCGGCCAGGTGCGCGCCATGACCTTCCACATCTCGGGCTTCTCGTCGGGCGTGGCCGTGCGGGCGTGCGCCTTGAACCTGTCGCCCTTCACCTGCACCTCGACGTCCGGGCTGGCCTGGAGGTTCTTGTACCACCCCGGATGGTCGGCGTCCCCGCCCTTGGACGCCACCACGAGGTAGGAGTCGCCGAACGGCTGGTAGATGAGGGGAGTCGTGAACGGGCGGCCGGACTTGCGTCCCTTGGTGGTCAGCAGCAGGACGGTGGTGTCGTTCCAGTCGTGTCCCTCCGCGCCGTCGGTCTCCTGATAACGCCGGACATGTTCTTCGCCGTAGAGCATGCAGGCGAACCTACCCACCCCGGCCGTGACCTCACCGTTACTCGACGCGGTCTGGACGAGAAGTTAACGTGGTTGGCACACCCCTTTCTGTAAGCGCTTCCACCCTCTGGTGAGTGGAAGCGCTTACACAGGAAGAGAACCACCATGGACGTGACCATCTACGAAGTGGCCAGGCGGGCGGGCGTGTCGATCGCCACCGTGTCCAGGGCGCTGCGCGGCACCGGCCCCGTCGCCCCGAAGACACGGGAGAAGGTGCTCAAGGCCGTCGAGGAGCTCAACTTCACGCCCAGCCGCCTGGGCGTCAGCCTCGCCGAGGGCCGCCACGCCGCCAACGGCGTCGTCTTCCCCGACCTGGCGGGCCCGTACTACGCCGAGGTCCTGCTCGGCTACGAGGAGGTGGCCTCCGAGCTGGGCCGCTCGGTGGTCATCCTGTCCACCAAGGGCCGCACCAGGGTCGGCGACCTGATCAAGGACCTGGCCGGCCGGGTGGACGGCATGCTGATCTTCGGCCACACCGTGCCCGAGCCGCTGGTCGCCGAGCTGGTACGGCTCGGCGTGCGGCTGGTGTTCGTCTCCCGCGGCCCGCTGCCCGGCGCCGACACGCTGCGCAGCGAGAACACCGCCTCCGCCCACGCCCTGGCCGGGCACCTGCGCGGCCACGGCTACGAGCGCTTCGCCTTCCTCGGCGCCCCGCTCACCAGCCACGACGACGTGGACGAGCGCTGGCAGGGCGTGCGGGGCGTGCTCGGCAGGGCGATCGAGGCCGTCGGCACCGGCCACTACACCGTGGAGTGCGGCCACGAGGCCGCCACGAAGCTGCTCAAGGGCAGGGACAGGCCCCGGGCGATCATCTGCTCCGACGACGAGGTGGCGCTGGGGGCGCTGCTCGCCGC
Organism: Nonomuraea sp. NPDC050202; assembly: GCF_040656115.1. Lineage (NCBI taxonomy): Bacteria > Bacillati > Actinomycetota > Actinomycetes > Streptosporangiales > Streptosporangiaceae > Nonomuraea > Nonomuraea sp. NPDC050202. The sequence goes on along the minus strand of NZ_JBFALF010000008.1, from coordinate 296,097 downwards.
CGAGGAGCTCGGCCTCGACGTGCCCGGCGACGTGGCCGTGACCGGCTGGGACGACATCATGGCCGCCCGCCACGCCCGCCCGGCGCTGACCACCGTACGGCAGCCGATGCGCGAGCTCGGCGCCCGGGCCGCCCGCGCGCTCGACGAGCTCATCACGGGGGCCCGCGACACCCCGAGCCACATCGTCCTGACCACCGAGCTGGTCGTCCGCTCCAGCTGCGGTCACCACCCCCAGGAGGTACCGACGTGAACAGCACCACCCGGCGCGCCGTGGGCGTGCTGGCGATGACGATGACGATGGTGGCCGCGGGCTGCGGCCGCGCCACGGACACGGCGCCCGAGCAGGCGCAGGACGTCACGACCGGCAAGATCGCGGGGGAGGTCACCGTCTGGGCGATGGGCGAGGAGGGCAAGGCGCTCGGCGCGTTCGTCAAGGACTTCGAGAGCGCCAACCCCGGCGTCAAGGTCAACGTGACGGCCATCGGCTGGGACGTGGCCCACGACAAGATCACCTCGGCGATCGCGGGCGGCGCCACCCCCGACGTGAGCATGATCGGCTCCACCTGGTCGGGCGAGCTGGCCAAGACCGGCGCGCTGGAGCCGACGCCCGGCAACCTGGTCGACAAGGCGGCGTTCTTCCCCGGCGCCTGGCAGACCGTGGACATCAACGGCACCGCGTACGGCGTGCCCTGGTACGTCGAGACCCGCGTCCTGTACTACCGCACCGACCAGGCGAAGCAGGCCGGCGTGCGACCTCCGGGGACGTGGCAGGAGTTCACCGCGTTCGTCCGCGCGCTCAAGGACGAGGGCGGCGCGAGCCGCGGCTTCAACCAGAGCTACCAGCTCGGCGCCTCCTGGCAGGAGGTGCTGCCGCTGATCTGGCAGGCCGGCGGCGAGATCGTCAAGGACGGCAGGTACACCTTCGACACCCCCGAGGCGGTCACCGCGCTCAAGCAGTACGCCTCGCTGTTCGAGCAGAAGCTGGCCCCCACCGACACCCCCGCGAACGCCTTCCCGCAGACCTTCATCAAGGGCGAGGTCGGCGCGTTCTACTCCGGCCCGTGGATGATCGGCGTGCTCACCAACGACGGCGGCCCCGGCTTCGCGGACAAGTTCGACGTCGCCCCCTACCCCAAGGGCCCGGTCTCGGCGACGAGCTTCGTCGGCGGGGCCGACATGGCGGTGTTCAAGAAGGCGAAGAACCGCGACGCCGCCTGGAAGTTCATCCAGTGGCTGAGCGAGCCGAAGGTGCAGGCCAAGTGGTACACCACGGTCAAGGCGCTGCCCGCCGTACAGGCGGCCTGGCAGGAGCCCGAGCTCCAGGCCGACAAGCAGCTCGCGGTCTTCGGCGAGCAGCTCAAGGACGCCAGGACGCCGCCGCCGTTCCCCACCTGGGAGCAGGTGGCCAGGGTGCTGGAGGCCGAGCTGGAGAAGCTGGCCCGCGGCCGGTCCACCCCCGAGCAGACGGCCAAGGCGATCCAGGCGCAGGCCGACACGATCGGCACCGGCCTGTAAGCCATGGCCGTCGTCACGAGACAGGCGCCGCCCGCCCCGGCGCCGGTCAAGGTCAGGGGCGCGTTACGCCGGTCGGGCATCGGCTGGATCTTCATCCTGCCGTTCGTGGTGCTGTTCGCGGTGTTCTACCTGGGGCCGCTGCTGGTCGGCATCGGGATGAGCTTCACCGACATCCGCAGCACCGACGTGGCCGACCCGCTCGGCGTCAACCTGGTCGGCGTCGACAACTACCTGCGCCTCATGAACGACGGCGCCATGCGCCGGGCCGCGCTCAACACCGTGGTCTTCGTGGTCACGGCGCTGCCGCTGACCATCGGGCTCGGGCTGGCCGCGGCCGTGCTGCTCAACACGGGCATCGCCCGCCTGCCCGCCGCGTTCTTCCGGCTCGGCTACTACCTGCCCAACATCACCAGCATCATCGGCATCGCGGTGGCCTGGAAGTTCCTGCTGGAGCCCGAGGCCGGGCTGGTCAACCGGCTGCTCGGCCTGGCCGGCGTCGAGGGCCCCAACTGGCTGGAGAACGAGGCCACCGCGCTGCCCTCGATCATCGTCATGACGGCCTGGCGCAGCTTCGGCTTCACCATGGTCGTGCTGCTGGCCGCGTTGCAGACCATCCCGAGGGAGCTGTACGAGGCCGCGGCGGTGGACGGCGCCGGCCGCTGGGCCCGCTTCCACGCGGTCACCCTGCCCTCGCTGCGGCCCGTGCTGCTGTTCTGCACGGTCTACAGCTCGGTCGGCTTCATGCAGTTCCTGGAGGAGCCGCTGGTCATGACCAGAGGCGGGCCGCTGGACGCCACCCTGTCGGCCTCGCTGGCCATCTTCGGCCAGTTCGGCGTCGGCAACTACGGCTACGCCGGAGCCGCCTCGACCGTGCTGTTCACGGTGATCGTGGCGCTGGCCGTGCTGCAGCTCAGGCTGGGGAGGAACCGATGACCAGGACCACCCGCCGCCAGCGCGCGATCGTCTACCTCGGGCTCAGCGTCGGCCTGGCGCTCGTCGCGGGGCCGTTCCTGTGGACCGCGCTCAGCTCGTTCAAACCCGAGCGGGAGATCAGACGCGACCCGCCGACGTTCTGGCCGCGGACGTGGACGCTGGACAACTTCGCCGAGCTGTTCGGCCGGGTGGACCTCGGCACCGCCTTCGCCAACAGCATGATCATCGCGCTCGTCCTGGTCGCCACGAACCTGCTGTTCTGCTCCATGGTCGGCTACGCCTTCGCCAAGCTCTCCTTCCGCGGCAAGAACCTCGCCTTCGGCCTGGTGCTCGTGCAGCTCGCGATCCCCGCGATCGTCGTGATGATGCCGCAGTTCGTGCTGATCGCCAGGCTCGGCATGGTCAACACGTTCATCGGGATCATCCTGCCGACCGTGGTGACGCCGCTCGGCGTGTTCATGATGCGGCAGTTCATCTCCGACCTGCCCGACGAGCTGATCGACGCGGCCCGCGTGGACGGCGCCAGGGAGTTCCGCGTCTTCTTCACGATCATCCTGCCGCTGTGCGGGCCCGCGCTGGCCACGCTCGGCCTCATCACGTTCCTCGGCTCGTGGAACAACTTCCTCTGGCCGGCCGTGGTCGCCCAGAGCGAGGACATGTACACCCTCCCCGTCGCCCTCAACATCCTGAACGGCTACGAGGGCACCCACTACAACCTGCTGGTGGCCGGGTCGGTCGTGGTGATCGCGCCGATCCTGTTCCTGTTCGTCTTCCTGCAGCGCTTCTTCATCCAGGGCATCGCCACCACCGGCCTCAAGTAGAGGAGCACCCATGCGCAAGACGGTCCTGTCCTGCTTACTCGTGCTGTCCCTGGCCGCCACGGCCACCCCCGCCGCTGCCGACAGCACCGCCGTCAGCACCGCCGACAGCACCCTGCACCGCTACGCCAGGGACACCTGGCGGTCGATGGCCGCCATGGTCGAGCCCGCCACCGGCCTGCCCGGCGACAAGGTGACCGGAGACCTGAGGACCAGGGCCCGGATCACCTCGCCCACCAACATCGCCACGTACGTGTGGAGCACGCTCGCCGCCCGCGACCTGCGCCTGATCACCGCCCGCGACGCCGCCGCCAGGATCGGCAGGGTGCTGGACGCCCTGGCCCGCATGGAGCGCAACACCCCCACCGGCCAGTTCTACAACTGGTACGACCCGGCCACCCTCCAGCTCGCCCGCAGCTTCCCCGACTCCGGCGACCCCATCCACCCCTTCGCCTCCAGCGTGGACAACGGCTGGCTGGCCGCGGCGCTCATGATGGTCCGCACCGCCGTCCCCGCCCACGCCAGGGCGGCCGGCACGCTGGTGAACTCGATGGACTTCACCGCCTACTACGACCCGGCCGCCCGCCCCGACGCCGGCACCGGCCTGCTGCGCGGCGGCTTCTGGCCCGAGCCGCCGCCCAGGGACTGCAACACCCCGACCGACTACGCCGGCACCGGCGTCACCGTCTACTCCACCTGCCACCACTACGGCGCCCCCGCCGAGACCCGCATCGGTCAGTACGTCGGCATCGCGCTCGGCCAGCTCCCGGCCGAGAGCTACTTCGGCCCCTACCGCACGTTCCCCGACAACGGCTGCGACTACGGCTGGCAGGAGCAGAGACCGGCCGGGCAGTGGAAGCAGTACCGCGGCGTCAACGTCTGGGAGGGCACCTACGAGTACCGCGGCATGCGGTACGTCCCCAACTGGGGCGGCTCGATGTTCGAGGCCCTCATGCCCGACCTGGTCGTCCCCGAGTCCCGGTGGGCGCCCAGGAGCTGGGGCCGCAACCACCCGGTGTTCGTCCGCGCCCAGATCGAGCACGGCCTGAACGAGGCGAAGTACGGCTACTGGGGCTTCTCCCCGTCCAACGACCCCCATGGCGGCTACGACGTCTACGGCGTGGACCAGCTCGGCATGGACGAGCCCGGCTACTCCTCCGACCGCGAGCGCACCAGCGTCGACCCCGGCTACGAGGGCTGCCGCCCCGCCAAGCCGCTGCCGGAGGCGTACGGGGACGGCGTCGTGACCCCGCACGCCAGCTTCCTGGCCCTGCCGTACGCGAAGCAGGCCGCGCTGGACAACCTGGCCAGGCTGCGCCGCGACTTCGACGCCTACGGCCCCGGCGGCTTCTACGACGCGATCGCCGTCCGCTCCGGCGTCGTGTCGAAGTGGTACCTGGCGCTCGACCAGGGCATGGCCATGGCCGCGCTGGGCAACCTGCTCACCGGAGGCAGCCTGCACCGCTACTTCGCCGGCTCCGGCGTGGAGGACAGGCTCCGGCCGGTGATGCGGCTCGAGGATTGGCAGGTCGGATGATCGAGGCACCCACTGGCCTGCGCGCGGTACCGGGCGCCGGGCACGTCACGCTGACCTGGGAGCCCGTGCCCGGCGCCATCGGCTACCTCGTGCACCGGGACGGCGTGCCCGCCGTCCCGCCCGAGGTGGACGTGCCCGCCGTCCCCGCCTGCCGCTTCGTCGATACCGGCCACGGGCCGGCCGCCTACACGGTGGCCGCCGTCTCACCCGCCCAGGGCCCGTTCTGCGCCCCCGTCGAGGCCGCGCCGCTGCCCGCCCGCGACGGGGCCGCGGTCTCGGTGCGCGTGGACGCGTGCCGGGCGACCCGCGAGCTGCCGCGGCCGTGGGCGTCCATGGTGGGCTCCGAGCACCTGTCGCACCTGCTCAGCACCGACGAGACCGGCGGCAGGCCCATCGGCGAGGAGCTGGCGGCGGCGCTGCGCCTCGTGCACGAGGAGCTCGGCGTCAGGACCGTCCGCGCGCACGCCGTCCTCGGCGACGACCTCGGCGTCTACCGGCAGGGCCGGCCCTACGACTTCTCCCGCGTGGACGCCGTCTACGACCGGGTCGTCGCGCTGGGCCTGCGGCCGATCGTGGAGCTCGGCTTCATGCCCCGCGACCTGGCCGCCGACCCGTCGAAGACCGTCTTCCAGTACGAGGCCGTCATCTCGCCGCCGAAGGACTTCGAGGCGTGGGCCGACCTCGTCAGAGCCCTGGTCGAGCACCTGGCCGGCCGGTACGGCATCCGCGACCTGGTCGAGCACTGGGCCTTCGAGGTCTGGAACGAGCCCAACCTGGACGTCTTCTGGTCCGGCACCCGCGAGGAGTACTTCCTGCTCTACGACGTCACCGCCGCCGCCGTGCGCGACGTGCACCCGCACCTGCGCGTCGGCGGGCCCGCCTCGGCCGCCAACGGCTGGGTGGCGGAGCTGCTCGCGCACGTCGCCGAGTCGGGCGCGGCGCTCGACTTCGTCTCCACCCACACCTACGGCAACGCCCCGCTCGACTGGCGTCCCGTCCTGGAGGCGTACGGGCGGGACGTGCCGATCTGGTGGACCGAATGGGGCCCCACGCCCACCCACTTCCACGGCATCGGGGACGGGCCGTTCGGGGCGGCGTTCGTGCTGCACGGCATGAAGTCGGCGGCCGGCAGGGTCGCCGCGCTGTCGCACTGGGTGGCCTCCGACCACTTCGAGGAGCTGGGCCGGCCGCCCCGGCTGTTCCACGGCGGGTTCGGCCTGCTGACCGTCGGCAACCTGCGCAAGCCCCGCTTCCACGCCCTCGCGCTGGTCGGCCGGCTGGGCGACGCGGAGCTGGCCGCCGAGGTGGACGGCGACGTGGCGGGCGTCGAGGCGTGGGCGGCCCGGCACCCCGACGGCCGGGTCGGCGTGCTCGTCTGGAACGGCACGCTCAACAGCGCCCAGTCCGCCGGGGCGCCCGAGCTGGCCCGCGCGGTCACGCTGACCGTCGAGGGGCTGGAGCGCGGCGCGTACACGCTGACCCACCACCGCATCGACGCCGTCCACACCAACGTGGAGGCGGCCTGGCAGGCGATGGGCGGCGGCGACTGGCCGGCCGGCGAGCAGTGGGAGGCGCTCGGGCGGGCCGACGGGCTCGACGAGCTCGTCCCGCCCGCCACCGTCACGGGACCGTCGCTCAGCCTGGCGTTCGACCTGCCCATGCCGGGTGTGTCGTTCCTGGAGCTGACACCCTGAGTGACGGTCCTGTACGCGGGCGCACGCCGGTGAGAGCCTGTGCCCATGACCGAACCGGCCGGGGCGCTGGCCGCCCGCATCGAGCGGTTCGAACAGACCGCGGATCCCGGGCTGATCTGGGAACCCGCGGCGCTGTCCGAGGCCGAACAGGCGATGCGGGCGTGCGCGGGCGACCGGTCCGACGCGGCCACCTGGCGGCTCATCGGGATGCTGCACCTGGCCCGCTACCGGCTCGACCAGCAGACCACCCAGGACGCCGCGGTGGCGGGCGCCTTCTTCGCCGCCGTGGCCGTGGCGGACCCCGGCCGGCTGCCCGAGAAGCTGCGCGGCTCCAACGCGCCGCCGGGCGAGTCGGCCGGCACCTGGGCGGGGCTGGTGGAGGAGGTGTTCAGGCACGTCGACCCGGCCACGTACCGGCACGTCGGGCTGCTCATCCACGCGCTGGTCCGCCGCGCCATGGCGCACCCCACCCCCGAGGCGAGCGAGCGGCTGACGCGGCTGCTGCTCCAGGAGTCCATGCGCTCCACCGACCCCTCCTGGGCGCCCGGCGCGCTGGGGCTGGTGGGGGCCGGGCTGGCGCGCCTGTACGCGATGACCGGCGAGCGGGGCGTCATCGGCGACGCGGTGCACGTGCTGCTGCGGGCGGCGCTCGGCGACGCGGCCCACGTGGCGGACCTGGCGGCGGCGCTGGGGTCGGCGGCGCCCGACGACGAGGAGCTGGTCAGGGCCTACGTGGCGGCGGCGGAGGCTCCGCCGGGGACCCGGAGCAGGTCGCAGGCGCTGCTGGCGCTCGTCGATCTCACCCAGGCGCGGGCCGCGGCCTCGTACGCGGACGGCGACCTGCTGGCGTTCATCAGGGCGGGGCAGTGCGCGCTGGACTTCTGGCACGAGCAGTGGGCGCATCCGGGGGTGGTGGCGCCGTACGCGTCCGGGCTCATCGAGTGGTACGTCGTCACCGGCGACGAACGTTCCCTCGAAGCCGCCACCGAGATGCTCGAAGCCCTGCGCGTGGCGCCCGACGAGAGCGCGCGCGGGCTCGGTGACGACCCGCTCGTCCGGCTCGCGCTGCTCGGCAAGCGCCGCTGGCGCCGCTACCTGGTCACCGGCGACCTCGCCGACCTGGACGACGCCGTGGACGTCCTGCGGCAGGCGGCCCGGCACGCCCCTACCGGCCATCCGGACCGGGCCAGGCACCTGACCACCCTGGCCAACGCCCTGCTCAGGCGGGCCGTCGTCACCGGCGGCGACCCCGCGGCGCCTGTCGCGGCCGCCCGCGCCGCCCTGGCCGCCCTCGGCTCGCAGGACCCGGCCAGGGCGGGCACGCTGCTGCTGCTCGGCCGGGCGCTCAGGCTGCGGCTCACCCCGCAGACCGCCGACGAGGCCGTCTCCGCGTTACGCGAGGCCCTGTCGGTGGGGGAGTCGGCGGGCTTCCGCGTGGAGGCGTACGGGCTGGTGTCGGAGGTGCTGTGCTGGCGGGCCACGCGGGTGGAGGGCGAGCGGCGGGCCGGGGACCTGCACGAGGCCGTGCTCTCCGCCCGGCAGGGGGTCGAGCTGGCGCAGAAGGCCGCGCACGGGCAGACGGGCGCGCAGCGGACGCTCTGCAAGGCGCTGCTGGCCCGCTACGCGGCGCACCGCGACGCCCGCGACCTGACCGAGGCCCTCGCCCTGGCCGGCGACGGCGACGCCGCCCTGCTGCCCGAGGCGCTGGCCCTGGCGGGCGTGGAGTCCGGCCTATCGCGCGGGGCACTGGCCCTGGCAGGGGAGGGAGAGGCCGGCCCGTCGCGCGAGCCGCCGGCGGGCGAGGGCGGCGCAGGTCCGCTGCCCGCGCCGGATGTCCCGCACGCCGTGGACGAGCAGCTCGCGCGGGCCGCGACCGAGCTGGCGCTGCGGCTGCCGGACGAGGAGGTGGCGCTCAAGCTGCTCGGGCTGGCCGAACGGGGGACGGCGGAGCCTGGCGAGTTCCTGCTGGAGGTGGCGCAGCGGCTGACCGGCTCCGGCCGGCACGGCACCGCCGCACGGGTGCTGGAAAGGGCGGTACGGGCGTTCGAGTCGGCCGGGTCGCCGGCGCGCGCCGCGCAAGCCCTGGCCGGACTGGGAGCGGTCCACGAGGACCCCGGCTTCGCGCATCAGGCCGCGGAAGGATACGAGCGGGCTCTCGCGGCGTACGAACGCTCGGCCGCCCTCTACCGCTCGCTGGCCGATCCCCGCTCCGAGGCGCTCCAACTCGGCAACATGGGCCTCCTCCACCTGCGCGCCGGCGACCCGGCCCGCGCCGTCGAGCACCACCTGCGTGCCGCCGCACTGTGCGAGGCCGCGGGGCTGCCGGCCGAGGAGGCGGCGCAGCAGGGGCACGCGGCGCAGGCGTACCTGGCGCTGGGCGACCCGGACTCCGCCGTCGCCTGCGCGGCCCGCGCCCGCGAGCTGCACCAGCACGCCGGTGACAGGCGGGCCGCCGCGCTCGCCCTCGTACCGGCCGCCAGGGCCGCCGTGGACCTGGACGACCTCACCGCGGCGAACGAGCGCATGGCCGCGTGCGCCATCGAGCTGGAGGCGGCGGAGGAGTGGCAGGAGGCGTGCAGGACGCTCGACGCGCACGCCGTGACCCTGGCCGAGCGCGGCCATCACGGCCAGGCCGCGGCCTGCGAGACCCGGCTGGTGGAGATCGTGCGCCGCCGGGGGCAGCGGCGCGAGCCCGCCGACGAGTGGTACCGCATCGGCGAGCGCCGCCGGGCCCGCGGCGACACCGGCGGGGCCAGGATGGCGTTCGAGCTGGCCGGGCGCGAGTACGAGTCGATCGGCCACCACGACGGAGCCGCGTCGGTGCGCTACAACCTGGGCGTGCTGGCGTACGCGGAGGGCGAGCCGGGGCCTGCGCTGGAGGAGTTCGGGGCGGCGGCGGAGGCGTTCGGGAGATTGCGGGTGCCGGCCAAGGAGGCGGTCGCGCTGGTCATGGGCGCCTCCTGCCTGACCGCGCTGGACCGCGTCGAGGACGCCCTGGCCGACCTCGACCGGGCGTCGGAGCTGGCCGCCGCCGAGGGCGACCTGGACGCGCTCTTCACCGCCGCCCTGGGCCGGGCCGCGGCGGACGTCCGGCTGGGGGAGCCGCAGGAGGCGGCGCAGCGCCTGTACTCGGCACTCGGCCTGGCCGCCGGCGACGCGCTCAAGGAGGCCGTCGTACGCGACCGCCTCGCCGCGCTCGCCGCCCGCGACGGGGACCTGCGGGCGCAGGCCGAGGCCCTGGAGGCGGCGCTCGAAGGCTTCCGCGCCGGCGACCCGGACCGGCTGACGGCCCTCGCCGCGCTCAAGCTCGGCCTCGTCCTGGAGGCGCTCGGGGAGTTCCGCCGGGCCCGGGAGCATCTGGAGGAGGGCCTGGCAGGCCTCGCCGCGGCCCCCGACCTCCGCTCGTCCGGGGCGCCGTTCGAGGTCGTCGCCGCCATGGCGGGCGGCCTGGACGCCGAGCTCCTGTCCCGCCTGGCCACCCTCCAACTCACCCTCGGCGACCTCACCCGCGGCCGCGCCACCCTCGCCCAGGCGGTCGCCTCCCTCCGGGCCGAGGGACGGCGGGGGGAGGCTCTGGAGCGCCTGGAGGCCCGGCTACGCCTGGAGGAGGCCGAGGCGGCCGGCGACCTGACGACGTCCCGCGCCCTCGCCGAGCAAGCCCTCGGCGCGGCGGCCGGTGAGGGCGGGGGAGCCGCTGACCGGTCCTACCTCCTGGCCAAGCTCTCCCCTTGCTGCCGCGAGCTGGGCGACCTGGCCGCCGCCCACGAGTACGCGGCGCGCGGGTACGAGCTGCGCGACGAGCGGGCGATCGAGCACCTGTGCAACCTGGGCGCGGCGGCCACGGCCATGGGGCGCGCGCAGGAGGCGGCCGGTCACCTGACCAGGGCGGTGGAGCTGGCCCGCGACACGGACTCCGCGTTGCCCGCCCACCTCGTCCGGTCCCTCGCCCTGCTGGGAGCCGCGCTCACGGACCTGGGCCGCGGGCAGGAGGCCGCACGGGCGTACGCGGAGGGGCTGGCCCTCGTCGAGGCCCCGATCTGGCGGGCGCTCCGGGCACCGCTCCTGTCCGGCCTGGCCGGCCTCCACCTCAAGCTCGGCGACCTGAACGAGGCCGCCACCCGCTACCGCGAGGCCATCGCGATCGGCGAGGAACTGGGCCGGCGTGCCGGCCTCGCCACCGCCTACGCCGACCTCGGCCTGGTCCACGAGCTGCGCGGCGAGCCCACCGAAGCCGTGCCGCTCCTCGAACGCGCCCTCGACCTCGAACGCGCCCACGGCCACGGCCGGGGAACGGTCCTGGCCCTGCTCGCCCTCGCCCGCCTGGGCGCGCCGGAACGGCTCGTGGAGGCGCTCACGCTCGCCCAGGCCATCGGTTACCGGGCGGGAGAGGCCGTCGCCCAGCTCCACCTGGGAGCCCTCGACCTCACCACCGCCGCGCCAGGCACGACCGCCCGCGACACCACCGGCGCCGCCTCTTCCCATGGCCGTGCCCGTGACCGTCTCTCCACGGCCATCGACCTCCTGACCGGCCTCGGCCACGACCAGGCGCTCGCCACCGCCTACCACCACCGCTCGATCGCCGAGGAGGGGCTCGGCGACCTCCCCGCCGCCCTCGCCGACGCCGAACGCGCCTGCGCGCTGGGCCATGAGACCTCCCGCGACCGTGCGATCCGGCTGGCGGCACGCCTGAACCTCGGCATGACGGCCTGGACCCACGCCGAACAGGCCAAGCTCAACACCCTCAGCACCGAGCCCATCGCCCACCGGTCCTCACCCTCAGCGCGAGCCCACCAGCCCCTGCCCTCCACAGGAGCCCAGCTCCCGACCTCCGCAGGAGGCCAGCTCCCGACCTCCGCAGGAGGCCACCAGCCCCCGTCCTCCGCAGGAGGCCACCAGCCCCCGTCCTCCGCAGGAGCCCACCAGCTCCCGCCGTCCGCGCGGGCCCACCAGCTTCCCGCCGACCTTCTGGAGGCCGAGCAGCGCGGGCTGGAAGCCGTCCGGACCCTCCTGACGATCGCCCGCAACACCCGCGACCCCGAGCGCGCCGCGCCCGTCTTCCGCCGAGCCCGCGCCGCCCAGGCGGAGCTGGAGGCCCTGTGGCAGCGCATGGAGCCGGCGGCCCCCGACCACGTGGCCCTGCGCAGGGGCAGGCCGCCCACGAGGGCCCAGCTCGACGCCCTCGTCAGCGTCCCCGACCACGAGGCGGGGGCGAGGGCGCTGCTCGGGTTCCACCTGGGCGAGGGCACCGTGACGGTCCTGGCCCACCGCACCGGCTGGCCCGAGCCCCGCGCCTTCCCCACCACGGTCGGCCACGACCTGCTGACCGGCTTCCGCCGCACCGTCAACGGCCGCCGGCCCGGCCTCCTCGACATCGAGGCCCGCCGCCACCGCGCGGACCTCTGGCGCCGCCTGGCCGACCTGCTGCTCTCCGACGCGCTCGACGCCCTCGGCAACGGCATCGACCTGCTCCACCTGATCCCGCACCCCGCGCTCCGTCAGATCCCCCTGCACGCCCTGTCACCGTCGGGCCGCCTGCTCATCGAGCGTTTCCCCGTGGCCTACGCCCCCTCCGCCGCCGCCCTGACCCGCCTGCAGCGCCGCCCCCGTACCCCGGCCGCCGGCTCGCTGGTGCTCGGCTTCAGCACCGACCAGGCCGCCCGCCCCGCCGTCGAGGCAGAGGCGGGGGAGGCGGCCACCCTGCTCGGCACCGAGCCCCACCTGGCCCGGGAGGCCACCTCGCGCCTCCTCCCGGGCTCCTGGGACGTGCTCCACCTGGCCTGCCCGGCCGTGTACGACCACGCCGACCCGTTCAGCTCGGGCATCCGCCTGGCCGACGGCCTTCTCACGGCCCGCCGCCTCATGTCCATGAACGTGACCGCGGACGTGGCCCTCATCACCGGCCACGAGCAGCCGCTCCCGCCGGGCCCCGAAGCCCCGCCCGCTCCCGGCACGTCGCCCGCTCCCGGCACGTCGGCCGCGAGCACCGGCGCCCCGCCGGTCCCGGGCACGGCGGCCGCGCCCGCTGGGGACGGCATGGCCGCGCTCTCCTCCGCGCTGCTGCACGCGGGCGTCCGCTCCGCGCTGCTCACGCTCTGGCCGGTCTCACCCGAGATCACCGGCGTCCTGGCCCGGGACATCCACACCCGCCTCAGAGCAGGCGCCACCTCGGCGACCGCCTTCCGCGCCGCCGTGCTGGCCCTGCGCGACCTCTACGGCTCCACCGAGCCGGACCTCTGGGCCTCGTACGCGCCGGTCGGCCTCTTGACCGACTCGCCCGCCCACGGAGAGTCGGGCACCAGCGTCACCAGCACCAGATAGCCGAAGAACCCCACGGCCAGCCCCACGGCATACCCGCCGAACACCTCGGGCAGCTCCAGCAGCGCCGTCACCAGCCCGCCGCCGACCGCGGCCAGCACGGCCGCCAGCTCCGTCAGCCCGGCGCCCGACCGCCGGTGCCGCAGTGTCCCGTACGTGATCCAGCCGATCACCAGCCCGAAGCAGATCGCGCCGATCACCGCCATCGCCAGAACCTCCAAGCTCATCGGGCCACCCGCTCGCCGGCCGGCGGAAGGATCGCCGTTCACGATCGCACGCGGGAGCCCCGGCTGGCTAGAACCCGGCGCGATGCGGGGCTAGAGGTAGGACTTGGTCGCGCTCACCAGCTCGGCCGCCGCGTCCCGCGTGTCCACGTAGAGGGCCGTGTCGGGGGTGCGCTCGCGTACGTCCTGGTCGCGGATGGCGAACACGGCGGGCGCCGCCCCCACGTCGCCGTAGCGGCCCGTCAGGGCGGCCCCGATCGCGCGGCGCACGTCGCCGACCACCCCGCGGGTGGTGTGCCCGGCGCCGGAGGCGGCGAGGTAGCCGAGCATCCCGGCGAAGCGCAGCTCGCCCTCGGCCGCGGGGCGCTGCTCGGGCAGCACGGGCCGGTCCAGCCAGAACACCTTGCCCGCCAGGAAGGCCTCGTAGCCGACGCCCTCGCGGCCGAGCACGCGGGCCGTCTCGGTGAGCAGCTCCCCGAACTCGGCCAGCTCCGCCTCCGGCGGCAGGTCCGTGGTGACGAACAAGGGCACGATCAGCGAGTCGAGCATGGTGACTATCCCTCCGTGAGGAGCCTCATCGTAGGGTGCCGCACCGACAAACTCCCGTGACGCCGCTGAGATCGTGCGCAGGAAGCTCCGCCGATCACCGGCGCCGCGGGCGCGGGGCTAGCGTTCGGTCCACTCGTCCTCGATCGCGGAGTGCACGATCGAGTCCCGCCAGCCGTTCGGCGTGTGCAGGTGGTGCCGGATGCGGCCCTCCTCGACCATCCCCGCGGTCAGCATCGCGAGCTGGGCGGGCAGGTTGGCGGGTGAGCGGGCGCCCCAGATGCGGTGCAGCCCGAGCTGCTTGAACCCGAAGGACAGCAGCAGCCGTACGAGATCCGTGCCGATGCCCCGCCCCCACTGATCGGGGTGCAGCCCGAACCCGATCTCCGCGCTGTGCGGCAGCTCGGCCTCGATCCGCAGCCTGGCCACACCGATCACGTCGCGACGGTCGGCGTCGACCACGGCCAGGACGTACAGGCGGCGCGGCTCGGCGGCGGCCGCCTCCATGGCCTCCTCGACGAGGCCGGCGACCTCCTGCGGGCTGCGCGGGGCGAAGGGGGCGTGCTGGACGGCGGCGGGGTGGCTGTAGACGGTGTGCAGGGCGCCCGCGTCGGCCTCCGTGACGTCACGGAGGCCGAGTCGCTCGCCATTGCAGAGCACACGGCGCATGCGGAGAAGGTAACGCGAGTCCTGTGATCTTTACAAGCCCTTGTCAAGTGGCGAGTTGACTCCCGTAAGCTCGCGCGACAAGTTCGGCGACGGCGCTGTGCGAGCCGAGCGGCGCCGCGTGGCCCGCGTCGATCGACGCGGCGGCCTGCTCGACGATGCCGGCGGAGGCCTCGTGGCCGATCAGGCAGGGCGCGATGGCCAGCCGCTCGGCGCCCGCGGCGCGCAGCCGCTGGGCGGCGACGTCGACGCCGGGCTCGCTGTCCAGCGAGGCGGCGACCACCGGCAGCGTGAGCCGCGAGGCCAGGAGCACCGCGGTGGCCTGTACGGCGTGCACCGCGCGGCCCCCGCCCACCGTGGCGAGGATGACGGCGTCGACGGGGCTGGAGACGTTCAGCAGGCGGACGCGGTCGGCCCTGGCCAGGCCGCGCTCGGCCAGCCGGATGTGCAGGGCCTCGGCCAGCAGCGGGTGCGGCCCGAGCGCCTCGGTCACCACGGCGCCGGAGCCGCTGGCCGCCACGGCCTTGCCGATCTCCGCCATGATGACGGGATCGTCCCACGTGAGCAGGGGCACGACGACGGCGTCACGGCCTGTGGGCAGGGAGTCTGCCAGGTCGGTGACGCTCGTCAGGCGCACCTCGATCTGGGGGTTGTCGACGCGTACCACGGACGCGATCTCCTCGGCCACGCCGGCGGTCCCACCAGGGGTGGCGAGCACGAGCACGGGGGCGTCGGACGGCAAGGACGTGGGCACGGGACGGCGGTGGCGACCGCCGCCCGGCCGAGGGGAACGTTCTCGTACAGGCAGGCTCACAGGCGCGCAGTTTATGCCGTTTCGCGGCTGCTTGTTCTGGGAATCGATGGCGATTCCGTCACAACACCTACCTGGAAGGAATGACGACCGACTGTGGGTTGCCGGGCGCGTACACCGTGATGCCCTGGGGCAGTGACCTGAGCTTCTCGATCTCGGCGCAGGCGGGGCACTTGTCGTAGCCGTCCTGCCTGGCCCGGTTCGCCTCCGCCTCGGCCTTGGCCTGGGCGACCTTCGCCTCGGCCTCGGAGACGGCGGCGGAGGCCGACAGCGACCTGTCCACGGCCTTCTGCACGTCGGCGGGCAGCGTCACCCTCGCCAGCGTGAACCGCAGCCCGGTGAGGAAGTTCCCGCCGAGCGTGACGGGCAGGTCGCGGGCCAGCGAGGCGTTGACCGCGTTCTGGACCTTGGTGATGTTGGCGTTGCTGTCCTGCGGCTGCAGCGCGGAGCTCTTCAGCAGGGAGCACGAGGGCACCAGCTCGGCGCAGCGCATGGCGCCGATCTGGCCGCGCAGCGCGTTGTCGATCACGGGCCTGACGGCCTGGCCGAAGAACGCGGCCCAGCCGTCGTCGCCGTCCCAGGGGTGCAGCGAGGTGTCGCCCTGGGTGCGGAAGGTCCGGGTGCCGTACTTGTCGTCGAACGTCTTCAGCGTCTCGTGGTCCAGGTTGAGCGTGAAGTAGAGGGTGCCTTCGATGCCCAGGTTCACGCCGTCGCTGCTGGGCACCGTCACCACGTCCACGCCCAGCGTGGTGGCCCGCTTGGCGTCGGCGGTGATCGTGTAGAAGCGCTGCTGCGCCGGATACAGGTGGACGGAGGACCACATACCGGTCCAGGTCAGGCCCGAACCGGGGTCGATGACCTGGCGGACCTGGTTGTCGTCGAGCGGGCCGCCGTCACGGACGACGGCCACCTCGCCGCCGCCGGTGCTTTCCAGGCCCCCCAGGCCCCCGATGAGCAGGGGAATCGCGAGGAGCGCAGCGGCGATGGCCAGAGCTGTTCTCATGCGGACCCTTTCCGCGCGGGCGGCGTCGGCAGCCGCCGCCCGCGCCTTTCGCGGCGATCCGAGGTCAGGCGTACGGCCCCACCTGAGGGGTCCTGGCCTTGGGCGGCCCGGCCAGGTCGAGGTCGCGGGTCTCGGGCGCGATGGCCAGGCCCAGGGCCGTGACGGCCAGGGCGATGACCACGTAGATCGAGACCGCGATCGTGGACTGGTAGGCCTGGAAGAGCTGCAGCGCGATGATCGGGGCCAGCGCGCCGCCGACGATGCCGGCGACCTGGTACCCCATGGACGCGCCGCTGTAGCGCAGCCGCGTGCTGAACAGCTCGGCGATGAACGCGGCCTGCGGGCCGTACATGGCGGCGTGGGTGATCAGCGCCACCACGGCGGCCAGCGCGATGAGCGGGAACGACTTGGTGTCCAGCAGCGGGAAGAACGCGAACACCCACACCGCCGCCGCGACCACCCCGGCGAAGTAGACCGGGCGGCGGCCGTACCGGTCGGACATCGCACCGGCCAGCGGGATCAGCGCGAGTTGCAGCGCCGAGCCGATGAGCACGGCGTTCAGCGCGTACGAGCGCGGCAGGCCCAGCTCGCCGGTGATGTAGACGATGATGTAGGCGGTGAAGGTGTAGAAGGCCACGTCCACCCCGATCCGCGCGGTGAAGGCCGACAGCAGCGCGCGCGGATGCGTGCGCAGCACCTCCACCAGCGGCATCCTCGCCTTGGCCCCGCGCTGCTCGACCTCGGCGAACAGCGGCGACTCGGTGATCCTCAGCCGCACCCACAGGCCCACGAACACCAGCGCCCCGGACAACAGGAACGGCACCCGCCATCCCCACGACAGGAACGCCGCGTCCGACAGCGTGAAGGACAGGATCGTCAGCAGGCCGGTGGCCAGCACGTAGCCGGCGGGCACGCCGACCTGCGGCCAGCTCGCGTTGAAGCCGCGCCGGCGGCCGTCGCCGTGCTCCAGCGACATGATCACCGCGCCGCCCCACTCGCCGCCGAGCCCCAGCCCCTGGACGAACCGCAGCAAGGCGAGCAGGATCGGAGCCATGACGCCCACCGCGGCGTAGCCGGGCAGCACCCCGATGAGGAACGTCGAGATGCCCATCACCAGCAGCGTCACGACCAGCACGGTCTTGCGGCCCACCCGGTCGCCGAAGTGCCCGAACACCACGCCGCCGAGCGGCCTGGCCACGAACGCCACGGCGTTGGTGGTCAGCGACGCCAGGGTCGCGTTGAACGGGTCGAGCGAGGGGAAGAACAGCGCGGGGAAGACCAGGGTCGCCGCGGTGGTGTACAGGAAGAAGTCGTACCACTCCAGCGAAGTGCCGATCAGGCTGGCGAGGATCACCCGCCGGGTCTGTTGGGGGGAGCCTGACATCCGATCGCTCCTTGAGTCGAGGGGGGATACATCTCAACGTATGGATCGTTGAACAATTCGACAAGAGTTTTGCTCCATGATTTCCTGTGGAATGTGGACAACGTGGTCGCTGGTCTCTCCCAGGACCGCCCCCGGCTGGGTCGCAGCAGCACGGCGGAGCGGGTGGCCGACATCCTGCGCGACCGCATCAGCGAGGGGTTCTTCCAGCCCGGGCAGCGGCTGTCGGAGGAGTCCATCTCGGAGGGGCTCGGCGTCTCGCGCAACACGCTGCGCGAGGCCTTCCGGCTGCTCGGCCACGAGGGGCTGCTCGACCACCGGCTCAACAGGGGCGTGTTCGTCCGGCTGCCGTCCGTCGAGGACGTGCTCGACCTCTACCGCGTACGCCGCGTGCTGGAGGGTGCGGCCGTGCGGCGCAAGCCGTCCGAGGAGGCGCTGGCCGTGATCAAGGAGGCGGTGGCCGACGCCCGGCGGGCCGCCGCCAAGGACGACTGGCAGGGCGTCGGCACCGCCAACATCCGCTTCCACCAGGCGCTCGTGTCGCTGAACGAGAGCCCGAGGATCGACGAGGCCATGCGCCAGCTCCTGGCCGAGCTACGCCTGGTCTTCCACGTCATGGAGAACCCGCGGGCCTTCCACGAGCCGTTCGTCGAGCGCAACCTCACGCTGGTCGGGCTGATCGAGTCGGGGCGGATCGAGGAGGCCGCCGCCTATCTCGACGACTACCTCGACCATGCCGAGCGGCTGCTCATCCACGCCTACGAGCCGAACCGCTAACGTGGCCCCATGGAGCGGATCTTCACCCTCGACGAGGCCCGCGCGCTGCTCCCCGCCGTCATCAGGGAGGCCGCGGAGCTGATCGCGGCCCGTGCCGACCTGGCCGAGATCGACTTCCAGCGGCGCGCCGGCGGCCGGTCCGAGCTGGGCGGCCTGCCCGAGCTGAAGGGGCTGCAGGCCAGGATCGAGGAGATCCTGAGCGGGTGGAGCGAGCAGGGCATCGAGGTCAAGGGCATCGCCCCGGTGCTCGTCGACTTCCCGTCGCTGCTCGACGGGGCCTCCGTGCGCTTGTGCTGGATCGAGGGGGAGCGCGAGCTGGGCTGGTATCACCGTACGGAGCTGGGCTTCGCCGGCCGCCGCCCGCTCTGAACCGCCGTCGTGTCCCGGCCGTGCCGGCGGGTCCCGCTGCGGCAGGGAGCCGGCGGGCCGGCTCTCCGCCGCGCTGCTCCTGTGATTGACCGGCCACCAGGACGCTCTGCCGCGTTCGTCGTCACGGCCCGCGGCGGCCGGACGGCTTCGGCATACGCTGCATGGGTGAAGGTGCACTCGACGAAGGCGATGGCCGTGCGGGCCGTGGAGCTGTGCGTGGAGTTGCTGTACGAGCGGCCGTCCGCCGCGTCGGTGACGAGGGTCCTGCGCGCGCACGGCGAGACCGGCGAGCTGGACCTGAGCGAGGACGACGTGACCGCGATGCGCGCCGCGGCGTCGCGCCTGTGCGAGGTGCTGGGCGCGGCCACCACCGGCGAGGCGGCGGCGCTGCTCAACCGGCTCCTCGCGGAGTCCGCCCGGGCTCCCCGGCTGACCAGCCATGAGGGGACGTCGAGCTGGCACCTGCACGTCGACAGCGGGGACGACGCTCCGTGGGGGGAGTGGTTCCTGACGTCGTCGGCGATGGCGCTGGCGGTGCTGCTCGCCGATCACCAGCGGGTTCCCGGCGGGTTGTGCGCGTCCGGGAGCTGCGGGCGTCCGTACCTGGACGTGGGCGGTGGCAGCCCGCGCCGCTACTGCAGCAGCCGCTGCGCCACCAGGGAACGCGTCGCCGCCCACCGCTCCCGCACCTCACCCGCCACCGGTGGCCGGCCGCCGGTGTGACGTGCGGCTCATCGGCCGCTGGAGGGCCGCCGCCTGACGACGCTGGAGGGCCTCGCCTGACGTCGCTGGAGGGTCACCGCCTGACGAGGAGCACCGCGACGGCCACCGCCTGTAGTGCCGCGCCGGCCAGCAGGGCGAGGCTCACCGCGTACGCGGCCAGCGGCCCGGCCACCGCGGACCCGATCGCGAACGAGGTGATCTTCAAGCTGGCGCCCGTGGTGAACACCTGGCCGCGCAGCCGGGCGGGCGCTTCGCGATGGCGTACCGCGAAGAGCGCGGTGAGCTGCGGCCCCTCGCCCGCTCCCGCCACGGCGGCCCCCACCACGGCCATCCAGTACGTCTGCGAGCAGGCCATCACCACCACCCCGGCCCCCAGCACCGCCGTCCCGACCGCCTGCACCGCCGTTCCGGCCACCGGCATCGCCGTTCCGACCCCCTCCACCGCCGTTCCGGCCGCCTGTGCCCCCGCCCATCGCGAGGTGCCGCTCAGGGCCGCGTTGGCCACCAGCCCGCCGGCGGCGACGACGGCCAGCAGCAACGCGCCATGCCCGCTCTCCCCGCTCAGCCGGGCACCGAGCACCGGGGCCGACACGACCACCATGGCCAGCCCGCAACACGACACCATGGACGCCACGGTCGCCCGCCGCAGCGCCCCGTTCGACACGATCGCCCGGAACCCCGCCCGCACCTCCTCCCGGACGGCCCGCCACCCGGGCGCCCCGCCTTCCTCACCACCCGCCGGACGCGGGCCGGCCGGGGGCAGCCCACGGGCGGCGGGCAACGCGGCGACCAGCATCCCGACGCTCACCAGCACCGCCATGACGCCACCACCCGCCGACGCGATCACCCCGACGAGCGCGGGCCCCGCCAGCCCCGCCACGTTGTAACTCATCGAGTCGAACGCCGTCGCCCTCGCCAACCTCCCGGGCCCGGCCACCAAGGGGAGCTGCGCCGTCCATCCACCCGTGAGCGCCGGCCCCAGCAGCCCCGTCACCACCGCGACGGCCACCAGAACGGCCCCGGGCACCTGCCCCGCCATCCCGCCGGCCACCATCAGCAGCCCGCCCGCGTACCCGGCGAGGCACCACCCCAGCACCCTGCCCGGCCGCCGCGCCCGATCGAGCAGCACCCCTAGCAGCGGCCCTCCGACGGCGGCCGAGACGGTCAGCCCCGCCAGCACCGACGAGGCCAGCAGGGGGGACCCGGTGACGGCCAGCCCCGTGACGAGCAGGGCGGGCCCGGACATCTCATCACCGGTGCGGGCCATCACGGCGCCCGCCATGTAACGGGTTAACACACTCGGGACGTTACACGAGCGTACGCCGCCGCGTACGTTAGGCCGGCGTCCCGGAGGGAATGAGTATCCGGAACCAGGCCCCTGAGCTGGGATTTCGCCCACGCTGGGGAGGGTCGGCCTGCACGAACTGCGTGCGTGCAGGCCAACCGCCGGCCCCGCACCCGAGGCCGGGACGGGCCGCCCCGACCTCAAGCGGACCGGCCGTCACCGCCCACCCGGCCCGGCCCATCACCGCTCGGACGGAGCCGGTGACCGGGTGACCATGGCTCAGGCGGAGCTGGTGATCACCGCGAACCGTGCGCCGAAGGGATCGGCGAGGAAGGCCAGCCGCCCGACCCCCTCGGTGGTCATCGCCGGAGCCCGCATCGTCGCGCCGAGCTGCTGCCCCAGAGCCACCGTGGCATCGCAGTCGGGCACCTCGAAGTACGGCAGCCAGTGCGGCCGATCACCGGCCTGGAGTTGGGCGATGCCGGCCACCGCCGAGGACTCGTCACCCTCCGCGGGCGAGATCACGGGATACGACGTCTCGCCCATCGGCAGATCCTCGACACGCCAGCCGAACACCGACTGGTAGAAGGCGCGGATGCCGGCGGGATCGGGCGTGTGCAGCTCGACCCACCCCAGCGAGCCCGCGTCCGTCACCAGCCCGAGCCCCTTGGTCGCGCCGGGCTGCCAGACGGCGAACGACGCCCCGGCCGGATCGGCGAACATCGCCATCCGCCCCTGCCCCTCGATGTCGAACGGCGCGGCCAGGACCGTGCCGCCCGCCTGCTCGATCGTCTTCGCGATGGTGTCGGCGTCGGGCGCCTGGAAGTAGATCAGCCATGCCGCGCCCCCTCTCGCCGGGGAGTCCGGGCTGATACCGGCGACCGTCCGGCCGCCGACCTGGCAGAAGCGGTACTGCCTGTGCTCGGGCCCCAGCGAGATGGAATCCCAGCCGAACAGCCGGGTGTAGAACGAGATCGACGTCTCCACGTCGGGGCTGCTGACGTCGACCCAGCAAGGGGAGCCGGGGAGGTAGTGCGTGGTGAGCATGGCCTGCTCCTTCGCGTGACGAAGCGATGGGTGGCCTCTGCACCTCCGGTGCGGGCCGAGGGGCGACGCCACTCATATCCGGTGCCCACCAGCGTCGCACGACCTGTCGATCGAATAGGCCTCTTCCCCGAAATCGAATGCGTGTTTGAAGTATGGCATAGACTCGGCAGCATGACAGCCGCGTTCCAAGCATCTTTGCTCGCTCTCGACGAGGAGCTCGGCATCGGGCCTCTCGGCGACACCGTCCGCCGCACTGACCTCGACCGCGGCGCCTGGATCGACCTGCGCCCCGGCTGGCTGACGGGCGCCGACACGCTCTTCGAGCGCCTCGCGGAGAACGTGCCGTGGCGGGCCGAACGGCGGCGCATGTACGACAGGGTCGTGGACGTCCCGCGGCTGCTGAAGTTCTACGACGAGGACGAGCGCCTGCCCGACCCGCTCCTCGACGACGCCAGACGCGCCCTCGACGGCCACTACGGCCAGGAACTGGGCGAGCCGTTCCGTACGGCGGGTCTGTGCTACTACCGCGACGGCCGCGACAGCGTGGCCTGGCACGGCGACACGATCGGGCGCGGCAGCACGGAGGACACCATGGTCGCCATCATCTCGGTCGGCAGCCCGCGCTCCCTGCTGCTCCGTCCGCGGGGCGGCGGGCCCTCGATCCGACACGACCTGGGGCACGGGGATCTGATCGTGATGGGCGGAAGCTGTCAGCGCACCTGGGAACACGCCATCCCGAAGACCACCCGCCCCTCGGGCCCGCGCATCAGCATCCAATTCCGCCCCATCGGCGTCCGCTGACCCCCGCCCCACCCCCGCGTCCCCGCGCCGCGCACGTCCCCGCGCCGCGCACGTCCCCGCGCCGCGCACGTCCCCGCGCCGCGCACGTCCCCGCGCCGTGCCGGGCGGCGGGTCCGGCTTCGGGGCAGGGAGCGCGTGCGGCCGGCGCGGGTCGGTTTACTTGAGGGTGAGCCTGGCGAGGCGGCCCTGCTCGCCCGAAGCCCAGCACGAGCGGTCCCGGGTGCAGGCGACCGTGTCGAAGGACCCGCTGTCGAAGGTCTGCCACGTCCGGCCGCCCGAGTACGTCACATCGCTGCCCGACGGCCCCACGGCGACAGCCGCGAAGGGAAGGTGGGGAAGCCAGGCGACACCCGACCGGTAGGCGGGCGGGGGAGTCGAGGAGGGGCGCCAGGAGGCGCCGCCGTCGCGGCTGGTCGCGCTCGCGCTGGGGGACTGCTGCTCGGGACGGTAGTCGCCGCCGACCGCGATTCCCCGGTGACGGTCGCGGAAGGCGAGGCCGAAGACGCCGCGGGCCGGATCGCCGCCCGGGATCGGCGCGTCGGCGACCGTCCAGGTGCGGCCGCGGTCGCGGGAGTGGAACACCCGGGCCCGCTCGGCCCCGCCGCTGGCCAGCCAGACGTCCCGGCCGCCCGACGCGACCAGGCACTGCCCGCTCGCCGCGAACCCCGCCTCGCCCGGCAGCGCCTCGGGCATCCCGTCCGGCGGCAGCACCTGCCAGCTCCGCCCGCCGTCCTCCGTGGCCAGGATCCGGAACCGGCCGTTCACCGGGTCGCTCATGGCCAGCCCGTGGTGCCGGTCGAAGAAGGCCATGCAGTCGTAGAACGCCTGCGGCTCGTCGTTCCTGAACGTCTCCGCCCAGGTACGGCCGCCATCCTCCGTGCGGTAGACGCGCGAGTCCGTGCCCGCTCCGATGGACAACGCCACGGCCCGGTACGCGTCGAACGCCTCGATGTCGCGGAACTGGAGCGCGGCCGTGTCGGGCGGGGAGACGTTCTGCCATGTGCGTCCCCCGTCGACGGTCCGCAGCACGGTCCCGCCGGAGCCCGAGGCCCACACCACGTGCCGGCTGACGGGCGACAGACCGCGCAGGCGTGCGGTCACCCCCGTCTCCTTGAGCTCCCATCCGAGCTGGGGCGTGGCGGCGGCCTGGGCGGGGAGCGGGGCGGCGAGCACGAGGGCCGCTGACAGCGCACCTAACGCGATTCGAAGCTTCATGTCGGGCAAACTAGCCCAAGAGATCAACGCGGTCCATGGCCGCCGCTCCACGGCAGCCGCCGCCGATCCTGCGGCAGCCTCTGGCGATCCGGCGTTCCGGCGATCCGGCGGGGTCCGGCGATCCGGCGGGGTCCGGCGGTCCGGACGTCCGGTGGACTGGCGGTCAGGCGGACTGGCGGGCGGAGCCCCACGAGAGCAGCGCCTCGGCGGTGCTGAAGCGGCGGCTGGAGACCGACTCGTCCAGCAGGACGCCGACCAGCACGCGCCCGTCCGACTCGCCCGCGAACGCCAGGCAGTACCCGGCGGCCCGCGTGAAGCCCGTCTTCAGCCCGATCGCGCCCGGCGTGCCGAGCAGGCGGTTGGTGTTGCGCCAGCTGTAGGAGCGGTGCTCGCCGGTGGCGTCGAGGTCGTGCCAGCGGGTACCGGCCACCTCCTTGATGAGCGGCACCCGCAGGGCGTGGGCCGCCAGCACGGCCTGGTCCCTGGCGGTGGAGTAGCCGTCGCCGTCCGGGGTGGGCAGGCCGTCGGCGTTGACGTACCGGGTGTCGTTCATGCCGAGCGAGCGCGCCGTGGCGTTCATCCTGGCCACGAAGCCCTCGACGCCGGGCCCGTACGTGCGGGCCAGCGCGTGGGCGGCGTCGGCGCCGGAGGGCAGCATGAGGCCGTACAGCAGCTCGCCGACCGTGAGGCGGTCGCCGGCGCGCAGGTCGGCGGTGGTGCCGCCGCCGTCCTCGGCGTACGCGACGTCCTCCGGCTTGATCCGCACCACGTCGGTGGGCGTGGCGACCTGCAGCACCAGGTACGCGGTCATGGTCTTGGTCAGGCTGGCGACCGGCAGACGTTCGCCGCCGTCCTTGTCGAACAGGACCTCGCCGGACGAAGCGTCCATCAAATAGGCGGCGCGGCCGTACACGGCGGGCGCGTCGCGTTCCACGGAAACGACGGCCGGAGTGGTGGTCACGCCGGCATGCGCGGGCGCGGTCAGCCCCGTGACCAGGGCAAGAGCGCCTGCCATGGCGGCCAGAAACACCTTCCGATTACGCATACGGCACAGAATGCCGCCCGCCTTGGGGTGCCCTTGACGAAAAGAGCGAAATATCGTGACTAAGCCGTTCGAAAGCCCTTATGTGGCAGGGAAGGTGGGAAAGGGTAAATCTTTTCTGGACATGGCACCAACGCGGCGGGGGTGTGGTCAGCGGCCGTGCCAGAAGTTGTCGGTGACGCGCTCGCCCGCCGCCAGCTCCGAGAACAGGTCCTCCCACAACGGCATCACCTGCTCGGGCCCGTAGGCCTGCGACGTCCTGAGCGCCGCCCGCCCCATCCGCAGCCGCAGGTCCCGGTCGGCGATGACCCGGTTGAGCGCGGCGGCCAGCGCGTCCACGTCCCTCGGCGGCACCAGCAGCCCGTCCACCCCGTCGGTCAGCACGTCCTTCGGCCCGGTCGGGCAGTCGAAGGCGACCACGGGCAGCGCGTGCGTCATGGCCTCGATCATCACCATGGGCAGGCCCTCGAACCGGGAGCTCAGCGCGTACACGGAGGCGTCGGTCAGCTCCCGCTCCAGCCGGTCGGTACGCCCGGGCAACGCCACGTGCCCGCCCAGCCCGAGCTGCTCGACCAGCCCGGCGAGCTGCCCCTTGCGCGGCCCGGTGCCGAAGATGCGCAGCCGCCACTCCGGATGCTCCGGCACCACCTGCGCGAACGCCTTGATCAGCAGGTCGAACCCCTTCTGCGGCACCAGCCGGCCGGCCGCGATCACGACGGGGTCGACCTGCCGGGAACGTTCCTGCTCGACCTTGTGCACCGCGTTCGGGATCTGCACGACCGGGGTGCCGGGCAGCAGTCGCTGGTACTCCAGGCGGTTCGTGCGGGTCAGCACGGTGATCGCGTCGAAGCGGTCGTAGTAGCGGGCGATCTCCCTGCGGATGGTGTCGGGGTAGGCCGACAGGTTCATGTGCTCCTGGGCGACGCGGATGACGGTCTTCGGGGTACGCCGGGCGGAGATCAGGTTCAGCGCCGGCCGGGTGGTGACCAGGATGCCGTCGCGCAGCCGGGAGACGTACTCCATGGTGGCCCGCTCCACGCGCTCGGTGAAGTAGCCGGCCGCGAACTCGCCGCGCGGCACGACCTTCCCGCGCATCCTGCGCCATGCCTTGCGCGCCATCGAGTCCGGCTGCCGGCCGCCGCGCTGGTCGACCAGGGTGCTGACGGTGATCCGGGGGTCCAGGCCGAACTGCGGGTCGTCGCGCCGCCGTACCACGCTGACCAGCTCGACGTCGTGGCCGGCGGCGGCCATCGCGTTCGCCTGGTTGACCACGGTGCGGATGGTGCCGCCCATGCCGAAGGCGTGCAGCATGAGGTAGCGGATCTTCACGTGATGTACTCCCCCGGACGGCGTCCATGACCGGGCGCGGCGTCGTGGAGCCCGCCTGGACCAGGGGAAACGGGGAGTCGGGGCCGGTTCATGCAGAGGCAGACTACTTGGCGTTCCTGGCAGTTCCCTGGGAGAGGCCGCCCCCGGCCGGTGCGCCGCCGGGCCGTGAAACCGGGATCTCGCCGCCCCGCCACGGCGATCCGGGAGACCGGCGCGCCGATCCGGCCCGCCCGCCATGCCGATGATCAACTAGCCTGGCTGGTGACGAGGCGAGCGCGAGGCGAGGGGTTGGGCATGGACGGCGTACGGCCGGCGGACGAGGCGGTTCTGGGCATGGTCGCCGAGCACCTGAGCGCGGCCACGGAGCAGCCCTGGGAGGTCCGCGACGGCATGGCGAAGGGCCCGGGCACTCTGGCCGTGCGGCTCGGCGCCGACCACACCGGCAGCCCCGCCCACCTCGACCTCGACTTCGTGCTCAACGTCGAGCGCCCGCAGGACACCACGGTCTCCGACTGCGTGACCGGGTACGGCGCCACCGTCGAGGAGTCCGTGGACCGCGCGATCCAGATGTGGCTCGGCACGACCGGCGGTGCCCTGCTCGAGCTCCTCGTCCAGGACGGTTCCCGCGCCGCCCACTTCGCCCCGGACGACCCCGACGGCTTCCCCGGCTGGCACGCCATCCACGGCGGCATCGTCGGCTGGGGCACGGGCGGCGAGCACGACGCCGTCCAGCGGTGGGCGGTCCAGCACGTCCTGCTGCCGCACCTGGCCCCGGCGCTCAAGGGCACGCTCGAACGGGGGAACCTGGTGGGGGTCAGGGCGTTCTTCGGCGGCGGTGACGGCACGGAGACCGCCGAGGTCCGGGTCAACGGGGCCCGGCACGAGGCGGGCTCGCGGGCGCTGGCGGAGCTCGACTGGCCGCGCCCGGCCGGCGGGGTCTCCTACGCGCGCACCTTCGTGCTGCTCGTCCACCAGGAGTAACCCCGCGGCCGGCGAGCGCACCAGGAGTGACCTGCGGCCGGGGCGACTCAGCGGGACGGCTCAGCGGGACGGCTCAACGGGACGGCTCAACGGGACGGCTCAACGGGACGGCTCAACGGGACGGCTCAGCGGGGCGACTCAGCGGGGCGACTCAGCGGGGCGGCCGGACCTCGCGCCGCCTGACGGCCCCGGCTCCGCCCAGCTCGTCGAGCAGCTCGGCGAGCAGCGCCCGGCACTCCTCGACCCGCTCCCGCCCGACCCGCTCCGCCAGCCGATCCTCCTGCGCCGCCCGTGCCCGCCGCGCCGCCGCCACGGCCGCGCGCCCGCGCCCCGTCAGCCGTACCCTCCTGATCCGGGCGTCACGCGGATCGGGCACCCGCTCGACGTAACCGAGCCCTTCCAGCTCGGCCACCACCTTGGACGCCGCCTGCTGCGTGACCTCCATCCGCACGGCCAGCTCCCCGATCGTCCTGGCCTCCTCGACGAGGTGCTGGAAGACGTACCCGTGTGAGACCCGCAGCCCGGTGAACCCCTGAGCCGCCATCTCCTCCTGCACGGCAGAGGCGGCGGCCGAGCCGACGAAGAGGGCGAGGGTGCCGAGTTCGAGGTCGCGCGGATCCACGGGCATGCCCCCATCCTGCCCTTGACAACCACGGTTGTACAACTACGGTTGTATATATGCACCCCCATATCGACCTCGCCATCCGCTACCACCAGGCGGTCTCCGACGGCGCGAGCACCGAGCCGTACCTCCACCCCGACGTGGTCCACCACGAGCTGCCCAACCTGCTCTTCCCCGACGGCGTCGTCCGCGACCTCGACGGCCTGCGCGCGGCGGCGGAGCGCGGCGCCAAGACGATCAGCGAGCAGCGTTTCGAGGTGCTCAACGCGATCGCGTCAGGCGACCGGGCCGCCCTGGAGGTCCTGTGGACCGGCACCCTCGCCGTCCCTCTGGGCGACCTCCCCGCGGGCCACGTGCTCCGCGCCCACCTCGGGGTCTTCCTGGAGTTCCGCGACGGCCGCATCGTGGCCCAGCGCAACTACGACTGCTACGAGCGCCTGACTCCCGCACGATGAAGACCCTCACCAGGGACGGCCTGGCTACGCGCCCCCGAGGCGGTCGCCGCCGCATACCGCGGCCTCGCCGGCGACGACCTCCCCGCGGAAGTCACCAAGCCTCACTGACCGGCCAGCCCGGTGTGCGCCACCCCCTTGACGATCTGCCGCTGGAACATCACGAACACGACCAGCAGCGGCAGCCCGGCCAGCACCACCGACGCCATGATCTGCGCGTACCGGAGCCCGAACGTCCCCTGCACCACGTTCGCCAGCCCCACGGGCAGCGTCATCGTGTTCGGGTCGGTGGAGACCAGGAACGGCCACAGGAAGTTGTTCCAGGTGTTGATGAACGTGAAGATCGACACGGCGGCGAGCACCGGCCGCGACAGCGGCAGCACGATGGTGAAGAAGACCCGCCACCGCCCTGCCCCGTCCACGAAGGCGGCCTGCTCCAGCTCAGGCGGCACGTCCTGGAAGAACTTGACCAGGATGTAGACGATCAGCGGGGCCGCCACCTGCGGCAGGATGATGGCCCACCACGTGTCCACCAGCCCGAGCGTGACCATCTCGGCGAACAGCGGCGCGATCAGCACCTGCGGCGGCACCATGATCCCGGCCAGGATCAGCGCCAGCAGCACCCGCTGGCCCCTGAACTGGGTGCGGGCGAACCCGTACGCCGCCATCGCCGAGAACAGCACGGTCAGGAACGTGACGATCACGGCGGTGACGGTCGAGTTGATCGCCCACTTGACGATGCCGCCGGTCCCCAGGACCAGCGCGTACGAGTCGAAGGTGATCTCGCTGCCGAACCACTCCAGCGGCAGCTTGGTGGTCTCGTCCTCGGGCTTGAGCGAGGTGGCCACCGCCCACAGGACGGGGGCGAGCCAGACGGCCGCCAGTACCAGGGCGATGACGAGCAGGATGAGCTGGCTCCAGCCGAACCGCTTGGTCACGACGCGACCTCCTCGCGCTTGCGGAACAGCCGGAGCTGCGCCAGGGAGACGATGACGATCAGGGCGAACAGGATGTACGACACGGCCGAGGCGTAGCCGGTGCGGTAACCGGTGAAGCCGACGTCGTAGGCGTACTCGATGATCGGCCTGGTGGAGTCCTGCGGGCCGCCGCCGGTCATCAGGTAGATCTGGTCGAACACCTTCAGCGAGGCCACCAGTTGCAGCACCACGATCAGCGCGGTGGTGCGGCCGAGCAGCGGCAGGGTGATGGAGCGCAGCTTGTCCCAGGCGGAGGCGCCGTCGATGGCGGCGGCCTCGTACAGGTGCTGCGGGATCGACTGCAGGGCGGCCAGGTAGAGCAGGAAGTTGAAGCCGACCGTCCACCAGACGGTGGTCAGCACGACCGACCACATGGCCATGGACGGGTCGCCCAGCCACAGCACGTCGATGCCGAGCGTGCCGTTGATCAGGCCGTAGTCGGGCGGGTAGATCATCTGCAGCCACAGGATCGACACGACCGCCGACGGCAGCAGGAACGGCCCGAAGAACGACAGCCGCCACAGCCACTGCATGAAGCGCAGGTTGTGCACCAGCAGCGCGAACACCAGCCCGAGGAACACCAGCGGGATCGTGCTGAGCACGGTGAAGACCACCGTGTTCCACAGCGAGCGCCACATGCGTGGGTCGCCGAACGCCTCAAGGTAGTTGTCGAGGCCGACGAAGTTGTTGTTGCGGCCGGCGATGTTCACGCTGGACAGACTCATCTGGAAGCCGAGCAGGGTCGGCCAGACGAGGAAGGCCACGTAGACCAGCAGGAACGGCGTCACGAACACCATCCCGTGCTGGGTCCAGCCGCGCCGGACCTTGGGCGTGGCGACGGGGGCGGCGGTCGGCGGAGCCGCGACGGTCGTGGTCATGAGCCCTCCTTCGTCGGTCTCATGACCGAGGTGCTGTGTTCATCGACGACCTCGACAAGCTCGGTCATGGGCGCTCCTCGTCGGGGAAGGGGTTCGGGGCGGCCATCAGCCGGGCCAGCGCGGCCTTGGCGGCGGCCAGGCCCTCCTCCGGCGTGCGCGTGCCGCCGATGACGGGGGAGAACGCCTCGCCGAACTCGATCCACATCCGCGAGGCGGACCCGGCGAACCACACCTGCGGGTCGAGCGCGACCTCGGTGATGACGGAGCGGTACTCCGACTGCGGCTGCAGCGCGAGGTAGTCGGGCTCCTCCAGCGCGGGCAGGTACGCGGGCACGTGCCCGGCCACCGCCCAGTCGGCGCTGTTCTTGACGAGGTAGGCGATGAACCGGTACGTGGCCCGCTCCACCTCGGGGTCCCGGTTGCGCTGGTGGGGCAGCACGAACGCGTGGCAGTCGGCCTGCGCGGAGCCGGTGCCGAAGACGGCGGGGAAGCGCGTCATGCTGAACGGCGTCTTGCGTTCCTTGAGCCCGGTGGTCTCCCAGTCGCCGTTCCACAGGAACGCGGCCTCGCCGTTGGTGAACTTGGCGACGGAGGCGCCGTAGTCCGTACGCCAGTCGCACAGCCCTTCCTTGCCGAGCCGCTGCATGAGCCGCAGCGCCTCCAGGGCCTTGGCGTCGTCAATGGTGATCTTCGTGCCGTCGTCCGACAGCAGGGTGCCGCCGCTCTGCGGGTAGAGCGACCACCACACCCGCCACGGGCCCACGGTGCCGAGGCCGAGCGCGTCGAAGGCCAGCGGCGGCTTGCCGCCCATCACCTCCTTGGCCTTGGTGAGCTGGGCGATGAGCTCGTCCACGCCCTTGGTGGGCAGCAGCTTGCCGTCGGGACCGAGCAGCCCGGCCTTCCCGCAGATGTCGGTGTTGTAGTACTGCACCATCGGGTGGGCGTCGAACGGGATCGCGTACAGCACGCCGTCGAGATGGGCACGCTCCCAGATGGGCGGGCTGAAATCGGCGGCCCGCAGGCCGACCTCCTCCAGCAGCTTGACGTCGAACGGGTCGAGCAGGGCGCCAGCGCCGATGCCCGCCAGCCGGGCCAGATGGAACGTGGCCAGATCGGGCGAGCGCCCGCCCGAGCCGGCCATCGCGATCTTGGTGTAGTACGGCTCGCCCCAGGCGAGCACGTTCTCCTCGACGAAGACGTCGGGGGTGGCCTTGGCGAACGCCTGGACCATCTGGTTCATGATGATGCCGTCGCTGGCGCCGAGGAAGTGCCAGTACTGCACGCGGGTCTGGGACGAGCCGAGCCCCACGGGGATCGCGCATCCCGTGGCGGCGGCGCCGAGCAGTGCGAGGCTGCCGCCGAGAAGGTGCCGGCGGGTGATATCGGGGGGACCGTGCACTGGGGCCTCTTCCTTCACCGAGCCATCGCCCGGCCATGTTCTCGCTAACATCCAGGAGGTTCAGGGCAGCCGTGGACAGGCCTCTCGCGCTGGGCGCGAAGGCGGTGGGGCGAGCCGTCCGGATCGCGGAGGCTGCCGCGCGGACCCCGTTGTTCCGGCGGGGTTACCCGAGTGTTAGCGGTAACAAGCAGCGTGTCAAGGGCCCGCCCGCAACCGGTTGCGGCGACCCTCACCCTCTTGACCCGGCTCAGTGATAACGCTAACAATCGGGACCACGTAACGCCCGAGAAACAGGGAGCCCCCTCCGTGCATCAGGCCAAACTCACCCTGGATCCCGCCTTCAAGGTCGCCCCGGTGCGCCGGCGCACCTTCGGCACGTTCGTGGAGCACCTCGGGCGCTGCGTCTACACCGGCATCTACGAGCCCGGCCACCCCACGGCCGACGAGGACGGCTTCCGCCGCGACGTGCTCGATCTGACCAGGGAGCTGGGCGTGTCCACCGTCCGCTACCCCGGCGGCAACTTCGTCTCCGGCTACCGCTGGGAGGACGGCATCGGCCCGGTCGACCGGCGCCCGCGCCGGCTCGACCTGGCCTGGCACAGCACCGAGACGAACGAGGTCGGCGTCGACGAGTTCGTCCGCTGGTGCCGCAAGGCGGGCGTGGAGCCCATGATGGCCGTCAACCTCGGCACCCGCGGCATCGCCGAGGCCCTCGACCTGCTCGAGTACGCCAACCACCCGTCGGGCACCACGCTGTCCGACCTGCGCATCGCCAACGGCGCCAAGGAGCCGCACGACATCAGGATGTGGTGCCTGGGCAACGAGATGGACGGCCCCTGGCAGACCGGCCACAAGACGGCCCGCGAGTACGGCCGGCTGGCCGCCGAGACCGCCCGCGCCATGCGCATGGTGGACCCGAAGCTGGAGCTGGTCGCGTGCGGCAGCTCCAGCTCCAGCATGCCGACGTTCGGCTCGTGGGAGGCCGAGGTGCTGGAGGAGACCTACGACCTGGTCGACTACATCTCCTGCCACGCCTACTACGAGGAGCGGGACGGCGACCTCGGCAGCTTCCTGGCCAGCTCGACCGACATGGAGTACTTCATCTCCTCCGTCGTGGCCACCGCCGATCACGTCGGGGCGCGGCTCAAGTCCCGCAAGAAGATCAACATCTCCTTCGACGAGTGGAACGTCTGGTACCTCTCCCGCTTCCACGACGCCGGCGCCCCGCAGGACTGGCCGGTCGCCCCGCCCCTGCTGGAGGACCACTACAACCTCGCCGACGCGGTGACGTTCGGCGGGCTGCTGATCACGCTGCTGCGCAACAGCGACCGCGTCACCGCCGCCTCCCTGGCCCAGCTCGTGAACGTGATCGCGCCCATCATGACCGAGCCCGGCGGGCGGGCCTGGCGGCAGACCACGTTCCACCCCTTCGCGCAGGCCTCCCGCCACGCTGCCGGGGACGTGCTGCGCGTGGAGCCGGACTCGCCGTCGTACGAGACGAAGGCGCACGGCGAGGTGCCGCTGCTGCACGCGGTGGCCACCCACTCCTCCTCGGAGGGCACGACGCTGTTCGCCGTCAACCGGTCGACGGACGGGCCGCTGTCGCTGGAGATCGACGCCCGGGCGCTCGGCGGCGTCCGCATCGTCGAGGCCACCACGCTGACCGACCCGGACGTCTACGCGCGTAACACGGCCGACGACCCCACGCGGATCACGCCCCGCCCGAACCCGGACGTCGAGCGCGACCCGCTGCGGGTCCTGCTGCCCCCGGTGTCGTGGAACGTGATCCGGCTGGCCTAACGCGCGGGCGCGGCGCCGGTGCTCTCGCGGACGACGAGCTCGGGCTCGACCAGCCGCCGCGCCTCCGGCTCGGCCCCCGCCATCCGGTCCAGCAGCATGTGGAACGCGTGCCGCCCGACCTCGCCGAAGTCCTGCCGCACGGTGGTCAGCGGCGGCCAGAAGTACGCGGACTCCGGGATGTCGTCGAACCCCGCCACGCTCACGTCGTCGGGCACCCGCCGCCCCGCCTCGCGCAGCGCGCGCAGCACGCCGAGCGCCATCTGGTCGTTGGCCACGAACACGGCGCTGACCTCGGGGTCGGCGGCGAGGCGGCGGCCGAGCTGGTAGCCGGAGCGGGCGCTCCAGTCGCCGCGCAGCACCTCGGGCACCGGCCGGCCCGCCGACTCCAGCACGCCGCGCCAGCCCTCGATGCGGCCGTTGGCGTCGAGCCAGTCGGCGGGCCCCGCCACGTGCCACACGCTGCGGTGGCCGAGGCTGAGCAGGTGGCGCGTGACGCGGGCGGCGCCGGCCTGCTGGTCCACCTTGGCCACGGGCACCGGGATGTCGTCGCCGGCGTCCACCGCGACCACCGGCATCTCCGGCGGCAGGTGGCGCAGCCCGTCGGCGGCCGACTCGTGCGGCGCGACGATGATCACGCCGTCCACGGACTGGGTGCGCAGCCGCTGCACGCCCTCCTCCATCGACCTGCGGTTGAGCGAGCTGAGGCTGGCGATGCTGACGTTGTAGCCGGCGTGCCTGGCGGCCTGCTCGATGCAGTAGAGCGTGGAGGCCGGGCCGTACAGGGTGGTGTCGATGCTGACCACGCCGAGCACGCCGGAGCGGCCGGTGACGAGCTGGCGCGCGGCCTGGTTGGGCCGGTAGTCCAGCTCGCGCACGGCGGCCAGCACGCGGGCCCTGGTCTCGGCGCGTACGAGATCGGGCGTGTTCAGCACGCGCGAGACGGTCATGGTGGAGACTCCGGCGAGCACGGCGACGTCCATGAGCACCGCAGGCCTGCCCGGCTTGGCTTTCACCGCGG
Organism: Nonomuraea sp. NPDC050202; assembly: GCF_040656115.1. Classification (NCBI taxonomy): domain Bacteria; kingdom Bacillati; phylum Actinomycetota; class Actinomycetes; order Streptosporangiales; family Streptosporangiaceae; genus Nonomuraea; species Nonomuraea sp. NPDC050202. The sequence goes on along the minus strand of NZ_JBFALF010000008.1, from coordinate 261,939 downwards.
CTCACCCCCTCAGCGGTAACGCTAACAGGCGGAAGGGGCGAGCGCGCGATCATATGGGGCGGGTCGCCGGCCGGCGCGGGCCGGGGGTGTTCGGCGGGTTGCGGGCAGGCGCGGACCGAGGTGTGGGGCAGGTGGTCAGGCGGGCCGGATGGACCACTGCTGGCAGGCGTTGTTCAGCCAGCTCCACTGCCGTACGTCGGTGCCGTCCGCCGTCCCGCAGTCGGCCACGTCGGCGACCTTGCCGGTGGCGGCGTTGACGATCCGCACCCAGCCGCCCGAGGCCGTGTAGACCAGGCGGAAGCGCTGGCAGGTGTTGTCGAGCCAGCTCCACTGCCGGATGTCGGTGCCGTCGGCGGCGGCGCAGTCGGCGACGTCGGCGACCTTGCCGGTGGCCACGTTCACCAGGCGGCTGGTGTCGTCGGCCTGGTCCTCGATGCGCCAGCGCTGGTTGCCGCCGCCGTTGCAGGCCCACTGCTGGATGTTCGCGCCGTCCGTGCCGGAGCCGCCGGAGACCTCCAGGCACTTGCCGCTGTTGCGGTTGACCAGCGTGTACGCCGCCGGCGTGGCCGCGGTCTCCCCGGCGGGCGCGGGCAGCGAGACTCCGGTGGCGACAGGGGCGCCGAAGTTGGGCGTGCCGTCGGAGTTCCAGGTGAACTTCTGGGCGCGGGTGGTGCGGTTGTTGTCGCAGCCGCCGCCGCTGGAGCTGTTGGCGTGGTAGACGATCCAGCTCTCGGTGCCGTCGGGCGAGGTGAAGAAGCCGTTGTGGCCGGGGCCGTACACGTTGCCCGAGCGCTGGAACACCGGCGTCGACTTCTTCACCCAGCTCGACGCGCTGAGCGGGTTGCCGCCGTTGTAGGTGAGCTGCCCGAGCTTGTAGTCGGGCCCCCAGCAGGCGCTGGCCGAGTAGATCACGAACGTCTGCCCGCCGCGCTGCAGCGCCTCCGGCCCCTCGTTCACCGTCCCGCCCTGCGTCTCCCAGCTGTGGGTGGGGCTGGAGATCCGGCTGAAGGTGCTGGAGCTCAGCGTGTACGGGTTGCTCATCGGCGCGATCACGAGGCTCTGCTGGCTGCCGGCGATGAAGCCGCTGCCGAGCAGGTACAGGGAGCCGTTCAGGCTCATCGGGCTGGCGTCGATCAGCCAGCCGCCCGGGGTGAGGTTGGCGCCGCTCAGCATGCTCCGGTACGTGTACGGCCCGAGGGGGTCGCTGCCCGCGCTCTCCAGCACGTGGGTGCGCTGGCTGTCGCAGCAGGCCGTGCCGACCGCGCCGGCCGAGTAGTAGATGTACCAGCGGCCGTTGAACTGGTGCAGCTCGGGGGCCCAGAAGTTGGTGCCGCGGGAGGACGTGGTGTCCTGCCAGACCTGGATGCCGGGGGCGGTGTTCAGGCCGCCGAGGGTGGGGGAGCGGCGGACGACCAGCGTGTTCGTGAAGCTGGTGGTGATCAGGTAGTAGTTGCCGTCGTACCACGTCAGCCAGGGGTCGGCGCCCTTCTGCGACTTGACGGGGTTGGTGTAGGAGGTGGCCGCCTGGGCCGGGCCGGTGCCGGGGACCACCAGGGCTAACAGGAGGAGCGACAGGGCCGCCAGGATTCTGCGGAGCATCGGGGGACTCCTTGGTAGCGCTAACATTTTGCGGCGATTTTGCGGAGGTGCCGTGATTGTTAGCGCTCACGTCCAGGGTGTCAACGGGCGACTGAAACTTTCAACCCTGGGGGAAACTCGGCCGAACCGGGGTCACGGCTGCTGCCTCTGCCGACGAGACGTGCGCCTGCGGCTCCCCGGGCGCGACCTCCAGGAACCGGCCCCAACGTCTTCGCCGGCAGACGCCGGACACAACGCCGCAAGTGACAGGCCACAGCAGAAAGCCCCAGCGTGCGCTGGGGCTTCTACCGGATGGTGGACGATACTGGGATTGAACCAGTGACCTCTTCCGTGTCAGGGAAGCGCTCTCCCGCTGAGCTAATCGTCCTTGGAGGTGGCGACGGGATTTGAACCCGTGTGGACGGCTTTGCAGGCCGCTGCCTCGCCTCTCGGCCACGCCACCGAGTCAAACCCTCTCCGAGCGGAAGACGGGATTCGAACCCGCGACCCTCACCTTGGCAAGGTGATGCTCTACCACTGAGCCACTTCCGCGCCGCATTCAGTTGCTGCGTGGTTAACAATAGCGCGTTTCTCGACCGGATGCTTACTCGTGAGCCCCGCCCGGTGCCTGCCGGCCCTCCTTGCGCAGCTGGCGGGCCACGCTGCGCTCGGTGGCGGGGAGGCTGAGGAAGATCTCCAGGATCCTCGTGAGGCGGTGGACCTCGATGCGGTGGAAGGCGGGGCCCTCCGAGCGGGCCAGCAGGAGCGACAGGGCCAGCGGCGGGAGCGGGGCGTGGATGAGGTGCAGGCCGCCGTCCCGGGTCAGGGCCGTGGGACGGGACGGCACCTCCTCCGGGACGACCAGGCCCTGAGGGGCGCGCCAGCTCGCGTAGACGACGCGGCGCTCGGCCGCGATGGCGGCCCAGTCGGCGCTGAACAGGACGGGCAGGGAGTCGATGAGCGTGGTCAGCGCCCGGTCGCCGGCGGTGGTGATGTACTTGAGGATCTCCAGCTCGGGGTAGGTGCCCGGCGCCTCGCGCGTGGTCCAGATGCCTTCGACCGTCACGCCCTCCACGCTCTGCAGGCTCTTGAGCAGGGCCTGCCTCGGCGTGCTGTCGGGGCAGAAGACGGTGATGTCGTCGACGGCCCGGCCCGCGCCCCGGTCGAGCACGGTCACCTGCGTGATGTCGGCGCCCGCCACGCCCAGGACCTTGGTGACCTGGGCCAGGGAGCCCGGTCTGTCGGGCAGCGCCAGCCGCACTCGAAGAAGCATCCATCCCCCTCAACCCGAAGATGCCGATCAACAGACTATCCGCGAATACCGGTTGCGGCTTGACCTGCGCTACAACTGTTCGAGTGAAGATTGGGCCGATTGAGGCGTGGCCGCCCGTGGTGCTCGCGCCGATGGCGGGCATCACGAACGCGCCGTTCCGGGTGCTCTGCCGCGAGCAGGGCGCGGGGCTGTTCGTCTGCGAGATGATCACGACCAGGGGTCTCGTCGAGCGCAATCCCAAGACGATGCGGATGATCAGGTTCGAGGAGTCGGAGCGGCCCAGGAGCATCCAGCTCTACGGGGTGGACCCCGCGATCGTGGGCCGGGCGGTGCGGATGATCGCCGAGGAGGACCTCGCCGATCACGTCGATCTCAACTTCGGCTGCCCCGTGCCCAAGGTGACCAGGCGCGGGGGCGGGTCGGCGCTGCCGTACAAGCGGAACCTGCTGCGCCGCATCCTGCGCGAGGCGGTGGCGAACGCCGGGCCGCTGCCCGTGACGATGAAGATGCGCAAGGGCATCGACGACGACCACCTGACCTACCTCGACGCCGGCCGGATCGCCGCCGAGGAGGGTGTCGCCGCGATCGCGCTGCACGCCCGCACCGCCAAGCAGCACTACGGCGGCGTCGCCGACTGGGAGGCCGTCGCCAGGCTGAAGGAGGCCGTGCCCGAGATCCCCGTGCTGGGCAACGGCGACATCTGGTGCGCCGACGACGCGCTCAGGATGGTGGCGCGCACCGGCTGCGACGGGGTCGTCGTCGGACGCGGGTGCCTGGGCCGGCCGTGGTTGTTCAAGGACCTGGAGAACGCGTTCAACGGCAGCCCCGAGCGGGCCCGGCCGACCCTCGGCGAGGTCGCCGAGGTGATGGCCAGGCACGCCGAGGGGCTGACCCGGTGCTTCGACATCGAGCGGTACGCCGTGGCCGACTTCCGCAAGCACGTCGGCTGGTACCTGAAGGGGTTCACGGTCGGCAGCGAGCTGCGGCGCGAGCTGGCCACGGCCGAGTCGCTCGACGGGCTGCGGGCGGGCCTGGCCAAGCTGGAGCACGACCAGCCGTGGCCGCCGAACACCGACACGCCGCGGGGCAAGTCGGGGGAGCGGTCCAAGGTGCTCCTGCCTGACGGGTGGCTGGACGACCCCTGGGACTGCCCCGTCCCCGACGGCGACGCCGAGTCGGACATCTCCGGCGGATGAGCGGGGCTGCCCGGCGGTCCCTGAGAGGTGCCGGCGCGGCCCGGTGATCTCCGGCGGATGGCTGGTGCGGGCCACCGGTGGCCTCTGGCGGGCGGTCAGGTGCGAGCCGCCGATGGTCTCCGGGGCTAGTGCGAGCCGCTGGTGATCTCCTGGGGCTAGTGCGGGCCGCTGGTGATCTCCGTGCCGCAGGGGCCGCCGCCGACCGCCGGTTCGAGGCGTACGGGCTCGCCTGACATGGTGAGCGTCGGGTAGTACTCCGCGATCCGCTCCGCCGAGCGGCCCACGTAGTGGCAGATGAAGCTGCGGCGGAAGCGGTCATCGGTGCTGTTCGGCTCCGAGCCGTGCACGAGGCTGCCGTTGAAGAAGAGCACGTCGCCGGGGTTCATGTCCACGGGGACCTTCTCCAGGCCGGGCGGCGGCGGCACGTACTCGCGGGTGAACGAGACGCCCTCGTCGGCCTCCTCCGGGCAGAACAGGTCCATGAGATGGGTGCCGGGCACGACCTCGAGGCCGCCGTTGGCCCGGTCCACCCGGTCGAGCGCCACCCAGGTGGCCACGCAGGTGCCCGGCTCGACCCGGAGGTAGAAGTTGTCCTGGTGCAGCGCCTGGCCCCTGGCCCCCGGCGGCTTGAAGTAGAACATGCTCTGGGCTGCTATCGGCTCCTCGCCCAGCAGGTCGCGCAGTATCGCGCCGATGCGCCTGTCGAGCAGGTAGCGCAGGGCCACGTCGTTCACCTGGTGGGGGTGCATGATCCGGGGGTAGTCGCGCAGGATGTCGTACGGCTGCCCCGGCACCTGCGGCTGCGGCGCGAAGTGGCCGGGGATCGGCCCCCGGGCGTGCAGCGCCATGAACTCGTCCCGCAGCTCGGCCACCTCTTCCGGCGCGAGGAGACCGGGCACCAGCGTGTACCCCTGATCGTGGAAGTCGTTGAGCCTCATGACTCTCACGCTAGGCAGCGCCGTCGTGCAACGGTATGCCCATGACCGCTGAGGACCTGTCTGTTCCTGCTGCCGAGTTGATGATCTTGGGCCACTACGACAAGGGGGCCGGGTACGCCACGCGCCGCCCCGGCGGGTCGCCGAGCTGGCTGCTGTTGTGGACGGAGTCGGGAGCCGGGCTCGTCGAGCAGGGTGGAGTGTCGTTCCATGTGGAGGCGGGGGACCTGGCCGTGCTGGGGTCGGGGGTGGCCCAGCACTACCGGGTGCGGCCGGGGGCGGGGCGGTGGCGGTTCTGGTGGGTGCACTTCCAGCCGCGTGCCGCCTGGGCGGCCTGGCTGGGGCCCCATGCCGTGGGTGGCGGCTGCCATGTGGTGGCGGGGGTGCCGGAAGGGGTGCACGAGCGGATCGGGCTGGCGTTCCTGAGGGCGCGTCAGGACGCCCGCTGGACGCCCGACGCGCCGCTCCCGGTGGTGCCCTGGGCCCCGCAGGGAGGGGCGGGCGGTGGCCAGCCGGCCGGAGGCCGCGAAGGACGCGGCGCCGGTGAGGCGGCCGGAGGTCGCGACGGACGTGGCGGCGGTGAGGCGGCTGAAGGTCGCGACGGACGTGGCGGCGGTGAGGCGGCCGGAGGTCGCGACGGACGGGGCGGCGAGGTGCGGGTGCCGGCCGTCGTGTCCGGCGGGGCGGCGCGGGAGCTGGTGATGGGGGCCGTGGAGGAGGTGCTGGTACTGGCCACCGCGACAGTGCGGCCCGGGGGCCGGCCCGAGGGCAGGGGCGAGGAGGGGGACGAGCGGGTCCGCCGCGCTCTGGCGATCATCGCGGCCGAGCCGGGCGCGCCGCACTCGGTCGCCTCGCTCGCCCGCGCGGTCGCGCTTTCGCCCTCCCGTTTCGCCCACCTGTTCGCCGACGTGACGGGTCAGCCGCCGATGCAGGCCGTCCGCAGGGCCCGGGTACGGCACGCGGCGAGCCTGCTGGAGGTGACCGACATGGACATCGGGCAGGTGGCGGCGGCCTCGGGCTTCGTCAGCCCGTTCCACTTCAGCCGGGCCTTCAGGAAGGAGTACGGCCTGCCGCCCCGCGACTACCGCGCCCGCCTGCGCCCGGTCACCGGGTGACCGGCAGCGGGCCCGGGAGGGGGCGACCCTCCCGCTGCCGATCGCCACCGGCTTCACGGGCTTCATGGGCTTCACAGGTTCGGGACGAAGCTTCACCAGCTGTTCAACGAGCCGTATCGCGGCGCACTCTCTCCGCAGGAAGCCGCAGGCCAGGCTGTCGCCGAAGGCAACGCCACCGTCACGTAAGGACCCCCATGATCACCCGGCGTTCACTTCTCGCCGGGGGCCTCGGCCTGGGCCTGTCCGCGGCACCGGGGGTCTCCCCGGTGCGCGCGGCCGCCCGGCGCGCCCCTCTGTCCGACCCCTTCCAGCTCGGCGTCGCCTCGGGCGAGCCCACGTATGACGGTGTGGTGCTCTGGACCCGCCTGGCCATGGACCCGATCGCGCTCGACGGCCTCGGCGGCATGCCGGACCGCGCGATCTCCGTCCACTGGCAGCTCGCCAAAGACGAAAATTTCCGACATGTCGTACGTCGCGGCTCAGAGATCGCCCGCCGCGACGAGGCCCACAGCGTGCACGTCGAGCTCGACGGGCTCGACCCCGGCGCCGAGTACTTCTACCGCTTCAAGGCCGGCGGCGAGCTCAGCCCCACCGGCCGCACCCTCACCGCGCCCGCCCCCGGCACCCGCGGCAGGCCGCTGAACCTGTCGTTCGCCTCCTGCGCCGACTACCAGTCCGGCTGGTTCACCCCGTACCGCAGGATGGCCGAGGACCAGCCCGACCTGATCGCCTTCCTCGGCGACTACGTCTACGAGTACGGAGACTACGAGTACCCCGTACGCGACCAGGCCGGCGGCGAATGCCTCGACCTAGCCGGGTACCGGCTGCGCCACGCCCAGCACAAGGCCGACCCCGACTCGCGGCTCGCGCACGCCATCGCCCCCTGGGCCGTGGTCTGGGACGACCACGACATCGACAACGCCTGGGCCGGCGACGTGCCCGAGCAGCCCGGCCCACCGTTCCTCCAGCGCCGGGCGGCGGCCTTCCAGGCCTACTACGAGAACATGCCGCTGCGCCGCGCCCAGAGACCGGACGGGGCGGCGCTCAAGCTGTACCGCAGCATCCGCTGGGGCGCGGTCGCCAACCTGCACCTGCTCGACACCCGCCAGTACCGCGACCTGTACGCCTGCACCGGCAGGAGCGGCACGGTCGGCCCCGGCTGCGCTCAGCGCTTCGAGCCCGACCGCACCATGCTCGGCCGGGAGCAGGAGGCCTGGCTGGACGACCGGCTCAAGCGCTCGCGCGCCACCTGGGACCTGCTCGGCCAGCAGGTCTTCCTCATGGAGATGGACTGGGCCAACGGCGAGGGCAAGGGCTACTCCAACGAGGGCTGGGACGGCTACGTCGCCTCCCGCGACCGGCTGACCGCCGCCATCGACGCGTACCGGCGCAACGCGGTCGTGCTCACCGGCGACGTGCACTCCCACTGGGCGGGCGAGGTCAAGCGCGACCACCGCGACCCCGGGTCGAAGTCCGTGGCCGTCGAGCTGGTCACCACCTCGGTCACCAGCGCGGGCAACGGCCTGGACGAGTACCCCGACACGCGGATCCTGCTGGCGGAGAACCCGCACGTGAAGTTCTTCAACGGCCGCCGCGGCTACGTGCGCACCCGGATCACCGAGCGGGAGATGAAGGTCGACTTCCGCTCGGTGGCCCGCGTCACCGAGCCCCACGCCCCCGCCTACACCTCCGGCTCGTTCGTCATCGAGCCGGGCCGCCCCACCCTGAACCCCGCCTGACAGGACCCAGTGGCAGACCGGCCTCGACGCCTGGCCCCGGCGACCTCCGCCAGATCACCGCCAGATCACCGCCAGATCACCGCCAGATCACCGCTAGATCTCCACGGGCCCGCCGCTGCGCCAGTAGACGTTGCCCTCCCGCGACAGCAGTTCCTCGTCCACGAGGTAGCGGCGCAGCGCCGCGTAGTCGTCGTGGAAGGCCCGCAGCGCCACGTTCACGTCCTTCTCCGGATAGCGCACGCCGGGCTCGAAGACCCGCACGATGTAGCGCAGCACGACGAGCCGCTTGTCGCGCTTCATCGCCGTCGTGGTCAGCCGCCCGTCCACCAGGAACGTGCGCAGCACCCGCTCCTCGGGGCTCAGCGCCTGCGGGGGCTCGGCGTGCGCCCGCAGCAGGTCGCGGAAGCGCTCGGGCGTGGCTCGCCACGCACCGCTCTCGTCGCGGGCCGCCAGACCGCCGTTCTCCAGTTTCCGCAGCGCCTTGGGGGACAGCTCGCCGGTGGCGCCGAGCACGAGGGAGGCGAAGGTCTGCAACGTGTCGTCCTGGTAGAGCAGGCCCAGGACGCGTCTGATCTCTTCGTCGTTCACTCATACCATTTTGACCCATGATCGCAGCACTGATGCTGGCGGCCACGGTCGCCATCCCGAACAACTTCCTCCTGTACGAGAAGGAAGCCGCCAAGAAGGACGACAACCCGGAGACGAGCTGGACGGCCACCGGCAAGAGGACCGCGCCGCTGGTCGTGAACCCGTGCCAGAAGGCCGCACTCGGCCGGACGGGGCGCGCCCAGGCCAGGACGCTGACGTACACGGCCGTGCCCGACTACTCCAAGTCGGAGCAGGTGGTGCTCTACTCCTCGCCGGCCGCCGCCGGGAAGGCGCTGCGGGACCTGGAGGCCGCCGTACGCGCCTGCGGCAGCGCCGCCTACCGCTACTCCGCCACCGCGATCGGCCTGGGTGACAAGGGGCTGATGGTGACCGGGCAGGCCTACCAGGGCGGGAAGCCGGCCGTCGGCGGCGAGCGGGCCATCGTCACGCGCCGCGCGAACGCCCTGATCCTCTACACCGTCGCGGGCGAGTGGGGCAAGCCCGCCAAGGCCGACTTCAAGCGCCAGACCAGCGACACCAAGCGCATGCTCGCCAAGATCTGCACCCTCGCCGACTGCTGAACGCAAGGAATGTCTCGATCTTGGGACATTGTCATGACACGACCCCGACGTTTTCCGAAGGAAACTGAATCGACAGGCCTGTGCCGGGACGCCCTTGCCAGTCCGTTCCGGCACACGGCTTGTCGTTTCTCTACAGCCGGTTGAGCCCCTGCACGTGCAGGACGGCCCGGCCCTCCTCGTCGGAGGCGGCCAGATCCACCTGGGCGTCGATGCCCCAGTCACCGTCGCCGGCCGGATCCTTGATCGTCTGCCGCACCTTCCACAGGCCGCTCTCCTCCTCGATCCGCAGCAGCGCGGGGCCGCGCGCGTCGGCGTCGGTGAAGATCTCCTCGTGGTCGGCGTAGTACGCGTCGAGCGCCGCGCCCCAGTCGACGTCGGGAGCCAGCTCCTCCAGCTCCTCCTCCTTCTCCAGCGCGCACAGCTCCACCAGCCGGAACATCGCGTTGCGCACCAGCACGCGGAAGGCCCGCACGTTCGCGGTGACCGGGCGCACCTTGACGTCGAGCTGCTCCTGCTGCTCCAGCGCCGCCTCCGGGTTGGTGAGCTTCTCCCACTCGTCGATCAGCGAGGAGTCGACCTGGCGGACCAGCTCGCCCAGCCACTCGATGAGGTCGACCAGGTCGTCGGTCTTGAGGTGCTCGGGCACCGTACGCGAAAGCGTGCGGTAGGCGTCGGCCAGGTACCGCAGCACCGTGCCCTCGGACCTGGCCAGCTCGTAGAACTGGATGTACTCGCTGAACGTCATCGCGCGCTCGAACATGTCGCGCACCACCGACTTCGGGCTGACCGTGTAGTCGCCCACCCACGGGTGCCCGCGCCGGTAGGTCTCGTACGCCCCGAGCAGCAGGTCCTCCAGCGGCATCGGGTACATGACCTCGGCGAGCTGCTCCATGCGCTCCTCGTACTCGACGCCGTCGGCCTTCATCTGCGCGACGGCCTCGCCCCTGGCCTTCTTGAGCTGGGCGGACAGGATCTGGCGCGGGTCGTCGAGGATGGACTCCACGATCGAGACCATGTCGAGCGCGTAGGCCGGCGACTCGCGGTCGAGCAGGTCGAAGGCGGCCAGCGCGAAGGTGGACAGCGCCTGGTTGAGCGCGAAGTCCTCCTGCAGCTCGATCGTCAGCCGGGCCCGGCGGCCCTGCTCGTCGGGCTCGCGGAACTGCTCGACGATGCCGCCCGCCAGCAGCGACCGGTAGATGGCGATGGCCTGGCTGATGTGCCGGCGCTGCCACTTGCGGTCCTCGTGGTTGTCGGTCAGCAGGTGCTTCATCGCCTGGAAGCAGTCGCCAGGACGGTTGATCACCGCGAGCAGCATGGCGTTGCTGACCTTGAAGCGGGAGTTCAGCGGCTCAGGCTCGGCCTCCTGGAGCTTGGTGAAGGTGTCCTCGCTCCAGCCGACGAAGCCCTCCGGCGGCTTCTTGCGGGCGTAGCCGCGGCGCCGCTTGGGGTCGTCGCCGATCTTGGCCAGGGCCTTGGCGTTCTCGATGTCGTGCTCGGGGGCCTGGCAGGCGACGTAGCCGATGGTGTCGAAGCCGGCGCGGCCCGCCCGGCCGGCGATCTGGTGGAACTCGCGGGCCCGCAGCCGCCGCACCTTGTTGCCGTCGTACTTCGACAGCGCCGTGAACAGCACCGTGCGGATCGGCACGTTGACGCCGACGCCCAGCGTGTCGGTGCCGCAGATGACCTTCAGCAGGCCGGCCTGGGCCAGCCGCTCCACCAGGCGGCGGTACTTCGGCAGCATGCCCGCGTGGTGCACGCCGATGCCGTGGCGGACCAGGCGCGACAGCGCCCGCCCGAACCGCGTGGTGAACCGGAACCCGCCGATCATGGTGGCGATGGCCTCCTTCTCGGCCTTGGTCGCCATGTTGATCGACATCAGCGCCTGCGCCCGCTCCATCGCCGCGGCCTGCGTGAAGTGCACGACGTAGACCGGCGCCTGGCCGGTGGAGAGCATCTCCTCCAGCGTCTCGTGCAGCGGGGTCATCCGGTAGGAGTACACCAGCGGCACCGGCCGCTCGGCGTGCTTGACCACCGCGGTCTCCCGGCCGGTGCGCCTGGTCAGGTCGTCCTTGAACATCGTGACGTCGCCGAGCGTCGCCGACATCAGGATGAACTGCACCTTCGGCAGCTCCAGCAGCGGCACCTGCCACGCCCAGCCGCGGTCGGGCTCGGCGTAGAAGTGGAACTCGTCCATGACGACCTGGCCGATGTCGGCCGCCGCGCCGTCGCGCAGCGCCACGTTGGCCAGGATCTCGGCCGTGCAGCAGATGATCGGCGCGCCGGGGTTGACGCTGGCGTCGCCCGTCATCATGCCGACGTTCTCCGTGCCGAAGACGGCGCACAGGTCGAAGAACTTCTCCGACACCAGCGCCTTGATCGGGGCGGTGTAGAACGTGCGCACGTCGCGGGTCAGCGCCGCGAAGTGGGCGCCCGCCGCCACCAGCGACTTGCCCGAGCCGGTGGGGGTGGCCAGGATCAGGTTGTTGCCGGAGACCACCTCGATGAGGGCCTCCTCCTGGGCGGGATAGAGGGTGAGCCCCCGCTCGGCGTTCCAGGCGACGAACGCGTCGAAGATGGCGTCGGGATCGGCGTCGATCTCTTCGGGCAGGCGGTCAACGAGTAGGCTCACACTCCTATCCTGCCGAAGTTTGCCGGATGGTCGAACCGGGGGCGGCCAACTCGGTCAAGAGCATCGGCTCGCGGCGGGTGCCGGGCGCCGCCCGGGGGCCGGTCAGCGCAGGTCGAGCTGCATCAGCACCGTGTCGATCCAGCGGCCGTGCTTGAAGCCGACCGACTTCAGCCGCCCCACCGTCTCGAAGCCGAACTTCTCGTGCAGCCGGGCCGAGGACGGGTCGCCCGAGTCGGCGATCACCGCGACGAGCTGGCGCGCCTCGGTCCGGCCGGCCGCCGCGACCAGCTCGCCCAGCAGCAGCCGCCCGAGCCCGCGCCCCGTACGCCCCGGCGCCAGGTAGATCGTGTCCTCCAGCGTGTGCCGGTAGGCGGGCTTGGGGCGGTACTGGGCCACGTAGGCGTACCCCGCGACCTCCCCGTCCACCTCCGCCACCAGGAACGGCAGCCCCGCCCCCGTGATGCCGCCGGCCTTGGCGCGCCAGTCGTCCGCCGTGAGCGGCGTCTCGTCGAACGTGGCCACCGTGGTGGTCACGTAGTGGGCGTAGATGCCGGCGACGGCGGGCAGGTCGGTCTCGGTCAGGGCACGCACCTTCGTCATGAACACATTCTGCTCACGGGCCGATGACGGCGGTGTTTCCGGATCCTCACGCCACCCGACGGGCGGGCCCGTGCTCACGTGCTACACGCGGGCCCGGGGCGCCGTCAGCAGCAGCCCGCCGAGCAGCGCGAGCACCGCCAGGAACGGCCCGCCCCCGGGCGCGAACCCGCCGACCGTCAGCGTCAGCACGCCGCCGCCGACCAGCCCGGCCGCCGCGAGCATGCCGCGCCAGCCCGCCGTCCCGTACGGCAGCGACGGCGGCGTCTCGAACCGGGCGAACCCCTTCAGCAGCGGCCACATGACCAGGCACAGCAGGCCGAACCAGACCGGCCAGCCGGCGAACCACAGGATGCTGCCGGGCCGCGGCGTGTCCACACCCAGCAGGACCACGACCACCCCGGTCACCGCGAACAGGGCCGGCATGTGCCACAGGTACATGGTCATGATCCGCGGCCCCGCCCAGGCCAGCAGGCGGCGCGTGGGCAGCCGCACCAGTGCGGGGCGCAGCGCCACGGCCAGGCCGACCTGGCCCAGGCCGACGGCGAGCATGGCCAGCGTGGGCGGGGCCATGTTGGACATCTCCGCGCCCGGCAGGCCGATCATGCTGCCCGGGTAGGGGCCGTACGCCACCAGCAGCGCCGCCGCGCCGAACCCGCCGAGCGCCAGCGCCCAGGCCGCCCGCAGCCTGCCCTCGGCGTAGAAGAGGCCGAGCTGGTGCACGGCCATCCAGACGAACACCACGTTCAGGTAACCCATGGCGTCCAGGCCGGTCGAGAACCTGGCCACGTCCGTCAGCACCGCCCCGGCCGCCAGCGCCACGGGGACCCGCCAGCCGTACCGCTCGTGCAGGCGCAGCGCGTACGGGGTGGCCGTGACGGCGATCAGGTACACGGCCAGGAACCACAACAGCTGGCCCGTCAGCTTCGCCCCCACCTCCAGCGGCTGCGCCGGCACGCCCAGGGACAGCAGGATGTGCGGCAGCGGGATCCACACCGCGGCCAGCGGCAGCAGCGGCCAGGCCAGCCGCCGCAGCCGCACGGCCAGCCACGACGGCGCGGGCTCCGCCGAGCGGCGGAAGCTGATCGCGTTGGCCGCGCCGCCCGCGAAGAACACCAGCGGCATCACCTGGCTCAGCCACGTCACCACCCACACGCCCGGCGTGGACAGCGCGTTGCCCGTCGTCAGCCGGTCGCCGTCGTAGCCGAGCACCGGGATCGTCCAGTGCTGGAACACGATGAGCACCATGCCCACCACCCGCAGCAGGTCGATGAACGGATCGCGCCCGGCCGCCACGCGGGCGGCCGGCGCGGGGGCCGGCGCGGCGGCGGGACGGTCCAGCAGGACGGTCATGGGGAGCCTCGATTCAGGGGGGAGCGGACGCACTCAAGGCTTTCGCCGCAGGCGCCGCCGCGCATTGCCGCGAGCCACCGTCCCGGGGTCGCGGCCCCATGACCGGCCACGGTAGGGCTGGCCCTACCCCCGCACACCGGTGCACCGGCTCGTACCGGCCGCGGCGGCGCTCTACCGTTGGGGCCATGCGCTCCCTGACGAGGCGGGTCCTCCTTGACTCCCGATACACGCTGGTCGGCTTCCCCACGACGCTGATCGGCTTCGTGCTCATGGTCGCGGGCTTCGCCGCAGGGCTCGGCACCGCGGTGGTGTGGATCGGCGTGCCGCTGCTGGCGGGCACGCTCATGATCGCGCGGGGTTTCGCCGACGCGGAGCGCGGCTGGCTGTCCGACGTGCTGCGGCGCCCGCCCGTACGGCCCCGCTACAAGCCCGTCCCGCAGGGCGCCGGCCGGTTCCGCCGGCTGATCAACCCGCTGACGAGCGGCCAGTCCTGGCTCGACCTGCTGCACGGCGTCATCAACCTGCCGTTCGCGATCATCGGGTTCGTGCTCACCGTCGTGTTCTGGGCGATCCCGCTGGGCGGCCTGACCTACCCGCTGTACGGCATCATCACCTCGAACATCCCCGGCAACGTCGAGCTGCCCGAGCTGCTCGGCCTGGGTGACGGCTACCTGGTCAACACCGTCTTCTACGTCTCGCTCGGCCTGGTCTTCACCCTGATCATGCCGTTCGGCGTCCGCGGCGCCGCGCTGGTGCGGGCCGGGCTCGGCAGGGCCCTGCTGACCGGCGTGGCCGAGCTGCAGGAGCGCATCGACGACCTGGCCGAGGGCCGCGCCGCCGCCGTCTCCGCCGAGGCCAACGCGCTGCGCAAGCTGGAGCGCGACATCCACGACGGGCCGCAGCAGCGGCTGGTCTCGCTGGCCATGGAGCTGTCCAGGGCGCAGCGGCAGCTGGCCAAGGACCCGGAGGCGGCGCAGGCCACGATCAAGTCCGCGATCACCGCCACCCGCGAGACGCTCGACGAGCTGCGTGCGCTCTCGCGCGGCATCGCCCCGCCCATCCTGTCCGACCGCGGCCTCGCGCCCGCCCTGGCCGCCCTGGCGGGCCGCTGCACCGTCCCCGTCGATCTGGACGTGCAGACCGTCGAGCGCTTCCAGGCCGCCGTCGAGAACGCCATCTACTTCGTCTGCGCGGAGACCCTCACCAACGTGGCCAAACACAGCCGCGCCACGGTGTGCACCGTCCAGCTCACCCGGGTCGGTAACTACCTGATGCTCACGATCGGGGATGATGGGGTCGGCGGCGCGCACGTCGCCAAGGGACACGGGCTCGCCGGGCTGGCCGACCGGCTCCGCGCAGTCGACGGGGAGCTGACCGTGCAGTCGCCCGACGGCGGGCCCACATTGATCGTGGCGGAGGTGCCGTGCGGGTAGTCGTGGCCGATGACGCGGTTCTGATCAGGGAGGGCCTGGTCAGGTTGCTCGAGGAGTTCGGCTGCGAGGTGGTGGCGACCGTCGGCGACGGCGACGCCCTCGTGGAGGCGATCGCCGAGCACAAGCCCGACGTGTCGGTGGTGGACGTGCGCATGCCGCCGTCCTTCACCGACGAGGGGCTCAGGGCGGCCGTGGAGGCCCGGCGCAGGGTGCCGGGGGCGCCCGTGCTCATCCTCTCCCAGTACGTCGAGGTCTCCTACGCCGACGACCTGCTCGCCGACGCCAGGGGCGCGGTGGGATACCTGCTGAAGGACCGGGTCGTCGACGTCGACGAGTTCCTCGAGGGCCTGCGGCGGGTGGCCGCGGGCGGCACCGTGTTCGACCCCCAGGTGGTGTCCCAGTTGATGGTGCGCAGGCGCAAGGACGACCCGCTCGCACAGCTCACGCCGCGCGAGCGCGAGGTGCTGGGGCTGATGGCCGAAGGGAAGTCCAATCCGGCCATCGGGCGGCAGCTCGTGATCAGTGACGGAGCCGTGGAGAAGCACATCAGGAGCATCTTCAACAAGCTCGGCCTCTACGCGGAGGACAGCGACCAGCATCGCCGGGTGCTTGCCGTGCTGACCTACCTGCGTTCCTGATCCTCGTACTGGGGGTTCTGACCCCTCGGGCTGGCCCGCCGTCGAGCGGGGCGGCTCCGCTCGCCGGTCCCTCCTGGCCAGTGAGGGGTCGCTGGCCGGTCCGCGCGGCATTCCGCGCGGACCTGGCCGCTCGGGGGTTTAGCCGAGCGCGTCGACCAGCTTCTTGCGCTGCTGGGCGCCCAGGCCGCCGAGGCGGCGCTTCTCGTCGACGCCCGCCTCCTCCATCAGCGCGGTGGCCTTGGCCGGCCCGACGCCCTTGACGGCGCGCAGCGCCTGGGACACCTTGATCTTCTTGGCGATGTCGTCATCGCGCTCCAGCAGCTGAGCGAACGTCAGCTCGCCCGCCTTGACCTTGGCCAGCAGGGCCGTGCGGGCGGCACGGGCCTCGGCCGCCTTGGCCAGAGCGGCTTGACGCTGCTCGGGGGTGAGAGTGGGAAGTGCCATCTCTGTTCTCTCCTCGGGGAGTTAACGTTCGGGTTCTGTTACCCGTGGTGCAGTGGCTAATCATGGCGGATACCAGCGGTTCGTGTTGCGGAAAGCGCCCGCTCAGCGTGCGCCCCACACCGATGCGGCCGCTTCCGCGCACGCCACGTCCTGCGTGATCGTGCCTCCGCTGACCCCTACGCCGCCGACCACGCGTTCTCCCTCACCGTAACCGGACCACAGCGGAACGCCACCGCCGACGCACACGAAACCGGCCCCCGCCAGGCCCGCCAGCTCACCTCCTGGAACAGTCAGCGCGGGCAGCTCGGAGGTGGGCCTGCGCAGGGCGACCGAGGTGTACGCCTTGCCCTGCGCGAGGACCGGCCCGGAGATCTCCGCACCCTCCATACGCTGGAAGGACACCAGATTCCCGCCCTCGTCCACGACCGCGACGGAGACCGCCGCGCCCTCCCTGAACGCCTGCTTCAGAGCCGCTTCCGTCATGCGGAGCGCGAGTTCGAGATTCACGCGATCTTCCCTCGGATCATGATGGTGCAGCGCCTTGGACCCTTCCATCCGTACAGTCCTCCGGCGGGCCCCTGCAAGATCACCTAGGTGACCGCGGAAGGGAGGCGTTATGGCGCGCTATCCCCGTCCAGGGTGGAATGCGTCACACTTTGCCGGTCGGGCGTGTCGCGAGCCTGGTCAGGGTGGTTTTTGCGCCAGGCTTCAAGACCTCCGGTCGTGAGGAAGGCGTCGAAGACCGACTCCATGGCGCCCAGGAGCGAGCCCCGCCAGCCGAGCGCCGAGCCCTCGATCCGCGGCGGGTGGTCGCGGCGGATCGCCATCAGGCCGGGCTCGCAGGCCGCCAGAAGGGCCTCACCGGCCCGCTCGCGCAGCTCCACGCCGTGTCCGGACAGGGTCACCACCTCGGGGTCGTGGGCGTTCACGAGGGCCGCTATGCCGCTTCCCAGGGCCTTTGCGGTCGCCGTGACCGCCTCCTCGCTCGTGGCCAGCACCCGCTCGGCCTGCTCCCTGCCCCTGCCGCCGCCGTAGGCCAGGCCGACGTGGCGCAGCAGGGCGTTCGCGCCGACGTCCATGCCCCAGCAGCCGATCGCGCCGCACGGGCAGCGGCGCTCGCCGCCGCCGATGCGCATGTGGCCGAACTCGGCGCCGGCGCCGCTCGCCCCGGCGACCGCGTGGCCGTCCAGGACCAGCACGCCGCCGAGGTCGAAGTCCACGTGCAGGTGCACGCCGACCCGGACGCCGCGCAGCTTGCCCCTGCGGGCCTCGGCCAGGGCGGCCAGGACCGTGTCGTTGCCGACGAAGAGCGGTGCCCCGAGGCTCCCGAGCAGGGCGGGGACGTCGACCGAGCGCCAGCCGAGGTGGGCGATGTCCACCAGGCCGCCGTGGCGGATCGGCCCGGCGAGCGCCACCCCGACGCCGGCCACGCGGCGGGCGAGCCGGCGGCCGTGCTCGGCGATGGCCTCGCCCAGCGGTCCCAGCGTGCCCTCCGGCGTGCCGTCGTGGGGCCGTACGGCCAGCACCGTGACGCGCCCGCCCAGCTCGCACGCCGCCAGTTCCCAGGCGTCCTCGCGCACGTCCACGGCCAGCGCGACGGGCCCGTGCGGATGCGGGCCCGGCACCTGCGTCGGCCGGCCGCGCGTGTGCTCGGGGGCCGGCTCCTCGTGCAGCAGCCCGTCCTCGGCCAGCCCCGAGACGAGCACGGAGGCCGTGCCCCTGGCCAGGCCGAGCTCCCGGGTGAGCTGGGACCTGGTGCGGGTGGCCCCGCAGTCGTGTACGGCGCGCAGCAGCCTGACCCGGTTGTGCGCGCGAAGCTCCCCGCTGGTTGTGGCTCCATTCACGTTTCACAGTTTATGCTCTAGCCGTGAACAAAACCCCCATTGAGGCAAAACGCGCTCGTGTCGGTGTTTTCGGATTCTTCTTCCTGGCCGGTTTCGTCATGGGGCTGTGGGCCGCGGGCCTGCCGTCGCTGAACGACCGCCTCGAGCTCGGCCCCGCCAGGCTCGGCAGTGTCCTGCTGCTGATCTCGGGCGGGGCGCTGGTGTCCATGCTGGCGGCGGGGCCGCTGGTGGACCGGTGGTCCAGCCGGCGGGTGTGCTGGTTCGCCGGGCCGTTCTCCGGTGTGGTGCTGCTCGGGCCCGCGCTGGCGCCCTCGTACTGGTCGCTGGCGGCGCTGGCGGTGCTGTTCGGCATCGGGCTGGGGGTGACCGAGGTCGCCATGAACGCCCACTCCGTCGAGGTCGAGCGGGTCTACAAGCGGCCGATCATCTCGGCCTTCCACGGCGTGTGGAGCCTGGGCGGGGCCGCCGGCGGCGGGCTCACCTCGCTGGCGCTGCAGGGCGGGGTGGACGCGCAGTGGCTGCTGATCGCGGCGGCGGTCGTGGTGCCGTTCCTGTACCTGCCGGCGGCGTACCTGCTGCTGCCTGAACCGCCCGCGCACGAGTCCGCCTCGCCGTCCGGCGGGTCCGCATCGGACGGGTCCTCGCTGCGCTGGGGGCTGATCGCGCTGCTGGGGCTGGCGGCGTTCGCGGGGCACCTGAGCGAGGGGGCGGCCATCGACTGGGCCGCGCTGCACGCGCGCTGGGTGCTGGAGACCGATCCGGCCATGGCGCCGCTGGCGTACACGATCTTCTCCGTGGCCATGACGACCTTCCGGCTCCTGGGGGACCCGATCAGGGGACGGCTCGGCTCCGTGCGCACGATCCAGCTCGCCGGCGTCTTCGCCACGCTCGGGTACGCCCTGGTGCTGGCGTCGCCGTTCGTGGGGGAGCCGCTGCGGGTGGTGTGCGCGTGGACCGGCTGGGCGCTGGCCGGGGTGGGGCTGGCGACCGTCGTGCCGGTGCTGTTCAGCGCCGTGGGGGCCGCCGGTGGGCGGGTCGGGCGGGCGCTGGCGATGGTGACGGCGTTCGGGTACAGCGGGCTGCTGCTGGGGCCCGCGGTGCTCGGGTTCGTGGCCGAGCACGCGTCGCTGCCGGTCGCGCTCGTCATCCCGGCGGTGATGGCCGCCGTGGTCACGCTCACGGGCTCGCCCGCCATCCGCTCCCTGCTGCGGCTGTCCACCGCCCCGGCGCCGGCCGTGGTCCCCTCCGGGGTCCGCTCCGGCGACGAGCCCGTCCCTGACGGCGAGCCCCAGCCCGCACGCGACTGAGCGGCCCGGCGCGCCCGTGCCTCGCGGCCAGGCGCGCCGGAAATTTGCGTTCATAGCCTCTGACCTGGTGTTATGCGATCGTGACTTGACCCGCAAGTTACATCCATGTTTCATGTCCCCAATCCGTAAACGTTTACAGCCATCGTCCCGTAAACGTTTACATCCAGTTGGAAGGACAGCCTTGGCCGACGGACCCACGATCAACACGATCGCCGAGCGCGCGGGCGTCTCGATTGCCTCCGTCTCGCGGGTGCTGAACGGCCTGCCGACCAGGCAGGAGACCGTGCGCAAGGTGATGGCCGCCGCCGACGAGCTCGGCTACGTGCGCAACGCCGTGGCCAGGTCGCTCAAGTCGCGCCGCACCCACCAGGTCGCCTTCGCCATGGCGGACGTCGGCAACCCCGCCTACCTGGCCATGCTGCGCCAGATCCAGCCCGTGCTGAAGGCCGCCGGCTACCGGCTCGTGCTGCACTCGACCGACGCCGTCGTGGCGGACGAGATCGACGTGCTGCACAGCCTGGGCGAGCGGTACGTGGACGGGCTGATCATGAGCCCCCTGCGCGTCACCGAGGCCCACCTGGAGATGCTGGCGACGGCCAGGGCGCCCGTCGTGATCATCGGCTCGGTGCCCGAGGGCACGCGGGTGGACAACGTACGCGCCGACTCGCGCACCGGCGTGCGGCTGGCGGTCGACCACCTCTACGCGCTCGGCCGCCGCCGCATCGCGATGATCAACGGCCCGCTCGACACCGTCCCCGGCGCCGCCCGCGGGGCCGCGTACCGGGAGGCGCTGGAGGACCTCGGCCTGCCGTACGACGAGAACCTCGTGCAGATCGGCGACTTCTACCGCCCGGAAGGGGCGCAGGCCGTGGCCGCGCTGCTCGACCGGGAACCCGGCGTGGACGCGCTGATGTGCGCCAACGACCTGATCGCGCTCGGCGCCCTCGACGTGCTGCGCGCGTCGGGCAAGCGGGTGCCCGAGGACGTGGCGGTGGTCGGCATGGACGACACCGACCTGGCCGCGGCCTCGTGGCCGTCGCTGACCAGCGTCTCGCTCGGCTCGGCCGAGCGCGGCAAGGCCGCCGCCGAGCTGCTGCTGGAACGGCTGCGGGGAGTCGAAGGCGAGCCCAGGGTGGTCACCGTGCCCCCGCGCCTGGCCGTGCGCGCCTCCACCGCGGGCCCCGGCTACGAGAGAGAGGAGGGCGGACGGTGACGGCGACCGTGACACGACCGGCACCGCCGCGAGGACCGCGGGCCAGGCGCCGCGGCATCTCCCGCCAGACGCGGGAGATGTGGGTGCTGATGCTGCCGGCCCTGGTGCCGGTCCTGCTGTTCAGCGTGGGCCCGCTGCTGTACGGCATCGGCCTGGCGTTCACCGACGCCCGCAACACCCGCGTCCACCAGACCGAGTTCGTGGGCCTGGAGAACTTCACCCGCCTGCTGACCGACGACGAGTTCTGGTCGTCGTTCCAGATCGGCGCCATCTGGGCCGTCTCCGTGACCGTGCTGCAGTTCCTGGCCGCGCTCGGCCTGGCGCTGCTGCTGAACGAGAAGCTGCGCTTCAGCGGCCTGGCCAGGGTGCTGTCGGTGGTCCCGTGGGCGATGCCGCCGGTGGTCATCGGCCTGATGTGGAAGCTCGTCTACCACCCCGACGCGGGCGTGCTGAACGACCTGCTCGGCACCGACGTCAACTGGCTGGCCGACTTCTCGCTCGCGCTGCCCGCGATCATCGTGGTCGGCATCTGGGCCGGCATGCCGCAGACCACGGTCGTGCTGCTGGCCGGCCTGCAGAACATCCCCAAGGAGCTGTACGAGGCCGGCGAGATGGACGGCGCGGGCACCTGGCGGCGCTTCTGGAACATCACGCTGCCGCAGCTCAGGCCGGTGATCGTGGCGATCACCTCGCTCGACTTCGTGTGGAACATCAACCAGTTCGGCCTGGTGTACGTGCTCACCCAGGGCGGCCCCGGCGGCCGCACGCGGCTGCCGATGCTGTTCGCCTACGAGGAGGCGTTCAGGTACCGCATGGCCGGTTACGCCTCGATGCTCGGCCTCGCCATGGCGATCGTCGTGCTCGCGGTGCTCGGGCTGTACCTGTGGCGGCAGATGAGGGAGGCCAAGTGAGACGCGCATCGCAGTACGTCGCGCTGGTGGCGTACGTCGTCTTCCTGGCGTTCCCGCTGGTGTGGCTGCTGTCCACGGCGCTGAAGACGCCCCAGGAGATGGCGCTGACCGAGCCGACGTGGATCCCGCGCGAGCCGACGCTGGCCAACTTCGGCGACGCGTTCGGCGAGCAGGACCTGGTCGGCGCGTCGCTGCGCAGCCTGGTCGTGGCGCTGTTCGCGAGCGTGATCACGGTGCTGATCTCGCTGCCCGCCGCCTACGCCATGGCGCGCTACCGCGGCCTGATCAACAAGATCGCGATCGGGTGGGTGCTGGTCAGCCAGGTGTTCCCGTTCATCCTGATCATCATCCCGCTCTTCATGATCCTGCGCGACCTCGACCTGATCAACACGCTGCCGGGGCTGGTCGTCGTGCACGTGACGTTCACGCTGCCGTTCGCGCTGTGGATGTTGCAGGGGTACGTGCGCGCGGTGCCGCGCGAACTGGAGGAGGCGGCGGCCGTGGACGGCGCGAGCCGGCTGCGCTCGATCGCGAGCGTGGTCGCCCCGCTGCTCGCGCCCGGCGTGGTGGCCACGCTGCTGTTCTCCTTCATCTCGTCGTGGAACGAGTTCATGTTCGCGCTGGTGATCCTGCAGAACCCCGACGTCATGACGCTCCCGCTCACGCTGGTGAGGTTCACCGGCCCCGAGGGGGTGGCCAGGCTCGGCCCGCTGGCCGCGGCGTCGCTCATGGCGACGATCCCGAGCCTGATCTTCTTCGCAATCATTCAGCGGCGGCTGAAGTCCGGCCTGATGGCCGGCGCCGTCAAGGGCTAGGAGGCTCATATGCGAATCACGTCCGCTCTGGCGGCTGCGGCGGTCCTCACGCTCGCCGCCGCGTGCGGCGGGGGAGGTGGCGGCAGCGAGTCGTCGTCGTCCCCCAACGAGCCGGTGAAGATCGATTTCCTCAGCCTGGCGTGGCAGAAGGAGTCCGTCGCCGCGAACAAGCAGCTCGTGGACGAGTGGAACAAGGCCAACCCCAACATCCAGGTCACCTACGTCCAGGGGAGCTGGGACAACGTCAACGACCAGCTCGTCACCCAGTTCGCCGGCGGCACCGCGCCCGACGTCATCCACAACGACTCGCCCGCGCTGTCCGGCTTCGCCTCCGACGGTTACCTGCTGGACCTGAAGGACAAGCTGCCGGCCGAGCTCAAGAGCGACATCCCGCAGACCGCCTGGGACACCGTCACCTTCGGCGACGGCAAGGGCGGCCAGGGCGTGTACGGCGTGCCGTTCCTGCAGGAGTCGCAGGTCATCATCGCCAACAAGAAGCTGCTGGACGAGGCCAAGGTGCGCATCCCCACCGCGGACAACCCGTGGACCTGGGACGAGTTCTCCGAGGCCGCCAAGAAGATGACCAAGGGCGAGTCGTACGGCGTGGCCTGGGCCATGAAGTCGCCCGTCAACAAGACCCTCAACCTGGCGCTCAACTTCGGCGGCACCTTCTTCCAGACCGGCGCCGACGGCAAGACCACCGTCAAGGTCGGCCCGGAGGAGCGCGAGGTGCTCCAGCGCATCCACGACCAGCTCTACAAGGACAAGTCCGCCGACCCCGACGCGCTCGGCCAGGGCACCGCCGACCCGCTGCCCGCCTTCTACAAGGGCAAGTTCGCGCTGCTGCCCGCCGGCGTCTACCTGCGCCAGCAGGTCGTCGAGCAGGCTCCCGACGGGTTCGAGTGGGTCACGCTGCCCGCGCCCAAGGGCACCAGCGCCCAGCAGGGCGCCGTCTCGCAGACGCTGTCGATCGCGCAGGAGAGCGAGCACCCGGACGAGGCCATGAAGTTCATCTCGTTCTTCCTGAACGGCGCCAACCAGGCCAAGCTCGCCAAGGGCGACTGGCTCCTGCCCACCTCCCAGAAGGCCGCCGCCGACCCGGCGATGACCACCGAGGAGAACGGCTGGGACGTGGCCACGGCCTCCGCCAAGAACCTGGTGGTGGCGCCGTTCCTGAAGGTGAACGGGTTCGACGAGTGGAAGAGCAAGGTGGCGACCCCCGCCCTGCAGGAGTACTTCGCCAATAAGATCACCATCGACCAGGTGGCGGCGAAGCTGGTCGAGGACGGGAACAAGGTGTTGGAGCGTTACCAGCGGTGATTGTCGTGCGGGAGAGGGCCCGGGGGTGCCTGCTCGGCCTGGCGGCCGGCGACGCCCTCGGCGCCCCGGCCGAGAACCTCACGCCGCAGGAGATCCGGCGGCGCTGGGGGCGGCTCACCGAGATCGAGGGCGGGGGGACCGATGACACGGAGTACGCCATCTTCGCCGCCTCCCTGCTCGTCCGCCACGGCCACACGCTCACCCCGGCGGACGTGGCCGCCGCCTACCGCTCGCAGATCATTCCTCGCGTGACGGGCCCGATGCGCGGCGCCGGCTTCTCCGAGCTCGGCACCATCGAGGCCCTCCGCCGCGGCCTCCAGCCCCCGCTGACGGGGCTGGCCCACTCGCACGGCTGGTCGGACGGCCTGGCCATGCGCGCCGCCCCCTACGGCGTCTTCTGCCCGGGGGACCCGGCGGAGGCGGCCCGGCTCGTGGAGCAGGACGGGCTGGTCAGCGGCTCCGGCGAGGGAATCCTGGGCGGCCGCGCGGTCGCCGGCGCGGTGGCCGCCGCCATGGGCGGCGCCTCGCCCCGCGAGGTGGTGCTGGCCGCCCTGTCGGTCATCCCGGCCGACTCGTGGACGGCCAGGAACGTGGTGCGGGCCTGCGAGGTGCTGGGGTGGTCCCCCGCCGCGTCCGATGGGACGCATTCCGGTGCCGCGTCCGGTGGGGCGCATTCCGGTGCCGCGCCCGGCGGGGCGCATTCCGGCGCCGGTGCGGTGGACGTGGCGGCGGAGGTCGTCGAAGCCCTGCACCGGGCCGTGGTCGTCCAGCACTACCCCTGGACCGATGTCGCCCCGGAGGCCGTCGCCCTCGCCATGGCCGCGTTCCTGGCCGGGGACGGCGACGTCGAGGCGGCCGTGACGTTCGGGGTGAGCCTGGGCAGGGACGCCGACACGATCGGCGCGATCGCCGGGGCCATCGCCGGGGCGAGCCGGGGCGAGCGGGGCGTCCCGGCCCGATGGGCCGCCAGGATAGGCCCCGTGACGGGCAAGTGCCTGCCCGTCGTGGCCGGAAGACACGTGCTGGACGTCGCCGACGAGCTGGCGGAAGGACTGTAGATCACCATGTCGGGGGACAGAATCAGGGGGGCCTTCATCGGCCTCGCCATCGGTGACGCCGTGGGCTGGCCGGCGGCCAGGCATCGCGCGGCCCTGCACGCGCCCTGGAGCCGCCGCCTGTACCGCGAGCTGGACGCGTTCGCCGAGGAGCACCACGTCACCACGCTCCCGGTGCCGTTCGCGCTGAACCAGCCCATCGCGCCGCTCCGGGTGGGCCCGTCCGACGACGCCGAGTGGCTGGCGTGGACGATGCTGACGATCGACCGCCCGCGCGCCGAGGCGTTCAGGGAGCTCACCGCGAGCGATGACGCCGGCGCGGGCGGCGGGGCGGGCACCGCTGCGGGTAACGGCGCAGGCGGCGGCCGGACCGGCGGCGGCCCGCGCGTCAGGGCCCGCATCTCCGTGGCGACCGCGCTCGACAACCTGGCCAAGGGCGTCGAGCCGCCCGCCTCCGGCCACGACAACCCGCACCACTTCGATGACGCCGCCGCCATCCGGGCCGTCGCGTACGGGGTCCTGGGGAGGGACCCGACGCAGGACGCCCAGGTGACGAACGCCGGCGACGGCGTGCTGGCCGCCCGGGCCGTGGCCGCCGCGATCGAGGAGGCCGTGACGTCGGGCCGGCCGGGCGCGGCGGTGGAGGCGGCGCTCGCCGTCCTGCCGGAGGACACCGCCATCGGCCACAACGCCCGCCTGGCCCTGGAGGTCGCCAGGAAGGCGGGCGACCCGTTCGGCGCGATCCCCGCGCTGGACGCCGCGCTGCTCGACCACGTCTACAGCTACGGCGTGGGCGCCGCGCAGACCGTCCCGGTGGCGCTCGCGCTGGCCGAGGCCGCCGCCGGCGACCTCACCAGGGCCGTCCCGGCGGCGGCCTGCCTGGCCCCGCTGGCCGACTCGGCTCCCGCGCTCACTGGAGCGCTGGCCGGGGCGTGCGGCGGGTACGAGGCGATCCCGGAGGGGTGGACCGCCTCGGCCCGCACGCTGGCCGGCTGCTGCCTGCCTGACCTGGCGGGCCGTGATCTGATCGAACTACTGGAGGGAATCGCATGACGCCGCTTGAGGACAGAGCCACTGGCTGCGTGGCGGGGGCGGCGGTCGGTGACGCGCTGGGCGGCGCCACCGAGGGCTGGACTCCCGAGCAGATCGTGGAGCGGTACGGGGGCCGCGTCGAGGGCATCGTGCCGCCGTTCAACGAGGACTGGCGCAACGCCCGCCCCATCGCCCCGTACCACAAGGGCGACGGCCACATCACCGACGACACGCTGATGACGCACGCCCTGATCCGCGTGTACGAGAAGACCGGCGGCCACCTGGACGCGTACGCGATGGCCGAGCACCTGGTGCCCGAGCTGATGGGCGAGCGGCGCTGGATCCCCGAGCTGGAGGCCGAGGCGCTGCCCCTGCAGCGCATCTTCCTGGCCGAGAAGTGGATCGTGGCCCGGCTGCACTACGGGCACGCCGACCCCCGTGAGGCCGGCGTCGGCAACATCGTGAACTGCGGCGCCGCCATGTACGTGGCCCCCGTCGGCATCGTGAACGCCGCCGACCCCGACGCCGCCTACGCCGAGGCCATCGAGCTGACCGGGGCGCACCAGTCCAGCTACGGCCGCGAGGCCGCCGGCGTGATGGCCGCCGCCGTGGCCGAGGCCATGCGGCCGGGCGCCACCGCCGACTCCGTGGTGGGCGCCTGCCTGCGCCTGGCCAAGGACGGTACGAGGGCCGCCATCGAGGCCGTCTGCGAGACCGCCGCCGGGCTGGGGCACTGGGACGGCTCGTTCGAGGCGCTGCGCGCCGCCGTGCGGCCGTACGACACCGTCGCCGACACCTACCGCGACCAGGGGCTGGGCGCGCGCAGGCCGAGCCGGGTGCACAGCATCGAGGAGCTGCCGCTGGCGCTCGGGTTCCTGCTGATCGCCAAGGGCGACTTCCGCGACACCGTGCTGGGCGGGGTGAACTACGGGCGCGACGCCGACTCGATCGCCTCCATGGGCGGGGCCATCGCGGGCGCGCTCGGCGGCCTGTCCTGCGTGCCGCAGGAGTGGGTGGCGCAGGTGGGGGCGGCCAGCCGTACGGACCTGGTGGCTCCCGGGCTGGCCATCGCGGAGGTGGCGCGCCGCGTGCACGCCGGCGACCTGGCACGGCGCCGCGCCCACGAGTCCGCCTTCGCCGAGCTCGAGCGCGCATGATCAGGCTCACCTGGGTCCAGCCGGAGGACCTCGTCGGGCACGAGCTGCGCCAGGCAGCCGAGGACGGCCGCGACGTCCGGAAGATCGCGGCCCGCTGGCACGCGGCAGGCGGGCACGACGCGCCGCCGCGCGCGGGCGCCTCGGAACCGGGCGCGGCGCGGCTGCGCGGGCTGGCGGAGGAGCTGCTGGACGAGCTGGCAGCCATCCCGTCACCGCTGCCCGAGCCGTCGGACCTGCCGGGCATCATCGCCGCCTGCCCCGCCTGGCCCGCTCCACGGCAGGCGGGCGTGGCAGTGGATCCTGCGCGGGTCCTCGGTGCGTGGCTGGGGCGGGCGGCCGGGTGCGTGCTGGGCAAGCCCGTGGAGAAGATCCCCAGGCAGGGCATCAGGGAGATCGCCGAGGCCACCGGCAACTGGCCGATCCGCGGCTGGTTCACCGCCGAGGGCCTGCCGGGCGACGTCGCCCGCCGCTGGCCGTGGAACCGCCGCAGCGCCGTCAACTCCCTCGCCGAGAACATCGACGGCATCCCCGAGGACGACGACCTCAACTACCCGCTGCTCGCCCTGTCCCTCCTGGAGCGCCACGGCCGCGGCTTCACCACCGAGGACGTGGCCAGGCTGTGGCTCGACGAGCTGCCCGCGGGCCGGACGTTCACCGCCGAGCGCGTCGCGTACCGCAACCTCCTGGACGGCGTCGAGCCCCCGGCCACGGCCACCTACCGCAACCCGTTCAGGGAGTGGATCGGCGCGCTGATCAGGGCGGACGTGTACGGCTGGGTGAACCCGGGCGACCCGGCGGCGGCGGCCGAGCACGCCTGGCGCGACGCCCGGCTCACGCACACCGCGAACGGGATCTACGGGGCGATGTTCGCGGCCGCGATGTGCGCCGCCTCGATGGTGGCCGGCTCCGCGGAGGAGGTCGTGCGGGCGGGGCTGTCGGTGGTGCCCGAGGGGTCGCGGCTGCACGAGGCAGTCCGCCTGGCGGTCGCGGACGCCGCGGGCGAGGACGACTTCGAACGGGTCGTCGACCGGCTCCACGAGCGCCACGGCGCCCTGCACTGGGTGCACACGATCAACAACGCCGCCCTGGTGGCGGCCACGCTGATCCACGGCAGGGGCGACTTCACCGCCACGATCGCCGGAGCGGTCGCCGGGGGCTGGGACACCGACTCCGCCGGAGCGACGGCCGGGGCCGTCGCGGGCGCGCTGAACGGCGGCGTGCCGGAGCGGTGGCGCATGCGTGACAGCCTGGCCAGCAGCCTGACAGGCTTCGACGGGGTGGGTCTTGCCGAGCTGGCCGCCCGTACTCAGGAGATGATGACGTCATGATCTCGGTTTTCGGCAGCGCCAACATGGACCTCGTCGCGTACGTCTCGAAAGCCCCGAAGCTGGGTGAGACGGTCACCGGTCACCGGTTCCGTACCGTGCCGGGCGGGAAGGGCGCCAACCAGGCGATCGCCGCCGCGCGGGCGGGTGGCGAGGTGGCGTTCCTGGGGGCGGTGGGCGACGACGGGTTCGGGGCGGAGATGCGCTCCACGCTGGCCGAGGCCGGGGTCGACGTGCGCGGCCTGCGCCAGGTGCCGGGCCCCAGCGGCATCGCCCACATCATGGTGGACGACGACGGCGCGAACTCGATCATCGTCGTCCCCGGCGCGAACGGCACCATCACCGGCCCCTCCGGCGAGGACCTGGCGGCGATCGCCTCCTCCAGCGTGCTGCTGCTCCAGCTCGAGCTGCCCATGGCGGCGGTCGTGGCGGCGGCGCAGGCCGGCAACGTGGCCGGCGTGCCGGTCTTCCTCACCCCCGCCCCGGCCCAGCCGCTGCCCGCCGAGCTGCTGGAGGCGGTCACGACCATCGTGCCGAACGAGCACGAGGCCGCGGCCATCACCGGCGTCCAGGGGGCGGAGGCCGCCCTGGAGGCGCTGCTGGAGCTGGTGGAGGAGGCCGTGATCACGCTGGGCTCCGACGGGGCGCTGTACGGGTCCAGGTCGGGGGAGCGGCTGCGGGTGCCCGCCGTGAAGGTGGACGCGGTGGACACGACGGCGGCCGGTGACACGTTCGTGGGGGCGCTGGCGGTGGCGCGCACCGAGCGGATGCCCGTGGCCGACGCGCTGAGCTTCGCCGCCACGGCGGCGGCGCTGTCGGTGCAGCGGGAGGGCGCCAGCACCTCGATGCCGACCCGCCGCGAGATCGAGGACGCGCTCGGCTGACCGGCGCTGGTTGGACCACGCGCCCTCGTTCGTGGCCACGGGATCACCGAGCTCGGCGGGGTCCAGCACGTGACCGGTCTCCTCGTACGCCTCGCGCGCCGCCGCCCGCGCGGGCGTCTCGCCCGCCTCGATGCCGCCGCCGGGCAGGTGCCAGGCGGGCTCCTTCGGCCACGGGTCAGGCGGGATGAACCGGAACAGCAGCACCCGGTCGTCCGGGTCGGCCAGGATGATGCGGGCGGTCGGGCGCTGCGTGCGGGAGATCACCCTCGGGACCCTGGCAAGGCTGGTTCGGGCAGTGCCGTCAGGGCAGGTGAGAGGCTATGAGCCAGACATCCGATGAGCTGCCGGAAGCCGTGGGCGGGGTGAGCGGGGAGAGCGACGTGGTCGCCGAGCGCTCGGGCTGCGACACGCCGAGGTCGCGCCGTCCGGTGCCCGCCGACCTGCCCGACGAGCAGGACGAGCCGGAGCCTGAGGAGGAGCCCGGCGACGAGGACGACGAGATCCGCCCTGACGTGGGCCCCACGGGCTGAGGCCGGGGCGGGTGCGGCCGGGCTCGCAGGCGGCGGAAACCGGGCGGTCAGGGGTTCCGGCGGTGGAGCAGGGCCAGGGTCTGCTCCAGCTCCGCCCGCAGGATCTCCTCGGCCGCGTCACCGTCGCCCCGCCGGATGGCCGCCACCAGCCCGGCGTGCGTGCCGTGCCCGGTGTTGGGGTCGTGCTTGCGCAGCTCCAGCATCTCCACCAGGTCGATCAGCCGTTCCCGCAGCGCGGGCGCGAACTCGGCGAACAGGTCCGACAGCACCGGGTTGCGCGCCGCCGCCACGACCGCCGCGTGCAGCGTGATGTCGGCGTCCACGAAGGCCGCGTCGTCACCGGCCGCCGCCCGCTCGCGCCCTTGCAGCGCCGACTCCAGTGCCGCCACGTCCTCGTCGGTACGCCGCCCCGCCGCCAGCCGTGCCGCCTGGGTCTCGACGATCATGCGGACCTCGTACACGTCGGTGATGGCGGCCCGCCGCAGCCGGGCCGGCCAGTCCTCCGCCGGCTCCGTCGCGATCACGAACACCCCCGACCCCTGCCGGGCCTGCACCAGCCCCGCCCCGGCCAGCGCCCGCAGTGCCTCCCGCACCGTCGAGCGGCCCACCCCGAGCGTCCTGGCCAGCGTGTTCTCCCCGGGCAGGCGGGTGCCCACCGGCCACTCGCCCTGCGTGATCTGCTCGCGCAGGTGCTCGGTGGCCTGCTCGACGAGGGGGCTGGGGCGGAGTGAGCCGAGCGGCATGGCGGTGAACCTCTCAGGTTGTCTGAGGACCTGTGTTGTGGTTAGTCTACCCCTCATGACGTCGTACGGTCGCCTCCTTCTTGGCCGCCGCGGCGGGGCCTGACCGGACCGGCACCCCGCCGCGGTGGTTCGGGTGCATGCCGGTCTCTCCGTCACGACCGAGAGGGAAGAAACACGTGTACGACTGGAACCGGCAGCGCCCCAGCAGCATGCCGTACCACCGCTACCGGCCCGCCCACGAGCGCGTCGAGGTGCCGCTGACCGGCCGGGCCTGGCCGGCGCGGCGCATCACCGAGGCCCCGCTGTGGGTGCCCGTCGACCTGCGCGACGGCAACCAGGCCCTGGCCGAGCCGATGGACCCCGAGCGCAAGCGCCGCATGTTCGAGCTGCTCACCGGCATGGGCTTCAAGGAGATCGAGGTCGGCTACCCCTCCTCCAGCCGGCTCGACTTCGACTTCATCCGCCACCTGGCCACGCCGGGCGCCGTGCCCGAGGACGTCAGCGTGGTGGTGTTCACGCCCGCCAGGCACGACCTGATCGAGCGCACCTTCGCCTCGATCGAAGGCATGTCCCGCGTGGTCGTGCACCTCTACACGCCCACCGCGCCCACCTGGCGCGACGTGGTGCTCGGCCACGACAGGCCCGCGCTGCGCGCGCTGATCAGGGACGCCGCCGGGCACATCGCCCGCCTCGCGGGCGACCGCGACATCCGCTTCCAGTTCTCGCCCGAGGTGTTCAACCTCACCGAGCCGGACTTCGTGCTGGAGGTCTGCAACGACCTGACCGCCCTGTGGGACGCCTCGCCCGACCGCCCCGTGACCCACAACCTGCCCGCGACGGTCGAGGTGGCCACGCCCAACGTGTACGCCGACCAGATCGAGTACATGCACCGCCACCTCGACCGCAGGGACGCCGTGATCCTGTCCGTGCACCCGCACAACGACCGCGGCACCGGCGTGGCCTGCGCCGAGCTGGCCGTGCTGGCGGGGGCCCAGCGGGTGGAGGGCTGCCTGTTCGGCAACGGCGAGCGCACCGGCAACGTGGACCTGGTGACGCTCGCGCTGAACCTGCACGCCCAGGGCGTCGATCCGATGATCGACCTGTCCGACATCGACGAGGTGCGCAGGGTCGTCGAGCACTGCAACCGCCTGCCGGTGCCCGAGCGCCACCCGTACGCGGGTGACCTGGTCTACACCGCGTTCTCCGGCACCCACCAGGACGCCATCAACAAGGGCATGGCCCACCACGCCAAGCGGGCCGCCGACCTGGGCGTGCCGCCGGAGCAGGCGCCGTGGGAGGTGCCGTACCTGCCGATCGACCCGGCCGACGTGGGGCGCGGCTACCAGGCGGTCATCCGCGTCAACAGCCAGTCGGGCAAGGGCGGCATCGCGTACCTGCTGCACACCCGCTACGGCCTGGAGCTGCCCCGGCGGCTGCAGATCGACTTCTCGTCGGTCGTCCAGCAGGCCACCGACGGCAGCGGCGAGGAGATCACCGCCGAGCAGCTCTGGGAGCTCTTCCACGCCACCTACCTGGCGCCGGGGGAGATCGGCGCGCTGGCGGACTGGAGCACGGTGGAGACCGGGCCCGGCGCGCACGAGTTCACCGGGACGCTGCGCAACGGCCGCCGGCTGAGCGGCACCGGGAACGGCCCGCTGTCCGCGCTGACCGCCGCGCTCGCCGGCGACGGGATCGACGTGGACATCCTGCACTACGCCGAGCACGCCCTGGACCCCGGCAGGGGCAGCCGGGCCATCGCCTACGTCGAGGCCAAGGTGAACGGCACCACCTGCTGGGGCGCGGCCCAGGACACCTCGGTGCTGACCGCCTCCGTGCACGCGGTGCTGGCCGCCGTCCACCGGGCCGGCTGACCTAGGATCGTCGTCATGTTCGAAGCGAGCGCCGTGCTGCACGTGCTGGAGACGCTCAGGAAGGCGGGCTGCCAGGTCTGGGTGGCCGGCGGCTGGGGCATCGACGCGCTCGTCGGCCGGATCACCAGGGAGCACGCTGACCTCGACCTGCTGCACCGCGTGGAGCAGGAGCCGGCTGTGATCGCCGCCCTGGAGAGCCTGGGGTACGCCGAGCGCACGGAAGGCGTCGTGCCGGGACGGCCCGCCCGTTTCGTCATGACGGGCCCCGGCGGGCGCGAGGTGGACCTGCATCCGCTGCACTTCCGGCCCGACGGCTCGGCGCTCCAGCGGCTCGACGACGGGGGCGGCGCCCTCGCCTACCCGGCCGGCGTCCTCGTCACCGGCGAGATCGCAGGCGTGGCCGTGCCGTGCCTGTCAGTGGCCCAGCAGGTGCACTTCCACCAGGGGTACACCCCCAGGGAGCGCGACCTGCTGGACATGGCGAGCCTGCGCGAGGCGTACGGGATCGCCACTCACTTCTGAGCGGGGGCGCCGGCCGCGAGGTGGGCGGCGCACTCGTCGCGGTAGTGCAGCGTACGGGAGCGCACCAGCTTCGGGTCGGCCAGTACGGCCCGCGACACCGACGGCACGACGGCGTGGCGTACGGACCCGAACAGCCGCGCCACGTCGGCCGGGGTGGCCCCCTGCGCGCCCAGCCCGGGCGCCAGGACGGGCCCGTTGAGGTCGTCCAGCGAGTGCTCCAGCGCGG
This sequence comes from Nonomuraea sp. NPDC050202, assembly GCF_040656115.1. NCBI lineage: Bacteria > Bacillati > Actinomycetota > Actinomycetes > Streptosporangiales > Streptosporangiaceae > Nonomuraea > Nonomuraea sp. NPDC050202. The sequence continues at coordinate 229,085 of NZ_JBFALF010000008.1, read as the reverse complement.
GCAGCGTGGCGCCCATCACGACGCCGACGGGCCCGAAGGGCGCGTGCCCCGCGTTCGCCGCGGCGGCCCCGGCCAGCACCTGGCCGGCCACGAGCCGCTGCAGCCCGGCCGCCTCCGGGTTGGACGTGCGGGCCAGCACGAACACGCCCGCGTCGTTGGCCATCGCCGAGGTGATCGCGCCCTCCAGCGACCCGAACCCCAGGTAGGGGCTGAGCGTCACGGCGTCGGCGGCCAGCGGGCTGCCCTTGTCGAGGTACGCCTCGGCGTAGGCGGCCATCGTGCTGTCGATGTCGCCCCGCTTGACGTCGAGCAGCACCAGCGTGCCCGCCTCGCGCAGGTCGGCGATGGTGCGCTCCAGGACGGCGATGCCGCGGCTGCCCCAGCGCTCGAAGAAGGCCGACTGCGGTTTGACCACGGCGGCCACGTCGGCCACCGCCTCGACCACCGTGCGGCAGAAGCGCTCCAGCGCCGCGGGGGAGTCGTCGAGCCCCCAGGTGTGGAGCAGGGCGGGGCTCGGGTCGATGCCCACGCAGAGCGGCCCGCACGCGTCGAGTCTGGCTCGCAGGCGGCTCCCGAACGACTCGTTCATCTCAGCGCTCCCGTGGGCGAATGGTCCTCCGGCGACGATATGGTACGCGGGCCGCCGATGCCTAACTGGTGCCTCGCCGAGTCTTCCACGAGTGGCCCGGGGGGTAGATGAGCAGACATGTACGAGATCGCCCACCGCGTGCTGGAGCTGCGCACCGATCCGCCACGGGACGTCGTGGTCACGGTCGGCGTGCCCTACGAGGAACCGACGGGCGAGTGGTCGTGCCCGTACCGGATCGACGGGCTCGACGGATGGGAGCACGAGCGGAAGGTCTCCGGGCTCGACTCGCTGGAGGCGATCGAGCTGGCGATGATCACGGTCAGGGCGGCGGTGACCGGCTCGCACGAGGCCAGGGAGGGCCTGCTGACCTGGGACGAGGAGCAGGCGGGGCAGCGGCCGCGGACGGTGTACGTGAGCGTGGACAGCGCGCGGAACCTGGCCTACATCGCGATGAAGCACGAGATCGTGCCGGGCGAGGCGAGGCGCCAGGTCGTGGCGGAGGACATCGTCCTCGACTACGGCGACGCCGGGCAGCTCCTGGGCCTGGAGCTCACGGACGCGGCCACGCTGCTCCCCGCGGAGCTGCGCATCTGACCGGCCTTCAGCTCTGACCGGTCCTCAGTTCTGACCGGCCCTCAGCTCTGGTCGATCTCAGCTCTGACGGGCGCTCAGCGCGACAGCAGCCACCGCCAGCGCGGCAGCTCCATCACCACCGTCACCACGGCCAGCACGGAGACCAGCGCGGCGGCGAACGCGTGCCAGGCCACCCACGCCGCCGCCACGGCGGCCACCACGTGCAGGGCGACCAGCAGGATCGTCACGACACCCGGCACGGCGACGATCACGCTCCGCTTGTCGCCGGGGGTGGAGAAGACCGTGGGCAGCCCGATCAGCACGATCACCGACAGCACGGCCAGCGGCACGGAGTACGAGGCCAGCGCCCACGGCGTCGCGACCCACGCGACCAGCTCGGTGGCGAACCGGAAGGCGGAGGCGACCCGGTCGTCCGGGCGAGGGGCGGAGAGCACGCGCGTACCCTACCGCCCACCTCTCGGGTGATTCATCCGGATAAGTCGCAATAATCGCTGCCGTGAGCATCGGAACCTTCCCCCGGATCGTGGCCACCGACCTCGACGGCACTCTCCTCACCACCGCGGGCACCGTCACCGCACGTACCAGGCAGGCACTCCAGGCGGCCCGCGCGGCCGGCGCCGAGATCGTCTTCGTCACCGCCAGGGCGCCGCGCGGCGTCGTCGAGATCGCCCGGCAGGCCGGCGTGACCGGCACCGCCATCTGCAGCAACGGCGCCATCGTGTACGACGTCGCGACCGACGAGATCACCGCCAGCAGCCCCCTCGCCCCCGGGACGGCCCGCAAGGTCATCGAGGCGCTGACCCTGGCGCTGCCCGGTGTCGGCCTGGCCGTCGAGACCGGCAGGAACGTGCTGGCCGAGGCCGCCTACACCAGGCGGGTCGAGCACGACCTGGCGTCCTACCTGGAGGTGGAGTCGGTCTTCGACGGGGGCCGGCCGATCGTCAAGCTGCTGGCCCTGTCGCCCGCGCACACGGCCGACGAGATGTACGCGGCCGTGGCGGGGGCGATCGGCGACCTGGCCGAGGTCACGTACTCGGGGGTGGAGGGGATCCTGGAGATCAGTGCCGCCGGGGTGACCAAGGCCGTCACGCTGGACCGGCTCTGCGCGGAGCGGGGCCTGGCGGCCGCGGACGTGGTGGCGTTCGGCGACATGCCCAACGACCTGGCGGTGCTGCTCTACGCGGGAGCCGGGTACGCGATGGCCAACGCCCACCCGATGGTGCTGTCGGCGGCCGGGCACCGGACGCTGTCCAACGACGAGGACGGCGTGGCCGTGGTGCTGGAGGACCTCCTGGCCGGCGGCTGAGCCGGCCCGGGTGCCCGCCCACCCCCGCGGGCGGGCACGTACGGGCTCACGCGTCGTCGTCCGACACGCGGGAGGTGCCCTCGCAGGTGGCGGGCGACTTGCTGAGCAGCGGGACCACGCCGCCACAGGTGCTCAACGGCAGCGAGACGGGCTCGACGATCTCGTCATTGAAAATGATCACATCGCCGATCAGCGGCGCCGGGCCCGACTTCGCGCCGCCGCCGGCGTCGTCCTCGGCGTACGCGCCGGTGCAGCAGAGCAGGGCCAGGGCGACGGCCCCGAGCCCGGCGGCCGCGGCGCTCCTCACCCCCATCCGGGCCTCCCCCCGTGACACCGCCCCGCGCCCCCGGATCGCCCGCCTAGGCGGCCATCCGCTCCGGCTGCAGCTGCCCGGGCCGCTCCGCACCGCCCGTGCCGTGCTGGGGGCGGCCACCCTCCATGATGCGATCGATCGCGGCAAGCGCCAGCGCCGAGACGACGAAGGTCAGGTGGATCAGGGTTTTCCATATCAGCTCTCTGTCGGTGATGGTGGGCCTGGCCGCGTTGATGAAGATCTGGAGCAGGTGGATGGAGGAGATGCCGATGATCGCCATGGCCAGCTTGACCTTCAGCACGTTCGCGTTCACGTGGGAGAGCCACTGCGGCTGGTCGGGATGGCCCTCGATGCGCAGCCGCGAGACGAACGTCTCGTAGCCGCCGATGATGACCATGATGAGCAGGTTGGAGATCATCACCACGTCGACGAGCCCGAGGACGATCAGCATGACGGTCGTCTCCGGCGGGTGCCCGCCGAAGCCCAGGTGTGCCAGGTGCAGCAGCTCCGCCAGGAACCGCCACACGTACACGACCTGAGCGACGATCAGCCCCAGATACAGCGGCACCTGGATCCAGCGGCTGAGGAACATGACATAGCCGACGCGCCCCAGCATCGTCCGTGGCCCGGCCGGCGAGTCGGCCACGGACAGCTGCGCGAGTCGCACTACGACGTCAGAAGGTTCACGTGCTGGACCATGGTCTCGACGTTGAGGAGCGGCGGACCGCCCGAGCCGAGACTGTCGAGATGGAGTGGTGGCGCGCCGCCGGCCAACGCCAGGGCGGCGATGGCTGTCAGGACTCGGACCTTCAACGGAACTCCTTGCTGCTGCTCTTCGGTTGCTGGGACGGGGCGGCGCGATGATCGCGCCGCCCGCACCGGTGGTTCCGGTCGTCGAGGGGTGGTCCTACGCCGGTGGCCTCTCCCCGGCGGTCAGGGAGCCAGGCAGTTCACCGCGGGAACCTCGGCCGGCACGCCGGGAGCGGACGGATCCACGAGATGGGTCACCTCGCCGACGGAGCCGGTGAGGCACTCGGTGATCATCATCGGATCGACGACGGCGTGCGCGGCGGGCGCGGCGAGCAGGGCCAGGCCGCCCGCGATGACGGCGGCGCCGGCGATCCTGCGGGGAGTGAAGAGCATGGAACCTCCTGGGTGACGGTAATGAACAACCCTCGACTAGCTACCCAGGGTAGTGATTCGGTAACACTCGGTTTAAGTAAAGTGTTGCCTGCGCTTGACGGTCACGGCGCGGGCTCGTGGCGGTCCTGGGCGGCCATGACCTCGTCCGCGTGGTGGAACGCCCACTCGCCGAACGCCTCGATCGGGCCCAGCAGCGAGCGGCCCAGGTCGGTCAGCTCGTACTCGACCCTGGGCGGCGCCTCGGCGTAGACGCGGCGCGCGACCAGGCCGTTGAACTCCAGGCGGCGCAGCGTCTCGGTCAGCACCTTGGTGCTGATGCCGCCGATCTCCTCGCGCAGCCGCCCGGGGCGGCGCGGGCCGTGGCGCAGCGACCAGACGACGACCGCGTTCCAGGTGTTGGCCATCAGGTCGAAGGCGAGTCTGGCCTGGCAGTCGGCAAGGAACAACGGGAGCCCTCCGTTAGGCACCGGATGGTGTGTGTCGGGACTTCTAGAGTCCACGTGTTCCAGTAAAGCCCTTCCACGATGGAGGACGGACATGAGGATCGGGATTCTGGGCGCGGGCGGCATGGCTGACGCGCTGGGCACGCAGTGGGCGCGGGCCGGCCACGAGGTGATGGTGAGCGGGCGGGACCCGGGCCGCGGCGCGGCGCAGGCCGCCCGGATGACCACCCGGGCGGGTGCGGAGGTGCGGGCCGGGAGCTTCGCGGAGGCGGCCGGGTTCGGGGAGGTCGTGGTGGTCGCGGTCAGGGAGGCGGGGCTGCTCGACACGCTGCAGGCGGCCGGGGCGGCGCTGCGCGGGAAGGCGCTCGTCGACGTGACCAACGCCAACCCGAAGGAGTACGACATCACGCGCTCCCTCGCCCGGCTGATCGGCGACGTCACCGGCGGTCACGTGGTGAAGGCGTTCAACCTGTGCCACGTGGACGTGTGGCGGATGACGCCGCCGGTCTTCGACGGCCGGCCGCTGGCGGTGCCGCTGTGCGGTGACGACCCCGGGGCGCTGGCGGCCGCCCGCACGCTCGTCGCCGGCCTGGGCTGCACCCCCGTGGACGGTGGCGGCCTGGAACGGGCGGCGCTGCTGGAGGCGACGGCGGCGTTCATGATCGGGCTGTGGTTCGGCGGCGCCGACGCCCAGGCCGTCCTCCCGCCCCTGGCCTCCTCGGGCGCTCACCAACCCGCCTGACCGGGAGGGGGATGGTCAGGACGGGTGGCGGGCCAGGTGGTCGGCGCGGCGGACGGGCTCGGGGAGGCGGTAGCGCGGGGTCAGGCGCAGGACCTGGTCCGTGGCGACGTCCAGCGCGATGCGGTGCCCTTGCGAGACGTACACGGGCTTGATCTCCCGCTGCGTGCGCAGGGCGCGGCCGACCGTGCCGCCGTCGTGGACGATCGGCGTCCAGGCCCCCCGCTCGGGCCCGGGCGGCTCGTGCGTGCCGACGAACGGCGTCTTGCCCACCCCCAGCGCGGGCAGCCCCGTCAGCACGCCCAGGTGGCAGGCCAGGCCGAAGCCGCGCGGGTGCGCCAGCCCGTACCCGTCGCAGACCAGCAGGTCGGGCGTCACCGTGAGCCGTTCGAGCGCCGCCACCAGCGCGGGCAGCTCGCGGAAGGCGAACAGGCCCGGCACGTACGGGAAGGCCGCCTCCCCGTGCGCCACCACCTCCTCCACCGGCTCCAGCGTGGCGGCGTCGAGCACGACCACCGCGGCCGTCAGCTCGTCGTCGCCGTGGTAATGCACATCCAGCCCGGCCACCAGCGCGAACGTGTCCGGTCCTGTCAGCTCGACCTCCCCGCGGAGCCGGTCCTGGATGGACTCCGCCTCGGCGACGCTGGAGGGCCACGGGTGAAGCTGCTTCACATGCACCCGGCCTAAGGTATCCCCATGTGCGATGTCCTGGTGATCGTCGGTCCTGGGGTGGCGGTGGACGCCGGGCTGCTCGGCGAGATCGCCCGCCGCGAGTTCGCCGCGCTGGGGGTGCGGGGGAGGCTCGTCCACGCCCGGGACGCCGCCCACCTGAGGTCCCTCGTGCGCGAGGAGGCCGTGGTCGTCGTCGTGCCCGCGCCGGCCCGGGAGGCATCGACCCTGATCAGGCAGCCGCCCGGGACCGGGGTGGTGGTGCCGGTCGACCTCGACCGGGTCGCGGGCGCCCCGCACATCAACGGACGCGGGATCGCCGGGCTCGCCTGGGGCATCCGGCACGCCGTGCACCGGGCCCGCCACCCGGGCGTGCGGCGGATCGCCTACGGGCCGTCCCCGGAGCAGTGGGGCGATCTCTACCTTCCGGAGAGCGGGGCGGAGGCGGTGCCGGTCGTGGCGCTGATCCACGGCGGGTACTGGCGGTCGATCTGGGCGGCCGACCTCATGGAGGCGCTCTGCGCGGACCTGGCCGGGCGCGGGTTCGCGGTCTGGAACCTGGAGTACCGCCGCCCCGACCGGCACGGCTGGGCCGCGACCAGGCACGACATCGCCGCCGGCCTGGCCGCCCTCGCAGGGATCGGCCCCGCCCCGGCGCCGGGACCGGTCATCGCGTCCGGCCTGGCCGCCCGCCACGGCAGCGACCCCGCCCCGGCGCCGGGACCGGCCGTCACGTCCGGCCTGGCCGCCCGCCACGGCAGCGACCCGGCGCCGGGACCGGCCGCCGCGGCCGGTCAGGCCACCCCGCGGCAGCCGGCGCTCGACCTGGGCCGGGTCGCCGTGGCCGGGCACTCGGCGGGCGCCCAGCTCGCCCTGCGCGCCGTGGCCGACGGGGCGCGCGTCACCCTGGCGGTGTCGCTGGCGGGCGTCCTGGACCTGGTCGAGGCCGACCGCCGCTGGCTCAGCCACGGCGCGGTCGCCGCCGCCCTGGGTGACGGCGACGCCTCGGGTGACGGCGACGGCTCGGGTGACGGCGACGGCTCGGGTGACGGCGACGGCGACGGCGATCCGGCCGTGCCCGCCCCCGGGGACGGCGACGCCCTGCCGGCCGGCGAGCTGCACGCCTCCTCCCCCCTGCTCCGCCTCCCCCTGGGCGTCCCCCAGGTCGTCGTCCAGGGCAGGGGCGACGACGTGAACCTGGTCGACTTCGCCCGCCGCTACACCACAGCCGCCCGGCAGGCGGGCGACGACGTGACCTACCTGGAGCTGCCCGGCGACCACCAGGACGTCATCACCCCCGGCACCCCGATCTGGCAGGCCACGGCACGGGCCATCACCGCGGCCCTCGCCTAGACAACCCCCGCCCCTCGCCGTACGAAGGAGGAATGGAGGTCTCGATCGTCGGCGCCGGGCTGGTCGGCTGCCTGCTCGCCTGCTACCTGGCCCGCCGCGGCCACCACGTCACCCTGTACGAACGCCGCCCCGACCCCCGCGAGCGCGGCCCCGACCGCGGCAGGTCGATCAACCTGGCCATCTCGCAGCGCGGCATCGACGCCCTGCGCCGCCTCGGCCTCGACGGCAAGGTCCTGCACGCGGCGCTGCCCATGGCCGGCCGGATGATGCACGCCCCCGACGGCGCCCTCGCCTTCCAGCCGTACAGCGCCGACCGGTCGCAGGCGATCAACTCCGTCGGCCGCGCGGACCTCAACAGGGAGCTGCTGGAGGCGGCGACCGCGCAGCCGGGCGTGGAGGTGCGGTTCGGGTGCCGGCTGACCGGGCTGGACGAGCGTACGGGGCGGCTGCGCTTCGAGTCGGGCGAGCAGGCCGCGGCCAGGGTGGTGATCGGCGCGGACGGGGCGTACAGCGCGGTCCGGGCCAGGCTGCAGCAGCTCCCCGGCGTGAGCTTCAGCCAGGAGTACCTGGACTACGGCTACAAGGAGCTGTCGATCCCGGCCAGGAACGGCGAGTTCGTCATGGATCCCGGCGCGCTGCACATCTGGCCGCGCGGCCGCTCCATGATGATCGCCCTGCCGAACCCGGACCGCTCGTTCACCTGCACCCTGTTCTGGCCGCACCACGCGCTCGCCGCCCTCGACTCGCCGCAGCGGATCAGGGCGTACTTCGCCGCGCACTATCCCGACGCGTTCGGGCTGATGCCCGACCTGGTCGCCGACTACCGCGCGAATCCGGTCGGCCACCTGGTCACGATGCGCTGCTCGCCGTGGCACGTCAGCGTCGGGGACACCGTGGTCGGGCTGGTCGGCGACGCCGCGCACGCCATCGTGCCCTTCTACGGGCAGGGTGCCAACTGCGGCTTCGAGGACTGCGTCGAGCTGGACCGTTGCCTGGACGAGGCGGGCGACGACTTCCCCAGGGCGCTGGAGCTGTTCGAGCGGCGCAAGGCCGACACCGACGTGATCGCCAGGCTGGCGCTGGACAACTTCGTGGAGATGCGCGACAAGGTCGGCTCCGGGCTGTTCCTGGCGGGCAAGCGGCTGGAGCACGCGCTGGAGCGGGTGCTGCCCGGCTACGTCTCGCGCTACGAGCTGGTGTCGTTCTCGACGACCCCGTACTCCCGGGTGGAGCGGCGCGTGACGCGGCAGCGGCGGATCGTGGCGGCGGCGGGCGCGGCGCTCGTGGCGCTCGCGTTCGCGGCGCGTCGCGGCCGGGGTCTGGTGCGCGAGCCGGAGGCCGACTGACACTGTGGTCATGCTGTCGTACTCCAGCGCCACCGCCGATACCCCGCTCCTCGGCGAGACCATCGGCGAGAACCTCGAACGCACCGTGGCCCGCTTCGGCGACCGGGAAGCCCTCGTGGACGTTCCCGCGGGTCGCAGGTGGACCTACACGCAGCTCAACGCCGACGTCGACGACCTGGCCAGAGCCCTGCTGGCCAGGGGCGTCGCGAAGGGCGACAGGGTGGGCATCTGGGCGCCCAACAGGGCCGAGTGGGTGATCGTCCAGTACGCCACCGCCAAGATCGGCGCGATCCTGGTCAACGTCAACCCGGCCTACCGCACCCACGAGCTGCGGTACGTGGTCGAGCAGTCGGGCATGCGGCTGCTGATCAGCGCCCTGTCGCACAAGGGCAGCGACTACCGGGCCATGGTCGAGGAGATCGGCTTCACGGACGCCGTCTACCTGGACGACCCGAGCTGGGACGCCCTGACCGCGGCCAAGGCGGACCCGGCCGCGCTGACGGCCCGCGGGGCGGAGCTGGCCTTCGACGACCCGATCAACATCCAGTACACCTCCGGCACCACCGGCTTCCCCAAGGGCGCGACGCTGTCGCACCACAACATCCTCAACAACGGCTTCTTCGTCGGCGAGCTGATCCACTACACCGAGAAGGACCGGGTGTGCCTGCCGGTGCCCTTCTACCACTGCTTCGGCATGGTCATGGGCAACCTGGGCGCCACCTCGCACGGCTCCTGCATCGTCATCCCGGCGCCGGGCTTCGACCCCGAGGCCACGCTGCGCGCGGTGGAGGAGGAGCGGTGCACGTCCCTGTACGGGGTGCCGACGATGTTCATCGCCGAGCTGGCGCTGGCCGCCAAGTTCGACCTGTCGTCGCTGCGCACGGGCATCATGGCCGGCTCGCCCTGCCCCGTGGAGGTGATGAAGCGGGTCGTCGGCGAGATGAACATGCGCGAGGTCGCCATCTGCTACGGCATGACCGAGACCTCACCGGTGTCCACGATGACCAGGTCCGACGACGACCTGGCCCGCAGGACCGAGACGGTCGGCCGGGTGATGCCGCACGTCGAGGTGAAGATCGTGCACCCGGAGACCCGGCTCACCGTGCCCAGGGGCGAGCCGGGCGAGCTGTGCACGCGGGGGTACTCGGTCATGCTCGGCTACTGGGACGAGCCGGAGAAGACGGCCGAGGCCGTCGACGCGGCCCGGTGGATGCGTACCGGGGACCTGGCGACCATGGACGACGACGGCTACGTGAACGTGGTCGGCCGGATCAAGGACCTGATCATCAGGGGCGGTGAGAACGTCTATCCGCGCGAGATCGAGGAGTTCCTGTACGGGCATCCCGACATCGCCGACGTCCAGGTCATCGGGGTGCCCGACGAGCGGTACGGCGAGGAGGTCATGGCCTGGGTGATCATGCGGCCGGGCGCGGAGCCGCTGACGGCCGAGCGGGTCAGGGAGTACTGCGCCGGGCGGCTGGCCCACTTCAAGATCCCCCGGTACGTGCGCGTGGTGGAGGACTTCCCGCTCACGGTGACCGGGAAGATCAGGAAGGTGGAGATGCGGGAGCAGTCGGTCGAGCTGCTCGGACTCCAGGACGCGGCCGCCGTACGGAACGCCTGATCGCTCAGGCGGCGCCGCTCGCCTCGGCGGGCGAGCCGTCACCGGCGGCCGCCCGCGCGGCGGCGACGGCGGCGACGAGAGCGGCGAAGCGGCCGGTCACCGTGCGCCAGACCGGCGTGGAGACCGGCTCGTCCGCCACCGCCCGCGCGTACACCTCGTCGGGGTCGAACCCCTCCACCCGCCACTCCCGGATGCGCGCGGGCAGCACCTCCGGATGGAACTGCACGCCCCACGCCCGCTCGCCCACCCGGAACGCCTGGTACGGGCAGCTCGCGGTCTCGGCCAGGTGCACGGCCCCGCCGGGCAGGCGGGTGACGGCGTCCTTGTGGTGCTCGATCGCGGGCACCACCGGCGGCAGGCCGTGGAAGAGCGGGTCGGTGGCGGCCTCGGGCCTGATCGTGACCGGCAGGCTGCCGTTCTCCGGCGCGCCCGCGTCACCGCGCACCTCACCGCCGGCCACCTGCGCGAGCATCTGCCCGCCCAGGCAGATGCCGAACACCGGCACCCCTTCGGCCAGCGCCTGCCCCATCAGCCGCCGCGCGTCACGCAGCCACGGGGCCCGGTCGTCGTCGCCGGGCAGGTAACCGCCGCCGAGCATGATCATGGCGTCGTGGCCGAGGCGGCCGGGCAGCGGCGCGCCCGCGTGGGCGGGCACGACGTCGAGCGTCAGCCCTGCCTCCTCCAGCCAGCCGGCCATGCGGCCGAGGCCGCCGCTCGTGCTGTTCTGGACGACGAGGACGTCAGCCATCGTAGGCCTCCTCCATGAGATCGAGCAGGTGTTCGTCCACGTCCTCGACGCGGGTGAGCTTGAAGAAGTGCCAGACGTGACCGTCGGGCATGGGCAGCGCCCTGGAGACCAGCGCGTGCTCGGCCCGCCGGGGGAGCACCAGCGCCAGCGACAGGCTCCGGGCCTTCGGGCGGATCTCGGCGAACTTCCGCTCGCGCTTGAGGAACACCCCGACCCGCACCGCGTCCTCGTGGACCGGGCCGAGCCCGCCGACCAGCCGGTCGTAGATCTCCCGGTAGACCGGCGGGTGCGGCGCGAACGTCTCCTCCACCGTGCAGCCCGGCACGCACACGTGCGACTGCCGGGTGCGGGCGAACTCCCGGTCGCACCCGGGGCAGACCCAGCGGGTCACGGCAGGTTCGCCGCCCTGGCGGTGTGGCGGAGCAGCAGGGCGGTGGTGACCGGGCCGACGCCGCCCGGCACCGGGGTGAGCGCGCCCGCCACCCCCGAGACCGCCTCGAAGTCGACGTCGCCGGTCAGCCCGCCGTCGTCGGTCGGGTTGGTGCCCACGTCGATCACCACCGCGCCCGCCGCCACGTGCGCGGCCCCGATCAGCCCGGCCCGCCCGGCCGCCGCGACCAGCACCTCGGCCTGCGAGGTGACGGCCGCCAGGTCGCGGGTGCGCGAGTGGCAGACGGTGACCGTGGCGTGCCGGTCGAGCAGCAGGTGCGCCAGCGGCTTGCCCACCACCGTCGAGCGGCCGACCACCACGGCCCGCCGCCCCGCCAGCTCCACCTCGTGGTGGTCGAGCAGCGCCAGCACGGCCGCCGCCGTGGCGGGCGGGAACGCGGGCAGCCCCGCCGCCAGTCGGCCGAGCGAGAGCGGGTTGGCGCCGTCGACGTCCTTGCGCGGGTCGATGGCCGCGGCCAGCTCCTGCGCCGAGGCGCCGGGGGGCAGCGGGGTCTGCAGCATGAGGCCGTGGACCTGAGGGTCGGCCGACAGCCTGGCCAGCGTCTCGCCGATGTGGTCGGGGGCGGCCCCGGGGCCCAGGTCCACCACGTCGCAGGCGATGCCGGCCGCGGCCGCCGCCTTGGCGATCGAGCGGACGTACCACAGGCTCGCCTCGTCGGCCGTGGCCACGACCACGGCCAGCCGCGGCTGCACGCCCGCCGCGGCCTCGGCCTGCGTCTGAGCCCTGATCGCGGCGGCCAGGTCCTTGCCGGTCAGCGTCTTCAAGAGATCTCCTCGCGTACCTCGGCGGTCACCCAGTCTGCCTTGGCGACGGCCGCCTCCACGCCGGAGACGCGGATGTTCAGCTCCTCGCGTACCCGCTCGTCCTTGATGCCGCGCAGGTTGACCTCGACGTTCACCCTGGCCGTGGTGAGGGCGGCGCGGGCGGCCTCGGCGGCGGCGGCCACGTCGGTGACGACGTTGCGGTTGCCGATCGGCAGCAGCAGCTCGCACAGCTCGACCAGGCGCGTGGCGGTCTCGATCACCCTGGCGGGCGGTTCGGCCGCGCCCTTCAGCGCCCTGGCGATGGCGGCGCTGCGTTCCTCGCCCTTGGGCAGCCGGTAGGCGTCGGTGACGACGGTGAAGGCCGCCGCGTCCTCCTCGGCCAGCCGCAGCGACCGCGCCCGCAAGGTGTCGGTCTCGGCGATCACGGCGACGACGGTCTCGGCGTGGCCGGTGTACTTCTCGCCGGTGGTGTAGCGGGCCACCATGCCGAGCAGCGCGGCGGCCTGCGCCGCGTGCAGGGCCGCCGTGGCGCCGCCCCCGGGCGCGGGCACCCGGTCGGCGAGCTGGTCGAGGAAGTCGACGATCTTCAAGTCGCGCATGGCCGCATTCTGCCAGGCCATGCGCGGCTCATTCGCGGTACATCGGCCGGGTGGAGTCCTCGGGGCCGTGGTGCGGCGGCAGGTACGGTGACTGCGGCGACGCCGAACCCCACGACGACTCGTACTCGCCGGGCTCGGCCAGGCCACGCGCCGAGCCCCGCCAGCGCGACGGGAACAGCGACGCCACCAGCAGCGTCACGCCGACCACGACCAGCAGCCCCGAGTAGGCCGAGGTGGTGAAGCCGTTCCTGAACGCGCCCGGGAGCAGGTCCACGGGCAGCAGCCGTGCCCCGGTGAACGTCTCCACGAACGGCATGACCCCGAGGGCGGTGAAGGCCAGGCCGCCGAGCAGCGAGGCGACGGGCGACAGGCGGGAGCCGGCCAGGAAGGCCAGGACGATCGCCGTGGCGGCGAGCACGCCGACCGCGACCCAGGAGATCCGGAAGGACTGCTGCGCCTGCAGCGTGAGGTCGCCGACGCCGTACCACAGACCGGCGGCGACGAGGGGCGGGAGGAGCAGCCCCGCGACCACTCCCAGAGCGTGACGGGCACCGTTTGACATGATTAACCCCGTTTGTTCGGCTCTGCCCCAACCTACTCTCTGGGGTTCGTCAGCGCGGCGTGGTCTTCGAGTCCAGCCACGTGTTGATGAGTTTCGTGAAGTTCCGGCCCGTGTGCTGGTTGATCCACTTCACGAAGGCGGCCCTGTCCTGGGTGGTGTTGCGGTGCTCCTGGGGCCAGGCCCTGGTCATGGCCCAGAACTTCCGGTCGCCGAGCCGCTCCCTGATCTCGTGCAGCATGATCGCGGGGCTGTAGTAGACGTTTGGTACGTCCCGTGCGCGACCCCCGACCACCCCTTCGGCACGGTGATCGCCACGTCGTAGAGCGCCTCGTCCGACGGATGGTCGTTGACCGGGAACCAGGTGAACGCCCCGAACGGCTCCTGCAGCGCCCACGCCCTGCCCCCGCTCCCGATCCGGAAGCCGAGCATGGAGATGTCCTTGCGCCGCTGCTCGGAGTCCACGGGCTTGGGCCGGCCGTGGTACCGCACGGTCACGACCGTGCCCTCGTCGGCCCCGAGCGGCTCGGCCAGCGGGATGGTGAGGTCGTCGTACTTGCGGGTCGCCCTGGCCCGCGTGCCGTCCACCGTGACCTCGTCCACCTTGAGCGCGCGCCCGAAGTCCAGCTTGACCCGGCTGATGGGCCTGGCCGCGCGCACCGTGAGCCGCGCCGTGCCGGTCAGCGTGCGGGCGCCGGGCTTCCAGTCCAGCGCCAGGTCGTAGTGGAGCACGTCGATCGACGGGTTGCCGTAGGCCGGGTAGACGGGGTCGGCGACGGGCCGCGACCGGCCCTGCTCGTACGCGCCCAGGTCGACGGCGGGCCGCCGCTCGGCTGGGCTGGCGGCGGGGCTCGCGGGACCGGCGGCCGGGCTTCCGGGAGCGGCGGGACCGGTCGACGTGGCCGCGGGCGGCGCGGGCCGGGGAGCGCTGCAGGCCGACGCGGCCGGCGTGACGGTCACCAGGGACAAGGCGGTCAACAGGGATAAAGGGGCCTCCGCATTCGCGTCAAGCTAGTGACGGCCGCAGCGCTCCAACAACGCGTTTTCCCGTTCCGTGATCAGGAACGCACGGCTTCCGAAAGATCCCGCCTGGTCCGGACCGTTGCTGAAAGGTCCCTGTGAAGCCGCCCATGGGGCTATGCCGCGGCCGGTCACTTGGGCATCGTGGGCCGCATGAGATCCGCGATCCTGAAGACCGCACTCGGCAGTGCCTTGATCGTCGTCCTGCTCGGCGGCGTGCCGGTCCAGGCGGCGACGAAGCCCGACACGTTCCCGCTGCCCAACGGGTTCCAGCCGGAGGGCATCGCGATCGGGGGCCACTACGCCTACTTCGGCTCACGCGCGACCGGTGACATCTACCGGGCCGACCTGCGTACCGGGGAGGGAGGCGTGATCAGCAAGGGGCCGGGCACGCAGTCGCTCGGGCTCAAGACCGACGGGCGCGGCCGGCTGTTCGTGGCGGGAGGCAACGCCGGGAACGCGCGGGTGATCGACCTGCGCACCGGGGCGGTCGTCAAGTCGTACCAGCTGGCCACCGGCACGTCGTTCGTCAACGACGTGATCCTCTTCCGCGGCGCCGCGTACTACACCGACTCGGCCAACCCCGTGCTGTACAAGCTGGAGCTCGGCCGGGGCGGCGCGCTGCCCGGCGAGGCCGTCAAGATCCCGCTCAGCGGCGCCATCCAGTACACGACCGGCAACAACGCCAACGGGATCGCCCCCAGCCCCGACGGCAGGTCGCTGCTGATCGTCCAGTCCAACACCGGCAAGCTGTTCGAGGTGGACCCGTCGTCCGGCGTCACCACGGAGGTGGACCTGGGCGGCGAGACGCTGGTCAACGGCGACGGCCTGCTGCTGGCCGGCCGCACCCTGTACGCCGTCCAGAACCGCCTGAACACCCTCGCCGCGATCGGCCTGGCCCGCGACGGCGCGTCCGGCAAGCTCATCAGGCGGCTGACCGACGACAGGTTCGACGTCCCCACGACCGTCGCCGCCTACGGCCGCCGCCTCTACCTGCCCAACGCCCGCTTCACCACCACCCCGACCCCCGACACCACCTACGACGTGGTCGCCATCAAGCCCTGACGCCCGCTGGAGCGTCCCGGGGCTCCCCGGGGCGCTCGCTGGTCTCCCCGGCCCGCACCGCCGCCTCTCGTGCGTCGGGGAGCGCGTTCGGGCACGTCACCTCGCTCCCGTCCTGCGCCGGCGGCCCGGCCTCACTCCGCCGGACGCAGCGCCGCGAGCTGCTGCTCGAACGGCACGACCTCCTCCTCTGCCGGCTCAGGCCTCCGGGGAGCCCGGTGCAGCAGCAGGTCGGCCAGCTCCTGCGCGGCGCGGGCGATGCGCTCGCCGAGCCCGTCGGTGAACGCGTCCCGGCCGCCGCCCCAGTCCTCCGCGGCCGCGTACACGGCGGTCGGGACGACCACCGCACGCAGGTACGCGAACAGCGGCCGCAGCGCGTGCTCCAGCGCCAGCGAGTGCCGGGCGGTGCCCCCGGTGGCCGCGATCAGCACGGGCTTGCCCGCCAGCGCGGTGTTGTCGATCACGTCGAAGAACGACTTGAACAGGCCGCTGTAGGAGCCGCTGAAGATCGGCGTGACCACGACGAGCCCATCGGCCTGCGTGACGGCCTCGATCACCTCGCGCAGGCGGGTGTTCGGGAAGCCGGTGACGAAGTTGTTCGCGATGTCCACGGCCAGGTCGCGCAGCTCGACCACGCGGACCTCCACCTCCGCCCGCTGCGCCACCGCCTCGGTCAGGCGGTCGGCCAGCAGGCGGGTGGAGGAGGGCTGCGTCAGCCCCGCCGTGACGACGACGAGCTTCATGGTTCTCCTTCGGGGGTACGTACGGCCTTCAGGCGCCGACCGGGGCCTGGGACGCGTCAGCGTTCGTGGCGTTCCCGGCGCCCTGGGCGTTCTGGGCGTTCTCGGCGTTCTTGGCGTTCTTGGCGGCGAGCAGGGAGGCGTGGGTGGGCGCGCCGGGGACCTCGGCCGGGCGGTCCTTGGCGAACTCCTTGCGCAGCACCGGCACCACCTCCTCGCCGAGGAGGTCGAGCTGCTCCAGCACGGTCTTCAGCGGCAGGCCCGCATGGTCCATGAGGAAGAGCTGGCGCTGGTAGTCGCCGAAGAACTCCCTGAACTCCAGCGTCCTGTCGATGACCTGCTGCGGGCTGCCCACGGTCAGCGGCGTCTCGGCCATGAACTCCTCCAGCGACGGCCCGTGGCCGTACACGGGGGCGACGTCGAAGTACGGGCGGAACTCGCGTACCGCGTCCTGGGAGTTCTTGCGCATGAACACCTGCCCGCCCAGGCCCACCACCGCCTGCTCGGGGGTGCCGTGGCCGTAGTGCGCGTACCGCTGGCGGTAGAGGTTGATCAGGCGCATGAAGTGCTCCTTCGGCCAGAAGATGTTGTTGGCGAAGAAGCCGTCGCCGTAGTAGGCGGCCTGCTCGGCGATCTCGGGGCTGCGGATCGAGCCGTGCCAGACGAACGGCGGCACCCCGTCGAGCGGGCGCGGCGTGCTGGTGAAGCCCTGCAGCGGCGTACGGAAGCGGCCCTCCCAGTCCACGACGTCCTCGCGCCACAGCCTGTGCAGCAGCGCGTAGTTCTCGATGGCCAGCGGGATGCCCTGGCGGATGTCCTGCCCGAACCACGGGTACACCGGCCCGGTGTTGCCGCGGCCCAGCATGAGGTCCACCCGGCCGTCGGCCAGGTGCTGCAGCATGGCGAAGTCCTCGGCGATCTTCACCGGATCGTTGGTCGTGATCAACGTCGTGGCGGTCGACAACTGCAGCCGCTCGGTCCTGGCCGCGATGTAGCCGAGCATCGTGGTGGGGGAGGACGGCACGAACGGCGGGTTGTGGTGCTCGCCGGTCGCGAAGACGTCCAGCCCGACCTCCTCCGCCTTGAGCGCGATCGCCACCATCGCCTTGATCCGCTCGTGCTCGGTCGGGGTCCTGCCGGTGGTGGGGTCCGCGGTGACGTCGCCCACACTGAAGATTCCGAACTGCACCTTAGTCACCAACCCTGACTGTTGAATCTTTGACGGATACGGCAGCGTCCGCACCCCCTCAGATATTCCACCATGCGTTCAGCCGTGCCGGCGGGCGCGGAAGGCCGCCGCCTTGGCCCGGTTGCCGCAACCGCGCATGTCGCACCAGCGGCGCGTACGCCGGTGCGAGGCGTCGACGTAGAGCCGCGTGCACGGGGCCGCCTCGCACTCCCTGATCAGCCCGGCCTCCGGGCCGCCGAGCAGCTCGGCCGCCGCCCGCGCCGTGCTGGACAGCGCCGCGCGCAGATCGCCGCCGCGTTCCACGCCCCGCTCGCCGAGCAGCACGCCCGCGGGCGCGTGCCGGGCGGCGGCGTTGAGCGTGGCGCGGTCGGCGGGATCCAGGGCACTTCCGGTACGGGCCGCGGACGCCAGCCGGTAGATCGCCTCGCGCAACGCCCTCGCCTCCGCCAGGTCGCCGTCGCTCACCGAAGGGTGGACGTCGAGCAGCCCGGCCGCCACCGTCCAGCGGGCCAGGTCGCCGGGTGCCGCCAGCAGGTCGATGCGCTCGCCGCGCCGCTGCCCGACGGTGCCGGCCAGGTCGAGCCCGAGGTTCCCGCTGATGAAGGTGAAGTCCATGGCCTCGATAGTAACCGCGTTGACAAGTTACTTTCGGGGCTGCCAGGGTGAGTAACCGCTAAATCCGGTTATTTTATGAAAGGCGGATTCGATGACGGCTGCGGGCGTTCGGCGGGATCGGCGCGCGTACGGGCCGCGGCATCGCTGGGTCGTACTGGCCTTGGGCGTCGGGGCGCAGGCCGCCTTCGCGGCGATGTTCTCCGGCATCCCCCTCACCGGGGTGTCGATGCGGGCCGGTTACCACCTGTCCACGGAGGCGCTCGGCCTGGTGCTGGCCTGCCTGGGGCTCGGGGTCGCGGCCTCCGACATCGCGTGGGGGCTGCTGACCGACCGCTTCGGGGACCGGCGCGTCCTGCTCACGGGGCTGACCGCGACGGGCGCGCTGCTGGTGGTGATGGCCGCCGCCGTGACCCCGCCGGACGGGGCGGGCGTGGCGCTGCTGGCCCTCTGCCTGACGGTCGCCGGCGCGCTGGGCGGCAGCGTCAACGGGGCCTCGGGACGGGCGGTCATGACGTGGTTCGGGGAGGGGGAGCGGGGCTTTGCGATGAGCATCCGCCAGACGGCCATCCCGGTCGGCGGAGCGGCCGGGGTGGCGCTGCTGCCGTGGCTCGCGAGCGCGTACGGCTTCCGCGCCGCCTACGCCGTTCCTGCCGCCTTCTGCCTCGCCGCGGCGGCGGCCACCTGGCGCTGGCTCCACGAACCGCCCCCACCCGCCGGCCCCGGCCCCACGCCCGCCACCGGTGCGGACCCGTGCCCGGGCCTGAAGGCTCGCTCCCCACTCAGGCGCTGGGACGTGTGGCGCCTGGCCCTCGCCGGCGCCCTCCTCACCGTCCCCCAGTTCGCCGTGCTCTCCTTCACCGCGATCTTCCTGCACGACGTCAAGGGCGAGGGCGCCACCCTGGCCGGCCTGACGGTCGTCATCGCCCAGCTGGGCGGCGGCGCGGCCCGCATCTGGACCGGCCGCCGCACCGACCGCACGGGCACCCGCCGCACCCACATCAGGGCCATCGGCGCCCTGGCCGGCCTCGCCATGGCAGGCGCCGCGGTGCTCACCGACGCCCCCACCCCGCTCACCGTCACCGCCCTGGCCCTCGGCGGCCTCCTGGCCAACTCCTGGCACGGCGTCGCCTACACCGAGATCGCCGCCATGGCGGGCGCGTCCAGGGCCGGCACCGCCCTGGGACTCCTGGGCACCACCCTGTTCGCGATGGGCTTCCTGACCCCGCTGCTCATCCCCGTGGCCATCGCCCACACCTCCTGGGCGGCGGTCTGGGGCCTGGCCGCCGCGGCCTCGCTCCTCGCCGTTCCGCTCGTGCCGGGCGAGGCGAGAGCACGCCGCCGAGATCACAGCCACGCCGCCAAGGTCAATGCCGCGCCGCTGACGTGAAAGCGCGCCGATGATGTGGGAGCGTGGCGCTCGCTGACGTGGGAGCGCGGCGGTCACGTGGGAGGGCGGCGTCGACGTCAGAGCGCGTTGATGTCGGCGGGCCCGAGGATCCGCTTCGCCGTGCCCCGCTCCGCCACCGCGATCATCGCCCGCCCGACCTGCTCGGTCGTGGTCACCGCGCCCCCGACCAGCCGCCGCAACACGGGGAAGAGCGGCCGGGTGATGACGTACGCCGCCTGGTAGAGCCGCGTACGGGAGCGGACGCCGTGCACGGGCTGCACATACCCCGGCCGGAACATGTACGCCTCCAGCGGCAGCGCGAGCAGCGCGTTCTCGGTCTCCCCCTTCACCCTGGCCCACATGGCCCGCCCCCGGGCGTCGGCCCCGGCGCCGGACACGTACACGAACGTCGACCCGGGGCTGAGCCGCGCCAGCGTCTCACCCACCGACAGCGTGAAGTCGTAGGTGATCCGCCGGTAGTCCCGCTCGCGCATCCCGGCCGACGAGACGCCCAGGCAGAAGAAGCACGCGTCGTACCCGCCGAGTTCCCCCTCGACAGGCGCCAGCTCCAGCAGGTCGTCGTGCAGGATCTCGCGCAGCTTCCCGTGCGTGACCCCGGTCGAGGCCCGCCCGACCGCCAGCACGGCCGTGACCCGGTCGTCGAGCAGGCACTCCGTGAGCACCCCGCGCCCGATCATGCCGGTCGCCCCGAACAGGATCACCCTCATTCCACGCTCGCCCCCATCGTCTCCGCCAGCTCGTCAGGAACCGGATACGGCCGCTCGGCCGGCAGCAGCGCACGGGCGTCCGCCCCGCCGCGTACCGCCGCATGCACCTCCCGTACCCCGTCCGTGACGTCCCTGATCCCCAGCGTCCACTCATCCACGTAGCGCCGCACCGCCTCCCCGGCCAGCCCCACCTGGATCGACCGGTACGGCAGCGCCTCGTGCCGCAACCCGCGCTCGGGGTCCCACTGGATCCGCACCGGGCTGCGGCGCACCCGCCGCGCCCACTCCGGCCGCCGGTCGTCCGGTACATCATCCACAGCAACGACGGCTTGCACGTTTATGGCGCACAAGCCTGGCCAGAACGGAGGGCGGAAGGCAACGCATCAACCCAGGTCCCGTACGGCCTGCGCCAGCCGGATGCGGGCGATCTGCGGGATGGACAGCCCGCGGGCCGAGATGCCGATGGCCCAGTCCGTGCCCGGCACCACCGCCCCCGCGCACGCCACCTGCTCCCTGAACTGCCCGTGCTCCTCCACCACCTCCCCCGGCCGTAACGCCGACAGCTCCTCCTCGACGTCCTCCACGCTGACCGGGGTGGAGGAGGTGAAGCGGCGCAGGCCGTACCCGGTCAGGACGCCGCGCCGGGTGCGGGACGGCAGCGAGAGCAGCAGCGCCTTGCCCAGCGCCGTCGCGTGCGGCGCCGTCTCCAGCCCCGCCTGCAGATCCTCCAGGTACGGCGAGTGCGGCCCCTCGGCCACGTCCACCACGACCAGCCGCCCTTCGGACAGCTGCGCCAGGTAGGCGGTGTGCCCGGTGACGGCGGCCAGGTGCCGCAGCACGGCGGCGGCGTGGGGCGGCCGCTCGAACGCGTCCAGCATCTCGTGGAACCGCTCGGCCACCTGCGAGCCGAGCATGTAGTCGCCGTCGGGCCGGCGGTACAGGTACCCCTCGTAGCACAGGGTGCGGACCAGGTGGTAGGAGGTGGACAGGTTCAGGCCGCAGCGGCGGGCGATGACCTTGACCGACAGCGGCCGGTCGGCGCGCGAGACCTCCTCCAGCACGCGGAGCGCACGGGAGACGCTGCGGATCAGATCGCTGGGTTGTTCGCCGGTCATCCACCAAGCATCTGCGCTATCTGAAATCGGGACGCCTACCCCGACGGGCACACCCGTCCGACGATGAGGTCATGCCGGAGATACCGCAGTGGGCCAGTGAGGCGCTGTCCGGGGTCTACGACCCGTGCTGCAGGGAGAAGGGCATCTCCGTCGTGGAGATGGGCCTGGTCAGATCGGTCGAGGTGGACGGCGGCCGGGCCCGCGTCGAGCTGCTGCTGACCTCGGGCTGGTGCCCGTTCGCCGCCAGGGTGCTGACCGAGGTCCGGGATCGCATCGAGGAGCAGCCCGGCATCAGCGAGGCGGAGGTCGAGGTGGTGTGGGACGAGGTGTGGACGACGGACCGGCTCTCCCCGCGGGCCGCCCGGCTGCTGCGCTTCCTGCCCGCGCCCGCGCAGGTGCCCGACAAGGCGGCCTACATCGGGAGGGAACTACGGTGATCGACGACTTCTTCGTGTTCGACAGCGTGGCCCACGTGTTCAACTTCGAGGCCAAGAACGCGTTCGGCCCCGCGGGCCAGATGTTCTCCAACCACCTGTACGCCTTCCACACCACGCTCACCCCGGAGGGCGAGACCAAGCTGCCGCCCGAGGAGTTCCTGCGGCAGTGGACGATCGATGACATCCGCCGCATGGTGTTCGAGGAGTCGGACACCGACATGCTGGTGGCCATGCCGCTGCCGCTCACCGACCTCTACCACGACGGCCTGTCGCCGTGGCAGGAGTGCGCGGAGCTGGCCGCCCGCGACCCGGACCGGACCGTCTTCTGGGGCTCGGTCAACCCCCTGGAGGGCCGCAAGGCGCTCGACCTGATGGAGCGGCAGGTGGGGGAGTACAACGCGCGGGCGTTCAAGCTGTACAACGTGCGCTACGACTACGGCTCGCCGTACCCGTGGCGCATGGACGACCCCAGGGTGGCCTTCCCGATCTTCGAGAAGGCGCAGGAGCTGGGCGTCAACCTGATCGGCGTGCACAAGGGCGTCCCGCTGGGCCCGCAGCCGATCGAGCACACGCAGACGTGGGACATGGACGGCGCCGCCGCGAACTTCCCCGACGTCAACTTCGTCATCTTCCACGTCGGCCTGCCGTTCCTGGACGAGACCTGCTGGCAGCTGATCCGCTACCCCAACCTGTACGCCGACCTGGCGGCGACGATCAACTTCATCGTCAGGGCGCCCAGGATGTTCGCCGAGATCATCGGCAAGCTGCTCTTCTGGTGCGGCGAAGACAAGATCATCTACGGTTCGGAGGCGCCGATCTTCCATCCGCAGTGGGCGCTGAGGGCGTTCAGGGACTTCACGATCCCGCAGGACCTGTGCGACGGGTACGGCTACCCGCAGCTCACCGACCAGGCCAAGCGCAAGATCCTGGGCGAGAACCTGCTACGCCTGCATGGGCTTGCTCCGGTGAACCGCCTGTAACAGCCCGACGGCCACCGCTCGGAAGAGGTACGCCTGGGACGGCGCCGTCTGGGACGGTCCCTTCCGCGCCGAGCGCCGCCGGGCGAGCATGCCGCCGGCGGCACCGAGCGCCACCGTCCACGCCAGCGTCAGCGCCGCCCCGACCACCACGGCGCGCCTTCGAAGCCCGGAGGCGGCCCGCCCAGCGCCGACCGCAACGGCGGTCGTCCTCGGCCGCCAGCCTGATCCGCAGCCGCAGCCGCAGCCGCAGCCGCAGCCGCAGCCGCAGCCGCAGGGCCAGCGGCGAGCCCGCGTCGAGCTGCGACAGCGCGTCCCGCCGGCGCACGCGTACCGTCGCCGCCGCCGCGGCCGTGCGGTGCTCGTGCACCCACATCCCGCCCAGGCCGAGCGCCGCCCTGGCGAGCGCGTCCGCCTCGCCTCGCTGCGCCGCCTGCGCGTAGGCGCTGTCGAACCTTTCGCGTGCCCGTCGCATGTCCCCCTTGACGAGCAGCGCGTGCTCCCCGTCGAGAAGAGTCCACTCCAGCGTTTCGATCACTGGCCTTACCCCCGTGGCAAGCCGGAATACCTGGCGCACCCATGGGTGGCGGGCCTCCCACCGCTCCGCTTCCCCGGCCGATGAACTCTCGGGTGAACAAGCATGGAGACGGCTCCCGACCGTCGTCCGGTTCAATTCCACCTCAAACCGGAAACTTCGGAACCGAATTAGTGGGGGAGATGTCCGGTATTTCAGCACACAGTGCGCCAGGTCTGCTCCTCCACCAGCTCGGTGCTGCGCCAGCCGTCGGGGGTGCGGCGCATGCGGTGATGGTAGTAGCCGCCGCCGTGCAGGAAGCCCTCGGTCCGGGCGGCCACCATCTCCCGTGTCGGGGCCAGGGTGTCGGTGAAGGGCGCGCTCACGCGGGCCTCGCCGTCGTGGAAGTCGATCCGGGCGGCGCCGATCAGGTGCAACCTGGCCGGCCAGTGCACCAGCACCTCGGCCAGCCACGCCTTGACCTCGTCCCGGGTGCCCGTGATGCCGCCGGAGGAGCTGTAGTCGATCACCGCGTCCTGGCAGAACACCTCGTCGAGCAGGTCCCACTGCCCCGAGTCGATGGCGTACGTGTACCGCGCCAGCAGGCCGGTGATCTCCAGTCGGTCGGCGATCTCCTGAGTGTCCATGCGCTGATCGTCGCGCCCAGAACGCCGGATGACCAGGCCGCTCAGCCGCTCGTCCGGCCCAGCACGGTGGTGCACCTCGCCGAACGGCCACGGGTACCGCCGCCGGGGCAAGCACCCGGGGTGGAAACACGAAGGCCCTGGCTGATCAGCCAGGGCCGTGAAGTGTGGTGGACGATACTGGGATTGAACCAGTGACCTCTTCCGTGTCAGGGAAGCGCTCTCCCGCTGAGCTAATCGTCCTCGCGAGGTGGCGACGGGATTTGAACCCGTGTGGACGGCTTTGCAGGCCGCTGCCTCGCCTCTCGGCCACGCCACCGAGCCGGAAGCTCCGAGCGGAAGACGGGATTCGAACCCGCGACCCTCACCTTGGCAAGGTGATGCTCTACCACTGAGCCACTTCCGCATCCACCCCCGTGAGTTTCACTCCGGGGCGACGAGAGAACTCTAGCGAATCCTGGCCCAGTCCCCAAACTGGAATACGCCCGCCCAGGTCACGTGTGCCCGCCGTTGACGGTGACGCGCTGCCCGGTGACGAACGCGCCGCCCTCCGAGGCGAGGTACGACACCGCCGCCGCCACGTCCTCCGGCATGCCCATCCGCCCCAGCGGCACCTCCTCCCGGTACGCGCTCTCGTCCAGCCCCTCGTGCCGCTCCACCGGGATCCAGCCGGGCGCGACCACGTTCACCGTGATGCCGTACGGGCCCAGCTCCCTGGCCCACACCTCGGTGAGGGCGTGCTGGGCGGCCTTGGCGGCGGTGTAGGCGGAGGTGGCGGGCAGCTTGCGGTCCACGATGTCGGAGCCGACCTGGATGACGCGGCCGCCGCCCCGTTCCCGCATGCCCGGCAGCACCGCCTGGACGAGCAGCGTCGGGCTCTTGACGAAGAACGTGAGCTGGTCGAGGTGCGCCTGCCAGGTGAGGTCCTCGACACCGGCGGTCGGCTGCGGGCCTGTCGCGTTGGCCACCAGCACCCCCACCGGGCCGAGCCGGTCGGCGACGGCGGCGACCAGGCCCTCGACGGCGGCCTCGTCCGTGATGTCGGCGGCGAACGCCTCGGCGACGCCGCCCGCCGTACGGATGGAATCGGCCACCTGCTCGGCGCCGGCCCGGTCGGAGCGGTAGTTGACGGCCACGGCCAGGCCGTCGGCGGCCAGCCTGCGGGCGATGGCGGCCCCGAGACCACGCGAGGCGCCGGTGACGAGCGCGACAGTTGTCATGGGGCCAGACTCTAGCCGGGGACGGTCAGCTGCTGAGCTGCAGGCCCGCCGGATGCGGCCCCTCCGTCTCCAGGCGGTACTCGCGGCCGGAGATGGCCCGGTTGTCGTCGATGACGCGCTCCGACGCCGGCTTCTCGCCGCCCATCACGGCCTCCTGCATCCGGGTGAAGCGCTCGTGCGCCTCCCGCACGTACCCGGTGCCCAGCGTGGTGCAGTCGATCTGGGTGGCGAGCAGGTCGCGGATGTACCCCTTGTTCGGCTCGAACGTCACCGGCGGCGGCAGCGCGGGAGCGAGCACCTGGTCGGGATCGCGCCCGTCGAACCGCTTGAACAACTCCGCGGCCAGCCGCAGGTGCTCCAGCTCCATGTTGAGGTGCAGCTCCCAGATGTTCTTCACCTTCGGGTCGGACTCGGTCTCCATGAACGAGTAGTAGAGGTAGCACTCGTTGTACTCGTGGTTGAGCAGCATCTCCCACCAGCTCTCGCCGGGGTCCACGAGCGACTCGTAGTGGGTGACGTGCTCCTCCTCCACCATCCCGATCTCCTGGTAGAGCTGCCGGGCGATCGGCTCCATGTACATCGGCCCGACGTTCATGTAGAAGTTCATCGTCTGCTGCTCGGCCGACATGATCGTCAGCGCGTGCAGCCGGGACAGCGGCTCGGTGACGCTGCGGACGTAGGGCCGGCGCACGTTGTCGAACGGGTCGCGGTGGTGCAGGTACGTGGGGCGGCCCGGCATGACCTCGGTCAGGTTGTCGACGATCTTCTCGGCCTTGCGGTGCTCGATCATCTCGTACAGGTTGGCGTACCGGTAGAGGTGGTCGAAGTCCTCCAGCACGCCGAACTGGTAGGCCTGCCGCAGGTACGGATCGGGCTCCATGCGCGCCACCCAGGCGGTCAGGTCCACCGCCACCTGCTCGTAGGCGATCGTCGTCTCCAGCACCGACGACGCTCCGGGCAGCAGCCAGTTGACCGTCTTCTGCTGCTGCGCCTCGATGTAGCGCACCCTGGCGAGCTGCTGCTTGATCTCCAGGTCGGGGCAGTGGCGGGCGAGCTGGTGGCTGAACAGGATGGCCTCCACCTCGATCCCGTTCATGGTGATGATCCGGCACCGCGTGTACGGGTCGGCGTGGTCCGGGTCGATCGGCGTGACGTTCAGCTCCCGCCAGTCGCGCAGCTGCTCGTCCAGCGGGATGCCCCGCTGCTGGAGTGGGTCGAAGGCCATGTCGCTGCGCGTACCCGCGGCCCATCCCGACAACCTCCGCGTTCCGTCCGTGTTCGGTAAGGCGGCGCGTGCCGGGAGCGGGCCCGGGTACGGGCGCTGACGTGGCTGAACAAGATGTCATCGAGCTCCTGATGGCCCAGCACGGCCAGATCAGGGATCTGTTCGACGAGGTGGAGCAGGCGCCTCCGGACAAGGTGGGGGACGCCTTCGACCGGCTGACGCGCATGTTGTCCGTGCACGAGACGGCCGAGGAGGAGATCGTCCACCCGTACGCGCGCAGGAAGCTCGACAACGGCCACGGCGTGGTCGCCGACCGGCTGACCGAGGAGAACCGGGCCAAGCGCCTCCTGCTCGACCTGCACAGGAGCGGCGTGGACCACCCGCAGTTCTGGGAGGGCCTGGCCGCGCTGCGTACCGCCGTGCTCGCGCATGCCCGCAGCGAGGAGCGCTACGAGTTCGCCAGGCTGCGCGCGAACACCTCCGCCGTGGAGCGGCGGGCGATGGCGGCGGCGGTGCGCGCGGCCGAGACGCTCGCGCCGACACGCCCGCATCCCGGCACGGAGTCCGCGACCAGGAACCTGATCATGGGCCCGCCGCTCGTGGTCATGGACCGGGCCCGCGAGCTGATCAGGAAGGCGCTGGGCAAGCGCTGACCCTTCGGTCCACGTCGAAGGGTTCACGTACTAGCGTCGCAGTCATGGAGCACATCGCCAGGGACGCCGACATCGCCCCCGTCGCCGCGCTGATCGCCGACCCCACCAGGGCCGCCATCCTGACCGCGCTGCTCGGCGGCCGGGCGCTGGCCGCGGGGGAGCTGGCCAGGATGGCCGGGGTGAGCGCGGCCACCGCGAGCGCCCACCTGGCCAAGCTGCTCGACGGCCGGCTCGTGGACGTCGTGCGCCAGGGCCGCCACCGCTACTACCGCCTGGCCGGGCATGAGATCGCCGAGGTGCTGGAGGTGCTGGCCCGGATCAGCGCCCGCCCGCCGGTGCGCTCGCTGCGCCAGTCGCGGCAGGCCAGGATGCTGGAGGAGGCCCGTACGTGCTACGACCACCTGGCGGGCCGGGCCGGGGTGGGGCTGCTCGACCGGCTCAAGGAGGGCGGCTGCTACGACGGCCACGACGTGACGGAGACGGGGGAGCGGCTGCTGTCGCGGCTGGGCGTGGACGTGGCGGGAGCGCGCCGGTCGAGGAGGCGCTTCGCGCCCGAGTGCCTCGACTGGACCGAGCGCCGGGCGCACCTCGGCGGGGCACTCGGCGCGGCGATCACGGAGGTGCTGTTCGAACGCGGGTGGTACCGGCGGGGCAGCGTGCCCAGGGCGGTGGTCCTCACAGACGAGGGCAGGGAGGGGCTGGCGGAACTGTTCTCCGGTAAGGGGCTAACATCGGTTACGCCGGTTACCTGAATGAGAGAGACGCACCATGCGCGACAACGGAGTCGTGAACGTCGGTCCGGAGCCGCTGGCCTTCGACGACGTCATCAGGGTGGCCCGCCACGGAGCCCCCGTACAGCTCACCGACGATGCCATCGCCGCCATCGCGGCGGCCCGCCAGCGGGTGAACGAGCTGGCCGAGAGTCCCGTACCCGCGTACGGCATCTCGACCGGGTTCGGCGCGCTGGCCACGCGGCACATCGACCCGGCGCTGCGCGCCCAGCTCCAGCGCTCGCTGGTGCGCTCGCACGCGGCCGGCAGCGGGCCCGAGGTGGAGACCGAGGTGGTGCGCGCGCTCATGCTGCTGCGGCTGAGCACGCTCGCCACCGGCCACACCGGCATCAGGCCGACCACGGCCAAGACCCTGGCCGCGCTGATCAGCGCGGGCATCACCCCGATCGTGCACGAGTACGGCAGCCTCGGCTGCTCCGGCGACCTGGCGCCGCTGGCGCACGTGGCGCTCACGCTGATGGGCGAGGGCGTCGTACGGGACGCCTCGGGCACCGTGCTGCCGGCGGCCGAGGCGCTCAAGCAGGCGAAGATCGACCCGGTGGAGCTGGCCGCCAAGGAGGGCCTGGCGCTGATCAACGGCACGGACGGCATGCTCGGCATGCTGATCCTGGCCATCGACGACCTCACCAGGCTGGTCAGGACCGCCGACGTGAGCGCCGCCATGAGCGTGGAGGCGCTGCTGGGCACCGACCGCGTGTTCGCCCCCGAGCTGCAGGCGCTGCGGCCGCACCCCGGCCAGGCGCTGTCCGCCGCCAACATGACGAAGGTGCTGCGCGACTCGGGCATCATGGCCAGTCACCGCGACCCGGCGGCCTGCACCCGCGTTCAGGACGCCTACTCCCTGCGCTGCGCGCCCCAGGTCGCCGGGGCGGCCCGCGACACGATCGCGCACGCCGCCACCGTGGCCGGGCGGGAGCTGGCCAGCGCCATCGACAACCCGGCCGTGCTGGCCGACGGCCGCGTCGAGTCGAACGGCAACTTCCACGGCGCGCCCCTGGCGTACGTGCTGGACTTCCTCGCCGTCGTGGCCGCCGACCTGGCCTCGATGTCGGAGCGCCGCACCGACCGTTTCCTGGACGTGGCCCGCAACCACGGCCTGCCCGCGTTCCTGGCGAACGACCCCGGCGTGGACTCCGGCCACATGATCGCCCAGTACACCCAGGCGGCCGTGGTCTCCGAGCTGAAGCGCCTGGCCGTGCCCGCCAGCGTGGACTCCATCCCCAGCTCCGCCATGCAGGAGGACCACGTCTCCATGGGCTGGTCGGCGGCCCGCAAGCTGCGCAGGTCCGTGGACGGGCTCACCAGGGTGCTGGCCATCGAGGTGCTCACCGCCGCCCGCGCGCTCGACCTGCGCGCCCCGCTGGAGCCCGCGCCCGCGACGGCGGCCGTGCTCCAGGCGCTGCGCGAGACCGTGCCCGCGCCGGGGCCCGACCGGTTCCTGGCTCCGGAGATCGACTCGGCCGTGCGCCTGGTGGCCGAGGGCGGCGTGGTCGCCGCGGCGGAGTCGGTCACCGGCCCCCTGGACTGACGCCGGCTAACGCGGCAGGGCCACGATCAGGTCCACCTCCAGCAGCAGCCCCGGCATGAACAGCTTCGACACCTCGACCGTCGTGCTGGCCGGGGGCGTGCCGGTGATGTACTTCCTGCGCACCCGCCCGTACGCGACCCGGTCCTCCATGTCGGTCAGGTACGTCCTGAGGAACGCGATGTCGGCGAAACTCGCGCCCTGATCGGTGAGGATGCGCGAGATGACCTGGAAGACGTGCTCGGCCTGGGCCTCCATGGAGCCCTCGCCGACGAGGTTCCCGTGCTCGTCGAAGGCGGCCTGCCCGGAGATGTAGAGCATGTCGCCCACGCGCGTGGCGTGCGAGTACATGCCGTTCGTGGCGGGGATCGTCGAGAGGTTGAGCGACACGGCCCGGTGCCCGGGGCCGCCCATGGGTTGCCCGGCGGCGGTGGCCGGGCCGATCGGGCCGGTGGGGCCGGTCAGGCTGTCCGGGCCGCCGCCGACGTGTTCGGCGATCGCGGTCAGATCGTGCTCGCCGAGCCCGGCCGCGCGAGCCTCCTGCAACCTGGCCCGCGCGGCCGTGGCCATCGTCGCGCCCTCCCACGCCCCCAGCTCCAGGTCCTTCGTGGCGTGGGCCAGCGAGTAGCGGGTCTGCGCCGCCGGCACGCGCAACCGCTCGGCCAGTACGCCCAGCGGGGTGCCCGACAGCACGTCGATCAGCGCGCCGCGGTCCACGCCGTGCGAGGCGCCGTACGCGAACGTCTCGGCGAGCAGCACCTGGGCCGGCACGAGCGCGCTCATCACGGCGATCTTCATGGCCGCGCCGGACCCCAGCGGCCCGCACTCGCGCACCGGCCCGAACACCGACAACACCTCGCGGCACCCCTGCACGTCGCCACCGGCAAGCACGGTCAGCGTGCCCTCGGCCGCGGGGCCCACGCTGCCCAGCACCGGCGCGTCCACCAGCTCCACCTCGGGTGGGAGCAGCGCGCGCAGCTCGCGCACCGCCTCGAGGCCGATCGTGGACATCTCCACCACCGTCGCCCCCGGCCGCAGCCCCGGCAGCGCCGCAGTCAGCACCTCGCGCACCGCCGCCGGATCGCTCAGCATCGTGATGACCAGGTCGGCGCCGTCCACCGCCGCGGCCACGGGCACCCCGTCGGAGCGCCGCCACGTCGTCACCTTATGCCCGGCCGACACGAGCCGCCGGGCCATCGGGGCGCCCATGCGCCCCTGTCCGAGAAAAGCAATCACGTGCGTCAGTGAACACCGGTGCGAGGTATTCCACCACCGACTAGATTGCATGGCAGCCATGTATGACACGAATGCCTTTGACACCGGCTCGCTGCGGCTCTTCGACGAGGTCGCCAGGAGCGGCTCGTTCACGGCCGCCGCCGAACTGCTCGGATACACCCAGTCGGCGGTCTCCCGCCGCGTCGCCGCGCTCGAACGCGCCGCGGGCGGCCCGCTGTTCGAACGGCTGGCCCGCGGCGTGCGCCTGACACCCGCGGGCGCGGCCCTGCACCGGCACGCCGTCGCCGTGCTCGACCGGCTCGAACGCGCGGGCGAGGAACTGGCCGCCATCCACGGGGGACACGGGGGCATCCTCCGGGTGGGCTCGTTCGCCACGGCCAACATCGACCTGCTGCCGGGCACGCTCAAGCGCTTCCTGGAGCGGCGTACCGGCGTCGAGCTGCGGCTGACCGAAGGGCTCAGCGCCCGGCTGATGGACCTGCTGCACGCCGGGGCGCTCGACGTGGCCGTGATCAGCGACTACCCGGCAGGGCTGCCCGGCGAGGGGGCACGCACGGTGCCGCTGGGGGAGGATCGGCTGCTGGTGGCGCTGCCCGCCGGACACCGGCTGGCGGGCGAGGCCGAGGTGGACCTGCGTGACCTGGCGGGAGAGCCCTGGATCGAGGCCGCGCCGCGCGGCCAGCCGACGCTGCTGGTGGCGGCGTGCGCGGCGGCCGGGTTCACGCCGCGTGGCGGGCCGCGGGTGGCGGAATGGTCGGGCAAGTTCGGATTCGTCGCCGCCGGGCTCGGGGTGACGCTGGTGCCGGAGCTGGCGGCGCGGGCCGTACCGGCGGATCTGGTGCTCAAACCCCTCAGAGGTACGACACCCGCACGCAAGGTCTACGCGGCCCTCCCCGAGTCGCCACTGCCCGCCGCGCTGGAGCTGGTCGAGATGCTGGGAGAATGGGAGGTGTGTATGACGGATTCGCCCACTTAGGCGGCTTTCTCGCCAGCGGGTTGCGCGATGTGACCTCAGACCTCGCCGCGCTCGACGGGGAGGGCTGGTGGGCCGTCGTGGTCGACTACGAGGGCAAGGTGACGTGCGCCCGGTTCGACCGGGTGCGCAGGTCCCCCCTGCCCGCGCCCGCCGCCCCCTGGCGCGGGCCGCACCCCGGCCAGTGGGTCAGCTCCCTCGACCAGGCCGCGTACGAGCGCGGCGTGCGGGCCATCCGCGACTACATCGAGCAGGGCGAGGTCTACCAGGCGAACCTTTGCCGTATCTTGACCGCGCCCGTGCCGCGTGACGCCGACCCGCTCGCCCTGGCGGCCAGGCTGGCGTCCGGCAACCCCGCCCCGTACGCGGCCGTCATCGACGTCCCCGGCCTGAGCGTGGTGTCGGCCTCGCCCGAGCTCTACCTGTCGCGCGACGGCGACGTCGTCGAGTCCAGGCCGATCAAGGGCACCGGCGCGACCGCGGGCGACCTCCTCGACAAGGACTACGCCGAGAACGTCATGATCGTCGACCTCGTCCGGAACGACCTCGGCAGGATCGCGGCCGTCGGATCGGTCGAGGTGCCGTCGTTGTGCGCGGTCGAGGAGCACCCCGGGCTCGTCCACCTCGTCTCCACCGTGCGTGCCAGGCTCGCGCCCGGCGCGGGCTGGCCGGAGCTGTTCGCGGCGACTTTCCCGCCCGGATCTGTCACGGGTGCTCCGAAATCGTCGGCTCTGCGCATCATCAATGAGCTCGAACCAGCACCCCGCGGCCCGTACTGTGGGGCGGTGGGCTGGGTCGACGCCGACCGAGGCAGGGCGGCGCTGGCCGTAGGCATCAGAACATTCTGGATCTCCGGCAGCGAGATCCGGTTCGGCACGGGAGCGGGCATCACCTGGGGTAGCGATCCCCGGCGCGAGTGGCTCGAGACCGAGCTCAAAGCAGCCAGGCTCATCTCACTGGCATCCACAGGAGGAAACTGAATGAACATCCCTGTCTGGGTCAACGGGGAGTTGATCGACCCCGCTCAGGCCACCGTGTCGGTGTTCGACCACGGGCTCATGGTCGGCGACGGCGTCTTCGAGACCATCAAGATCGTGAACGGCGAGTCGTTCGCGCTCACCCGGCACCTCGACCGGCTCACGCTCTCCGCCCAGCGCATGGACCTGCCCGAACCCGACGTCGAGGCCATCGCCGACGGCATCGCCAAGCTCCTGGAGGTCGCGCCCGCCTGGGCGCTCGGCCGTATCCGCGTCACCTACACCAGCGGCCCCGGCCCCCTCGGGTCCGACCGCGGCGATCAGGGCACCACCTCCGTCGTCATCGTGGACGAGCAGAAGCCGTTCCCCGCCACCGCGAACGTCGCCGTCGTGCCGTGGCCGCGCAACGAGCGCGGCGCGCTGTCGGGCGTCAAGAGCACCTCCTACGGCGACAACGCCAAGGCCCTGCTGTACGCGAAGAAGCGCGGCGGCGGCGAGGCCATCTTCGGCAACCTCGCCGGCAACCTGTGCGAGGGCACCGGCTCCAACATCTTCGTCGTCCGCGACGGCCGCCTGCTCACCCCCACCCTCAAGTCGGGCTGCCTGGCCGGGGTGACCAGGGCGCTGGTGCTCGAATGGTGCGGCGGCGAGGAGACCGACGTGCCGCTGTCGGCGCTGTACGAGGCCGAGGAGGCGTTCCTCACCTCCACCACGCGCGACGTGCAGCCGATCAAGCTGGTCGACGACACCGAGCTCCCGGTCGCCCCCGGCCCGATCACCACCAAGGTCATGCGCGTGTTCGCCGAACGCTCCGCCACCGACCTGAACCCGTGAGCGTGCCCTCCTGATCACGAGTCCTCCCCTGGCCGCGAGGCCGGGGGACGGCGGGCCGCCCACCATTCTCCGCGTTCGGCTCCGGGCTTTCGGAAGGCGGCCTTACGCTTCTCGCGCCGAATCGCCCGAACCTGATGTGAGTTCGATAAGAGTGAGGATGGCGGCAACGCCAGTGCCGCCCTG
The DNA here is from genome assembly GCF_040656115.1 of Nonomuraea sp. NPDC050202. NCBI lineage: Bacteria > Bacillati > Actinomycetota > Actinomycetes > Streptosporangiales > Streptosporangiaceae > Nonomuraea > Nonomuraea sp. NPDC050202. Next base: position 195,800 of record NZ_JBFALF010000008.1, on the reverse strand, counting down.
CGCTCGGCCCCCTTCCGGCCCGCCTGACCGATCCGCGACGCCCACGCCACGGCGTCCGCCGCCGCGACGCCCACGCCACGGCGTCCACCGCCGCGACGCCCGGTTCCCAGGCGCGCCGCGGGTGCCCGGTTGACCACGCGGACGGTCAAGCTTGCGCGCGTTACGGCGCGGTGGCGGTGAGGCGGAGGAGCGTCTTCCTGGAAGGTCCGCAGCGCGGGGCGGCGGGTGGGGCCAACCTGGCTTTGCCGTAAGGGATGGACCCACCCGGACGCGGGCGGAAAGCGGCGAGCGGTCACGGCCGGATGGCTAGTAGGACTTCTGGGTTTGCACGTTGAAGTCGTCCATCTTGACCTGCTTGGCCGGGTCGGTCAGCGGGTCGGTGATCTCGAGGACGTCCAGCCCCTCCGTCATGTCGCTGGAGTAGATGTAGCCGTTGTAGTAGTAGGCCGACCAGGAGCCCACGACGCCGCCGCCCTCGTGCGGCCCGCGCTCGAAGTAGCCGATCTCCTTCGGGTTCGCCGAGTCGGTGAAGTCCCAGATCGACACGCCGCCCTGGTACCACGACTGCACCATGATGTCCTTGCCGTCCACCGGGATCAGGGAGCCGTTGTGGGCCACGCAGTTCTCGTTCGGCTGCTGCTCGCGCGGGATCTTGAAGTAGCCGCGCCGCTCCAGCTTGTCGCCGACCACGTCGTAGACGGCGTTCGCGCCCTTGGTGGGGGGTGTGTTGCGGTCGCAGGTGGCCTGGCCGCCGCCGCCCAGCTCGTCGCTGAAGACGACCTTCGTGCCGTCGTTGTTGAACGTCGCCGAGTGCCAGATCTGGAAGTTCTCCAGGTCGGTGAGTTGCTGGAGGACCTTCGGCCGCACCGGGTCGGAGATGTCGAGCAGCACGCCGTCGCCGAAGCAGGCGGCCGCGGCCAGCTTCTTCTCCGGGTAGGCGGTGATGTCGTGGCAGCCGGAGGCGAGATCGGAGTGCTGCCGCTCGGGGAAGATGTCCGGCTTCGCCACGACCTTGGCGGACGCCGGGGACTTCGTCGGGATCTCCACGATCGAGATCAGCTCGTGCGGTGCCGGGCAGGTCTGCGAGTCCGGCTCGGGGCCGGGGGAGGAGACGTACACGTACAGCGTCTCACCGGCGGGCACCATCGTGTGCGTGTGCGAGCCGCAGTCGGTCTGGACCGCGCCCACGTACTGCGGGCTCTTCTTGTCGCTGATGTTGAAGATCCGCAGGCCCTCCCAGTTCCGCTCCTCGTCGCCGGAGTCGCACTCCGGGCCGCCGCGCGGTTCGTCGATCGACAGGATCAGCAGATCCTGGTAAACGGTCACGTCATTCTGTTGCGCCGGGCAGGACACCTGGCTGACGAGCTGGGGCTTGGTCGGGTTGCCGATGTCGTAGATCGAGAACCCACCGAAGTTCCCCACGTAGGCGTAGTCGCCCTGGAACGCAAGATCAGTACCGAGATCGCCCTCGCCGTCGAGCGGAGCCGTTCGTGGCATATTGGCGATGTGCTTGACGTTGTCGCTCATCATCACGCCGCCGGGAGGCAACGTGGCGGGAGTGCCGGCCGCGGCGCTGGTCTCCTGCGGAGCGGTCGCGGGTGCCGGCTCTCCGGTGGCGGCCGGCCCCGCGGCGCACGCGGAGGCCAGGAACAACACCGTACACAGCAACACTCCGCGCAACTTGGCAGAGATCAACGCGCATCCCCCTTGTCTAGTAGCTCACTATGGAAGCTATGTCAGCAGGTTATGGGCCGCGTACGGTCTTCATCACAGTTATGACGACATTTGCCCTTACCGCCTGCTCTCAGCCGCCCGCCGAGCCGGCGGGCTCGTCGCCCGTGGGCACGGGGGCGCCGGTCATCGTGCCGGGCAGCCCAGGCGTGCCGGCCCGCACGGCGACACCGGGGGAGCGGGTCGGTCCGACGCCTTCACCCACGGTGGCGGCTGACGTGCGGTTCGCGGAGGGCATGATCCCGCACCACCGGCAGGCGCTGGAGATGACCTCCATGGTGGAGGCGCGCACGACCACGGCGTCGATCCGCGCGTTCGCCCGCCAGATCGCGGCGGCCCAGACGCCGGAGATCAAGGCCATGACGGCGTGGCTGGCGGAGCTGGACCGCTCGGTGCCGGACGGGCACCAGCACGAGCAGGGGGCGAGCTACGGGATGGCGACGCAGGAGGAGCTGAACGCGCTGCGCGCGGCCAGGGGCACGGCCTTCGACCGCATGTTCCTGCAGCTCATGACCAGGCATCACGAGGGGGCGGTGAAGATGGCGGGGGAGCAGCTGGCCGACGGGCGGGACCAGCGCATGCGGATGATGGCCAAGGACGTGTACTCGGGGCAGAGCATCGAGATCGCCCGGATGCGCCAGGTCCTGGAGTCGCTCCCGGCCTAGCGGTCCCTGTCTCGCGGCCGTGGCGATGACAACGGGGAGGCTCCGCCGCTGGCGGAACCTCCCCTTCGCATAGATGTGTCCGGCCCCCTGAGGATCGCCGGACGACTACCCTGCGCGCGCCTGCTTCGGCTAGGACGGCCAGAGCATGTTGGTCAGCTCGGCGTCCAGATCCATGAAGTCGGTCTCCCGCCCGGCGGGCACCTTCTCGTAGGTCCGGTGGAGGAACTCGGTCAGCGGGGCCAGCGGCACTTCGAAGAGCGCCTGCCCGAACGGCGATGTGAGGCTGATGTGCAGGGTGCGTTCGCCGTCGGCGCGCGCGGGCCACACCTGCACGTCGCCGTCGCCGACACGCCTCACGATGCCCACGGTGAGCAACTCGCGGGCAAAGATCCACTCGACCGGCTCGTCGTTCCCTACGTGGAAGGCCATGCGGATGGCGTACGGATCGTCGGCTGTGTAACTCAGTCCGGCGAGCAGGGGGACGGTAGTACGGTCGGGGACCACAAGCCGAAGGCCAAGCTCGGCGGAGACGGTGGTGCTGTTCATCGTCAGCCAAACCTTTTCGTCGTAGGTCCCCTCTTCGGGGCTTTCACTGCTCTGACGGACTTCGTCCTGAGCTATGACGCGGAACGAAGAAACCTGTAGGAAAGATTCCGCCCCCAGGGCCTTCTGTAACGCACATCACAGCTGGACATTTAGGCATCTACCAGGCTAAACGGCATCAATCGGGTCGTATTTACAAGGGTTTTGCGTGCTGTGGAGCCTGCCCCGGACGCCCCGTCCATGAACGTTTCTCGCCGAAAGATCATGGCCGATGCCTTCCGGGACACGACGATGGTATGCCACCCGCCCGCCGTGCCGATGGGCAACCGCCGCGTTTCACCCGAATCCCTCTGACGCGCCACCCCGCCGGCCCCCGGGCCTCCCAAGATCGTCGCGGAGACCGATCGGTTCGCCGTAGGTGCCGGAGTGCGGTATGGTTTTCCACGTCGGCACCGCAAGGGAGCCGGCAAGGGCGGGCGATTAGCTCAGCGGGAGAGCGCTTCGTTCACACCGAAGAGGTCACTGGTTCGATCCCAGTATCGCCCACCAAGGTCAAGGGCCACTTCCCATACATGGGAGTGGCCCTTCTGATCTTCTGGATGACTATCCGAGTGACTATCCTGCTCCAGCGTCATCACCGGAGAAGATCCGATCCATGACAATCGCACCGTCCCGGGTAACAGGCTTGATCTGGTGAGATAGCCCATTTCGGTGACCGCTGATCCGCCGGCATGCCCGATCATGCTGCCCACCGGCGTCGATGGCCACCACTCCTGGCGGGCCTTGTCGTACGCGACCACGTGCGAGGGGTGGTCTATAGTCACGCCGCGTGGGGCTAATCTTCAACGCTCTGGCCGGCGAACTCCCGCTGGTGCAACGGGTGTGGTCGGCGAGCTGTGATGCCACGACCAGTTTCAGCTCGGCGGCCAAGTCCTCATCCATGATCGCGTTCGCGCGGGGCGATGACGGATTGACGGTGCACGTGCGCGGGCCGGAGACGCGGGGCACATCGCTGACTTGCCTGGAAGGCTGGGAGTTCTTCGGGGTGGATCTGCAGCTCGGTGCCTATCTGCCGCTGTACCCGCCCTCCGGTCTGACCGATCTCAGGGATGCGTTGTTGCCGACCCTGCCGGGCGGCCGGATCTTGTTGGACAACCAGGACTGGGAGATGCCGACCGAGCAGAACGTCGACGTCTTCGTCGGCCGGTTGGTGCGCGCAGGTCTGTTGTTCTTCGACCCTCTCGTCGACGAGATCCGGCACGGCGAACGGCCACGCGGCATGTCGGAACGGATCGCGCAGATCCGGTTCCGCCGGGCCGTCGGGATCTCGCACCGCAAGCTCGCCAGCATCGAGCAGGCACGGCACGCCGCGCAACTCCTCGCGGCGGGGAGATCGATCGCCGACGTGGTCACCGCCTGCGGCTATTACGATCAGCCACAGCTCGCGCGGGCGATGCGGTGGGCGACTGGTCACACCCCCGGTGAGTTGAGGACCGGCATCCCGTTTCTGGCGTTGTGATGCGGGTTCGGTTCGATACAAGACGGGCCGATCAGCCGGATGGTTGACTCCCGGCGTGCGAAAACTGATCGAATACGACCATCTCTCGATAGATGGGCGAATGTCCGGCGATGCCTGGTGGGCCGGGCAGGTGAAGGTCGTCCCCAACGACAACCACTTCGCCTATCAGCTCCGGCTGCTGTCCTCGGCGGTCGGTCTCGTGCTCGGCCGGGTGACCTATGAGAGTTTCGCCCGGACCTGGCCGACCATGACCGGCGAGGTCGCAGACAAGATCAACTCCTTGCCCAAGTACGTCGCCTCCACCACGCTGACCGGGACCACGCTGACCGGGACCACGTGGAACGCGGAGGTGCTGGCCGGCGACGCGGTCGAGGCGGTCGCCCGGCTCAAGGAGGCCGGCGACGGCACCTTGGTGAAGTACGGCAACGGCCCGTTCAGCCGGGCGCTGGTCGAGGCGGGTCTGCTCGACGAGCTGCATCTGAGCATCTCCCCATTCGTGGCTGGATCCGGTGAGTCGCTGCTGTCCGGCATCCGTACTACCGCCATGGACCTGACGAAAGTAACCGAGCTCGGCAACGGCGCAGTGGTGCTGACCTATGTGCCGAGTCGGTAGACGGCGACGAGGGGAATCGACATGACTCAAGGTGCGTACGCCTCAGTGAACGGCATCGACCTCTACTACGAGGTTCTGGGTGCCGATCATCCCGGTCCGCCGCTCGTCATGCTGCACGGCGGCGCGTACACGTTCCATCTGAGCTTCGACTCGCTGCTGCCGGCGTTGACCGCTGAGCGGAAGGTGATCGGTGTCGAGTTGCAGGGGCACGGGCACACCGCCGACAGCGACCGGCCGTTCTCCATCCGGCAGTGCGCCGAGGACGTGATCGCGCTGCTCGATCATCTCGGCGTCGAGCGGGCCGACTTGTTCGGCTACAGCCTGGGCGGGCTGGTCTCCACTGAGGTCGCCGTCTCGGCCCCGGACCGGGTCGGCCGGGTCGTGCTGGCGGCCTCGCATTTCGGGTCGACCCGACTCGAGGCGTATTACCCCGAGATCACGGCGTTGGAGCTGCATTCGCCTCGGATGCCGACCGAGGAGGAGTCCACGGCGATGAAACGCGCCTACGACGAGGTGGCGCCGAATCCCGAGAACTTCTTCCCGTTCGTGGTGAAGATCCAGCCGGCCGTGCACGATTTCGAGGGGTGGACCGACGAACAGCTGGCCCGGCTGACGATGCCGGTCTTGATCATCATCGGCGACACCGACTTCGTCCGGCTCGAGCACGCCGTCGAGATGAAGCAGCTGCTGCCGAACGCGCAACTGGCGATCCTGCCGGATACGAAGCATTTGCAGGTCATCCGGCCCGACCTGGTGCTGCCGATGGTCACCGCGTTCCTGCGCCAGTGATCAGAGCCAGGCAGGTGCGGCGCGGCGGTGTGCTGACATTTCCGGCCCGCCGGATATTCGGGTGTGCTTCGGCGCGCCTCTCGCTAACGTGGGAGAAAGCTTCACGAAGCCCCGGAAAAAGCGCGGGTCGAAGGAGCGTCGGTTATCTTTCTGCAACAAAGATCACGCCCGGCGCCCGACAAACATATCCGCGCCTTCTCCGGGACGAGTGGGCTGGTCAGGTCTGGTGCTGGCACGGGTCGAATCTCGTCGGTCATCGCTTCTCAAGCGGGAGACGCGGGTTCGAATCCCGTCACGGACTCCGGGTTCGTGTGGCTCAGTGGCCCAGAGCGCCTGAACGGCCGGCGGGTCTCCCCTATCCGCGCCAGTTCCAGGCCTGATCGTTCGGCAGTCCTGCCAGCGGTACGGGTCGAATCCGATCGGTTATCTCGATTGTGGTTCGAGTAGTCCGGGTTCGAGTCCCGGCAGGCGTGTGCGCGCCTGTGGTGTAAATCGGCAGCACGCTGCAGGCCGGTCGGAAATCCCATATCCGTGCTGCTGGCAAGGCTGCCGAGTGTCAGGCGGGGGAGCGGGTCGAAGTCGTATCGGTTATCGGGAACAGATTGTCGCAGGTTCGAGTCCTGCCCGCCCGGACAACATTTCCGGGTGGTAGCTCAGCTGGGTAGAGCGTCTGTCTAAAACGCCGGTGGACATCACCACATCCGCTCCCCCTGCACACATCCGCCTCCGGGCGGGTCGAACGTAAGGAGCCACCATGGCACGTGACCCCCTCGCCGCGATCTCGACCATCACCACCCCGCAGACCCGGCCGATGCCCGGCCGGAGCGACCAGGTGAAGAACGCCGCCGGCGGCTACGTGTTCGACAAGGACCTGTGGGCCAAGGTGGAGGACTTCCTCGTTCTCGGCACCACGGGCGGCACCTACTACGTCAGCGAGGACAAGCTGACCGCCGGGAACGCCCGCGTGCTGTTCCAGGCGATCGCCGAGGACGGGCCGCGCGTGGTGCGCCTGCTGACGGACATCTCGACGGCTCGCCCGCCCCGTGCGCCGAAGCAGCGCCCGGCCCTGTTCGCGCTCGCCGCCTGCTACGCGGAAGGCGACGCCGACACCCGCCAGGCCGCGAAGGCGGCGCTCGCCAAGGTGGCGCGCACGACCGACCACCTGGCCCAGTTCTTCGGCTACTACAAGAACCTGGGCGGCAAGCCGACCGCTCGGGGCATCGCGCCCACGGCGGGCCGTTCGCTGCGGACCGCGCTCGGCTCCTGGTTCCTGACCGGCAGCCCGGACGACGTGGCGTTCAAGGCGTGCAAGGCGCGCCAGCGCAAGACACCCCAGGGCGAGGCGTTCGACCTGCGCGACGCGCTGCGCATCGCCCACCCGGTCGCCGATGACGAGCAGCGGAGGACGCTGTTCGGGTGGATCGCCGGGAACGTCACCGACGAGCAGGCCCGCGAGGTCCTGCCCGCCGTGGACCGGTTCCTCACCGCGAAGGCCGTGACCGGCCCGGCGCAGGCCGTCGAGGTGGTGACCACGGCGAAGGTGCCGTGGGAGTTCCTGCCTGATGCGGTGCTGCGCGACCCCGGCGTGTGGGAGGCGCTGATCGAGACGGTCGGCATGACGGCGCTGATCCGGAACCTGGCCCGCATGACCCGGCTGGGCACGCTCAAGCCGAGGGCGGAGGCGACGTCGCGGGCGGTACGGCGGCTGACGGACCGGGAGGCGATCCTGCGCGCCCGGATCCACCCGATGGACGCCTGGCTCGCCCTGCGCGTCTACAGGTCGGGCGTGGCGCAGCCGAACCCGCGCGCCGACCGGCAGACGTGGCATCCGGTCCCGGCCGTGCTGGACGCGCTGGAGGAGACGTACGAGCTCGCCTTCGGCACCGTCGAGCCGTCCGGCAGGAGGCTGCTGGTCGCGGTGGACTCGTCCGGGTCGATGAGCTGGGGCGGCGGTGTCCGGGTGGGCGGTTCGCCGATCGGGTCGCCGTACGAGGTCGGCAACGCCATGGCGGTCATGCTGGCCCGCATCGAACGCGGCAACGCGCACGTCATCGAGGTCGACACGCGGGTGCACGCGTCGAAGGTGACGCCGCGCACCAACCTGCGCGAGATCGCGTCGTGGAAGCCGTCCGGCGGCGGCACCGACCTGTCGCTGCCGTTCACGTGGGCGCGTGAGCAGCGGATGGAGGTGGACGGCATCGTCGTCTTCACCGACAACGAGACCTGGGCGGGCAGGTCCCACCCGACCCAGGCGCTGAACGCCTACCGGCGCACCGTCAACCCGGACGCTCGGGTGGTCGTCGCCGCGATGACGGCCGCCGGGCACTCGATCGGTGACCCGAAGGACGACGGTGTTCTCAACGTGGCCGGGTTGGACGCGTCGCTGCCGCTCGTGGTCAACGGGTTCGTGCGCTGACGTGAGTGAGGGTCGCCTGGGCTAGGGCCGGATGACGATCTCGAGGTACTCCAGCGGCATGAGCAACGTCTCGCCGCCGGTGTTCAGCTCGTGGACGAGCTCGGTCAGGTCGGCGACGAGGGATTCGCGGCCGGACGTGTCCAGGGACGCGAGGGTCATCACCGTGGGGCCGTACGCCGCGCACCAGGCGCGGACGTGCTCCTCGGGGCTGGAGAAGCGCCACCACAGCTCCCGTGTCTCCGCCTCGATGGCCGCGCCGGGGCCGAACAGCTCGCGCAGGCCGTCCGCCGTGCCCCAGCGGCTCTCCGGGCGGGTGCCGGGAGCGGGGGAGACGTACTTGGTGTTGAGGGCGAGCATGCGGCCCATGTAGCCGGACGGTGTCCAGCAGGCCAGCGCGATCCGGCCGCCCGGCCTGGTCACGCGCAGCAGCTCGGCCGCCGCCTGCGCCTGGTCGCGGGCGAACATCACCCCGAACGTCGAGGTGACCAGGTCGTAGGAGGCGTCCGGCACCGGGAGGGCCTCCGCGTCGCCCTGGCGGAAGTCGATCGCCAGGCCCTCCGCCTCGGCGCGGCGCGTGGCGTGGGCCAGCAGGCCGGGCACGAGGTCGATGGCGGTGACGCGGGCGGAGCGGCGGGCGGCGGCCAGGGCCGTGTTGCCGGTGCCGGTGGCGACGTCCAGGTGCTCCTCCCCGGCCCGCAGCCGGGCGGCCTCGCACAGCAGCTCGGCGGCCAGCAGGAACCGGGCGCCGATGGACCTGTAGTCGCCGGTCGCCCACGTCCGCTGCTGTTCGTCGCCTCGCTCGCGCGTCCGCTGCTGTTCGTCGTCCCGCTCGCGCGTCTGCGGCTGCTCGCCGTCCCGCTCGTTCGTGCGCTGTCGTACGTGGTCCCGCTCGTTCGTCTCCTGCTCCGACATCGCGTCTCACCCCGATCGACCGGCGGCCAAGATCCAACGTCCTGCCAGTCTGCGGCATGCCGGGCACGCCTGGCCAGATCAACTTCGCCCCGCCGCCGGGCGATCACGGTTCGCGACGGCGGCCCGCGGCGTCGCCGGAGCGTCCGCCGCTGGTCGCACGGCGTTTCTTGACCTTGTCAGAGTGAGTCAGTAATGATCTCCGCCGTAGCCCACCGAAAGGCGATCACGTGCGATTCCTCGCATCGAGAGCCGCGGCCTTAGCCGCCGTCCTGACCACCGCCACCGCCACCCTCGCGGTGCCCCATCCCGCCTCCGCCGCCGCGCAGCTCATCGCGAACGGCACCTTCACCGGTTCGACCACCCCATGGGCCGCCCTCGGGCAGACCGCGATCGCGGCCGAGGACGGCCGCATGCGGGTCGAGGTCAAGAACGTCGTGGCCAACCCTTGGGACGCGATGGTCGCCGCGCCCACCACCGCCGCCCTGAACCCGGGCAAGAGTTACACTCTCTCCTTCGACGCCTACTCCACCGTCGCCTTCACCGCCAAGGCCACGGTGCAGTACACCGCCACCCCGAGCAGCAACCAGTCGCTGGCCACCGACGTGCGGCTGACCTCGTCGAGCAAGCGTTACAGCATCCCGTTCACGGCCGCGCAGGCGTCCGCCACGGCCGCCGAGGTGACGTTCCAGCTCGGCGGGTCGGGGGCGAAGCCGGTCGTCCGCTTCGACAACGTCTCGCTGCTGGAGACGCAGACGACCCGGCCTACCGGCCTGTACGTGAACCCGCAGTCGAACCCCGCCCGGTGGGCCGCCGAGAACGTGAACAACCCCGCCGCCACGCCCATCAGGGACAACATCGGCAACAAGCCGATCTTCGAGTGGTTCGGCGGCTGGTTCACCGACCTGACCAAGGCCGTGGACACCTACGTCGGCTCCGCGCAAGCCCAGGACCGGCTGCCGATGCTGGTGGCGTACAACATCCCCAACCGCGACGCGTGCGCGGGGCACTCGGGCGGTGGCGCGGGCGACGCCGCCGGGTACCACGCCTGGATCACCGAGTTCGCCAAGGCGATCGGCAGCCGCCACGCCGTCGTCGTGCTGGAGCCGGACGGGGTCGCCGCCGCCGGGTGCGTGACGAGGATCGGCAAGGACCCCGAGGACCAGTACCGGATGCTGCTGGACGCCACGCAGGTGCTGCGGGCCGAGGCGCCGAACGCGTGGGTGTACCTCGACGCGGGCAACGCCACCTGGATCCCGGCCGCGCAGATGGCGCCGTTGCTGGTGAAGTCGGGCATCGCCAACACGCGCGGCTTCTCGGTGAACGTCTCCAACTACATCACCACCGCGGACAGCCAGGCGTACGCGGTCGCGGTCAACGACCTCCTGCGCACGACGGTGGGCGCGAAGACGTACGTGATCGACACCAGCCGGAACGGCAACGGCCCTCACGTGGACGACACGCCGGACGACAACTGGTGCAACCCTCCGGGGCGCAAGCTCGGCGCCTCGCCGGTCCGCCAGACGTCCGGGGCCGAGTACCTGTTCTGGGTGAAGGTGCCGGGTGACTCCGACGGGCCGTGCGGGATCGGCTCGGACGTGCCGGCGGGCTCGTTCAGCCCCGAGCTGGCCATGGCGCTCATCAACGGCGGCTCGTGACCTGACGCGCATTTCCGCAGGTCTATCCGTGTCGATCTCGCAACAGGAGGCTGAAGTCCCAGTGTCGAGCCGGAATCTGAAGTTATGCGCGGCGGGCCTGTCCGCCCTCGCGCTCATGGCCGCGAGCCTGATCACCGCCCCGGCGGCCGCGGCCGCGCCCGATGACCCCGCCACCTACTACGTCGACGACATCGGCGGCAACGATGCGAACGAGGGCAAGTCGGCGGCGACCGCGTGGCGGACGCTGGCCAAGGCCGGCGCGGCGACCCTGGCCCCCGGTTCCAGGCTGCTGCTGCGCAGGGGCGGCACGTGGGCGGAGCAGCTGGTGATCGCCGAATCCGGCGAGCAGGACAGCCCGATCGTCGTCGACGCCTACGGCACCGGCGCCAGGCCCGTGATCAAGGGGACCGACGCGGTGTCCTGCGTGCTGCTCTCCGGCGACCACATCGAGGTCTACAACCTGCAGGTCGGCGTGGAGGGCGCGGGCCGGTGCGAGTGGTCCGGGTTCTCGATCGAGGGCGACCACAACTTCCTCAACCAGAACTACATCACCGGCGCGTCGGCGGGCGTCTTCATCGACGAGGAGGCCGACTACACCTCGATCAACAACAACGAGTTCGTCAACAACAACGTCATGAGCGTGAACACGGACGCCTCGGAGATGGGCGAGGAGTACGCCAACGACGACTCCGGCGCCTTCGCCATGCTGGTCCACGGCGACGACTCCGAGATCTCCTGGAACGACATCAGAGGCTCGATCGCCCCCAGCTTCGACTACGTCTTCGACGGCGCGGCCGTCGAGATCTTCAAGGGCTCGCGCAACTGGGTGCACCACAACATCTCGGTGGACAACGACACCTTCACCGAGCTCGGCACGCTGACCTCGGCGAACGGCGAGTCGCAGGACCCGGACGGCACCGCGGACAACGTGTTCGAGTACAACGCCGTCTACGGCGAGCGGACCAGGGGCGGGATGGTCACCCGCGGCCCCTACAAGGAGGAGGCGGGCTCGCCGGTCGAGCCGAACGGCCCCGTGCTGCGCACGGTCTTCCGCAACAACTCGATCTACCTGCCGAACGAGGACGCCGAGGGCGTGGTCTGCGACGCCAGTTGCACGAACGAGCACCTGACGATGACGCAGAACGCCATCTACGCCAAGAAGAAGAGCGTCTACGCCCCCGGCGTGACCGCGGCCGCCAACTCCTACAACGTGCTGGACGGCGACCAGTACCAGGCGGGCGACGACGGCACCGGCAACGTCTTCGAGGATCCGCGCTTCGACCCGGCCGGCCCGCTGCGGCTCCTCGCCGGCAGCAAGGCGATCGGCCTGGGCAAGGTGAAGTACGGCCAGGTCGATCTGAACGGCGTCGCGATCGGCGCGGACGGCGGCATCGAGGCCGGCGCCTACGAGCATGTCTCCACGCCTTGATTCGAACTTGTGAGCGATAAGGGGTGGCCCTTTGTGGCCACCCCTGCATATGATCTTGATCGTTCGTCCACCGAGAGAACGGGAGATCCGGCCATGAGACGCAAACTGATCGCGTTAGGCATCGGCTGGGGGCTGGTGGGCGCCACCGCCATCGCCACGCCGGCCCAGGCCGACGTCATAGCCTCGGTCCCGCTGCACGGCACCGGGTCCGCCGCACAGCAGACCGCCACGTTCTGGCTCGCCGACGGGGGCGCCAACCTCAGGAACGCCACACCGTACTCCGTGCAGACCTCGGTATCCGTGACCGCCCCGGCCACCACGCCCGTCCCGGACGGCAAGCCCGGCAACACCGCGCCGCTGATCCCGCCCGACGGGGAGGACCCCACGACCTCGGGCAAGGTGTTCTTCGTCGGCGGTGACGGGCAGCCGCACTGGTGCACGGGCACCGCCCTGCAGAGCCAGTACCGCAACCTCGTCGCCACGGCCGGGCACTGCGTGCTCGACATCGAGGACGCCGCCCCCACGCAGAGCCGGGTGGTGTTCGTGCCCGGTTACGCCGACGGCACGGCGCCCAAGGGCCTGTACGTCGCCAAGCAGGCCTTCGTCCACCATGAGTTCTCCCTCTACGACGACCTGGAGCGCGACTACGCCTTCATGACCGTCTACAACGGCGTCGTCGCCGACTCCGCCGGCGTGCTGAGTGACACCGGGCGGCTGGGCGACAACGCCGGCGGGCAGGGGTTCGCCTGGAACCAGCCGACAGACTCCTCGATCAGGGTCTTCGGCTACCCGGCGGGCCCGCACCCCGACGGGACGCTGCCCTACACGGGGGAGCACCTCCATCAGTCCATCGGGGCGGCGTCCTGGGTGGCGGCTCCTGAGCTGTCCACCGAGTACCTCGTCGGCGTCGAGTCCCCGTTCACCGGTGAGGGCTCGCTCGGCTCCGCGTGGCTGCTGCGCTACGACGCCGACTCGAAGCTCGGCTACCTCAACGGCGTCACGATGAGCGTTTCCGACACCGACGCCGACAACCGCTACGACACCGGCGTCTCGCCGTACTTCGACTCCGAGGCGGCCACGATCTTCAAGGCGGCTGCGGCGTCCTGGAGCGGTCGCCTCGTGTAGCAGAGCGGACTAGAAGTCGCGCGAGCGGCGCAGGGCCGGTGGGCGGCCGTCCGGGTCCACCGCCCACCGGTACAGCGGCAGCGCCATGACCTTCTGCGCGCGTGACAGGTGCGGCTCGGGATGGGCGCGCAGCCGGCCGGGCGGGCGGGGCCCCGTTCGCCCGGACTCGTGCCAGGTTTCCAGGGCCGCCGCCGAGCGGGCGAACGCGTCGAAGGCGGTCACCGGGTCGCACAGCTCGTCGGTCCGCTCCGCCGGCAGGTCCAGGTGCTCGGTCATCAGGGTCAGGCGCAGGTCCCTGGCGAAGCGCAGGGCGCCGGCCGGTGGGCGCGGGTCCTCCTGCTCGTCGAGCACCGCGCAGCTCAGCTCCGAGTCGTACGTCCACGACCGCAGGTTGACGTTGTCCGAGCCGATCGCGGCCCACACGTCGTCCACCACGCAGACCTTGGCGTGCACGTACACCGGTGTCCCGTGGTGGTTCTCCACGTCGTAGATGGCCACCCGGTCGCCGCCCGCGCGGCGCAGGCGGCGCAGGGCGTCGGCGCGGCCGATGAGGCTGGCGGGGCCGGCCAGCCAGCCGTCCTGGTCGGGGTGGCGCGGCACGATGACGATCATGCGCAGGCCCGGCTCCCGCTCCAGGGCGCGGGCGAACGGCTCGATCACGTCGGTGGACCACAGGTACTGGTCCTCCAGGTAGATCAGCGACCGCGCCCGGGCGAGCACCTTGTGGTAGGCGTGGGCGATGCTGCGCTCGCCGCCGGGCGCGAACGGGTAGCCGCGGCGGCGGGCCGGGTACGTGCGCAGCAGTTGCACGCAGTGGTGCCCCGCGGGCGGCGGGGGCGGCCCCGGGCGGGGCAGGGGCGGGGCGTCGTCGAGGCGGCCCAGGTGGTCGCGCAGGCGGCGCAGCGGGTCGCGGGTCTCCGGCGCCGGGTCCTCCCAGCGTTCGCAGAACACCTGCTCCACCTCCGCAACGGCAGGCCCGCGGATGGCGGCCTGCACGTCGTGCCAGGGCGGGCGCGGCCCGTAGACGTCGGGCATCGGGGCGCGCTGCGGGTCGCCCTCGTGGGAGGCGTCGTCGCGGCGGCTGTGGCACAGGTCGATGCCGCCGACGAAGGCCACGTCCCGCTCCGGGGCGCGGTCGTGGCGCAGGATGACGAACTTCTGGTGGTGCGAGCCGCCCACCGCGGTACGCGTGTCGAGCAGCGCCTGGCCGCCGGTGTCCTCGATCTCCTGGCCCAGGTGACGGTTCTCGGCCGAGCTGAAACGCAGCAGGTCGAGGTGGGAGCGCCAGATGAGGCCGCGGACGAGCGCGCCGCGTTCGGCGGCGGCCGCCATCGCCGCGCCCACGCTGGGCCCGTCAGGGGTAAGCCGCTCGTCGGGGTCGCCCCGCCAGTCGGCGAACAGCAGCAGGTCGTCCTTGTCCAGCTGCTCCAGGCAGGCCCTCAACTCGGCGAAGTAGGCGGCGCCGTGGACGAGCGGCCGCACCTCGTTCCCGTACGACCACGCGCTCAGCTTGGTCGCCGGGTTGCCGCGCTCCTCGTCGGTGAGGAACCAGTCCTCGATTCGCATTCGATCCTGGCTACCCCGGGAGCGGCGGCTGATACCTCTGCCGGGGCGGCCGGCGCGCCGGCTCGGCGATCGGCTCGGCCGGGTGGGCGGGCAGCCGTACGGTGAACACGGCGCCGCCGCCCGGGCGGCCGTCGGCGGTGATCGTGCCGTGGTGGCCGTCCACCACCTCCCGCACCAGCGCCAGCCCCAGCCCGTACCCCGTCCCCTCGAACCGGGTGAACAGCCGCTCGGCGTGCTCGGGATCCAGCCCGGCGCCGTCGTCCCTGACAGTGAGGGACACCGTGCCGGGCTCGCCGGCCAGCGTCACCCGGATGTGCCCGCCGGGGCCGGTGTGGCCGAGCGCGTTGTCCAGCAGGGCCGAGATCACCCGCCGCAGGGCGGACTCCACCCCGCGCACGACGGGCTCGCCCGGCCCGTCACAGCGCACCTCGATGCTCACCCCCTGCGCCGCGGCCCTGGCGTCCTCGGCCACGGCCAGCTCGGCGGCCAGGACGGCCAGGTCCACCGGGCCGAAGGGCATGCGGAGCTGCTTGAACTGGGCGGATCTGAGCAGGTCCTCGACCACCTCGCCGAGCTGCCCGGTGCCGGTCGCGAGCTGGTCCACCTCGTCGAGGAGCAGGATCGGGTCGGTGCCGCCGCGCAGCCGCCGCGACAGGAGCTGGGCGCGGGTGTGCAGGCGGGTCAGCGGGGTGCGCAGCTCGTGGCTGACGTCGGCGGCGAAGCGGCGCTGCCGGGCCAGCGCCTCGCCCAGCGGCGCGATCGCGCGGCGGGAGACGACCTGGCCGACCAGCAGCGCGGCCAGCAGCCCGGCGATCTCCGCCCCGATGAGCGTGCGCAGCAGCCGCTGCTGCTCGGCGGCCTGGTACCGCAGGTCCATCGCGGCCTGCACGATCGTGCCGCCGCGCTCGCGCGTGTGGATCAGGTAGTCCCGCCCGGCAACGGTGACGTGCGCCGTCTCCGGCTCCGCTCCGGCGGCCACGCGCGCGAGCGCCCGGCGTACGGGCAGCGTCGCCGGCGCGCCGGGGGAGGGGCGCACGGTGCCGTCGGCGCGCAGCTCGTACAGCCACACGCAGGGCGGCGGGTGGGCGATGGGCGAGCGCTGCGCGGCGGCGGCCAGGTCGCGCTCGGCCGCCGTACCCTGGCCGTGGCCCATGGCGCACCACACCAGCACGCCGACGAGCGCGAGCACCACGGAGATCGCGCCCGCCACCTGCACGGTGATGCGCCGCCGGGCGCGGACCAGCAGCCGCCGGTCCGGGTCGAGCAGCCGCCGGTCCGGATCGGGCAGCCGCCGGTGCGGGCCGCGCAGCCGGGTATCGCCGGTGGGCCGCCGGCCGGGCGAGGCGATGCTCACAGCTCACCCAGGCGGTAGCCCACGCCTCGCACGGTGCACACGACGCCGGACCCGAGCTTGTTGCGCAGGTAGTACACGTACGTGTCCACGATCGACTCCTTGCTGGCCCCGTCGAAGACCCGCTGGCGCAGCGACCTGCGGGTGTGCACCTGCCGGGGGCGGGCGGCCAGCTCGCTGAGCAGCCGGCACTCCTGGCCCGACAGCGTCACCTGCTCCCCGGTCGGCAGGCGGACCAGGTGGCCCTTGGTGTCCAGCCACCCCGCGCCCAGCGGCAGCAGGCCGGCCAGGTCGAGGTTGCGGCGGTGCAGCGCGCGCACCCTGGCCAGCAGCTCGTCGATCTCGAACGGCTTGACCAGGTAGTCCTCGGCGCCCGCGTCCAGCCCGGTCACCCGGTCGGCGACCGAGCCGAACGCGGTGAGCACCAGCACCGGCGCGGTGACCGCCTGCCGGCGCAGCCGCCGCACCAGGTCGATCCCGTCGAGGGCGGGCAGGCCGCGGTCGACGATGAGCACGTCGTAGGCGCGGGACAGCCCCAGGTGCAGCCCGCGCTGCCCTTCGAGGGCGAGATCGACGGTGTAGCCCTGTTCGGCGAACAGGCCGACCAGCATGTCTCCCAGTTCGCGGTCGTCCTCGACGAGCAGCAGCCGGCGCGAGACAGGACCGGCCGTGCCTGATGTCCCAGCCACCAGACCACGGTTGCACCACTGCCGTGGATTTACCAGGTCCACTCGGCCATTGGCCCACTCGGCTACGCGGAATCGGACCGCACGTCGACCGGCGCTCGCCCGATCGGCCCGTCGGGCCCGGCGCCGGGCTCCAGCCGGTCGGGCAGGGCCAGCTTGTACAGGGGCAGGGCGCCTGCGGTGGTGAGCACGGCCACGAGCACCAGCATGGCGAACAGCTCCTGCGTGATCATGCCCTGGGCCAGCCCGATGTTGATGAAGATGAGGATCATCAGGCCGCGGGCGTTCATGAGCGCGCCCACCGCGTACGACTCCCGCGCGCCGAACCCGATGCCCCGCATCGCCAGCGAGCACCCGAAGTACTTCCCGGCGAACCCGGCCAGCAGGATCAGCGCGAACGCCGCCAGCATGGCCCCGCCCGTGATGCCGCCGAGCTGGGTGTTCAGCCCGGAGAAGGTGAAGAACGTGGGCAGCAGCAGGGTCGAGACGATCTCCATCATGCGGCCGTGCAACGCCTCGCGGAACGCCGGGTCGCGGGGCATGGCCAGGCCGGCGAAGAAGCCGCCGAAGACGGAGTACACACCGATCCAGTCCGTCACCCAGCCGGCGGCGAGCGGGACGAGGATGACGACGTACATGGCGGTGGGGCCGAACCGGCCGGTGCGCGCGACGGTCCTGCCGAGCGGGCGCAGCAGCGGGGCCACGACCTTCAGCATGACCACGGCGAACACCGCGGTCAGCGCGATCGTGGGCAGCGCGCCGCCGGGGCCGTCGCCGAGGTGCATGGCCGACAGGAGGGCCAGGACGCACCAGGCCAGCGCGTCGTCGATGGAGGCGGCCAGCAGGGTGAGCCGGCCGATGGGCGTGTTCTGCAGGCCCCGCTCGTACAGGATCCTGGCCAGCATGGGGAAGGCGGTCAGCGACAGCGCGCCCCCGACGAACAGGGCGAACTGGAACGGCGGCACGTCGGGCCGGGAGAGCAGGTCGTGGAGCAGGAGCCCGGCGCCGGCGCCGAGCAGCAGCGACGGGACGATCCCCGAGGCGGCCAGCACGCCCGCGTTGCGGAGCTCGCCGGGCGTCCGCGCGCCGTGGTCGATGCCGGCCCCGACGAGGAACATGTAGAGCGTCAGGCCGATGGTGCTCAGCACGTAGAGAACGGGCCGCACCTCGGGCGGGAACAGCGCCGCCTGCGCCTCGGGGAACAGCCAGCCGAACAGCGTCGGCCCGAGCAGCACGCCGGCGACCATCTCGCCGAGCACGCGGGGCTGCATCACGAGCTGGGCCAGCCGCCCGCAGATCGCCGCGGCGACGAGGAGCACGACGAGGGCGGGCAGGACCTTCAGCACCAGGGCGAGGTTGGCGTCAGGAGCCGTGACGTGGGCTGCGACGGGAGCCAGGATGCGCATACGGTTTCTCCGCTTCAGAGCCTTCGAAATGGCGCTCGCACAGCCGCAGCCTGCGCGCGTCCCAGACCATGTACGTGCCGAGGACGAGCTGCACGAGGCTGAGCCGGACGCCCTCCCAGCGGTCGCGCACCCGCAGGTACGCCAGGGCGGGGCCGGGCCGGTGAGGCGCGTCGCGAGGGGTGAGCAGGCAGGGCCCGCGATGGGGCAGGGACCTGGTGTGGGAGACGGAGGAGTCGAGGACGTACCGGTCCAGGACCTCGCGCGCCACCGCGCGCATCGCGATCGGCGCCAGCCGCCAGGCGGGGCACGGCCGGTTGGCCGCGACGCCGAACGGGATGTGGTTGAGGTCCTTCGCGCCCGGCCCCGCGAACCGGTCCGGGTCGAAGCGGTCAGGGTCGGCGAGACCGGCGCGGTGGAAGGCGGGGTAGTTGAAGCAGAGCACCGAGCCGGCGGGGATCGTGGTGTGCTCGTCGAGCGCGAGGTCGCCGGTGGTGATGCGGTGGGCGATGCCGAACAGCGGGTAGAGCCGCATCGTCTCGGCGATCACCTGGTCGAGGTAGCGGTCGTCGCCCGTGCGCGCCCGCTCCTGCACGCCGGGGTGCCGGGCCAGGACGAGCAGCAGGTGGGCCATGGCCTCCGACAGCTGCACGACGGCGGTGGTGAAGAAGGCGCCGTGCAGGTAGTAAGCCTGCTCCCGCGCCGTCAGGCCCTCGGGGAGCGGCACGCGCACCCGGTGCAGGTTGCGCAGCAGGTAGGCGGTCAGGCGGTCGCGGCGGCGCAGGTGCCGCAGGCTCGTGCACTTCAGCGCGGAGGAGACGTCGCCGGCGTTGGTGGCGATGAGGTCGCGGGCCTCGCGCGGGCAGGGCTCGGCGAAGACCAGCTCGTAGGCGAACTCCGCCCACAGCGGCATCATGAGGTCCCGCAGCCGCACCAGGCCGCGCGCGTCCCGCAGCGCGCGGCCCGCGCAGCGGCGGGCGAGCTCCTCGGCCTCCGCGCGGCGCACGGCGAGCAGGCGGCGCGTGACCCGGGCCACGGCGTCGTAGGTGTCGCCCGCCTCCAGGTGCTCCTGGTGCATCTCGGGGCCGGGCGAGAGCCAGTACCAGAACAGGTCCGACAGCGCCGCGCCCCTGCTGCGCCCGGCGGCGGCCGGGTGCGCGTACACCGCGGCGAAGTGCTCGACGCCGACGAGGTCGCCGGGCACCGGGATGCCCTCGGCCCCGTTGATCCGCTCGAACACGCGCACCCGCAGCGCCACGACCCGGGCCGGCAGCCACCACGGCAGGCTCGCCAGCACGGCCAGCACGGCCGCCGCGGCGAGGGTGATGCTCAGCATGGCCGTCTCCCCCTTACGCGGGCACGGAGGCCGTCCGCTCGGCGAAGAAGGCCCGCAGCGGCTCGACGTGGACCTCGGGGGAGTCCCACTCGTTCTCCAGGTTCTCCGTGAGGTGGTGGGCGGCGACGGGCCGGCCCGGCAGGTGGTGCCGCACGACGGGGTGCAGGTAGTGGCCCTCGTGGGCGCGGGCCGAGTCGCTCTGGCTGATGCGACCCACCTCGATGTCGAAGGGGTCGACCTGGTCGTGGCCCGGGCCGTACTCCAGGGTGATCGCGAAGTGGCCACGGTCGCCGATCGGCGGGCCCTGCAGGTCGTGCGGCAGCTCCTCCAGGTAGCGGGCGGTGCCGTCGCCGTCCAGGACGATCACGTCGGCCAGCAGGCCGAACTGCTGCCACAGCGCCGAGGTGCGGTTGACCCGCTCGATGACGGCCGCCGCGAGCGCCGCCGGGGCGGCGGGCAGCTGCCTGGCCGGCCAGGGCACGCCGTGGTGGCGGGACTCCATGATCCGGTGCAGGGCGCGCACGCCGTACCTGAAGCCGTGGATGAAGCCGCTGGTGCCGCGCTTGAAGTCGCGCGACTGGGTGATGGTGCCGGCGAAGTACAGGCCGGGGACGTTGACCGACTCGTACGCGGGCGTGAGCGCCGGGAACCTGCCGTCGATCACCAGGTCAGGGCGGCAGCCGCCGGCGAAGATCGAGGAGTCGAAGCGGAAGCCGGTGCAGAGGATCACCCGGTCGTACGGGATGTCCTTGGTGACCTCGTTGACCCGGGCGAAGGCCACCGTGACCAGGTACGTGCCGTCCGGCTGCCGCTCGATGCGCCGGATGTCGCCGTCGAGCAGCGCGTTCTGCGACTTGAGCTGGTAGGTGTCGAGCAGGCCGTTGTTGACCGCGCGCAGGTGGCCCACGTAGTGGGTGCGCCAGGCCATGCGTACGGAGTGCGGGCCCGCCACGTGGATGACCGCCGCCGTCTCGATCAGGTTGTCGGCCGTCTCGAAGGCCGAGTTGCCCTTGCCGATGACGAGCACCCTCCGGCCGAGGTAGTCGGCCGGGTCGGTGGAGGCGGTGCCGTACAGGTCGGCCGTCTCGACGCCCGGGATGGGCGGGATGTTGGGCCGGGTGACGCCGGCCGCCACGACCAGCCGCCGCGCCCGGTACGTGCGGCCGTCCGCCACGGTCACGTGGAAGTCGCCCGGCCGGTCCACCCGGGTCACGCGGGAGTCGTAGGCGATCCGCAGCCCGCACGCCTCGGCGAAGTCGCGCAGGTAGCGGACCAGGTCGTCGGCGTGCGGGAAGTAGCGGTCGCTGTAGCGGGTGAACAGCAGGCCGGGGTCGTCCGAGAGCAGTGAGTTCCAGTCCATCCGGAGGTTGAGCTCCGGGTCGTCCCAGCCGGTGTGCTTCTTGTTGATCGAGATGAGCGTGCGATGGCGCGGGAAGGTGCGGAAGAACTGGCCCGGCTCTGACCCGGCCTCGAGGATCAGGTACGTGCGGCCTGCCCGGTGCAGGAAGTGACCGAGCTGGAGTCCCGCGGGTCCGGCGCCGATCACCAGGTAGTCGAGGGTGTTGTCCGCCACTGACGCCTCCGTCACTGCAAAGTGGTTGAAGGGGCAAATATCAGTGTTGGCGGGTAATTCTCAGAGTCTGCTTAGAACAGGCCTGCTCCGTGCCGGGCCAGGAGCGCACGCTTGTCCGGCTTGCCGCTGGTCGCGACCGGGACGCCGGGCACCACCGTGATCGTCTTGGGCACGCTGTCCTCGCCCAGCTCCGCCTGTACGCGCGCGGCCAGCGCCGCCTGGTCGGGCACCCGGCCGGGCGCGGGCACGACGAACGCGTGCACCGCCTCGCCGGTGCCCTCGTCCGGCGCGCCCACCACGTACGCCTCGTCCACGTCCGGATGGCCGGTCAGCACCCGCTCGACCGGGCCCGCGTACACCACCATCGCGTTGACCATGACCACGTCGCGGGAGCGGCCCTCCAGGTGCAGGAAGCCGCCGGCGTCCACGTGGCCGAGGTCGCGGGTGCGCAGCCAGCCATCCCTGAGCGTGTCGCGGGTCTCCGCCTCCTCGCCCCAGTAGCCGGCCATGACGTACGGGCTGCGGACGTGGATCTCGCCCGTCCGGCCAGGCGGCAGGACGGCGCCGGCCTCGTCACGCACGCTCAGCTCCACCCCCGGATGCGGCAGGCCTACCGGGGCCACGATGCCGGCGGCGATGTGCTCGGGGGTGAGCATGGCCACGTTGCCCGCCTCCGTCTGCCCGTACCCCTGGTAGACGACCGGGCCGAGCCGCGCGGCGGCCGCCCTCAGCCTGCGCGGGCCGATCGGCGAGCCCGACACCATCAGCGCCCGCAGGCTCGACACGTCCGCCGTGTCCAGCAGCTCCATCATCCGGAACAGCCTCGGCACGGTGATGATCGAGCCGGTGATGCGGTACCGCTCGATCGCGTACGGGAACATCGGCCGCCCGTCGTCGTCCAGGATCACCGCCGTGCCCCCGCCGAGCAGGCACGGCGCCAGGAACTCCATGACCACCATGCTCGCCAGCGTGCCGAACAGCAGGTACCGCTCGAACCCGCGCGCGAAGGCCGCCGCCACGGGCGACCACACGCGCGGCTGCCACGCCCAGTGCTCGCTGAGCGCCCGATAGGTGATCGCGCACCCCTTGGGACGGCCGGTGCTGCCGCTGGTGAAGGTCAGGGCGGCCACGTCGTCCGGCCGGGCGGTCAGCTCCAGCGGCCCGCCGTCGTCCGGACGGGCCAGCAGGTCGGCCGCGCCGGGCACGGGGCCCAGCGAGAGCGCCTGCCCGGTCATGAGCTGCGGCGTGGCCGTGGCCGGGTCCACGAGGACGGCGTCGACGTCCATGGCGAGGACGTGGGCGAGCTGGCCGGGCGGGTAGCCGGGGCGGATGCCGACGACGCGGCAGCCCAGCGCGTGCGCGGCCATGTGTGCGGCGAACGCCTCCGGCGTCACCTCCGTGCGGACGGCGATCGCCCGGCCGGGGCCCAGGCCGGCCTCGCGCAGCGCGCCCGCCAGCCGCCGGATCAGCTCCAGCAGCTCGGCGCGGGTGACGGTCCTGCCGCCGTGCTCGAAGGCCGGGGTGTCGGGGGCCTGGCGCAGCGCCTCGATCAGGGGGTGCGGGAAGAGCATGGTGGGCTCCTCTGTGCGTCGATGGGCGTTCCCGGAGTGCCTGATGCCGTCATATAACGGGATTTGTCGCGACATTAGGCGGCGCACATCAGAGAAGGATCAGAGGTGCGCGGGTGAAGGTGATCGGCGCGGGCTTCGGCCGTACCGGGACGCGGTCCTTGAAAGCGGCACTCGAACTGCTCGGCTTCGGGCCCTGCTACCACATGTCCACCGTCATCGCGGAGCCGTACCGGGTGCGGCAGTGGCTCGACGTCGGCGAGGGGCGCTCGCGGGACTGGGACACGCTGTTCGCCGGGTTCCGGTCGGCGCTCGACTGGCCCGCCTCCGCGTACTGGCGGGAGCTGGCCGCGCACTACCCCGGCGCCAAGGTCGTCCTGACCGTCCGCGACCCCGGGCCCTGGTACGACAGCGTCAGCGCGACCATCTTCCGCAGCGCGCTGGAGCAGCGGGCGCGGCTGACGCTACGGCGGCGAATGATCCGGTGGCTGGTGGCGCGGCGGGCGCCGGACTTCGCGCTGTACCCGCGGATGGCCAGGGCGACCTTCATCGACCCGGTCTTCGGCGGGCGCGTCGACGACCGCGACCACGTCCTCGACGTCTTCGAGCGGCACGTCGCCGAGGTCAAGGCGGCGATCCCGGCCGGGCGGCTGCTGGTGTTCGAGCCGGGCGACGGGTGGGAGCCGCTGTGCGCCTTCCTCGGGGTGCCCGTGCCTGACGTGCCGTATCCGCAGGTGAACGAGCGGGCCGCGTTCCGGCGCAAGCGGCCGAGGCGGCTGGCCCGGCTCATCCTGCGCGGACGGTGAGCGTCAGGACAGCGCCCATTCACCCTTCTGGCCGGCCATCCCGCTGTTCAGCCCGAACTGGAACTTGGCGAGCGTCGCCGGCTCCGGCACCTCGAACACGATCACACCCTTGCGCGAGTCCCCCGCGTTGACCGTCACGGTGCCGCCGAAGCCCTGCCCCTCGGTGACGTTGGAGAAGGAGGAGCGGTACTGCTGCCCCTGGCCGTCGATGAGCCAGGCGCCGTTCGTCGGGGCGTCGCTGTAGACGGCCTGACCCGCGTTGGCGAGGGTCACCTCGACGGCGACGAGCTTGTTGCCCGTCTTCGGCTTCAGGAAGTCGGAGGCGGGGGTGGCCGGGTTCACGACCCGGTTCACGGTCACGCTGACCTTGAGGCCGGGGTCCATGCCCTGGACGGTCAGCGTGCCGCCCACCCTGGCCGTGGCCGGCTGCTGCCCGCTCTGCCCTTGAGCCGGCCGGCTCGCGGCGGGCTGGCTCGCCGCCGGTGGGGTGGCCGCGGGCGGGGTGGCGGCGGGTGGGGTGGCGGCGGGTTGGCCGACATCGGCCTGTCCGGCGCCGGGCTGGTCGATACCGGGCTGGTCGATACCCGGCTGGCCGATACCGGGCTGACCGGCCGGGTCCACCGGCGGGAGCTGACCGGCCGGGTCCGCCGTCGGCTGACCCGCGGCGTCACCCGCGGCCGGAGGCTCGCTCGGTAGCGGCTCCTGCGTGATGACCATGTTCGGCCCGTCGGAGTCGGCGAGCACCGCCGGCCGGCCGGTGTCGGTGAGCACCATCACCACCGCGGCGCAAGCACCCAGGAGCAGCAGCGGGACGCCGACCGCGAGCAGGACGACCAGCGGCAGGTTGTCGCGCGGCGACGGCGGCGCCGCCACGGGCTCCTGGAGTCCGGGGTCGTGCGGGTGCCCGCCGTACGGGGGCTGCTGGTACGGGGGCTGCTGGTACGAGGGCTGCCGGTACGGAGGCTGGGGCCACGAGCCGTACGGCGGTTGCTGGTACGGAGGCTGCGGTCCGTACGGGCCGGACGGCAGGGGCGGGTATCCCATGGCGCGACTCCTGACAGGGGACGGGACTGTTGGGACGTTCCACCCGTACCTCCGGTTGTCCTGTCCGCGCAACAGCTTGATCGGCTTTTCGGAGCCCCAGTGGATGGACTACGGGGTCATGGAGGCGTACGGGACGCCGGAGGACGACTACGACCCCGGTGGCATGGAGCTCCTGGACAAGGCGCAGAAGAACGGCCTGGTCGCGGCCCGTCCCGGCCACCTGCTGGTGCTGACCCACTCCGACTTCGGCGTGTGCGTCACCATGGAGACCTGCACCCGCCGCCCGCCGGTCGAGACCAAGGGCTGGGACCACGTCGTGGAGGTCGGCTACCGCGACACCGGCGCGTCCATCGTGCTCCAGGACCAGATGGGCGGCCAGGAACTGCCCGATCTCGCGCTCGACGGCTACCGGGGCCCCTACCGGATCCGCGTGCACCACGCGTGGTTCCCGTGGAAGGGCGAGCGGCAGCGCGGCCAGCGGCTCCTGATCACGGCCTTCCCCGGGAAGAGCGACAGGACCGTCACCTACCGCAGGACGCCCCGGTGGTGATGACCCCGGAGGGCCCCGGATGCCGTCATGTGCGGTTGATCCCCTAATGTGCGGTGAATGAGCGGACGTGGAGTTCTTGTCACCGGGGCATCGCGAGGGATCGGACGGGCGATCGCGGCGGCGTTCGCCGCCCAGGGGGACCGGGTGGCGATCCACCACCGTGACTCCGCCGGGGAGGCCGGCGACCTGCTCCGCGAGCTGCCCGGACAGGGGCATGCCGTGGTGCGGGCCGACCTGGCCGACCCCGAGGACGTCAGGACCATGGTGGACGCGGCGGCGCGGGAGCTGGGCGGGGCGATCGACGTGCTCGTGAACAACGCGGGCGTGTTCCTCCACCACCCCGTCACCGAGACGTCGTACGAGGAGTGGCAGGACGCCTGGCGGCGCACGCTCGACGTGAACCTGCTGGGCGCGGCCAACGCCGCCTGGTGCGCGTTGCGGCACATGTCCTCCGGCGCCCGGATCATCAACGTCTCCTCGCGCGGCGCGTTCCGCGGCGAGCCCGAGGGCCCCGCCTACGGCGCCAGCAAGGCGGGCATGAACGCGCTGAGCCAGTCGCTGGCCATCGCCCTGGCGCCGCGCGGCATCGCGGTGGCCGCCGTGGCCCCCGGCTTCGTCGAGACCGACATGACCAACGAGCACCTCAAGGCCCCGCGCGGCGACGCCATCAGGGCGCAGAGCCCGTTCGGCAGGGTGGCGCGCCCGGAGGAGATCGCCGCGGCCGTCCTCTACCTGGCCTCACCGGCCGCCGAATGGGCCAGCGGCGCCGTGCTCGACCTCAACGGAGCCTCGTACCTGCGCTGACCTGACATCGGCCGCCAATCCCGTGATCTTCCCGGAATC
The DNA here is from genome assembly GCF_040656115.1 of Nonomuraea sp. NPDC050202. Classification (NCBI taxonomy): domain Bacteria; kingdom Bacillati; phylum Actinomycetota; class Actinomycetes; order Streptosporangiales; family Streptosporangiaceae; genus Nonomuraea; species Nonomuraea sp. NPDC050202. The sequence goes on along the minus strand of NZ_JBFALF010000008.1, from coordinate 169,677 downwards.
GGCGGCTATGGTGAACTCTCAGGGCACTTCGCGAACTCGTTCAGAGGGGGACGGTGTGGCCAAATGCTGCCTGTACGCGCTGTTATCGGTCGCGTCCTCCGCGGCCGTCCTGGTGACCTGCCTGGCCATGTACATGGTCGCCGGGCCCGTCGGCGCGGTGTTCAGCGTGCTGGTCGGACTGGTCGGCCTGTGCGCGTTCATCGTCGCCCACGACACGATGCGCCGCCGGTCGCTGGCCGCCGAGGAGGCGCGGCGGCTGGCCAAGGAGCGCGACCACGTCAGGCGCACGGTCGACTTCGTCGCCGACCCCGCCCTGACCGAGGAGCAGCGCCTGACGGTCATCGACTCGTTCATCCCGCGGCTGCGCGTGTCGCGGGCGCCGTTCCGCGACCGGCTGGTCCTCGTCCCCGAGCTCTCACCACCCGCCCGCGCGCTGCTGGAACGCGCCAGGCGGGCCGTGATGTCCGTCTACACCTCGCAGGTCATGCGCCGCCGCCTGCTGGACGGGCTGGCCAACGAGGCGCTGCTGCCCCGGCAGATCTGGGAGATCGCGATGCTGCTGCGGGTCCAGACGCACCTGCACCAGGAGCAGGAGCGCGCCATGCGTGGCCTCGTCACCCCCGAGCTGAGGGCCGTGCTGGAGCCGCAGCAGGAGGCGCTTCGCCGCTCCGTGGCGTCCGTGACGGCCAGGGTGGAGCAGCTGGAGCGGTACGCGCGCCGCGTCCAGGAGGCCGACGCCGCCCTGCGGGCCCGCGAGGCGCTGGACAACAACGACAAGTACCGGGCCCTGCTGGCGCACACCGACGACGACGAGGGGATGCGCGACCTGGAGACGCACGGCGCGGCCCTGGAGGAGACGCTGGCCAGGAGCGTGCGGGTGGCCATCGAGGCGGGCCAGACCCTCAGCCTGGACCGGCAGGCCTGACAGCGGCCAGCGCGTCAGCGCAGCGCCCACTCGCCGCGCTGCTGGGCGTACCCGCTGTTCAGCGCGAACTGGAACCGCACCAGCTCGGCGTCCTCCGGCACCTCGAAGACGACCGTCCCCTTGAGGCTGTCGCCCGGCTTGATCGAGGTCATCCAGTGGAACGGCAGGCCCTGCTCCACCCGGCTGATGGAGAACGGGTACTGCTGCGAACCCGAGTCGATCATCACCGCCCCGTTCATGGGAGCGTCGTTGTAGCCGACCCGGCCCTTGTTGGTCAGCGTGAGCTGGACCGCCGCCAGCCGGTTGCCCGGCCTCGGCTGCGCGCTGTCGGCCGTCGGCGCCGCGTCGTGGTAGACCTCGTTGAGCGTCACGGCCACCTTCGAGCCCGGCTCCAGGCCTGTGAGGGTCACCGTTCCGCCGGGTCTGCTCGTGAGCGGGTCGTCGTCGTCGCCCTTGGGCGCCGTCTCCTGGGAGGGCTCCTCGGAAGGCGGCGTGGCCGGCTCGGCGGGAAGCTCGGCGGACGGGCCCGGGTCCGCGGGCGAGGCGGAGGCCGAGGCGATCGAGTCGCGGACCGGTTCGATCAGCACGAACCAGGCCGTCGCGGCGCCCCCGAGCAGCAGCACCGGCACGCCGATGGCCAAGGCCAGGACGAGGGCCAGGCGGCGGCGCGGCGGCGTGGGCGGGGTCGGCGGCCCGTACCCGTACGGCGGACCGCCCAGATGGTCGGGGCCGGCCGTGTACTGCGGCCTGTACGGGTCCTGCGGCGGCGGCGCGAACGCCGCGGCTTCCTGCTGCTGGCGGTGCGGTTCCGAGGGGTATCCCATGGCGCGGCTCCACTGGAGGGAGAAGGACCGTCCAAGAATGGACCCGGCCGACTGCCCCGGATGGGCGTAATGCCTGTTCGGTCTGGTATTGAACCCCTCAGCCGCCCCCCGCGGCGCGCCTGTCCAGCAGCAGCGCGCCCCGGCCGGCCAGCAGCGAGCGGCACCACTCGCGCAGGTCCGCCGGCTTCGGCCCGCCCAGGTCGCCCTCGTCCAGCAGGTCCGCCCAGTCGAGCAGGGACTCGGCGAGCATGAGCGGCACCCCGCGCCGCTCGTGCACCTCGGCCGCGGCCTCGAAGTGCTCGGCGGCCCGCCCAGGATCACCCGTCGCCACGCACAGGTGGGCCAGGTAGTGATGCCCGCAGTGATGGGCCACCGCGCCGTGCCCGAACGTCTCCCCGCCGGAGGCCAGCGAGTCGTACAACCGCCCGGCCAGCTCGGCCCGCCCCAGCCGGGCGGCGGCCACGGCCAGGTTGTCGAGCGCGGACCGGTGCGCCATGTTGCGCGGCGGCGCGGCGCCGCCGTAGTCCAGGATGCGGTCCAGCAGCGGCGCGGCCTCCTCGTCGCCGAGCTCGCACAGGTAGCGCAGCACCGCGTGCACCGGATCCACGCGCGGGCGCCGGGCGGCGCGGCGCAGCCGCTCGCGCAGCTCCCACAGCCGCCCCTGCAGCCGCCTGATCTCGCGGATCTGCTCGGAGTAGATGGCCATGGCCTCGAGGCGGCGGCCGATCTCCGAGCCCAGCCGCAGCGCCGACTCCGCCTCGGCCTCGGCCTGCACCAGGTCGCCCTGCATGAGCGTCAGGCCGGCCTTGGAGTAGCCGATCAGCCAGGTCAGGTGCGGCTGCCCGAGCCGGTGCGCCAGCTCGTCGGCCTGGCCGAGCAGCATGGCCACCCTGGTGGTGTCGCCGCCGTCGAGCACCGGGGGAGTGCGCTGCATGTACGCGTGGAACAGCGCCAGGTCGTCACCCGTCCTGCGGGCCGCCTCCAGCATCTCGTCACCGTCGCGGTGCCGCTGGTGCAGCGGGTCGGCCGGGATGATGGTCAGGCTGCGCATCCCGAGCACGCTCGCCAGCGTGCGCGGGTCGCCGGACTTGCGGGCCAGCGCCACCGCCTCGTCGCTCAGCGCGAAGCGGCGCTCGCCGTCGGGCGCCCAGATGAGCTCCGAGGCGAGCTGGGCGGCCAGCAGGGCCCTGGTGCTGACGTCGGTGGAGTCGACCACCTTGCGGGCCTCCGTCAGCAGGGCGATGCGCTCCCGGTCGGGCGCGGCCGAGATGGCCGAGCCCCGGTCGCCGCCGAGCGCCGCGGTGACGAGCAGGTCGTGCCGCCGGCACTCCCTGGCCAGGTCGGCGGCCTCCAGCAGGGTGCGCCTGGCCTCCGGATGCCCGGCCAGCCACATCGCCCTGCCGCACTCGACCAGCAGCTCGGCGCGCCGCTCCAGCGTGGTGCCGGGGAAGTCGCGCAGCAGTCCGAGCACCCGCTGGTACCAGGTGACGGCCTCGCGGTGCGCCAGCCCGGCCAGCGCGTGCTGGGCGGCCTGCACGGCCGCGTCCGCCGCCGCGCTGACCCTGGCCGGGTCGCGGCCCTGCTCGGCGGCGGCCACCAGGTGGGCGGCCACCACGTACGGGCGCGCCCGCATCGCGGCCGGGTCCGTCTCGCACAGCGCGTCGGCCACCCGGCCGTGCAGCAGCGCGGCCCGCGGCGGCGAGAGCGTGGCGTAGAGCGCGTCCCTCGTCAGCTCGTGGGAGAACTGGCAGGACCCGTTGTCCAGCATCGTCACCAGGCCGGTGCCCATGGCCTCCTCCACCGCGGCCACGAACCTGGCCTCGTCGAGGTCGAGCCCGCGGCGCAGCTCCGCCGAGGTCATGCGCTCGCCGACGGCCAGCAGGGTGACCAGGTCCCTGGCGTCGGGGTGGAGCTGCGACAGGCGGGCCGTCACCATGCGGGTGACCGAGTCGGGGACGGCCAGCGCGTCGAGGTCCTTGCCCGCCCCCAGCTCCCTGATCACCTCGCTGACCAGGAACGCGTTGCCGCCCGTGATCCGGTGCAGCCGCTCGGGGTCGCTGCCCGCCCGCGCCTGCGTCAGCGCCGAGGAGACCTCGTCGAGCCCGAACGACGGCACCTGGACGACCCGGGCGCCCGCGGTGAGCTTGTGCAGCTCCGGCAGCGTCTGCGGCGGGGCCGACTCGACCGGGACGGGCCGCGACATGGCCAGCACGAGCAGCGGCAGCGCGTCGGCGTCCCACATGAGGGCGCTGAGCATCTGCAGCGACTCCAGCGTGGCCCACTGCAGGTCGTCGATGACCAGCAGCACCGGCCGGACGGTGGCCAGCCGCTCGATCAGCGTGCGGGCCGCGGCCATCAGGTGGTAGCGCTCGGACACGGGCTCGGTGGCGGGCGGCACCTCCAGCGACAGCGGCGGCGCCGCCAGCGACGGCGCCAGCCGGACGAGCTGGCCGCACTGCTGGTCCACCCCGGCCCGCAGCAGCAGCGCGGGCGAGGTGCGGGCCAGCCGCTCCACGGCCCCGGCGATCGGCTCGTACGCCTTGCGCGCCGGATCCGTGCACCGCCCCGCCAGCACCGTGAACTGCCGCTTGAGCGCCCGCCTGGCCACCTCGGAGGCCAGGCGCGTCTTGCCCACCCCCGGGTCGCCCTCCAGGATCACCAGCCCGCTGCCGAACTCGGCCGCGGCCAGCTCCCCGTCGAGCACCCGCAGCTCCTCCTCGCGGCCGACGAAGGGCAGCGCCCCCGCGTCGTCCAGCCACGGCGCCAGCCCGCCGCCGAGGTGGTGGTCGGCGCTCTGCCAGTGCAGCTCGTAGGTGTGCAGCGGCTCGCGCAGCCCCTTGCCCGGCATCCGCCCGAGATCCTTGAACTCGTGCCGGCTGCGCCCCTGCGCCAGCCGCCTGACCAGGTCGGTGCAGAGCACCTGTCCGCCCTCGGCGACCGCGACCAGGCGGGCTGCCTCCACCGTGGGCAGCCCGCTCACGTCGTCGTGCCCCCAGCACACGTCGCCGGCGGCCAGCGCGGCCCTGATGGAGATCTTCTCCAGGGCGCGCTCGTTCTCGTCGACCACCGCCTGCTGCACCGCGATGATCGCGTCGAGCCCGGCCGTCGCGGAGTCGAACACGGCCATCAGCCCGTCGCCCAGGCTCTTGGTGAAGGAGGAGCCGCTGGCCGTCACCACCGAGCGCAGGAGCTCGTAGAGGCGTCGGAAGACCACGTTGGCCCGCTCCTCGCCGAGCCTGATCCGCAGCGCGGTGGAGCTGACCACGTCGGTGAACAGGATGGTCGCCGTGGTGAGGGTGCCCGGCTCACGTCCGGGCTGATGCGGAGCAGTCACTAGCGCGGGCCTTTCCGCCCCTGCGCGGGCGCTCGTAGCGTCTTACGGACGGTGCGGCGGAGCGCGCGCGTCTTCACCGCGGGGGCCGACTGCTTGATCCGCCAGGCGCGGGCCAGCTCGTCGGGGATCCTGAACGCCGCCTGCCCGTCGGAGTGGCGGTCGATCAGGGCGATCACGATGTGCCGCCCGGCCTTCCGTACCAGCCAGCGAACCACACCGCCCGCGGGCCCTGCCAGCCACTTTTGCCGGTGAGCGGAACGCGCCGCCGCGAACAGCGCGGTGCACCACCAGGCCGCGCCGGGCACGCCGAGCAGCTCGGGCACCCGGTGGACGCCGTGCTCGGCGTCCTGGAAGATCCAGTGCACCAGGCTGCGCGGCATCTTGCGCCAGCCCAGCGGCATGAAGGACTCCATCTCCTTCAGCAGCATGGCCATCAGGCGGCGGCCCTCGTCGCTGGGCTCCAGCATGCGGCCCAGGCGAGCACTGATCGGCGGGACGTCGTCGAGCGTGAGGGGGCCGTCGCGGCAGACCTCGACGCCCATGAGGTGGCCGAAGACGCTCCAGGTGTAGAGGTTGGCGGCGCGCTCCTGCTCGCTCAGCACCACGCCCATGGTCTCCATCGCCTCCCACGTGACCACGGAGAAGTCGAAGAGCGTGGCCAGCAGCAGCTCCTGGTTGACCGGCGGGCCGTACCGCCCGGTGTCCCAGCGGTCGGCGTACTTCTCCTCGACCAGGGCCCGCACGAACGAGTGCAGGATCCGCAGCCCGATCGCCGTCGTGTGCCCGGGACGGCCCGGCTGCAGGCTGTCGGTGGCCTTCAGGCCCATCACGTCCACCAGCATCTGCCCGGTCTCCGCCACCCGGCGGGTGAGGCTGTGCGTGGCCAGGTTGGAGACGCCGGCCAGCACCTTGGCGCTGGACACCTCCACGTACGCCATCGGCAGGCACGCGAAGAACAGCGCCGCCGACTGGTACAGCCCGTAGTCGGCGAACACGGCCTGCCCCCGGGCCAGCAGCTCCAGGTCGTCGCCCCACTCGGGCAGCTCCCTGGCGAATTCGAGCGCGTCGAAGATCTCCGAGGCCGGCGGCGCGCCCGAGGGCTCCCTGGCCTCCCGCTTGGCCGCCCCCAGCTCCGCGACCACGGCCTTGACCAGCTCCAGCGCGCCCGTCCCCGTGGGCTGCGCCTGGAGGTACTCGGCCACCACCTTGTCGATGTCAGGATCGGCCTGCTGCCTGAGCTGCCGGAACCTCTCCTCCGGCCAGCGCTCGTCATGGACGTTCATCTACCCCGTACTCTCCAGTTCGTTCAGAGGCCGCCCCGTTTCCGCAGGGCGGCGACATCCAGCAGCGTGATCGTCCGCCCTTGGACGGAGATGAGGTTCCTCGACACCAGCGACTGCAACGCCCGGTTGACCGCGGGCCGCGACGCGCCGATCAGCGCGGCGAGGTCGGACTGGGTCAGCCCGGGCAGGTCCACCACGTCGTCGGACCGGCCGTGCTTGTCGGCCAGTTGCAGCAGCAGCTTGGCCAGCCGCCCCCCGAGGTCGAGGAAGGCCAGGTCGGCGGCCTGGCCGGTGAGCCTGCGCACCATGCGGCCGAGCAGGCGCAGGAACTCGTCGGCCAGGCCCGGGTGCTCCCGCATCAGCTCCAGCAGCCGCGCCCTCGGCAGCGCGAACACCCAGGACGGCCGCGCCGTCACGATGGATGCCGAGCGCGGCGAGCCGTCCAGCAGCGCCATCTCCCCGAACGTGTCGCCCCGCCTCAGCATGTTCAGCACGATCTCGTCGCCGTGCTCGGTGGTGAAGACCACCTTCACCAGCCCGTCGAGCAGCACGTACAGCGACTCTCCCGGGTCCCCCTGATGGAAGATGATCTGCCCCGGCCGGTAGCGGCGCGCCACCCCCGCGCGCGCCGTGCTCAGGATGCCGCTCTCCCCGAGCACCTGGAACAACGGGATCTCCGCCAGCACGGCTGCGACCGGCTCGACCTCGTACGGAAGCCCGCTGCGCGCGTTCATGCAAGAACTCTAGGCCGACTTCCGCGAGCGGACAGCAGGTGGCATCCGATCTCCCGAATGTGACGAGGACCACACCCGGACTGTTGCCTTCGGAACAGTCTTTTCGGATCACCCGTCGCACGGTGAGGTAGCCGGCCGGAATTGGCCCCCCGAGAAACCGGACCGGCGGGGAGAACGACATGCAAGCGCAGACCATGGAACGGCTCGACTCGCGCCCCGACTCGCGCCCCGACTCGCGCCCCGACACGCGCCCCGACACGCGCCCCGACACCGCGACCCTGGTGTCCGCCGCCCGGGAGGGCGACGCCTGGGCGTGGGAGCAGCTCGTCGAGGAGTTCAGCCCGATGCTCAAGGCCCGCATCCGCCGCTTCAGGCTCAGCCACGAGGACGCCCAGGACGTGCTCCAGACGACCTGGATGCTCGCCTGGCAGAACCTGGGCAGCGTCGAGGACGGCCACCGCATGCCGGGCTGGCTGGCCACGATCGCCTTCCGCGAGTGCCTCAAGCTCACCAAGCGCACGAAGGAGATCTGCACCCCTGACCTCGACTCGCTGGGCAGCACGGACGACGTGGACAGGGAACTGGCCAGGATCTGGCTGGCCGGCACGCTCGAAGAGCTGGTCGAGGAGCTGCCGGCAGCGCAGCGGGTCCTGTTCAGAGCGCTCACGGAAACCTCCGAGCCGCACTACGTGGACGTGGCGCGCAGGCTGGGCAGGCCGGTCGGGAGCATCGGGCCGACCCGAGCCCGCGCCTTCGCGAGGCTCCGCGGGCTCCTTCAGGCCCGCGAGATCACTCGCGACTTCCTGGACTGAGGGCTACTCACCGGTCAAGCGGGATCGCCTCCAGGAACGGCTCGAAGTCGAAGTGCGCCATCTCGTACGCGTCCGGATCCGTCTCCGCCGGGAAGGCGTAGAACTTCCTGCCGCGTAGCGCGGGCATGCCGCTGACGGCCTCGGGGACGAGCCCCCGCGCCATCTCCTCGGCCAGCCCGTCGGCGATCTTCTGGTCGAACGGCACCCGGTAGAGCGCGTCCACGCTCTGGTAGACGCGGAAGTAGCTGACGATGAAGCGCATGCGGTCGGGGTAGGACACCCAGTCGGTCACCCCGGCCGTGGACGCCTCCTGGTCCTCGGTGATGAACTCCTCGGCGAGCTTGCGTACCTTCTCGTTCTGGATCGGCGCCCACGCCTTGGCCATGTCCACGCCCGCCGGCGCCGTCAGCGGCCTGCCGACCTTGACGTCGCTGAGCGGCGTGGCGACGGCGAACAGGTGGCGGGTGTAGAGCGAGGACCACAGGTCCTCCAGCTTGCGGGTCAGCCAGGGCTGGTCGGCGTGGCTCGCCGCGTACAGCCTGAACCTGGGGAAGGGCTTGCGCGTGACCAGGGAGCGCAGCGACCGCCACGACACCCGGGTCAGCCAGCGGACCGGCCGGTAGAGCACCAGCTCCAGCGCCGCCTGCGCGCGTGCCTGCTCGTAGGCCGACAGCGCGATGTTGGCGCCCAGCAGCAGCTCCGCCCGCTCCGCCTGGTCCTCGGTCTTGTCCGCCTCCACCATGAGCTGCGCGGCGTCCTTGAGGTAGCGCGGGTCGGCCGGCGACAGCAGGTCGGTCAGGAACTCCGGCGGCGTCGGCGTCAGGTCCGACTCGGGGCTGACCTTCAGGAAGCGGTCGGGCTCGTCGTTCCACAGATTGACCGCGAGGCTGGCCGTCTCCAGGAAGATGGCGCGGTTGGCCAGCGCGAGGCCGAGCTGGTAGCTGGGCCCGAGCAGGGTGAGCAGCGCGGCCCGGAACAGCCGTTTGAAGCGCTGCGGCACGCGCAGGCGGCGGCCGAAGTCCTCGATGAACGGCGAGTTCGGGCCGAGGTCGAGGCTCTCGCCGACCGCCTTGGAGGTCCAGGTGGCGTAGCAGTACCAGTTGTTGGCCTCCCGGCCCAGGCGCGCCGCGAGGTCCCCGGCCACGCGGTGGTAGCTGTAGGCGATGACCATGGCTTCGAGTGCCGCGCTCCGGTCCTTGTAGGCCGCGATGCGCAGCACGTCATCCGCGGTCATCGGAGTGTCGGACATGGAGTCTCCCGTTTGCTGGTCCCGTCGCCTGGCGGAGGGCTCACGGAGTTAAGAGCACCCCCGTCGGCGTCAGATACAGTCCGGCGGCCTGTGTCTCCCCTGTGGCCGCGGCCAGGAGCCTAGGAGGCGCCGCTTGCGGGGTGCTTGCAGGATGATCACCACCCCCGGCAATCCGGGGGTGGGTCCTCACTCCTTGACCGTCAGCTTGCTGATCACCACGAATCCGCCGAGCGCCCCCGCGGTGCCCGCGGCCGTCGTCGTGGTGAGGTTGACCACCAGGTCATAGGTGCCGGGGGAAAGCTGGCCGCGCATGGGGATCGAGGCGGTGTACCGGCCCGAGCCAGGGGTGAAGGTCAGCTCCACCGGTGGTGACGGATGCCTGGTCTCGCCACCGCCCATCAGGTCGGCGATGATCTCCAACTGCCAGCGTCCCGCCAGCCAGTCGACGAGCTCGCCGGTGACCTCCCAGCTCACGTCCACTGTCCAACCTTCGTCCCGATGGACCACGTGCGTGGGCTGGGCACCGGGATCGACAACCTGGCCGTGAAGGAGGCCGGCCAACTGCTCGGCCGGCACCTTCATCACCTGGAACTCCCCTGATGCCATGGCGATCTCCTCTCCGCGGGCGGTCCTGTGCGAAGGAGCAGAGCGACGACACCGGTGGCGAAATACCCGTGCCTTCCATCGATGCGTTTCCGGCTTTCGTCTAGACAAGTCTCCCGTTGATCCGGGTGAGGTCGCCGGGCCCGACGGCGCCGGTGCGCACCCCGTTCAGGCGCACGCCGGCCTCCACGGCGCAGTCGAGGTAGGTGTTGAGCCCTCTGATCACGAGGTCGCCGACCTGCCCGCCGGCCAGGCGCAGCACCGCGCCGCCGCCCTGCGCGGCGACCACCTCGACGGTCCCGTACGGGGTCCGCAGCCCGATCGGGCCCTCGTTGCCCGACTGGACGAGCACGACGAGATAGTGCACATCCCGGGTCGGATGGCTGCGCAGGAACGCGTCGGCGTCGCCGTACAGGACGGGGTTCTCGCCGGCGTCCGGCGGGGGAGCGGACGGCGTGATCAGCTCGCAGGGCGCCATCCGCTCGTCCAGCGCGGGCACGGGGCCGTCCACCAGCACCAGCCCGCCCGCCTCCGCGTACGCGGCCAGCAGCTCCTGCACGCGCCGGTGCATGAACGGCCCGCCGGGCACCGTGACCGACCGGTACGCGGCCAGTTCCCGCGCCGTCACGCTCTCCAGCTCGACCAGCCCGTAGTCCAGCCCCCTGGCCCGCATGCGCTCGTGGAAGGCCAGCAGCGCCCGCCCGCACCCCGGCCCGTCTTCGCCGGAGAGGGCGGCGATCCCGGCGTACGGGAGGTACAGGCCGAACGCGTCGCGCCGCACCGGCTCGCACTCCAGGAACTCGGCGCCGTGCACGGCGAAGAAGCCCGCCAGCGCCCGCACCACCGGCGCCTTCCCCGTCACCCTGCCGCCCGCGTCGATGGGCGGGCAGTCCGGGTACGGCCCCGCGTGGGCGGCGTCCAGCTCCGGCGCCCATCCGGAGGTGGCCACCCCGGTGTAGACGTTGAACCCGGTCGCGCCCGCCGCCAGCGCCAGCAGCGACTGGTGGAAGCTGGTCGCCCCGTCGATGTAGGCGGGGTCGTAGAGCTCGGAGAAGCCCCAGTTCTCCTCCAGATTCGGCCCGGGCGCGCGCTTGGCGGCGATGACGTAACGGGCGTGCGCGTCGCGGTCGGCCGACACGACACCCATCCAGTTGGTGAACCCGTAGCAGATCTCGCCCCACAGCTCCGGCCTGACCCTGGCCAGCCAGTCGTCCAGCTCGGGCACGGTCGGCGGGTTGAGGTTGACCAGGACCGGCAGTCCGGAGCCGACGGCCTGCGTCCAGACGCGGTACACCTCGGCCAGGTACTCGGCGTGGAAGCGTCCCCAGTCGGCCTTGGCGAGCGGGCCGCAGGCGGGTGTCGGTGGCGCGATGTCCGCCCAGTCGCCGTAGCGGGTGCCGTGCGCCGTGTTGTACGCCTGCGGCGTCCCGTACCAGGACCGCAGCCGGTCGCGGTAGAACGCCACCCCGGAGGCGCTGTAGTCGTAGGCCGTCAGCGGCAGCGCGCCGCTGGTGTAGACGCCCTCGTTCGCGATCTGCACCGCGACCACCGCCTCGGCCCCGTCCAGCACCTCCTTGCCCACGGCCGACAGCCACTCGGTGGCCCTGGACAGGAAGGCCGGGGCCAGCGGCGCGGGCAGCGGCCGGCCCTCGGGAGCGGCGGCGTCCGCCCAGCGCGAGGGCGCGCCTGAGGCGTCGAGCAGCGCCTCGAAGGCGGGGTCGGCGTCGGGGCACACCCAGTCGGGCAGCCCGCCGTAGTTGACCTCGGCGTGGATGAACGGGCCGGGCTTGGCGATCACCCGCAGGCCCAGCTCGTGGCAGAGCGCCAGGAAGCCGGTGACGTTCCTGGCCGGATGGGTCAGGCCGGTGAAGTCGGGCGCCGCGCCCGCCTCCGGCTGGTGGTGCCGCCAGGGCAGGTAGCAGGTGATCACCTCGATCCCGAGCCCGTCCCGTACGGCGCGCAGGCGATCGGCCCACACGGCCGGATCGTCGCGGTAGTACGGATAGTCGGCGGTGACGAGCACCCGCGGCACGCCGTCGACGACGGCGACCCCGTCGCGGACCTCGATGACCACAGTGGCTTCTCCTAACCCTTGAGACCGGTGAAGGCGATGCCCTGGAGGATGCGGCGCTGGAAGACCAGCAGCACCGCGATCACGGGCAGGACGGCGAGCGTGGCGCCCGCCATGATGTAGTACGCGCGCCCGCCGTCCGGGCTGGCGACGAGCTGCTGCAGCGCCAGCGGCAGCGTGTAGAGCTCGGGGTCGTTGGTGACCAGCAGCGGCCACACCAGGTCGTTCCAGTGGAACAGGAAGCTGGTGATGGTCACGACCGCCAGCACGGGCTTCGACAGCGGCAGTACGATCCGCCAGAAGATCTGCATCCGGCCGGCGCCGTCGATCAGCGCGGCCTCCTCCAGCTCGCCGGGCAGCGACAGGAAGAACTGCCGCAGCAGGAAGATGTCGAGCACCGAGGCGATGTTCGGCACGATCAGCCCCCACCCGGAGTCGAACATGCCCAGCGATTGGGTGACGTGGATGCGCGGCACCAGCAGCGTGATCGCGGGCACCATCATGCCGGCCAGCATGATCACGAACAGCCTGTCGCGGCCGGGGAACGGGATCCGCGCGAACGCGTACGCGGCCAGCGCGTCGATGAGCAGCTTGGCCGGCACCAGGATCGCGCACACCCACACGCTGTTGACGAAGGCGTTGCCGAGCCCGCCGACGTCGAGCACGTAGGAGTAGTTGTCGAGCGTGGCGGCCCACTCGCCGGTCTTCTTGTCCAGCGGCAGCAGGCTGGGCGTCTTGGTGTAGATGTCGGGCCCGTGCTTGAACGAGGTGGCCACCATCCACAGGAACGGCACCACCGACACGGCGGCCAGCAGCACCAGCGCGACATGGACGGACAGCTTCCTCACGCCGCCTCCTGCTTGACGAACCGGAACTGCAGCGCCGTGACGATCATGATGAAGACCAGCAGGATGAACGACATCGCGCAGGCCGCGCCCATCGCGTCGTAGCGGAAGGCGAACAGGTACAGGTGCAGCACGTACGTCAGCCCCGACTGCTCGGGGCCGCCGGTGACGCTGCGCCCGTTCCCCGAGAAGATCACGTACACCAGGCCGAACACCTGCAGCGCCGCGATGACGCCGGTCACGAGCAGGTAGAACGTGGTCGGCCGCAACATCGGGAAGGTCACCCGCCAGAACCGCTGCCACGGCCCGGCCCCGTCGATGATCGCCGCCTCCTGGATCGAGCCGGGGATGCCCTTGAGCCCCGCCAGATAGATGATCATCGAGATGCCGCACTGCCAGGCCGCGATGAACGCCAGCGCCGGGATGACCAGCTCGGGGGTGTTGAGCCAGTTCTGCCCGGGGATGCCGGCCAGGCCGAGCAGCGTGTTGATCAGGCCGTACTGCGGGTCGTAGAGCCAGCGCCAGATCGCGCCCACCGCCGCCTCCGCCGTGACGACCGGCAGGAACAGCAGCAGCCTGAACAGGTTCGCGCCGCGCCTGATCGCGTTCAGCAGCAACGCCTGCGCCAGCGCGGCGACCAGGGTCAGCGGCACGGCGATGAGCGTGTACTGCAGGGTGACGCTCACCGACTTCCAGAAGTGCGGGTACTTGACGTCGTCGAACAGCAGGTCCGCGTAGTTGGCCAGGCCGACCCAGCTCGCGTCGGTGCGCAGGTTCCAGTCGGTGAAGCTGTAGTAGAGCGCGGACAGGGCCGGGTACAGCAGGAAGATCAGGAAGTAGGCCAGCGCGGGGGTGATCAGCAGCCAGCCGATCAGGTGGTCGCGGCGGCGGGCGCCCGGGCGGCGTCTGGCGCGCCTCCCGGGTCCCGTCGTCACCCGTTCGAGTACGGGAGCGGCCACGTCAGCCGTTCCAGCCGAGCAGGGAGCGGGTCTTGCTCGCCGCGTCCGCCAGCGCCTGCTGCGCCGTGACCTTGCCGGTCAGCGCCGACTCGATGGCCGGGGCGATGACCTCGTCGTTGACCTGGATCCACTGCGGCACCGCGGGGCGCGCGTGCGCGACCTTGAGCTGCTCCAGGAAGGCCGCCTGCTCCGGCCCGCCCGCGGGCACCTGCGCCTTGAGGTGCACGGGGAAACCGCCGAAGGCGTCGGCGACCGCGCCGTTGTTCTGGGCGCCGGCCAGGAACGCCAGCCACTTCCAGGCCAGGTCCGGGTTCTTGCTGGTGGAGAAGACCACGGAGTCCTCGCCACCGATGTTGCCGGCCGGCTCGGTCTTGTACGGCAGCGGCGCCACGCCGAAGTCCAGGTCGGGGAACTGCTCGCGGATCGTCGGCACGTCCCACGGGCCGGAGATCGTCATGGCCGCCAGGCCGTTCTCGAACGGCTTGTCCGAGTCGGTGATCTTGCGCGGCGACGACTTCTGCAGATCCACCCAGAGCTGCAGCGCCTCCACGGCCGGCGGCTGGTCGAACAGCACCTTCTTGCCGGCGTCGTCCACCATCTCGCCGCCCGCGCCGTGCACGATCCCGGGGAACATCCAGGCGCCGTAGCCGTCGCCCTTGGGCACGTTCATGCCGGCCACGTTCGCGTCGGCGGCGTGCACCTGGGCGGCGACCTGCTTCAGCTCGTCCCAGGTCTTCGGCGGGGCCGGCACCAGCTTCTTGTTGTAGAAGAGGGCGACCGTGGTCTGGTCCTGGGGCAGGCCGTAGAGCTTGCCGGCCGCGCGGTTGGTGTCGAGCGCGCCCTTGTAGTAGTCGGCCTCGTCGATCAGCCCGGCGGGCACCTCCCTGATCGTGCCGTCGAGGGCGTACTTGGAGACCAGCGGCTGGTCGAGTATGCCCGCGTCGGGCGCGCTCTTGCTGGCCACGGCGCTGCCCAGCTTGGTGTTGTAGTCGTCCTTGGGGATCTTGACGAGCTTGACCGTGACACCGGGGTTGGCCTTCTCGAAGTCCTTGCGGACCTGCTCCATGACCTGGCCCGCCTGCGGGGTCCGGTCCTGGTACATCCAGAACGTCAGCTCCTTGCCCTCGCCCTGGCCACCGCCACCGCCACCGCCACCGCCACTTCCGCAGGCGGCCAGTCCGGTCACGAGAGCCGCCGCGACGGCGCCTCGCACAAGTCCTCGGCTCATTGCCATCTCCTCATCGGGGGGATGGCCAGACCATAATCTAAGCTCCGAAAAAAGTCAGGGAACGCTTTGGTAACACCGGCCGCCCGGCTACTTCGGGCCGTGAACTAACATGGCGGCGGACTTCTGAGAGGGACGGGGACGAGAATGGGCACGTCAGGGCGCAAGACCGTACGGGATCTTCGCCGGGGAAACCGGGCGATGCTGCTGCGCGCGCTCTATTTCGGCGGGCCCGCCAGCCGCAACGAGCTGTCCGCCGAGACCGGGCTGAGCGCCGCCACGGTCAGCACGATGACCGGCGACCTGCTGGCCGACAACGTCATCGTCGAGGCGGGGCAGGTCGACTCCGACGGCGGCCGGCCCCGCGTGCTGCTCAAGGTCAACCCCGCCTACGGCTACGCCGTCGGCGTGGACGTAGGGGAGACCCAGGTCAAGGTCGAACTGTTCGACCTGGAGATGAACGTGCGGGCCAGGGCCCACTATGCGGTCCGCTCGGCCAAGCACGACCCCGAGCTGGTCGCCCGCCACATCCTGACCGGCGTGGCCGCGGTCGTCGCCGAGGGCGAGGTGCCGGCCGGGCAGGTGCTCGGCGTGGGCGTCGGCGTGCCCGGCATCGTCGAGCCGGGCCCCGACGGGCTGGTGCGGGCCAAGACGTTCGGCTGGGAGGCGGTGCCGCTCGGCGCGCTGCTGCGGGCCGGCACCCCGCTGCCGCTGGTCCTGGACAACGGGGCCAAGACCATGGGGCAGGCCGAGCTCTGGTTCGGGTCGGGCAGGGGCACCCGCGACGCGATCATCATGCTCGTGGGGTCGGGCGTCGGCGGCACGATCGTGACCGGCGGGCGCATCTACCGCGGGGCGGGCATGGCCGCGGGCGAGGTCGGGCACCTGAAGGTGGTCGCGGGAGGGCGGGCGTGCCGGTGCGGGGCGCGCGGCTGCCTGGAGGCGTACCTGGGGGCCGAGGCCATGCTCGAGCGCGCCGGCGTCGAGGCGGACTCCGCCGACGAGGAGGCGGCGCTGGCCAGGCTGCTGGAGGAGGGCTCGCCGGTGATCGGGGAGACCGTGGAGATCCTGGGGGCGGGGCTGTCGTCGCTGGTGCACCTGTTCAACCCCGAGCGCATCGTGATCGGGGGCTGGGCGGGGCTGATGCTTGGCGGGCGGCTGCTGGACGCGATCCGGGCCGCCACCGCGGCGAACACGCAGGCCCAGCCGTTCCAGCCGGAGTCGGTGGTGCTCGGGCGGCTCGGGCCCGACGCGGTGGCGCTGGGGGCGGCCACGCTGGTCATCGAGCCGTTCTTCGGGGACGCGGCGTATCCGTCGTCCGTGCCCACTATTGCGTAGAAGTTAAATCAAGCATTGACATAAGTCCGGGCCGCAGGCACGCTCTGCTCGATAGAGCGCTCTCTCACCACCCCCCGTTCGTGAGGAGTCCCGCAGTGCACCCCCGCCGAAGCCCTGCCCTGATCGTCGCCGCGCTGGCGGCCTTACTCCTGTCCTGCCTGATCACGATGTCGGCGCGCTCGGCCCCCGCACAGGCCCTGGCGTGCGGCACGGCCAACGCCGCGCTCAACCGCCCCGCCACCGCCTCCTCCACCGAGAACGCCGGCACCCCCGCCTCGGCCGCCGTGGACGGCAACACCGGCACCCGCTGGTCCAGCGCCTTCAGCGACCCCCAGTGGCTCCAGGTCGACCTGGGCTCGTCCCAGGAGATCTGCCAGGTGGTACTCCAATGGGAGACCGCCCACGCCACCGCGTTCCGCGTCCAGGTCTCCGGCGACGCCTCGGCCTGGACCGACCTCTACGCCACCACCACCGGCACGGGCGGCACCCAGACCCTGGACGTCACCGGCACCGGCCGCTACCTGCGCGTGCACGGCACGGCCAGGGCGACCGGCTGGGGCTACTCGCTGTGGGAGCTGACCGTCCGCACGACCACCACGACCCCGCCCGGCGGCGGCGACCTCGGCCCCAACGTGCACGTCTTCGACCCCTCGATGCCGTCGTCGAGCATCCAGGCCACGCTCGACTCGGTCTTCACCCAGATGGAGTCCAACCAGTTCGGCCTGCAGCGCCACGCCCTGCTGTTCAAGCCCGGCAGCTACAACGTCACCGCGAACATCGGCTTCTACACCTCGATCATGGGCCTCGGCCGCAACCCCGACGACGTCACCATCAACGGCCAGGTCAGGGTGGACGCGGGCTGGTTCGGCGGCAACGCCACGCAGAACTTCTGGCGCTCGGCCGAGAACCTGTCCATCACCCCGACCGGCGGCACCAACCAATGGGCGGTCTCGCAGGCCGCGCCGTTCCGCCGCATGCACGTCAGGGGCAACCTCAACCTCGCCCCCACCGGGTACGGCTGGGCCAGCGGCGGCTACATCGCCGACAGCCGGATCGACGGCACCGTGCAGCCGTACTCGCAGCAGCAGTGGTTCACCCGCGACAGCACCATCGGCGGCTGGCTCAACGGCGTGTGGAACATGGTGTTCTCCGGCGTCGTGGGCGCGCCCGCCCAGTCGTTCCCCGAGCCGCCGTACACGACGCTCGCCAACAGCCCCGTGACCAGGGAGAAGCCCTACCTGTACGTGGACTCCGCCGGCGCCTACCAGGTGTTCGTGCCCTCGCTCCGGCAGAACACGCGCGGCGCGAGCTGGCCCGGCACCGGCGCCTCGATCCCGCTCACCCGGTTCTACGTGGCCAAGCCGTCCGACACCGCCGCCACCATCAACGCCGCCCTCGCCTCCGGCCTGAACCTGCTCTTCACGCCCGGCATCTACCACGTCGGCCAGACCATCAACGTGACCAGGCCCGACACGGTCGTGCTCGGCCTCGGCTACGCCACGATCATCCCCGACAACGGCGTCGTGCCGATGCGCGTCGCCGACGTGGACGGCGTCAGGGTGGCCGGCCTGCTGTTCGACGCGGGCAGCGTGAACTCGCCCATCCTCATGGAGGTCGGCCCGCCCGGCTCGTCGGCCTCGCACGCGGCCAACCCCATCTCCATCCAGGACGTGTTCTTCCGCATCGGCGGCGCCCACGCCGGCAAGGCCACGACCAGCCTCGTCGTCAACAGCGACCACACGCTCATCGACCACATCTGGGCCTGGCGCGGCGACCACGGCGCCGGCATCGGCTGGACGGTCAACACCGCCGACACCGGCCTGATCGTCAACGGCGACGACGTCACCGCGTACGGGCTGTTCGTCGAGCACTACCAGAAGTACCAGCTCATCTGGAACGGGCAGCGCGGGCGCACCATCTTCTTCCAGAACGAGATGCCGTACGACCCGCCCGGCCAGGCCGCCTGGATGAACGGCTCCACCCGTGGCTACGCCGCCTACAAGGTCGCCGACTCGGTCACCTCGCACGAGGCGTGGGGGGTGGGGGCGTACTGCTACTTCAACGTCGACCCGAGCATCGTGGCCGAGCGCGGCTTCGAGGCGCCCGTCAACCCGAACGTGCGCTTCCACTCCCTGCTCACCGTCTCGCTCGGCGGCAACGGCACGATCAACCGCGTCATCAACGACACCGGAGCCCCGGCCCAGGGCACGGCCACCATCCCCGTGAAGATCGTCAACTTCCCCTGATCCGTACGACGTCCCGGGTGAGCCCCTCGACGCCGCTCGCCCCGAGGAGCTGCAACGTCCGTACGAGCTCGGCGTGGAGCAGGTCCAGCACCCGCGTCACGCCCCGCTCGCCCCCGGCCATCAGCCCGTACAGGTAGGCGCGGCCGACGAAGCACGCCCTGGCGCCCAGCGCGACCGCGGCGGCGACGTCGGCCCCGCTGCGCACACCCCCGTCGAGGAACACCTCCGTACGATCCCCGACCGCCTCCACCACCTCGGGCAGCAGCTCCAGCGGGGTGGCGGAGCGGTCGAGCTGGCGCCCGCCGTGGTTGGACACCACCAGCCCGTCCACGCCCACGGCGGCCAGCTCCTTCGCGTCGTCCACCCGCTGCACGCCCTTGACCAGCAGCTTCCCCCGCCACGCCGACCTGATCCACTCCAGGTCCGCGACCGTCACCGACGGGTCGAACATCAGGTTCGTCAACCCCGCCATGTCGTCCGGCGCGCCCTCCACGGTGGCGAACGCGAGCGGCTCGCCGGTGAGGAAGTCGAACCACCACGCCGGATGCCGCGCCGCCTCCAGCACGCCCCGCCAGCGCAGGGAGGGCGGGATCGTCAGGCCGTGCCGCACGTCCCGCAGCCGCGCCCCGGCCACCGGCACGTCCACCGTCACCACCAGCACGTCCATGCCCGCGTCCGAGGCCAGGGAGAGCCGCTCCAGGTTGCGGGCCCGGTCGCGGACCACGTAGAGCTGGAACCAGTTCCACCCGCCGGGCGCGGCGGCGGCCACGTCGCCGGCCGTCGTGGTGCCCATCGTGGACAGCGTGTAGGGGACGGCCGCCCGCTCGGCGGCCCGCGCCACCGCCCGCTCGCCCTCGCGGTGCATCATCCGCGTGAACCCGGTCGGCGCGAGCACCACCGGCATCGCGATCCGCCGCCCCAGGATCTCGACCGACGTGGGCGCCTCGGCGACGTCCCGCAGCACGTGCGGGGCGAACTCCACCCGGTCGAACGCCTCCACGGCCCTGGCCATCGACCGCTCGCCCTCGGCCGCGCCGTCCACGTAGTCGAACACCATGCGCGGGGCGCGTCTCCTGGCCAGCAGCCGCAGATCGGCGACGCCGGCCGCCGCCGCGACCCTGTCCGCCCTCGACCATCGCGGCCGCCCGGGCACGACCCTCCGCAGCTCCCGCCACCGGGGCAGGCGCCGTGGCTCCTTGTCCGCGTTCGACCCGATGCCGAGGACCTTAACATCGCGCGGCCCGCGTACGGTGGGATCGTGATCGACGATCGCCCGCCCACACCCCACGACCCACCCGCCCCCGCCCCCGCCTACGACCCCGCCCCCGCTCACGCTCACGACCTCGCCCCCGCTCGCGCTCACGACCCCGCCCTCGCCCGCGGTCACGACGACGCCCGCGGTCACGACCCCGCCTACGACCCCGCCTACGACCCCGCCACCGCGGCCGGTGCGGCGCTCGCGGGCGGCGGCGCGGCCATCGGCGGGGAATCGGCGGCCGATCTCGCGCGAGGCTGGACGGGGCTGGCGGGCGGCTCGCGTGCCTCGCTCGCGCTCGGGGCCGAGCTGGTCGCCCGCTGGGCGGAGCCGCACCGCCGCTACCACACCCTCAACCACCTCGCCGCCGTCCTGGCCGCCATCGAGCAGCTCACCGACCAGCTCACCGACGAGGCCGGCGACCTGGCGGCCGTACGCCTCGCGGCCTGGTTCCACGACGCCGTCTACGACGGCCGCGCGGGCTGGGACGAGGAACGCAGCGCCCAGCTCGCCCAGTCACGCCTTCCGGGCTGCGGCGTCCCGCCCGGCCGGGTGGCGGAGGTGGCCAGGCTGGTCCGCCTCACCGCCGCCCACGACACGCTCCAGCCCGGCGACCGCAACGGCGCCGTCCTGTGCGACGCCGACCTGGCCGTCCTGGCAGGCCCGGGATACGACGACTACACGCGTGCGATCCGCCAGGAGTACGCCCACGTGCCCGACGCGTTGTTCGCGCAGGGCCGCGCGGCGGTGCTGCGCCGCCTGCTCGCCACCCCGGCCCTCTACCGCACGCCCCGCGCCCGCGACCTGTGGGAGCAGCGCGCCAGGGCCAACATGGCGGCGGAGCTGGCGGCGCTGGACGCGGGCTGACAGCGCTGGGCACGGGCGGCGGCGCTGGGCGGCATACGGCGCCGGCGGCGCTGGGCGCGGGCTGACCGGGGGCTGACCGGGGCTAACCGGCGAGGTGGCGCTTGCGGCGGCGGAGCCCGGCCGCGACCAGCCGCCGCAGCAGCTCGCGCGAGCTGACCGCCTCCGCCCCCAGGGCCACCGCCCGCGCGTGCACGGTCTCCGGCACGTCGTAATGATCCCGATCGAACGCCCGCTCGGGCACCCCAGCCGCACCGCGAACGCGTGCAACTCCTCCAGGGAGCTGTCGCTGACGAGATGCGACCACATCAGGCCGCGTGGCCCCGGCCAGTTGGGCGGATCGATCAGAACAGTCACGACGTCAAGGGTAGAACCCTCCCACGCACCTCGACCGCGCCCAGATCGGGCACCGCCGCATGGGCGCCCTCGCCCTCGGCGTCCACCGCGACCACCATGCCGAACCCGCCCCTGCGGCCCGCCTCGATCCCCGGCAGCGCCGACACCACCACCGCGACCTTGGCCGCGGGCAGGTCCAGCCGCCGCGCCGCCTCCAGGAAGAGCGCGGGGTCGGGCGTGCCGGGCAGGTTCAGCAGCGCGGCGTCGTTGCCGTCCACCATCAGGTCGAACAGGTGCATCACCCCCGCCGAGCCGACGAGCTTGCGCCCGTGCAGGCTGGCCGAGACGGCGGCGGTACGGGCTCCGCGATGCCGCAGCTCGTGCAGCAGCGCCACCGTGGCGGGGAACGCGGCCACGCCGTACTTGTCCACCTGCTCCATGAAGACGCGGTCCTTGGCCAGGCCGAGCCCGTGCACGGTGGGCGCTCCCGGCTCGTCGCCGGGCGATCCCTCGGGCACGGTGATGCCGCGTGCGGCCAGGAACGTGCGGATGCCGTCGAGGCGCGGGCGACCGTCCACGTGACGCAGGTAGTCGCCGCGGATGTCGAACGGTGCCGAGCGGCCGCGCAGGAACGCGTCGAAGACGTGTTTCCAGGCGGCCGCGTGCCCCCGAGCGGTGTCAGTGACCACGCCGTCGGTGTCGAACACGACGGCGCTGATCGCGGTCAGGTCGATGACAGGCTCGTCCACACAGCGAACGTAACCGCTCTACCAGGCGACGGGTAGCTCTTTCACGCCGTAGACGATGGCGAGTTCCCTGAACGGCACCTCACCGGCGACGTGCAGGCCGGGGAAGCGGCGCAGCAGCGCGGGGAAGGCGATGCGCATCTCCATCTGCGCCAGCGGCGCGCCGATGCAGCGGTGGATGCCGTGGCCGAAGGCCAGGTGCGAGCCCGCCGTCTCCCGTCCGGGCCGTACCTCGTCCATGCCGCCGCCGAGAGCGGGGTCGCGGTTGGCGCCGGTCAGCGAGCACAGCACCATCTCGCCCTTCTTGATCGGCACGCCGTGCAGCTCCAGGTCGTCGCGGGCGAAGCGCGGGAAGGCGACCTGCACGACCGTCATGTACCGCAGCAGCTCCTCGACCACGTCCTCGACGTAGCCGTCCACCTCGCGCACCTTGGCGGCGTGCTCGGGGTTGCGCAGCAGCCACAGGGTGCCGAGGGCGAGCATGCTGGTGCTGGTGTCGTGGCCGCCGGTCAGCAGGCCGTCGGCCATGCTGGCGAGGGTGCGGTCGTCGAGCTCGTCGCCGTGCTCGCGCAGGAGCTGGCCGAGCAGCCCGTCGCCCGGGTTCTGCCGCTCCCTGGCCACCAGGTCCGTCAGGTACGTCATCGCGTCGTTGATGGCCTGCAGCGACGCCTCGGGCCCCGCGGTGAAGTCGAAGCGGTCCTTGCTCAGCTTCACGAAGTCGGCGCGCTCGTCGTACGGGACGCCGAGCAGCTCGCACACGACCAGCGACGGGATCGGCAGGCAGAACTCCTCCACCAGGTCGACCGGCGTCCCGCCGGCCGCGGCCTTGGCCTCGATGCGGTCGAGGTACTCCTCGACCATGGCCTCGATCCGCGGCTCCAGCCTGCGCAGGCGGCGCATGGTGAACTCGGGCGTGAGGTACTTGCGCAGCCGCGTGTGCTCGGGCGGGTCGCGGAAGCCGAGACCGCCCGGGTCCTCCTGGTTGGAGCCGAGCCCGATCACGCCCGCGAAGTCGTTGCTGAAGCGCTCGTGGTCGCCGAGCACCGCGCGGACGTCCTCCCAGCGGGTGACGAGGTACACCGTCTGGTCGCCCGGGATCTGCATGGGGAAGACCGGGTGCTCGTCCCTGATGCGCCCGAGTTCACCCACGGGGTCGAACCCGTCACGCATGAACTGGACGAGCGGGAACTCTTCTGTCTCTGACATCGATATCCGTCCTGGCTGGGATACATCGCACCATGTTGGGATAAATCCCTGCGTAGATGGTCCCATCCGGAGAGGTGAATGGGGCCCTTCGGAAGGACGAATTTACATCTCCCCCTCGCTGCCCTTGCGGGCGCGGGGGCGGTCATCTTCCGGCTAACGCCCTGGTCACCTCTTCCGGCGGCGGCAGCGTCCGGTCGCGGGCGATGACGGGCGGCTCGGGCGGCTCGGCCTCGGCCGACAGGGCGGGCGGGGAGGGCTTGGGCCTGCGCGGCTCCCGCACCCCGCCCCTGCCTCCGGGCGGATCCTCGAACGGGGGGTGGTCACGCTCGGTCCAGTGCGGTTCGCCGGGGCCGAAGCCGGGCGGCCAGGCGGGCGCGCCACTGGAAAGAGCACGGCGTCTTCGCGATCGCTTGCTCACAGCTCCCTCCTCCGCGTCCCATTGTGCGCCCGGCCACGGCACACGACCAGCAGGGATCGAGGCTGTCACCAAGACGGCAGGGATCCCGGCGAACCCGCCATGGGGACGCGGGCGGAATCGGACGCCCTGTGACGGCAGAGGGGTCAGGCCCCGGTCTGCCACACCTCCGTCAAGTGCCCTGAACTGCCGTGAAAGCAGGGCAAAGTGGGGCGGTAGACGGCGTTTGGCGTACAAGATGGCGACATTCTGCGATGATCTCGTCGCATAGAGCCGGAGTTTGAGCCCTCACGGATAGTGACTGATGCCGACATTTGAGGAAATAGCAGCCTTCATCACCGAGAAGCCGCTCGCCACCGCCGTCATCACGCTGTTGAGCCTGGTCGGCCTGGCGCTCGCGGTCCTGGTGCTCAGGGTCGCCTGGCGCGCCGTGTCCTGGATCTTCACCAGGTACGTCGCCCCGCGTCCCGTCGAGGACGTGCTGACCATCGTGGCCGCCTCCATCGCCACCGGCGTCTCGGCGCAGGGCATGTGGCGCTTCTCGGAAGACGTGCTGGACCTCGACGGACCGCTGCGGTTACTGCTGTTCGCGTTCATCGAGGTCGCGATCATCACCTCCGCCGTACGCGCCCGCCGCAACATGCGCGAGAACTTCTCCGCCGGCATCGACGGCATCGCCGTGTGGGCCCTGACCTGCCTGACCGCCGTGCTGTCCTCCATGGACGCGCGCAGCCTGCCCGAAGCGGTGTTCCGCCTGGCCGCCCCGCTCGTGGCCGCCTGGCTGTGGGAGCGCGGCATGGCCATCGAGCGCCACCGCATCCGCGGCACCGGCCGCATCAACTGGCGGCTCACCCCCGAGCGGCTCCTGGTCCGGCTCGGCCTGGCCGAGGTCAGCGACCGCACGGCCAGCGAGGTCGACGCCCACCGCAGGCTGACCAGGGTCGCGCTGGCCGCCAAGAAGGCCAAGGCGCTGCGCGAGGCCGGGGCCCCCGACCGCAAGATGCGCGCCGCGCTGGCCAAGCTCGACAAGGCCATGGACCAGGCGGTCGAGCACACCGGCCTGGCCGTGGACCCGGCCCGCCAGGAGGCGCTGCTGGCCCAGATCGCCGCCCTGTACAACACCTCCGCGCTCATCGACGCCGACCCCCGCGTGCCCTGGGAGCCCGAGGCCGACCACCACCCCGTGCCGGCCAGGCCCGCCCTGCCGCCCGCGCTGGCCGAGCTCGTCGACGACGAGGACGAGGACGTCACGGTGTTCGACACCACCCCGCACGTCGTCAGCACCGCCGAACGCGCCGCGCTCATGCGGGCCGCGCGCGAGTTCTGGGACCGGCAGATCGCCAAGGGCATCGTGCCGCGCACGGTGGACATCGCCCAGGAGATCGGCATCTCGCTGGCCACGGCGCGCGAGTACCGGGCCCTGTGGAAGCTGGAGCCGCAGGCGCACGCGCTCATCGAGGCGCTGTACCAGCAGCACGGCATCGTCGACACCGGCGCCTTCCCGGCCATCGCCGACGACGGGCGGGTGCTGACCACCAAGTCGTAGGCTTGGTCCCGCGCGCCACCGGCCCGCCCTCGCTCGGGCGCGGTGTACGGGAACGGGAGCAGGGGGAGGACGGGTGCGGGAGCGGACGCTCGAACGCGTCAGGAAACTGCTGGCCAAGGCCGAGCGCACCGACAACGAGCACGAGCGGGCCACGTTCATGGCCGCCGCCTCGGCGCTGATGGCCAAGCACGGCATCGACAGCCTGCCGCCCGCCGGCACCCGCCAGGTCCCCGGTGACCGCATCGTCACCCTGCCCGCGCCCTGGGCCAGGGAGAAGGCCCGGCTGGTCAGCCTGGTGGCGCGGGCGCTGCGGTGCCGTCCGCTGCTGATCGGGCGGGGCGACGGCGGGCAGCGGGTGCACGTGTTCGGGTTCGCGGCCGATCTGGAGCGGGCCGACCTGCTGGCCACCTCGCTGCTGCTGCAGATGGCCTCGGGGCTGGCCAGGGTGGAGCTGCCCGGGGACGTCACGGGCGTGCGGGCCTATCGCAGGTCGTGGCTGCTGGGGTTCACCGACGAGGTGTACCGGCTGCTGCGCGAGGCCGAGTCCGGGGCGGAGGCCGCGTCGGCCGGCACGGGCACCGCGCTCGTCCTGGCCGACCGCAGGGCCGAGGTGGAGCGGGCGGTGGCCGCCCACTACCCCGACATCCGCATGAGCGTGCCCACGACCAGCGGCACCGGCTACCGCGACGGGGTGGCCGCGGGCCGCAGGGCCGACCTCGGCCGCACCGGCATGGCCACGGCCGCCGCCAGGGAGCTCGCCTGAGGCAGGGCCAGTTCTTGGTAAGCCCTTTCCCAGCATCTGTTTGGGCGGGGCGGTAATCGGGCATAAGCGCGCACACGGAACGCAGCCCTGCCCAAGCGAGTCAGGTCACCGTGAACGCATCCGTCCATGTCCTCGCCGACCGCCTCCGCGATCTCGCCCACGACCTCCTCACGGCCGCCGGCCTGCCCGGGGACACGGCCGCGGTGGTGGCCGCGTCCCTGGTGGAGGCCGACCTCGCCGGTCACGGCTCGCACGGCGTACGCCGGGTGAAGTGGTACCACGACCGGATCGAGAGCGGCGCGATCGTGCCGGACGCCCGCCCGGAGGTGGTCTCGCGCCGCGGCGCCACCGCCGTCGTGTCCGGGCGGCGCGGCTTCGGCCAGGCCGCCGCCGGCCTGGCCACGCAGGAGGCGGCCGCGCTGGCCGCCGCGCACGGCGTGGGGGTGGTCGCCATCCGCGACTGCAACCATGTCGGCAGGCTCGGCGAGTACGCGCAGACGCTGGCGCGGCGCGGCCTGATCGCGCAGGTCGTCGGCAACGCCGACCCCACCGTGGCCCCGTACGGCGGGCACCGCAGGATGCTCGGCACCAACCCCATGGCCTGGGCCGTGCCCCGCGCGGGCGGCGCGGCGGTGGTCATGGACTGGGCGACCGCCGCCATGGCCGAAGGCAAGCTGGGCCTCCTGCTCGCCGCCGGCCGGCCCGCCCCCGAGGAGGTGCTCGTCGATCCGGACGGCCGCCCGTCCACCGACCCGGCGGACTTCTACCGGGGCGGGGCGCTGCTGCCGTTCGGCGGCCACAAGGGTTACGGCCTGAGCGTGCTCATCGAGCTGGTCGGGGGCCTGCTCACGGGCACCGGAACCGCGTGCTCCGCCGAGTACGACGGCACGTTCGGCACGGTGATCACCGCGGTGGACATCGCCGCCTTCGTCCCGCTGGAGAGCTACGTCGCCCAGGTCGAATCCTTCTGCGAGGCCCTGCGCGCCGGCGGCCCCGGCGTGGTCGTCCCGGGGGAGCCCGAGGCCCGCACGCGCGCGCAGCGGCTGGAGGAGGGCGTCCCGGTGCCGGAGCCGGTGTGGGCGGAGCTGCGCGGGCTCGCCGCGCGGCTCGGCGTTCCGTGGCCAGACACGCCGCCAGGAGGTTAGATGTCCGCCACACCCGCCCCCAGCCCCGCATTACGCCGCGTCGTCCTGGGCGCCCTCGTCGGCACCGCCCTGGAGTGGTACGACTTCTTCATCTACGGCACCGCCGCCGCCCTCGTGTTCAACCGCCTGTTCTTCACCGACGCCGACCCGGCCACGGGCACGATCGTCGCGTTCGCCACGTTCGGCGTGGGGTTCGTGGTGCGGCCGTTCGGCGGCATCCTGTTCGGCCATCTCGGTGACAAGATCGGCCGCCGCTCCACCCTGATCATCACCACGGTGATCATGGGTGTGTCGACCGGGCTGATCGGCCTGTTGCCCACCTATCCCGCCATCGGGGTGCTGGCGCCGGTGCTGCTCACGCTGCTGCGCGTCTGCCAGGGGCTCGGCGCGGGCGCGGAGTTCGGCGGCGCGGCGACGCTGCTGGCCGAGCACGCCCCGCCGGGCCGGCGCGGGTACTACGCCTCCTACGCGCAGACCGGCGTGCAGATCGGGCTGGTGCTGGGCACCTCGGCGTTCCTGCTGGTCCAGCTCCTGCCGGAGGAGGACTTCCTGGCCTGGGGCTGGCGGGTGCCGTTCCTGGTGAGCTTCGCGCTGATCGGGGTGGCGCTGTACGTGCGGCTGCGGGTCGACGAGTCGCCCGTGTTCCAGCAGATGGCGCGGACCAAGGAGATCGTCCGGCTGCCGATCAGGGACGCGCTGGTCCGCCACCCGCGCAACTTCCTCGTCGGGGTCGGCGCGCACATCTGCGACACGGCCGTGGTCTACACGCTGGCCACGTTCAGCGTCGCGTACGCCACCGGCCGGCTCGGCCTGAGCAGCCGCACGGCGCTGCTGGGCGTGATCCTGTTCGGGCTGACGGTCATCGTGCTGCAACCGGTCTACGGCCACCTGTCGGACCGCGTGGGAAGGCGGCCGCTCAACCTGTTCAGCGTCGTGTTCGTGGCGGTGTACGCGTATCCGTACTTCCTGCTGGTCGACACCGGCGTCACCTGGCTGGTCTGGCTGGCCATGATGATCATGGGCGCGTTCGGCTTCGCGCCGCAGGTGGCCGTGCAGCCGGTGTTCTACGCCGAGCTGTTCGGGGCACGGGTCCGCTACACCGGGTTCGCCGCCTCGCGGGAGCTGGGCGCTGCGCTGGCCGGGTTCTCGCCGCTGATCGGCGCGGCGCTGGCGGCCCGGCTGGGCGGCGCGCCCTGGCTGGTGGCGGCGTTCCTGGCCGGCACGGCGGTGATCTCGTTCGCCGCGTTCTACGCCTCGCGTGAGAGCAAGGAGACGGACATATGGACCTGAACGGCACGGTCGCGGTGATCACTGGCGGCGGCACCGGCATCGGCGCCGCCGTCGCGGAGCGCCTGGCGAGGAAGGGCGCGGCGGCCGTGGTGGTCAACTACTCGCGCTCGGCGGCCGAAGCCCGGGAGACGGTCGCCCTGCTGGAGAGCCTCGGCTGCAAGGCGGAGGCGGTGGCCGCCGACGTGTCCGACGACGCCGCCGTACGCCGGCTGGCCGAGCGCGTCCGCGCCGACCACGGCCGGGTGGACGTCCTGGTGTGCAACGCGGGCACGACCGCGTGGGTGCCGTTCCCCGACCTGGAGGGCCTCACCGACGAGGTGTGGCAGCGGATCATGGGCGTCAACCTCATGGGCGCCTTCTACTGCGCCCGCGCCTTCGCGCCGGCCCTGCGGGCGGCGCGCGGCGCCGTCGTGAACGTGGCCTCCGTCGCCGGCCTGCTGGCCACCGGCTCCTCCATCGCGTACGGGGTCAGCAAGGCCGCCCTGCTCCAGCTCACCCGCGACCTGGCGGTGGCGCTCGGCCCCGAGGTGCGGGTGAACGCGGTCGCGCCCGGCCTCGTGGCCACCCGCTGGCACATCGACCGGGTGGGGGAGCAGGTGTTCTCCGAGATGACCGCGAAGGAGCAGCTGAAGGCGCCGCTGCGGCGCACCGCGCAACCCGAGCACATCGCCCAGCTCGTCACCGCCCTGCTGGAGTCGGACCTGGTGACGGGCGAGGTGCTGGTGGGGGACGGCGGGCGGCACCTGCAGTACTGAGCGGGGGACGCCGGGGCCCCGCCTCAGGCCCCCAGGGCGGCCGACACCAGCGAGCGGGCCTCCTCCTGCACCTTGGCCAGGTGGTCCGGGCCCTTGAAGGACTCGGCGTAGATCTTGTACACGTCCTCGGTCCCGGACGGCCGGGCCGCGAACCAGGCGCTCTGCGTCGAGACCTTCACCCCGCCCAGCTTGGCGCCGTTGCCGGGCGCCGATGTCTGCACCGACGTGACCGGCTCGCCCGCCAGCGAGCCGGCCGTCACCTGCTCGGCCGAGAGCTTGCCGAGCACGGCCTTCTCCTCCCGGGTGGCGGGCGCGTCCACCCGCGCGTACGCGGGCTCGCCGAACCGCTCGACCAGGCCCCGGTAGCGGACGCTCGGCGACTCGCCGGTGACGGCCAGGATCTCCGCGGCCAGCAGCGCCAGGATGACGCCGTCCTTGTCGGTGGACCACACCGAGCCGTCGCGCCGCAGGAACGACGCCCCCGCGCTCTCCTCGCCCCCGAACCCGAGCGACCCGTCCAGCAGTCCCGGCACGAACCACTTGAAGCCCACCGGCACCTCGTACAGCCGCCGGCCCAGCGACTCGGCCACCCGGTCGATGATCCCGCTGCTGACCATGGTCTTGCCCACGCCCGCGTCGGACGGCCAGCCGTCGCGGTGGGTGCAGAGGTAGGAGATGGCGACGGCCAGGTAGTGGTTGGGGTTCATCAGCCCGCCGTCGGGGGTGACGATGC
Source organism: Nonomuraea sp. NPDC050202 (assembly GCF_040656115.1). NCBI lineage: Bacteria > Bacillati > Actinomycetota > Actinomycetes > Streptosporangiales > Streptosporangiaceae > Nonomuraea > Nonomuraea sp. NPDC050202. The sequence continues at coordinate 140,175 of NZ_JBFALF010000008.1, read as the reverse complement.
CGTGCCGGTCGGCGTCGGCGTCGTTGCCCGTGGAGATGTCGTAGGTGTCGCGATTGGCGATGAGCGAGGCCATCGCGTACGGCGACGAACAGTCCATCCGGATCTTGCCGTCCCAGTCGAGCGTCATGAACCGCCACGTCGGGTCCACCAGCGGGTTGACCACGGTCAGGTCCAGCCGGTGCCGTTCGGCGATCTCCCCCCAGTAGGCCACGCTCGCCCCGCCCAGCGGGTCGGCCCCGATGCGCACGCCGGCCGCCCGGATCGCGTCGAGGTCGACGACCGAGGGCAGGTCGTCCACGTACGTCCCGAGGAAGTCGTAACGCCCGGCCCGGTCCAGGGCCGCCGTGTACGGCACCCGGCGTACGCCCTTGAGCCCGTCCTGCAGCAGCCGGTTGGCGCGATCCTGGATCCACCCGGTGGCGTCGGTGTCGGCGGGGCCGCCGTGCGGCGGGTTGTACTTGAACCCGCCGTCGCCCGGCGGGTTGTGCGACGGCGTGACGACGACGCCGTCCGCGAGCCCGCTCTTACGGCCGCTGTTGTGCCGCAGGATGGCGTGGGAGACGGCGGGCGTGGGGGTGTAGCCGTCGCGCGAGTCGATGAGCACGGCGACGTCGTTGGCCGCGAACACCTCCAGCGCCGACACCCGGGCGGGCTCCGACAGCGCGTGCGTGTCGATGCCCAGGAACAGCGGCCCGTCGGTGCCCTGCGCCTGCCGGTACTCGCAGATGGCCTGGCTCGTGGCCACGATGTGGTCCTCGTTGAACGCCGACCTCAGCGACGACCCCCGGTGCCCCGACGTGCCGAACGCCACCCGCTGCGCCACCTCGCCGGCATCCGGGTGGAGCGCGTAGTAGGACGTCACCAGCCTGGCGACGTCGACCAGGTCGGAAGGCCGGGCGGGCTGTCCCGCGCGTTCATGCGTCATGTAGGTCACTTTACAAATCGGGCCCGGCCGGGCGGGTGACCGCACGGCGGTGTGGGGAGATACATTCGCGTCAGTCACCAGAACGGAGTTCTGTTCTCATGCGCTACGGATATTTCCTCGCCGAACCTCAAGGACCCGACGCGATCGGCGGTCTGCGCGACCAGATCGCCCAGGCGGTGGAGGACGGCTTCTCCTCCGCCTGGCTCTCCAACATCTTCGGCCTCGACGCCATCACCGCCCTGACCGCGGCCGGCGTCCAGGCGCCGCCCATCGAGCTCGGCACCGCCGTCGTGCCCACCTACCCGCGCCACCCGGCCGTGCTCGCCCAGCAGGCCATGACCGCCAACGCCGCGCTCGGCGGCCGGTTCGCCCTGGGCATCGGCCTGTCGCACAAGATGGTCATCGAGAACATGTTCGGCTACAGCTTCGAGCGGCCCGGCCGGCACATGAAGGAGTACCTCGACATCCTGATCCCGGCCTCCCGCGGCGAGCAGGTCGACTACCAGGGCGAGACGCTCAAGGCCAACGTGCGGCTCACCACCCCCGGCGCGGGCTTCCCCGTGCTCGTGGCCGCGCTCGGCCCGCGCATGCTCAAGCTCGCCGGCACCGTGGCCGACGGCACCGTGCTCTGGATGACCGGGCCGCGGACGGTCGCCGAGCACATCGCGCCCACCATCACGGCCGCCGCGGCCGAGGCGGGCCGCGAGCGGCCCAGGATCGTCTGCGCGCTGCCCATCAGCGTCACCGACGACCGCGCCGCGACCGTCGAGCGGGCCAACGAGATCTTCAAGATCTACGGGCAGCTCCCCTCCTACCGTGCCATGCTCGACAGGGAAGGGGCGGCGGGGCCGGGCGACGCGGCGATCGTCGGCGACGAGGACACCGTGCTGGCCAGGCTCGAGGAGCTGAAGCAGGCGGGGGTGACCGACTTCGTGGGCTCGATGTTCGCCAACCGGGAACGCACCAGGAGCCTGCTGATCGGCGCGGCGAAGGGCTGATCCGCGTACATCTCCATAAGATCCGGCAAGGTGAAGCGCGTGCTACAAGGCATCGATGTGTCGAACTGGCAGGGCACCGTCGACTGGGCCGGCCACGCGGAGGCGGGAGTGGCCTTCGCCTTCGCCAAGGCGACCGAGGGCGGCGACTGGACCGACAAGTGGTTCGCGCGCAACTGGAACGGCATGCGCGAGAGCTGGATCGTCTGCGGCGCCTACCACTTCGCCAGGCCCAAGGGCGACCCCATCGAGCAGGCACGGCACTTCCTCGGCGCGATCAGGTCGGCGGGCGGGCTGCGCCGCGGCGACCTGGTCGCGCTCGACCTCGAGACCAACGACGGCCTGCGCCCCGAGCAGGTCGCCAGGTACGCCCGCCGCTGGTGCCACCACGTCGAGCGGCACACCGGCGTGCGGCCGTTCATCTACACCTTCCAGGCGTTCGCGCGCGGCGGGCACTGCGCGGGGCTGGCCGAATACCCTCTCTGGATCGCCAGCCCCGAGAGCCCGCGCGGCAACCCGCCGGTGCCAGGCCCCTGGCGCGACTGGACCATCCACCAGTACGCCAACAGCCCGATCGACCGCAACGTCTTCCACGGCACCCGGCAGGAGCTGACAAAGCTGGGGTTTCACCCGCGATAGCATCGGTGACTACCGTCGAACCTGCCTCGGTGCCGGGCATCGAGCGCGACCTTCAAGGAGTTCACCGTGTCAGCCGAGCTACGCATCACCCTCGCCGGAGCCGAGCGTGTGGTCGCGGCCGGCACGACGGCCGGGGAGGCGCTCGAGGCCGACGGCCGCACCGTCATCGCCGCCAGGGTCAACGGCGAGGCCCGCGACCTGGCCTGCGCGCTGGCCGACGGCGACGCCGTCGAGCCGATCGAGATCTCCAGCGAAGAGGGCCGGGCGATCGTCCGGCACTCCACCGCGCACGTCATGGCGCAGGCGGTGCAGGAGCTGTTCCCCGAGGCCAAGCTGGGCATCGGGCCGCCCGTCGAGAACGGGTTCTACTACGACTTCGACGTCGCGCAGGCGTTCAACCCCGACGACCTCAAGCGCATCGAGAAGCGCATGCGCGAGATCGTCAAGCAGGGGCAGCTCTTCTCCCGCCGCCCGGTCAGCGACGACGAGGCGCGCGAGGAGCTGGCGGCGGAGCCGTACAAGCTGGAGCTGATCGGCCTCAAGGGCGGCGCCGCCGACGAGGAGAGCGTCGAGGTGGGGGCCGGGCAGCTCACCATCTACGACAACCTCGACGCCAAGAGCGGCGAGCTGTGCTGGAAGGACCTGTGCCGGGGCCCGCACGTGCCCTCCACCCGGTCCATCCCGGCCTTCAAGCTCATGCGCTCCGGCGGCGCCTACTGGCGGGGCAGCGAGAAGAACCCGCAGCTCCAGCGCATCTACGGCACCGCGTGGGAGTCCCGCGACAAGCAGGAGGAGTATCTCAAGCTGCTGGAGGAGGCCGAGAAGCGCGACCACCGCAAGCTGGGCGCGGAGCTCGACCTGTTCAGCTTCCCGCCGGAGCTGGGCAGCGGCCTGCCGATCTTCCATCCCAAGGGCGGGATCATCCGCAAGGAGATGGAAGACTACATGCGCAGGCGGCAGGCGGAGGCGGGCTACGAGTTCGTCAACACGCCGCACCTGACCAAGAGCTCGCTCTTCGAGACCTCCGGCCACCTGCCGTGGTACGCCGACGACATGTTCCCCGCCTTCGAGCTGGAGGGCATCGAGTACCGCGTCAAGCCGATGAACTGCCCGATGCACAACCTGATCTACCGGGCGCGCGGGCGTTCCTACCGTGAGCTGCCGCTGCGGCTGTGCGAGTTCGGCTCGGTCTACCGCTACGAGAAGTCCGGCGTGGTCCACGGGCTCACCCGGGTGCGCGGCATGACGCAGGACGACGCGCACATCTACACCACCCGCGAGCAGATGGCCGACGAGATCAAGTCGCTGCTGCGGTTCGTGCTGAGCGTGCTGCGCGACTTCGGCCTGGAGGACTTCTACCTGGAGCTGTCCACCCGCGACGACTCCGAGAAGTTCATCGGCGACCCCGCCGAGTGGGAGGAGGCGACCGACGCGCTGCGCCAGGTCGCCACCGAGTCCGGCCTGACGCTCAAGGACGACCCGGGCGGCGCGGCCTTCTACGGTCCCAAGATCTCGGTGCAGGCCAAGGACGCCATCGGGCGCACCTGGCAGCTGTCCACCATTCAGCTCGACCTCAACCAGCCCAAGCGGTTCGGCCTCGAATACCAGGCGGCCGACGGCTCGCGGCAGACCCCGGTCATGATCCACCGGGCGCTGTTCGGCTCCGTCGAGCGCTTCCTCGGCGTGCTCACCGAGCACTACGCCGGCGCCTTCCCGCCCTGGCTGGCCCCGGTGCAGGTGGTGGGCATCCCGATCGCCGAGGCCCACGTGCCCTACCTGCAGGACGTCGCCAAGAGGCTGCGGGCCGCCGGGATCCGCGTCGAGGTCGACACGGCCGACGACCGGATGCAGAAGAAGATCCGCAACGCGCAGAAGGCCAAGGTGCCCTTCATGCTGCTGGCCGGCGACGACGACATCGCCAACGGCGCGGTGTCCTTCCGTTACCGCAGCGGCGAGCAGAAGAACGGCGTCCCCGTGGAAGAGGCGATCGGCGAGATCGTCAGCGCCGTGGAGCGCCGCGTCCAGGTCTGAGCATCGATCACGCGGAAGCGGGCCGTGCCTGATGGCACGGCCCGCTTTCCGTCTCGGCCGCCTTGGCGATGGGTCGCCCCACGCATCCGGTTTGTGGAAGTCAGCGATTGAAGAGGCGGAATGTCACTGCCGGCCGTCCGCCGAAGCGTTCCGCCTGCTCCCGGGCGAACCCCTCGATCAGGTTGCGGGCGTAGGTCTCCGGGGCCTCGTCGGTGAGAGCCTCGATGTAGGCGCGGTGCTCCAGGAGCGAGCGCACGCCCCGCTCCAGGCCGTCGGTGACGTCCACGGCATGGGTGGGGGTGTCGGATCCGGCGACGGCGATCCACCGCACGCCGTTCCACGGCTCGGCCTCCGTGTCCGGAAATATCCAGCGATTTCCGGCGTCGCCGACCGCGTCCATCACGGCCCGCCCCACGGCCCGGTGGTCGGGGGTGTTCCAGTACGCGCCTCCCCAGGTGTCCTCGTAGTTCAGCGTGATCACGAGCTCGGGGCGGTGCCTGCGGATGGCGGCGGCCAGCTCCTCGCGCAGCCGGAGGCCGTACTCGATCACCCCGTCGGTGTGGTCGAGGAACTCCACGTCCGTCACCCCGGCCACGGCCGCGCTGGCCCGCTGCTCGCGCTCGCGCACCGGGCCCGCCTTGGCGGGCTCCAGCGTGTCGATGCCCGCCTCGCCCCTGGTGACGAGCAGGTAGGAGACGTGACGTCCGGCATCGGTCCAGACGGCCACGGCGGAGGCGCAGCCGTATTCGAGGTCGTCGGGGTGGGCCACGATGGCCAGTGCGCGCTGCCAGTCGTCCGGCATGGGCGCCAGCTGATCGATCATGCCTGCCATCCTGGCAGCACCGGCGCCCCGCCGACAGACGCCGCTTCATCCGCGTACTTCACGGCGGGCGGGTGCTCGTGCGACGCTTGCGCCGGGAGAGCACGACAGTACGGCGCCCGCGCGGCGCGGCGCGGCACTCGCGTGGTGCGGGGCTCGCGTGGTGCGGGGCTCGCGTGGTGCGGGGCTCGCGTGGTGCGGGGCGCCGCGACGCGACGTTCGGGCCGGGAGCTCGGGATGGCAGGACTGATCAGGGGCGGCACGTGGGCCAGGGAGGCGACGTGGGCGACGAGAGCGAGGCCGTTGCGGCCGTCAGGGAGGGCGGGCGGGCCGCGTTCGGGGAGCTGGTCGAGGGCCACCGGCACGAGCTGCGGGTGCACTGCTACCGGATGCTGGGCTCCTACACCGACGCCGACGACATGGTGCAGGAGACCATGATGCGCGCCTGGCGGCGGCGGGAGACGTTCGAGGGGCGCTCCACGTTGCGGGCCTGGCTCTACCGCATCGCCACCAACGCCTGCCTCGACCTGCTGTCGGGGCCCGCGCGCGCCCGCGAGATCACGGTGGGCGTGGGCGGCGAGTCCCGCTCGCCGTTCGCGGAGGTGCCGTGGCTGCAGCCGTACCCGGACCGCCTGCTCGACCTGGCCGCGCCGGGGGCGGGCACGCCGGACGCGGTGGCGGTGGAGCGGGAGACGATCGAGCTGGCCTACCTGGCCGCGATCCAGCACCTGCCGCCACGCCAGCGGGCGGTGCTGATCCTGCGGGACGTGGCCGGATGGTCCGCCGAGGAGACCTCGCAGGCGCTGGAGCTGAGCGTGGCGGCCGTCAAGAGCGCCCTGCAGCGGGCCCGCGCCACGCTGCGCATGCACCTGCCCGCCCGGCGCTCCCAGTGGGGCCCCGCCACGGCGCCGAACGAGCAGGAGCGGGCCGTGCTGCGCCGCTACATGGAGGCGTCCGTGGAGGGCGACCTGTCGGCCCTGGCCGAGCTGCTGCGCGAGGACGCGCGGCAGACCATGCCGCCGGCCTCGCAGGTGTACGACGGCCGGGCGGCCATCCTCGACATGTGGCGGCCCGTCATGATCGGGCCGGAGGCGTGGGGCGAGTGGAAGGCGCTGGCCACGCGCGCCAACCGGCAGCCGGCCGTGGCCAACTACGTACGCCGTCCCGGGCAGGGCCGCTACACCGCCGTCAACATCGACGTGCTCCGCGTCGAGGACGGCCTGATCGCCGAGATCACCACGTTCGGCGCCGAGCTGCACACCGCTTTCGGCCTGCCCCACGAACTTTGAGAGGAGATTTCCCGGCCCGGACCGATTCCTTTCCCGCCGCCCCGCCGTCATATGGCCGTACGACCACTCACTAGAGAGGAATTCCGCCATGACCGAGCACAACGACCCCAAGCTCAAGGCTCTCGACCGCCTCGTCGGCACCTGGAAGGTCACCGGCGCCGCCGCAGGCACCGTCACCTACCGCTGGATGGAGGGCGGCCACTTCCTCATCCAGGACGTGGACCTCACGCAGGAGGGCGGCACGGTCAAGGGCACGGAGTTCATCGGCAGGAAGCGGCCGTACGGGGCGGAGGAGCCCAGCCAGGACGTGCACTCCTGGTACTTCGACAGCGACGGCAGCACCCTGGCCTACGTGTACGAGATCGAGGGCGACACGCTGACGATCTGGGCGCACAAGAAGGACTCGGGGGCCTACTACCGCGGCACGTTCAGCGCCGACGGGGCGAGCGTCACCGGCGCCTGGGTGTACCCCGGTGGCGGCGGCTACGAGTCGAACATGACCAGGGTGGGTTGAGCCTCAGCCCGGCTCCTCACCCTCGACCAGGTCCTCGGCGGGGCCACGGGCCGCGGCCCGGCCCTCGCCGGGGAGCCGGACGTCGTCCACGGTGACGTTCACCTCCATGACGCGCATGCCGAGCATCCGGCTGACGCTCCTGGCCACGTTCGTCTTGACCTCGGAGGCGACGTCCATGACGACGTGGCCGTACTCGACCACGATCGTCAGGCTCACCGCCACCTGGCGGTCCTGGATCTGCGCGCTGACGCCCTGGTTGCCGCGGCGGGAGCCGATGCCGATGCGGTCGCGTACGGACTCGAAGGCCCGCGCCAGGTCGCCGCCCATGTCGGCGACCCCGGCCACCTCCAGCGCGGCCAGCGCGGCCACCTTCTCGACCACCTCGTCGGCGACCTTGATCCGGCCCTTGACCACCGCCCCCGAGGTGGGCGCCTCGATGTACGAGGGCGGCGAGGGGGCAGGTTGCTCGGCGGACGGTGCGGGCTGCTCGGCCAAGGCTTCACTCATCGCGGCCTCCTGTAGGCGGGTGCTCAGGATTGTGCCGGAAGAGGACCCCGTTTGTCCGGGGTCCTATGCTGCTAGTTATGCACGATCAGGCAGGGGCCGGGGCCCCCGACAACTTCCAGCGTCTGTGGACCCCGCATCGCATGGCCTACATCAAGGGCGAGAACAAGCCGACCGGCACCGGTCCCGGCGACGGCTGCCCGTTCGACGCCATCCCGAAGATGAGCGACGAGGACGGCCTGATCGTGAAGCGGGGCGAGACGGTCTACGCCGTGCTCAACCTGTACCCGTACAACTCGGGCCATCTGATGGTCGTGCCCTATCGCCACGTGTCCGACTACGACGAGCTCGACGCCGCCGAGGTGGCCGAGCTGGGCGAGTTCACGCAGCGGTCGCTGCGGGCGCTGCGCAAGGCCAGCGGCGCGCAGGGCTTCAACGTGGGCATGAACCTCGGCCACGTCGCGGGCGCGGGCATCGCCGCCCACCTGCACCAGCACGTGGTGCCCCGGTGGGGCGGCGACACCAACTTCATGCCGGTCGTCGCCCAGACCAAGGTGCTGCCGCAGCTACTTCACGACACCCGCCAGCTGCTCGCCGACGCGTGGGACTGACTCGCCGTCGCGGCGCAGCGCGCCGATGCCGGTGGCCAGCAGCAGCGGCACGGCCAGTGCCAGGGCCATCGACAGCACGGCCGCGCCGGAGTCGTTGACCAGCATCCCGACCACGCCGCTGACGAGCGTGCCGATCAGGCCGGCACGCAGCGCGGGGGAGTGCTCGAACGCCGCGGGCACGACTCCCGCCGACGCCTGCTCGGGGCGCAGGATCGCGTACACGAGGAACGCCACGGCGGCGATCACGATCGGCATCAGGTTGGGGTTGGCCAGGGTGGAGACCATGGCCAGGAACTTGCGCCAGATGACGTCCACGGCCTCCCCGGTCAGCACCTGCCCCACGAACCTGCCCAGGTGCGACTGCTCCTCCGGGGGCCGCAGGTAGTTGAGCCACGCGAAGCCCATCACGATCACGCCTCCGGCTACGCAGAACGCGCCCAGCTTCACCAGCGAGACGCGCTTGCCCGAAAGGATCAGCGCGGTCACCGCGATGCCCGGCACGAAGGCGATCACGCCGCCGAAGTCGCTGCCCATCCCGGACCCGCCCAGCACCATCGCGAACGCCCCCAGCACCACGATCGCGCCCACGCCCACCTTGCCCGGCCACCGATGGGCGATCACCGTGGTGGCCAGCAGCGTGCCGGTCGCCAGCAGCGCGAACGGGATGTTGCCCAGGCCGAAGTAGCGGGCCCCCTGCTCGGCGCTGTAGCCCATGAAGCTGTTGAGCTGGAGGGTGGTGCCGGTGAGCAGGTCGCCGACGAGGGTGAGCGCCGTGATCGCGGCGACCACGGCCAGCGGGCCGAGCGGCCTGCGCCGCCACGGCCCCGCCAGCGCCAGCGCGGTGATCGCCGCCCACCAGGCCGCCATGCCGCCGAACAGCTCCAGGTGGGAGTCCCACGGCAGGAGGTTGACCAGGAACGAGGTGACGGGCAGGGCCGCGAGCGCCACGGCGGCGCGGCGTACCCAGGGCAGGCCCTTGCGGCGGCGCAGCAGCAGGAAGGCCAGCACGTAGAACAGGACCTGGAACACCGCCAGGGCCGTGAAGTAGGCGGCCTTCGCCGAGCGCATGGTCTGGGCGGTGGCGTCGGCGCTGCGGAGCCGTTCGACCGTCGCGCCCGGCTCGCCCACCCGCAGCGGCACGCCCACGACCGTGCTCGGCACGGCCACGCCCAGCTCGTCCAGCACGGTGGCGGTCAGGTCGGTCAGGATCGAGATGTCGTCCCTGCGCGTGGAGGCGGCGCCCAGCAGCCGCCCCTCGGCGCCGGGCTCGCGCAGCGCGGCCACCCGCAGGTGCGGCACGGAGCCGTGGTCCGACAGGCCCGCCAGCAGCACCGTCGTGCCGGCGGGCAGCACCGACAGCAGCGCCCCCGCCTTGGTGTCGGCCAGCCGCAGCGCCTCGCGCCGCTCGGCGGGGCCGAGCTTGTCGGGCACCTTGGGCAGCCGGCCGGGCTCGCCCGCCAGGTACGGCTGGACGAGGTCGTCCACGTCCATCGCCACCATCCGGCACTTCTCCAGGCCGGCGGTCCCGACCTGGAGCGGCGAGGCGTGGTAGTGAGCCACCGCGCCCTGCCGGTCGGCCAGCGCCAGTGCCGCGCCGGGCCCGATCGCGATCGAGCACTGCCCGGCAGCCTTCAGCGACTCGCCCAGCGTGCCCGCCGTGCGCTGGCCGGCCACGTCGATGAGGTACCGGTAGTCGGGGATGACTGCGCCCTCGCCCCTGGGCTCGGGCGCGGGCGGCGCGCCGCACGCGTAGCCGACGGCCGACCTGGTGCCCGCCGACACGGTGAGCCAGCCGTCGTAGGGGCAGGTCACGTTGCCGACCGTGCGGACGGACAGGGAGCCGATCGCGCTGGACCCGGCCAGGGCCCACAGGTTGGGGGTGCCGGACGGGGTCAGGTCGTTCCAGTGCAGGCCGGGCACGCCGATGAGCGCCACCCGCCCCGTCTCGGACCCCGCCCTGGCGGGGCCGGCGAACAGAGCATGACCGATAATCACCTGACCGACCAGCACGGCCAGCACGACCAGCGCGCGCCTCACCCGATGACCTCCCGTGATCGCAGAGTTCTGTGGCACGGCCGGGCTGGGTAGTGCTAGGTCATGCTCCGGCGCCACCAGACGCGACTACCCTCTCATGCGCCGGGAGTGCCGGAGGCCGTCTTCCGCCCGCCGGGCGGCGATCGTACGGACCGATCGTCGCGTCTCAGCCGGCCACCGGGGTGAGCCAGTGGCGGTAGCGCTCGTCCCTGCCGTGCACGACGGCGTCGTAGGCGTCGGCCAGCCTGGCCGTCACCGGGCCTGGGCCGGTGCCCAGCTCCCGGCGGTCGACCGAGGAGACGTGCACGACGCCGGCGGCCGTGCCGCACAGGAAGACCTCGTCGGCGGTGTAGAGGTCGGAACGCATCAGCTCGCGCCTGACCGCCGGCAATCCGAGGCCGGCGGCCAGGCGCTCCACGGTGTCCTGCGTGAGCCCCGCCAGCGCGCCCGCGCTGTCGGGCGGCGTGGCGAGCACCCCGTCGCGGACGACGAAGAGGTTCGCCCCGGTGCACTCGCTGACGTAGCCGGCGGAGTTCAGCAGCACGGCCTCGTCGTAGCCGGCGTCGAGCGCCTCGTGCTTGGCCAGGACGGAGTTCAGGTAGGGGCCGGTGGCCTTGGCGGCCGTGGGCACGATCGTGTGGTCGTTACGCCGCCAGGAGCTGGTCATCAGCCGGACGCCGGAGCCGAGCAGCGCGCCCCACTCCCAGGTGGCGATGGACACGGTGGTCGGGCAGCCGCGCGCCGCGATGCCCATCTCGCCGTAGCCGCGGTGCGCGAGGTGGCGGATGTAGCAGGAGGGGCGGCCGTTCGCGGCCACCGTCCGCAGCGTGGCCTCGCGCAGCTCGTCCATCGTGTACGGCATCGCCAGCCCGATGATCCGCGCGCTGGCCGTCAGCCGCCGCAGGTGGTCGTCCAGCCGGAAGACGGCGGGCCCGTCCTGCGTCTCGTACACCCTGGTGCCTTCCAGGACGGCCGTGCCGTAGTGCAGGGCGTGCGACAGCACGTGCACCCGGGCCTCGCCCCACGGCACGAGCTCCCCGTCCATCCAGATGAACTTGGCCTCCTCCACCCGCACTCCTTCCTTCGGTGGCCCGGCACGACGACATTCGATGGGCCAATTGCGCGGTGAGTGGCACAGTATCGGGATAATGGTGGCTATGGGAAGGGAAGACACCCTCGTCACACTCGTCCGCGACCGCCTCCGGCTCCACCAGGGCCCGCCCAGCCGGCGGCTGGCCGGCGCGCTCGCCGACCTCGCCCAGACCGGCCTCATCAGCCCCGGCACCCGCCTCCCGTCGGAGCGCGACCTGGCCCAGGCGGTCGGGGTCAGCAGGGGGACGGTGGCGGCGGCGTTCAACGCCCTGTGCGAGGAGGGATGGTGCGAGCGGCGGCACGGGAGCGGCACGTACGTGCTCGGCACCCCCTCGTTCGGCGGACTCCTGCAGGCGGGGGCCGTGCGCGCGGACCTGTTCACCTCCGTGGTCCCCGACCCCTCCCACCTCGTCCTGCCCTCGATCGACCCGGCGGACCTGCTGAGGGTGCCCAGCGGGCACGGGTACGACGCGATGGGCGATCCCCGGCTGAGGACGGTGCTGGCGAGCGGCGAGAGCGCCGACCCGAAGGACGTCCTCGTCACGGCGGGCGCCCAGCAGGGCATCGACCTGGCCGCCCGGGTGCTGCTGCGGCCCGGTGACCGCGTCCTGGTGGGGGACCCGGCCTACGGGGGCGCGCTGAGCGTGTTCCGGCGGGCGGGGGCGCACGTGGTGGCCGTCGATCTCGGCGCGCCGGCCGCCGTCGAGGAGGCGCTGGCCCGCCATCGCCCCGCCGCCGTGTACGCGGTCAGCGTCGACAACCCGACCGGCGCGGTCCCGCCGCTGCGGCACGTCGCCGAACTGGCCAGGGACGCGGGCGTGACGGTGGTGGAGGACCGGACGCTGGCGGCCCTCGTGTACGACGGCACGCCGCCGCCCGAGCCGCTGGCCCGGGTGCATCCGTACGGGACGGTGACGGTCGGGTCCCTGTCGAAGGTGTTGTGGGGCGGGCTGCGGGTGGGCTGGCTGGCGGCCCCGGAGCCGCTGCTGGCCCGCCTGACCGAGGCCAAGGTGGACGCCGACCTGGCGACCAGCGCGGTCGCCCAGCGGCTGGCCACCGACCTGCTCGAACGCAACCCCGTGCGGCCCTGGCTGGCCGAGCTGGCCCGCCGCAGGGAGCACTGCCTGGCGGCGCTGTCCGCGCACCTGCCCGAGTGGACGTGGACGCGCCCGGCGGGCGGGCTGTCGGTGTGGGCGCGGCTGCCGGGCACGGACACCGACAGGTTCGCGGCCGTGGCGCGCGAGCACGGCGTGGCGGTCGCGCCCGGCTCCCTGTTCTCCCCGGACGGCCGCCACCGCGACCGGCTGCGCCTCAGCTTCGCCCTGCCGCCGGACCTGCTGGACCAGGCGGTCGCCGGTCTGGCCCAGGCCTGGCGGGCCTACGGGAGATGAAGGCGGCTCGCGAGAGGGCCGGGATCAGCCGACCACCACCTCGTCACCGGTGCCCACGTCCCCGCCGGCCCGTCCCGGATCCCTGCCACGGCTCCGGGGAGCTCTCGATCGAGGTCATGACCTCCCCAGGCCTGCCGACGAGGCCCAGCAGGAGCACGCTGACGACCGCACAGGACAAGATCCGGATCAGTCGCATAAGCCCCAGCATGGCCCAAGAAAGCGGAGAAAATGGCGAAAGGCCGGTCGAAAGTCGACCGGCCTTTCGGCGTCACGCGAGGCTCAGACCTCGTCCACCTTGACCTTCACCGCCTTGCTCTCGTGGTGCAGGCGGTCGAGCGAGGTGACCAGATACGTCCCCGCCGACTTCGCGGCGTAGGACGGGTCGCTCACCACGGCCACCAGGTTCCGCGCGTCGGTGGTGTGGCAGTCCTTGCCGGACTTGGGCACCTGGTACACGGCGTACGCCCGGGCCCCCTCCGAGGGCTTCCAGGACAACCGCGTGCCCGCCGCCTTGGCGTCGGCAGGGGCGGCCGGGGCCGAGCCGCCGAGCGAGTCCTGCAGCGGCAGCAGCGCCGGGCGGCTGTAGTGGGCCTTGGCCATCCGGTCGACCGCCCCGAGCGGGTTGGCCATCAGGTTCTTGGCGCTGAAGTAGACGGCGCCGTCGACCTGCTTGCTGGCGCGGTTGACGCCCACCTGGCCGGCGAGCTCGCCGGGCTTGAGCCAGGTCCTGTCGTCCTTGGCGCCGACCCGGTAGGCGCCCTGGCCGATGTAGAGCTGCACGTCGCTGCCCTTGACCTCGTTGGACCACCAGCGCACCAGCGTGTTGTAGTCGGCCAGCTTGTGCCCGCGCGGCCAGTAGAGCTGGGGCAGCACGTAGTCGACGGTGCCGGACTTGATCCAGGCGCGCGCGTCGGCGTAGATCGAGTCGTACGCGGACATGCCGGACGTGCTCGACCCCGTCGGGTCCTGGGCCTTGTTGCGCCAGATGCCGAACGGGCTGATGCCGAACTTCACGTGCTGCTTGGACGCGTGGACGGCCTTGTCGACCTGCGCGACGAGCTTGTTGACGTTGCCGCGCCGCCAGTCGGCGAGCGAGGCGCCCTTGCCGTACTTGCGGAAGGCGGCGGTGTCGTCGAACTTCGCCCCCGCCACGGGGTAGGGGTAGAAGTAGTCGTCGAAGTGCACGCCGTCGATGTCGTAACGGTCCACCACGTCGGTGATGACCTTGGTCACGTGCTCGCGGACGGCCGGCAGGCCGGGGTTGTAGTAGAGGCGGCCGCCGTACTTGACGGTCCAGTCGGGGTGCCGGCGCGCCGGGTGGTTGGCGGGCAGCGCCGAGGCGCTGTCGCCGTAGGAGGCGCGGTAGGGGTTGAACCAGGCGTGGAACTCCATGCCGCGCTTGTGCGCCTCGTCGATGAGGAACGGCAGCGGGTCCCACCCGGGGTCCTTGCCCGCGGTGCCGGTCAGGTACTGCGACCAGGGCTCCAGCGAGCTCTTGTAGAGGGCGTCGGAGGCGGGCCGGACCTGGACGAAGACCGCGTTGAGATTGCGCTTGGCGGCGTTGTCCAGGATCTTGACGTAGTCGGCCTTCTGCCGGTCGATGCCGTGGCCGGCCTTGGAGGGCCAGTCGATGTTCTGGGTCGTGGCGATCCACACTCCGCGCAGCTCACGCTTCGGGAAGCGGGCATCGGCCTTGCAGGCCGCAGCGGGGGGTGGGGCGACGGTCGTCTTCTTCTCGCTCGCTGCCGGGCTCTCCGCGGGTCCGAAGACGTAGGCGGCGGTCGTCGTGGCGACGGCCAGGGCGGCAGCGGCTAGGAGTGGGCGTCCAGTTCGCATAGTGCCACCCAGTGTGACAGCTGCTCCGGCATGCTCGGTACGAAAAACCGAAATCAAGTCGTGACACGTTTGTGACAAAAGCCTACTGCTGGGCCGGGAGGGACAAATCCCTCCCGGCTCTCCGCGGAGCTCAATCCGCGGCCGTCAGCTTGGTTGCGAGGTTCGCGGGCAGCGGTTCATAGCGCAGGAACGTGCGCGTGAACGTGCCCGTGCCGTGTGACATGGATCTCAGGTCGATCGCGTACCGCGTGATCTCCAGCTCGGGCACCTCGGCCTTGACCAGCGTGCGGCCCGTGCCGACCGGTTCGGTGCCGAGCACGCGCCCGCGCCGCGACGACAGGTCGGACATCACGGACCCGACGTGGTCGTCGGCCACCAGCACCGCCAGCTCGTCCACGGGCTCCAGCAGCAGCGTCGGGACCTTCGAGGCGGCCTCCTTGAGCGCGAGCTGGCCCGCGATCTGGAAGGCCATGTCGGAGGAGTCGACGGAGTGCGCCTTGCCGTCGTACAGGGTGACCCGCACGTCCACCATCGGGTACCCGGCGACGACGCCGCGCTCCATCTGGGCCCGCACGCCCTTCTCCACCGACGGGATGAACTGCCGGGGCACCACGCCACCCACGATCTTGTCCACGAATTCGAAGCCCCCGCCGGACGGCAGCGGCTCGACCTCGAGGTGGCAGATGGCGTACTGGCCGTGGCCGCCGGTCTGCTTGACGTTGCGCCCCATCGCCTGGCACTTGCCGCCGAACGTCTCGCGCAGCGGCACCCGCAGCTCGATCCGCTCGACCTCCACGCCGTGCCGCTTGGCCAGGCGGTCGAGGAGCACGTCGGTGTGCGCCTCGCCCATGCACCACAGGACGAGCTGGCGGGTCTCGGCGTTGTTCTCCAGGCGCAGCGTCGGGTCCTCGGCCACCAGCCGGCCGAGAGCCTGCGACAGCTTGTCCTCGTCGGCCTTGGACCTGGCCCTGATCGCCACGGGCAGCAGCGGGTCGGGCATGATCCAGGACGTCATCAGCAGCGGGCGCTCCACCTCCGACAGCGTGTCGCCGGTCTCGGCGCGCGACAGCTTGGCCACGGCCACGATGTCGCCCGCCATGCCCTTGGCGATGTTGCGCTGCTGCTTGCCCAGCGGGCAGGTCAGGGTGCCGATGCGCTCGTCGACGTCGTGGTCCTCGTGCCCGCGGTCGGCCAGGCCGTGCCCGGAGACGTGCACGGTCATGTCGGGGCGCAGGGTGCCGGAGAAGACGCGGACGAGGCTGATGCGGCCCACGTACGGGTCGCTGGTGGTCTTGACGACCTCGGCCACGAGCGGCCCGTCGGGGTCGCACGTGATGCCCTTGACCGGCTTGCCGGACAGGTCGGTGATCTCGGGCATGGGATGTTCGAGCGGCGACGGGAAGCCCTGCGTCATCAGCTCGAGCAGTTCCTGGGCGCCCACGCCGATGCCGCTGCACAGCACCGGGTAGAAGCTGCCCCGCGCGACGGCCTTCTCCAGGTCGTCGATGAGCACCTTGGTGTCGATGGGCTCGCCCTCGAGGTACCGCTCCATGAGCGACTCGTCCTCGCTCTCCTGGATGATGCCCTCGATCAGCACGCCGCGGTGCTCCTCGATCTGCGCCTCGTACTCCGCGCCCGGCTCCTTCACCGTGCGCTCGCCCGTGGCGTAGTTGTAGAACTTCTGCGTCAGCAGCCCGATCAGCCCGTTGACGTGACCGTTGGTGATCACCGGGAGGTAGAGCGGCGCGACGCCGTCGCCGAAGATGTCCTGGCAGGTCGCGAGCACCTCGTCGAAGTCGGCCCGCTGGTGGTCGATCTTGGTGATCACGACCGCCCGCGGCATGCCGACCTGCGAGCACTCCTCCCAGAGCATCTGGGTGAGACCGTCCACGCCGTCGGAGGCCGACACCACGAACAGCGCCGCGTCGGCCGCGCGCAGCCCCGCGCGCAGGTCGCCCACGAAGTCGGCGTAGCCCGGGGTGTCGAGAAGATTGATCTTGATGCCGTTGTGCACCAGCGGCGCCACGGAGAGGTTGACCGACCGTTGCTGCCGGACCTCCACCTCGTCGAAGTCGCTGACCGTGTTGCCGTCCTCCACCCGTCCAGGGCGCTGGATGGTGCCCGTCGAGGCCAGCAGCTGCTCGACGAGGGTCGTCTTACCCGCTCCTGAGTGGCCGACCAGCACGACATTGCGTATCGCATCCGCCCTGTCGGCCGCGGGTGCCCTGCCCGCGGCTCCCACGGCCCCACCAGAGTTTCTTTCCGCCACATCGGCCTCCCGCGTCGTCGGTTGTGTGCCAACGCCGCGCCCGCGCGGAGGGAATGGAAACCGCATGGACGCGGTGTGTTCACCAAATACCCGTGTGGCGGATATCACAAGGGGGGTGGGGCAAAGAAAGTTGTCAGGCGCGTCATGGCCTACGATCGGACCGCGATGCTCAAACTCCTGCGCCCGGCCATGACCCGGATACTCACCCCGCTGGGCAGGGCCCTCGTCGGCCGCGGGATCGGCCCGAACGCCGTCACGGCGGTCGGCACCCTCGGCACCGTCGTGTCCGCCCTGCTCTTCTTCCCCCTGGGGCAGCTCACCTGGGGGGCACTCGTCATCACTGTCTTCGTGCTGTTCGACCTGCTCGACGGCGTGGTGGCCCGGCTCGGCGGGAAGGGGGGCAGCACCTGGGGGGCCTTCCTCGACTCCACGCTCGACCGGGTCGCCGACTCCGCCATCTTCGCCGGCCTGATCATGTACTTCATCTCCGTCGACGACACTCTGATGGCCGCGGTGACACTGGTGTGCCTGATCGCCGGCGCCGTGGTCTCCTACGCCAAGGCCAGAGCGGAAGGGCTCGGGCTCACGGCCGACGTCGGGCTGGCCGAGCGGCCGGAGCGGCTGGTGGTGGCACTGGTGGCCGCCTGCTTCTCGGGGCTCGGCGTTCCGTACATCCTGCCCGTGGGCATGTGGCTGCTCGCGGTGGCGAGCCTGATCACCGTCGGGCAGCGGGTGGTCGCTGTCTACCAGCAGACGAGGGAGAGATGAGCGAGAAGGTGTCCTTCGGCGACCGCGTCGTGGCGGCCGGGTTCGCGGCGGGGTGGAAGCTCGTGCCGCTGCTGCCGCAGCGGCCGACGGCCGCGGTCTTCCGGTTCCTGGCCGACCGGGTCTGGAGCAGGCGCGGCAAGTCCGTACGCAGGCTGGAGTCCAACCTGGCCAGGGTGACCGGCCTGGAGGTCGGCAGCCCCCAGCTGCGCGAGCTGACCAGGGCCGGGATGCGCTCGTACTTCCGCTACTTCCACGAGATCTTCCGGCTGCCCGCCATGGACCGCGGCGAGCTCGTGCGCCGCACCCACGTGATCGGGGCCGAGCACATCCACAGCACGGTGGCCGCCGGGCGCGGCGTGGTGCTGGCGCTGCCGCACATGGGCAACTGGGACCAGGCCGGGGCGTGGCTGGTGGGCGTGGGCCACCCGTTCACGACCGTGGCCGAGCGGCTCAGGCCCGAGTCGCTGTTCCGCCGCTACGTGGCCTTCCGCGAGGGGCTGGGCATGGAGGTGCTGCCGCTCACCGGTGGCGACGGGCACAACTTCGGCACCCTGGCGACGCGGGTGCGCAAGGGCGGCGTGGTCTGCCTGCCGGCCGAGCGCGACCTGACCAAGAGCGGCGTCGAGGTGAGCTTCTTCGGCGCGACCACCAAGTACCCGGCGGGGCCGCCGCTGCTGGCGGTGCAGACGGGGGCGGCGCTGCTGCCCGCCACCGTCTACTTCGTGGGCGACGACTGGGGCATCCACATCCACCCCGAGCTGCCGGTCCCCGCCGAGGGCACCCGTCAGGAGAAGGTCGCGGCCGTGGCGCAGGGCCTGGCCGACGTGTTCGAGAAGGGCATCTCCGAGCATCCGGAGGACTGGCACATGCTGCAGCGGCTCTGGCTCGACGACCTGGAACCCCGATGAGGGTCGGCATCGTCTGCCCGTACTCGTGGGACGTGCCGGGCGGCGTCAAGCAGCACATCGACGACCTGGCCCAGGCGCTGATCGCGCAGGGGCACGACGTGTCGGTGATCGCGCCCGCCGCGGACGACGAGGAGCTGCCGCCGTACGTGACGGGCGCCGGGCGGGCGATCCCGGTGCCGTACAACGGGTCGGTGGCCAGGATGTCGTTCGGGTTCCTGTCGGCCGCGAGGGTGCGGCGCTGGGTGCGTACGGGCGGCTTCGACGTGCTGCACATCCACGAGCCGCTGATCCCGAGCCTGGGCGTGCTGGCCTGCTGGGCGGCCAAGGGGCCGATCGTGGCGACCTTCCACGCCTCCTTCACCCGCTCGCGCGCGATCGCCGTGGCCGAGCCGCTGCTGCGCAGCGCGCTGGAGAAGCTCAGCGGCCGCATCGCGGTCTCCGACGCGGCCCGCAAGAGCCTGGTCGAGCAGTTCGGCGGCGACACCGTGCTCATCCCGAACGGCGTCACCGTCGCCCGCTACACCGAGGCGGAGCCGCTCGACGGCTGGGGCCCCGACGGGTCCACGCTGGGTTTCCTCGGCCGCATGGACGAGGAGCGCAAGGGGCTGCCGATCCTGCTCGACGCGTTCAGGACGCTGGCGGCCGAGCGGCCGGACGTGAAGCTGCTCATCGCGGGCCCCGGCGACGAGAAGGACGTCTTCGACAAGGTGCCGAAGGAGTTCCGCGACCGGGTGACCGTGCTGGGCATGGTGAGCGAGGCCGACAAGATCCGCGCCTACCACTCGGTCGACGTGTTCGTGGCGCCCAACACGCGGGGCGAGAGCTTCGGCATCGTGCTGGCCGAGGCGATGGCATCCGGGGCGACGGTGCTGGCCAGCGACATTCCGGCCTTCCGCAGGGTGCTGGGCGACGGGCAGGCGGGCGCGCTGTTCGCCAACCGCGACCCCGCCTCGCTGGCGCGCGAGGCCGCCGCGCTGCTCGACGCGCCGGAGCGGCGGGCCAAGCTGGCCGCCGAGGCGCTGGTCGCGGTCAGGAAGTACGACTGGTCCACGGTGGCGCGCGACGTCGTCCGCGTCTACGAGACCGTCACCACGAGCGGCGCGGGACGCGTGGAGGAAGACCTGTGACATCCACCATGATCGTGCTGATCGTGGGCATCGTGGTCGTGCTCACGGCCGTCTACATCTCCTGGCGGGCCGGGCGGCTGGACCGCCTGCACATCCGGCTGGAGCTGGCCCAGGAGTCGCTGGACGCCGCGCTGATGCGGCGTCGCGCGGTGGTGCTGGAGCTGGCCGGCTCGCGCCTGCTCGACCCCGCCACGTCCCTGGTGCTGGCCGCGGCGGCGCACGAGGCCAGGTCGGCCGGGCCGGAGGAGCGCGAGCACGCCGAGAGCGACCTGTCGCGGACGCTGCGGGCGGTGGTGGACCAGGAGCGGTTCAGGGAGAAGCTGTCGGAGTCGCCCGGCGGGCGCGAGCTGCTGGAGGAGCTCGACGCGGCCGTGGCCAAGGTGGTCTACTCGCGCCGCTTCTTCAACAACGCGGTCGGGGTCACGCGGGCGGCCCAGGACCGCTGGCTCGCCAGGACGTTGCGCCTGGCCGGGCACACGGAGTACCCGCAATTCTTCGAGATTGATGACAATCCGCCCGCAGCTATGGCAACTGAATGACCTGATTTGGGGAAGCCAGTAAGCTTCATCCCGTTTTCGGGCTGAAGCGAGGAGAGTTACACGTGCGGCTACCCCGGATGATCACGGTCTACCTGGCCGGAGCGGCCGTGCTGCTGCCCGTGGCGGCCTGTTCGTCGGACGACCCGGCCGCCGGCCAGGCACCGGCGCCGTCCGCGACGGCGGCGCCCAGCGAGGAACCGGAAGAGGTCAAGGCGCATCCGTTCACCGGCAAGCCGTACGCGAGCCTCAAGCCCGTGCTCGCGGTGAAGATCGAGAACACCGCGGCGGGCAAGCCCCAGCTCGGGCTCAAGAGCGCGGACATCGTCTACATCGAGCAGGTGGAGGCCGGGCTGACCCGCCTCATGGCCATCTTCTCCTCCAAGCTGCCGCCCAAGGTGGGCCCCGTGCGCAGCGCGCGCATCTCCGACCTGCACATCGCGCCGCAGTTCGGCAAGCCGGCCTTCTCGTACTCGGGCGCGCAGACCAAGATGCTGCCGTTCATCGCCGAGGCGTCCCTGTACGACGTGGGCGACACCCGCAACCCCGGCGCCTACTTCCGCCAGCCCGGCCGCTTCGCCCCCTACAACCTGTTCGCCAACACCAAGCAGCTCCTGGCCAAGGCGCCCAAGGCGAGCAAGGCCAAGGACATCGGCTTCAGCTTCGGCGACGCGCCGGCCGAGGGCGGGGTCGACAAGAAGTCGTACACGGTCAAGTGGCCCGCGGCCCGCTTCACCTTCGCCTGGTCGGAGGACAAGCAGCAGTGGATGATCTGGCAGGACGGCAAGAAGAACATGGCCGCGGAGGGCGGCCAGCTCAGCGCGCCGACGATCGTCGTCCAGTACACCAAGACCGAGCGCTCGGAGTTCCACGACAAGAACGACAGCTACACGCCGCTCGTGCACACCACGGGCAAGGGTTCCGCGATCGTGCTGCGTGACGGTAAAGCTTTCAAGGCGCGGTGGGAACGGGAATCGGAGGAGAGCGGCACGACGTTCACCACTGAGAGCGGCGAGCCGATGAACTTCGCCCCCGGCCAGGTCTGGGTCGCCCTCGCCAGCCGCAAGCCCGTCATTCCGTAGAAGTCACGGGGCGAATCCTGACATCTTGGCATGTCGGAGGAGGGGTCCTCCAGGACCTACGATGGGCTTGAAACCTACCGAATCGCCGTGAGAGCCCGTGAGGATGACCGTGTCGACCAGCACGCCAGAAAGCACCCCCGTCACCGGAACCGCGCGCGTCAAGCGCGGCATGGCCGAGATGCTCAAGGGCGGCGTCATCATGGACGTCGTCACCCCCGAGCAGGCCAAGATCGCTGAGGACGCCGGCGCGGTGGCCGTCATGGCCCTCGAGCGCGTGCCCGCCGACATCCGCGCGCAGGGCGGCGTGTCCCGGATGAGCGACCCCGACATGATCGACGGCATCATCAACGCCGTCTCGATCCCCGTCATGGCCAAGGCCCGCATCGGCCACTTCGTCGAGGCCAAGGTGCTGCAGTCGCTCGGCGTCGACTACGTCGACGAGTCCGAGGTGCTCACCCCGGCCGACTACGCCAACCACATCGACAAGTGGCAGTTCACCGTGCCCTTCGTCTGTGGCGCCACCAACCTGGGCGAGGCCATGCGCCGCATCACCGAGGGCGCGGCCATGATCCGCTCCAAGGGCGAGGCCGGCACCGGCGACGTCTCCAACGCCGTCACCCACATGCGCACGATCCGCGCCGAGATCAAGCGGCTCACCTCGCTGCCCGAGGACGAGCTGTACGTCGCCGCCAAGGAGCTGCAGGCCCCGTACGAGCTGGTCGTCGAGGTCGCCAAGACCGGCAAGCTGCCGGTCGTGCTGTTCACCGCGGGCGGCATCGCCACCCCGGCCGACGCGGCGATGATGATGCAGCTCGGCGCCGAGGGCGTGTTCGTGGGCTCGGGCATCTTCAAGTCGGGCGACCCGGCCAAGCGCGCCGCCGCCATCGTCAAGGCGACGACCTTCTACGACGACCCCGACGTCATCGCCAAGGTCTCGCGCGGCCTGGGCGAGGCCATGGTCGGCATCAACGTCGACGAGATCCCGCAGCCGCACCGCCTGGCCGAGCGCGGCTGGTAGTCCGGCGCGTCGTTGCAGGTCACCGCGCTGGACGCGTGAGACGATCACGTCTGGCAGGCCGCTGACGGCCTGGCGGGGGCGCCACAATGTGACGGTGGAAATTGCCAAATAAGGCGACATCCGCGAAGGATGTCGCCTTTTTGGTGTTGTGTGGTGTTCACCGCGTAGTCATGATCCTCAGTCAGGCTACGGGTCAACCCTCGTTCCTTGATCGTCCCGGGAGCCACACGTGTCCAAGCTCAACCGCCGACACTTCCTCGTCACAGGGTTAGCCGCAGGCGCCGCCGCGGCGATCCCCGCGGGTGCCGCGCACGCCGACCCCGACCCCACGGCCGAGAGCGCGCAGAGCCTCGCCTCGCGCGGCCTGACCACCGACCCGTTCACGCTCGGCGTCGCCTGCGGCGACCCCGACAGCGAGGGCTTCGTGATCTGGACCAGGCTCGCCCAGCAGCCGATGGCCGAGGACGGGCTCGGCGGCATGCCGCAGCGGCCCTTCCCCGTGCAGTGGCAGATCTACGCCGACGAGCGGGCCCGCCGCGTCGTCCGCACCGGCGTCTCCGTCGCCACCCCCGAGTGGGGTCACAGCGTCCACGTCGAGGTGCAGGGCCTGAGCTCCGACCGCGACTACTGGTACCGCTTCCGCGTCGGCCCGTACGTCTCGCAGCTCGGCCGCGCCCGCACCGCCCCGCACCCCCTGTCGTACGGCGGCGGCCTGGCCATGGCCTTCGTCTCGTGCGCCCAGTACGAGCACGGCTACTTCACCTCCTACCGCCGCCTGGCCGAGGAACACCCCGACCTGATCCTGCACCTCGGCGACTACCAGTACGAGTACACCAAGAACACCTACACCATCCCCGGCGGCAACATCCGCCACCACGAGGGACCCGAGACCGAGACCCTGGCCAACTACCGCCAGCGGCACGCCCAGTACAAGGCCGACCCCGACCTCCAGGCCGCCCACGCCGCCGCGCCGTGGCTGGTCGTCTGGGACGACCACGAGCTGGACAACAACTGGGCCGACGAGGTGCCCGAGCGGCCCGAGAACCCCCAGCCGAACTTCCTGAGCAGGCGCGAGGCCGCCTTCCGCGCCTACTACGAGAACATGCCGCTGCGCCGCACCTCCATCCCGCGCGGCATCGACATGCAGCTCTACCGCCGCATCCGGTGGGGCCGGATGGCCACCTTCCACATGCTCGACACCCGCCAGTACCGCGACGACCAGGGCTGCGGCGACGGCTACCGCGACTGCTCCGCCTCCGTCGACCCGGCCCGCTCGATCACCGGCGCCGCGCAGGAGGAATGGCTGCTGCACGGCTTCCGCCACTCGCGCGCGCAGTGGGACATCCTCGGCCAGCAGGTCTTCTTCGCCCAGCGTGACAACAACGCCGGGCCCGTCAAGGTCACCTCCCAGGACGCCTGGGACGGGTACGTCGCCTCCCGCCGGCGGATCACCCAGGGCTGGATCGACGCCCAGGTGCGCAACCCCGTCGTCCTGACCGGCGACGTGCACGCCCACTGGGCCAGCGACCTCAAGCTCGACTACGACGACCCGACCGGGCCCACCGTGGGCTCCGAACTGGTGGCCACGTCGATCTCGACCGGCGGGAACGGGGCCGACTCCGACCCGGCGCAGCATCCGTTCCTCACCATCAACCCGCATCTGAAGTTCTACAACAACCAGCGCGGATACGTGCTGACGAAGATCGAGCGCGACCAGCTGGCGGCCGACTTCAAGGTCGTGCCGCAGGTGCAGACGCCGGGGTCCGAGGTGTACACCCGGGCCACGTTCGTCATCGAGGACCGGGTGCCCGGGGTGCAGCAGACGTACCTGCGCCCGCTGGACCCGACGCTCCGTCGCGGGGCTGGGATGACCGTGGAGGAGACGGTTCGGCTGGAGACCGAGCGTCCGTAACCGCCCGCCTCGCCGCTGGGCCGGCGTGAGCACGTCGAACCTCCTGGACGTGCTCACGCTCCCGCGGCTCCGAAGGCCCTTCTTCGCGCGATCGTGGGCTCTGTGCCCTTGGTGTCTTGTACGTCGCGTGTTGTGCTCCGGCATCGCGTGCAGTTCGCACGTCGCGCCGCACTTCGCCGCACCACGTCCCGCCGACCCGGCGCCGGAGTAGCGCGGTCTGAGGTGCCGCCGCGGCGATCCGCTTGAGCAACCACCACGCCTTCGTCCCGCTCGCGCGGCCTCACGTGCCCGCGCCGCCCTTACACCCGCGCGCGATGCGCCGTAGGCCGGCTGGCGCGCCTCTTCGGAAGGACCTCAGTCCGGGCGGCGAGGCCGGAATATTAGCCAGGCTAACTTAGTTGTGCTAACCATGAGGGACGATCCCACCCACCTGGCCGAACAGGTCTCGACGGTGCTGCGGCACCTGGTCCTCCTGCTCAGGCGCACCGTCGCCGGCCAGCCCGTCACCAGCCAGCAGTACGGAGTCCTCGGCTCCCTGGAAGGCGGCCCCCGCCGGATGACCGAGCTGGCCGAGGAGCACGCCGTCCAGCTCCCCACCATGACCGTCCAGATCAACCGCCTGGAGGACGCGGGCCTGGTGGCCCGCGGCTCCGACCCCGCCGACGCCCGCGTCAGGACGGTCGAGCTCACGGCCGAGGGCCGTGACCGGCTGAGGGCCGTACGCCAGGCCAGGATCGCCCATCTCACCCGTGAACTGGAGGCGCTCACCGAGGACGAGCGCGCCACCCTCGCGGCCGCCCTGCCCGTGCTGGCGAAGCTCGGCCGCTCGTAGGAAAGCCCGTACGAGAAGGAGCAACATGCAAACCGGCGGCGGAATCCTCCGCCAGCCCATGTCCGTCTGGGCCACCGCGTTCGCCGCGGTCGTGGCCTTCATGGGCATCGGGCTGGTCGACCCCATCCTGCCTTCCATCGCCCAAGGTCTGAAGGCCACCCCCAGCCAGGTCTCCCTGCTGTTCACCAGCTACTTCCTGGTCACCGCCGTGGCCATGCTGATCACCGGCTGGGTCTCCAGCCGCATCGGCGGCAAGCGCACGCTGCTGGCCGGGCTGGTGCTGGTCGTCGGGTTCGCCGCGCTGGCCGGCACCTCCACCAGCGTCGCCGAGCTCGTCGGCTTCCGCGCCGGCTGGGGTCTGGGCAACGCGCTGTTCGTGGCCACCGCGCTGGCCGTCATCGTCGGCGCCGCCAGCGGCGGCGCGGAGTCGGCCATCATCCTGTACGAGGCCGCGCTCGGCCTGGGCATCTCCCTGGGCCCTCTCGTCGGCGCGCTGCTCGGCGACTGGAACTGGCGGGCCCCGTTCTTCGGCACCGCCACGCTCATGGCGGTCGGCTTCGTGCTGATCGCCACGATGCTCAGGGCCACGCCCGGACCTGCCCAGAAGACCCGCCTGAGCGCCCCCATCAGGGCGCTGGCGCACGGCGGCCTGTCCACGACCGCGTTCACCGCGCTGTTCTACAACTTCGCGTTCTTCACGGTGCTGGCCTTCACGCCGTTCATCCTCGGCATGTCGGCCTACGGCATCGGCGCCGTCTTCTTCGGCTGGGGCGTCTGCGTGGCGCTGTCGTCGGTGTTCGCCGCGCCGCCGCTGCAGCGCAGGATCGGCTCGGTGAACGTGCTGCACCTGGCGCTGGCCCTGCTGGCCGTGCTCCAGATCGGTATCGCGCTGTCGGGGCACGCGGGCGTCATCGTCTTCACCATCCTGTCCGGCATCCCCATCGGCCTCAACAACACCGTGTTCACCGAGTCGGCCATGGAGGTCTCCGACGCTCCCCGGCCGGTGGCCTCGGCGGGCTACAACTTCGTGCGCTGGATGGGTGGCGCGCTGGCCCCGTTCATCGCCACGAAGCTGGGCGAGGAGGTCGGGGTGGCGGTGCCGTACGTGCTGGGCGCGCTCTGCTGCGTCGCCGGCATGGCCATCCTCTACACCCGGCGCCACCATCTGCGCGCCCTGTCCCGCGTGGACGCCGGCCACACGATGCGCGACACCGCCGAGGTCGCGGCCACCATGTGATTACATATCTCTCCATGGTGGGACATGTCCTGCTGCTCCTGGCGAGCATGCTTCCCGCGCCGCAGGCGCACCTGTCCGCGATGACCTGGAACGTCTGCACGGGGACCAACTCCGACTGCCGCCTGTACCGCGCCGGCGCCGTCGAGCTGGCCGAGCACATCGGCAAGCAGGCGCTCGCCCGCCGTGCCGGCGTGATCTTCCTGCAGGAGTTCTGCACGGGCGCGACGGGCACGCTCGAGCTCTGGCTCGAACGGCGCACCGGCCGGCGCTGGACGATCGGCTCCTGGGGCCTGACCGGCCAGGACGGCACGCCGTACGCCTGCCATCCCGACCTGCTCGGCCGCCCGCGCGGCGCGCAGAGCATCGCGGTCGCGGTGGCGGGCGACGCGGTCGCGTTCGAGATCCACCCGCTGCCCGCCCCGCCCTGGTACGTCAAGCGGGCCGCCATCTGCGCCGACCTGCCCGCCAGGAAGGTACGCGCCTGCGGCACCCACCTGTCCTCCGGCTCCGACTACGACGACCGCCAGCCGGGCGCCCCCTACCGCACCAAGCAGCTCGAACGCCTGCTGGAGATCTCCGCCAAGCCCGGATACCGCAGCGTCGTCGGCGGCGACCTGAACGTCTCACCGCCCGACAGCGGCTACGGCAGCGCCGCCGGACGCCGGGCCGTCGCCCCCTTCTACCGCGTCTACCAGGAGTGCGACCAGCGGGGCGGGCGGCGTACCGGGGGCTGGACCAGGCAGGGCAAGAAGCTCGACTACCTCTTCGCCCCCAAGGGCAGCGTGCGGCGCTGCCACGTCGAGCGCGGCGTCACCCTGTCGGACCACAAGCCCGCACACATCGAGGTGACCCTCTAGGCACGCGCCCCGTACGCTGCACGCGATCCCCCCGATAGGAAGATGTCCGGCCATCCTGGTGTTGAATGTTCGGAACCCGTACACCCGGACGAAAGGATCGACTGTGCCCACGATCGGTGTGCTCGCCCTTCAGGGAGACGTGCGCGAGCATGTGCGCATGCTCCAGGAGGCAGGCGCCACGGCCGCCGCCGTGCGCCGTCCCGCCGAGCTGGACGCGGTCGACGCCCTGGTCATCCCCGGCGGCGAGTCGACCACGATGTGGAAGCTCGCCGAGACCTTCGACATGCTGCAGCCGCTGCGCCTGCGCGTCAAGGAGGGCATGCCCGCCTACGGCTCCTGCGCCGGCATGATCATGCTGGCCGACCGGATCGAGGACGGCATCGCCGGGCAGCAGACCATCGGCGGCATCGACATGGTGGTCAGGCGCAACGCCTTCGGCCGCCAGGTCGACTCCTTCGAGTCCGACCTCGACTTCGCCGGGGACCGGGTGCACGCGGTCTTCATCCGGGCTCCCTGGGTGGAATCCATCGGCGCGGACGTCGAAGTGCTGGGCAGGTGCGAGCCTGGGGATAGGATCGTCGCGGTCCGTCAAGGGCCGTTGCTCGCTACGTCGTTCCATCCCGAGCTCACCGGGGACGTACGCGTGCACCGTTACTTCGTAGACATGGTGAGGGAGCTCTAGGTAATGTCCGGCCACTCCAAATGGGCGACGACGAAGCACAAGAAGGCCGCGCTCGACGCCAAGCGCGGCAAGCTGTTCGCCAAGCTCATCAAGAACATCGAAGTGGCGGCACGGACCGGTGGCCCTGACCCGGACGCCAACCCCACCCTCTTCGACGCCATCTTCAAGGCCAAGAAGAACTCCGTGCCCAACGACAACATCGAGCGGGCACGCAAGCGGGGCGGCGGCCTGGAGGCGGGTGGCGCCGACTGGCAGACGATCATGTACGAGGGTTACGCGCCCGGCGGCGTCGCGGTGCTCATCGAGTGCCTCACCGACAACCGCAACCGCGCCGCCTCCGAGGTGCGCGTCGCGCTCACCCGCAACGGCGGCTCGCTGGCCGACCCCGGGTCCGTCTCGTACATGTTCAACCGCAAGGGCGTCGTGATCGTGCCCAAGGCCGACGGGCTCGACGAGGACACCGTGCTGATGGCCGTGCTCGACGCGGGCGCCGAGGAGGTCAACGACCTGGGCGACACCTTCGAGGTCGTCTCCGAGGCCGGCGACCTGGTGCCGGTGCGCAAGGCGCTGCAGGACGCCGGCATCGACTACGACTCGGCCGAGTCGAGCTTCCTGCCGACGATGAGCGTGCCGCTCGACGAGGAGGGCGCCAAGAAGGTGTTCCGCCTCATCGACGCGCTGGAGGACAGCGACGACGTGCAGAACGTCTTCGCCAACTTCGACGTCTCCGACGAGGTGCTGGCGGCGCTCGACTAGCGTACGGACGCGATCGCGAGGGCCCGGCTACCGTCGGGCCCGTCCGTTTTCGTGCCCGGATCGGCGCATACCGGGCCGCATCGTCACCACGCCCGCGCAACGCGTTTCTTCGCGTGCGAGAGGGGCCCGCGGCAGCGTAGGGTCTGGCGACGTGACTTCCCCCACCCCTCCTCAGGCCAACGTCCCACCCGCCCTCGGCTGGCTGCTCGCCGTGCCTGCGCTGCTCGGCGCGCTCATCACCCTGGTGCTGCCGACCGCGCAGACGATCTGGCTCAGCTTCCAGAGCGGCGGCGTCCTGCGGGAGAGCGCCTACGTGGGGACGGCGAACTACAGCGAGCTGCTGGGCGGGGGCGACTTCTGGCGGGCGCTGGGGTTCACGCTCTCGCTGACGGTGATCCCGCTGCTGGTGGCCGTGGTGGTGGGGCCGCTGCTGGCGCTGGCGCTCGACCGGGCCGGCACCTGGCCGCGGCGGGCCGGGCGGGTCGTGCTCTCGCTGGCCGTCGTCGCCTTCTCGCCGGTGGCGGTCGCGGGCGCCTGGCTGCGGGGGGCGATGCCGCACGCGTCCGGCCTGGTGACGCTGGCCGAGGGGCTGCGTGAGCCCGCGACGGCGCCGGGAACGTTCCGGCTGATCGTCGCGGCGGCCACGTTCGGCGTCGTGTGCGCGCTGGCCGTGATCGCGTTCCTGCCCGCCCTGCGCGGCGGCACCCCAGGCCCCGCGACGCTCGTCGTCGCGGTGCTGGTCGCGCTCGCCGTGGTCGCCGTGGGGCTGCAGACGTTCTCGTTCGGGCTGGTGCTCACGAGAGGAGGCCCTCAGCGGGCCACAGAGACGCTCGCGGGGCTGCAGTACGACTACGCCTTCCGGCTGGCCGAGTTCGGCCCTGGGGCGTCCGTCGCGGCCCTCACGGGGGTGATCCTCGGCGTGCTGGGGATCGTCGCCACGGTCGTCGCGGTGGCGGCCCGGCTCCGCATCACGCTGGCGCCGCGCACCACGTCCCAGGACGAGATCGGCACCCCGTACCCGCAAGGGACGGGCACCCCGCACCCGTACGGGACCGGCATCCCGCATCCGCAGGGGACAGGCATGCCGCACCCGCACGGGACGGGCGCCCCGCATCCGCAGGGGACGGGCTCCCCGCAGTCGCACGGGACGGGTGCCCCGGCCGCGCAGGAGGCCGGAGCCCCGGTCCCGGTCCCGGTTCGGGACAAGACGGGCGCCCCGCCTCCGGCGCCGCCCGCGTCCGCCGGGATGGCGGTGGCCGGCGTCGTCGCGCTCGTGCTCGTCGTCGCGATCGCCCTCGTCCTCACCTGGCCCTGGATGGACGGCGTGCTGGCCTCGCCCGCCACCCCGGCCGGAACCCTCACCGCCCAGATCAACACCTGGGTCCCCGCCGTCGCGGGAGCCGTCGTCTCGGTCGGCGTGGCCTACCTGGCGGCGCTCGGCATCGGCGGCCTGCGCCCGCTCGGCCGGGCCAGCGAGTGGCTGCTGCTGCTCTTCGCCCCCTGGCTGTTCGCCGGCCCGGGCCCGCTCGCCGTCGCCAACTGGCAGAACGTCCACAACCTCGGCCTCATCGACTCCTTCCCCGCGCTCATCCCGCCCCTCCTGATCAGCGTCCCCGCGCTGCTCGTGCTCACGCTCCTGTGCAAGGGCCTGGCCGAGCGGGCGGGCGGTGACTTCTTCGGCGGCGTGCTGTTGCCGTCGCTCCCCATGGCGGGCATCCTCGCCGGCGCCGTCGCCCTCATGAACGCCCACGACCTGCTCTGGCCGATGCTGGTCGTCCAGAAGCCGGACCTGTTCACCACCCCGGTCGCGCAGGTGAACCAGCTCGCCGGCTACACCGCGACCACGCCCGACGTGGGCGCCGCCACGCCGCTGGCCGTGGTCGCCGTCGTGCTGGCCGCCCTCGTGGCCGCCCAGCTCCTGTATCTCGACAGGCTCGCCATCCGGACAAACAGCTCGCACGTTCGCACACCGCCTGCGTAGGGTGGCCGCTTGTGGAGATTCGCGACCTGACTACCGAAGACCTCGACGACGTTCTCGACCTGCGTAAGCGCTCCTTCGGCCCGCTGTCGGCCGACGACAGGGAGAAGTGGCGCAAGGCGGTGCTCCCGGCGCTGGGGGAGGGGCGTTACCTGGGCGTGTTCGACGGCACGCGGCTGGCGGCGGCGGCGCGCCTGCGCAGGTTCACGCAGTGGTGGCACGGCAAGCCGCAGCCGATGGCGGGCGTCGCGGGCGTCACCGTCAGCCCGGAGGACCGCGGGCGCGGCCTCGGCACCCGGATCATGCGCGCGGTCATCGGCCGCGCCGTCGAGCTCGGCGACGCCGTCTCCGCGCTCTACCCGGCCACCACGGCCATCTACCGCGGGGTCGGCTTCGAGCACGCCGGTGCCCAGCACAACGTGCGCCTGCAGGCCGAGTCGCTGCGCGGCATCCGCCCGCCGGGGCAGGTCAAGCTGCGCAGGATGGGACCGGGCGACGCCGCGGAGCTGATGTCGGTGCTGCACCGCGTGCACGGCGCGGCCCGTTCCAGCGGACCTGTCTCCTGGGACGAGGACACGTGGAACGTGTGGCTCGCCGACGAGGACGACTTCCTCTACCTGGCCGACGACGGCTACGCCATCTACCGGTGGAAGGGCGACGACATCGAGGTCGAGAACCTCGTCGCCGCCTCGCCCGAGACCCTGCGGGCCCTGTGGTCGATGGTCGGCAGCGCGTCCACGATCGCCCGCGAGGTCGTCGCCTCCGTGGCGCCGGACGACCCGGTGCTGTGGCTGCTGCCTGAGCGTACGCGGGAGCGCGTCCAGCAGGTGAGGTGGATGTTCAGGGTGCTGGACGTGGCCGCGGCCGTCGAGCGGAGGGGTTACCCGGCGAACGCGGCCTGCGAGGCCGTCGTCACCGTCGACGACCCGATCAGGGGCGGGGGCACGTGGCGGCTGGACGTCTCCGGCGGATCCGGCACGGCCACACCGGTCGAGGAGCCCGGCGTCACGCTCTCGGTGAACGGCTTCTCCGCCCTGTACGCCGGAATCCCCACCCGAACCCTTCGCCTCGCCGGTCTCATGTCCGGACATGACGGCTACGACCAGGCGCTCGACGCGGCCTTCGCCGCCAAGCCGTACATGCTCGACTACTTCTGACCCTCGCATCCCGCTGCACGCCCACCCCGGCCGGAGTAAAGTCTCATGCCGAACAGATGTTCGGCGACGGGAGGGTGGGGCCGGTGCGGGTGATGGGCGTCGATCCAGGGCTGACCCGGTGCGGCCTCGGTGCTGTCGAGGGGCGCCCGGGCGCACCGCTGAGCCTGGTGGCCGTCGGGGTGGTGCGCACCGGGGCCGACGAGGAGCTCGGCGCCCGGCTCGTCGGCATCGAGGCGGGCATCGAGCGCTGGCTCGACGAGGTGCGGCCCGACGCGGTGGCGGTGGAGCGCGTCTTCAGCCAGCACAACGTACGCACGGTGATGGGCACGGCCCAGGCGGCGGGCATCGCGGTCCTCTGCGCGGCCAGACGCGGCCTCCCGGTGGCCCTGCACACCCCGTCGGAGGTCAAGGCCGCGATCACGGGCAGCGGCACGGCCGACAAGAAGCAGATCGGCGCCATGGTCACCCGCCTGCTGCGCCTCGCCGAAATGCCCAAACCCGCGGACGCCGCCGACGCCCTCGCCCTGGCCATCTGCCACGTCTGGCGCGGCGGCGCCCAACACCGCCTCGCAGAGGCCCTGGCCCGCGCCCCGCGCAGAAACCCCGCCCGATGACACGCGGCCACGCACCCCGCCCACCTCTCGGCGCCGCGCCGGCGCCCGGCGGCACGGAGCCGGGCTCCGCGGTGCAGAGCGGCGCCGGGCTGAGCCGCACAGTGTGCGACGTGAGCCCACAGCCGCGCCCGCGCCCTTCGAGACGAGCCACGCCCCCTGCGCCAGGCGACTGCGTGACCGCGCGACTGCGCGACTGCGGCCGAGACTGCTCGACCGCGCGCCGCAACCGCGCGAATGCACGACCGCGCGAATGCGCGACCGCGGCCGTGACCGCGCGACCGCGCGACCGCGGCCGAGACTGCGCGACCGCGCGACACGATCTGGCACGACCCGACCTCCACCACACGATGCAGGACCACTGCCAAGCCCACCCGAGGGCCACACGGGCCGATCTCACCCCAAGCGCCCACACTGGCCGACCCCACCTCAAGCGCCCACACCGGCCCGAGCCGCAGAGGCCGCCACACGGGCCGAGCCGGCCCGCTGGGTCGCGTGGTCGTGCGCTCAGGCGGCGAGGCGATCGGCAGCGGCGATCGGCAGCGGCGATCGGGGCCCACGCGTTCGGCACGGCAAGCCAGAGCCGCCTGGAGCGGTCGCAGCGCGTGGGCGCGAGGAACAGCCACGCAGGATGCGTTGTGGGCCGTGGAGCGCGGCGTGAGTGGGCTCCACGGCGCGAAGTGCGCTATGACAGGAGCCGGTGATGGAAGCCGAATCGTGGCGGGGCCGATGACAGGAGGACGGTTGTGATCGCGTCGGTGGCGGGCAAGGTGACCGCGATAGCGCCGGACGGCGCCGTGATCGAGGTGGGCGGCGTAGGCATCCTCACCCACTGCACCCCTGGCACCCTCGCGACCCTCAGGATGGGCGAGCAGGCGCGCCTGGCCACCTCGCTGGTGGTGCGCGAGGAGTCACTCACCCTGTACGGCTTCGCCACCGACGACGAGCGCGCCGTGTTCGAGCTCCTCCAGACCGCCAGCGGCGTCGGCCCCAAGCTGGCCCTGGCGATGCTCGCCGTGCACACGCCCAACACGCTCCGGGTCGCGGTGGCCAGCGCCGACGTCAAGGCGCTCACGCAGGTGCCGGGGATCGGGCAGAAGGGGGCGCAGCGCATCATCCTGGAGCTGAAGGACCGGCTCGGCACGCCGGAGGAGGCCGTCAACGCCGCACTCAACGGGGAGCGGCGGGTGGCGGTGTGGCGGGAGCAGGTCCACTCCGGGTTGGTGGGGCTGGGCTACTCCAGCAAGGACGCCGACGAGGCGGTCGCCGTCGTGGAGCCGGACGCCGAGGCCGAGATCGCCGCCGGCCGCCAGCCCCAGGTGGCCGCCCTCCTGAAGGCCGCCCTCCGTTCCCTGAGCATCCGATGACCCCCGCCCTCCCCGCGTCCGCCCCGCCCGTGACGGCCGGCGATGTGCGCGGCAGGGGCGCCGGTGTCGCGCGCGGCACCGGGGTGAGGGATGCGGGCCGCAGGGTGACATCTTCGGACCCAGGAGCGCGGCACCCCCGCCATGGCGGCTCCGCCCCCTCGGCCCATCAGGCGCCGGCGTCCACAGCCCCCACCACGGGACCGGCGATCACCCCGCCTCGCGGCGCACCGGCGGTAGCCCCGCCTCGCGAAGCACCGGCGTTCCCGCGGCATCGCGAAGCGCCGCGCGGCGAAGCGCCGCCGTCCGGACCGCTTGGCGAAGTGCCGGCGTTCGCGCCGCCTTGCCGCGCACCGGTGGTCGTGCACCGCGCGGTGACCGCCGCACGCGACCGCCGATCACTCACCGACGTCCGAATGCAGACCGGAGAGCGCAGGGAGAGGAGGTGCGGGCGTGGGACTTGAGCGGGAGGAGATCCTTTCGTCCACGGCCGGGGGCGACGACCTGCAGATCGAGGCCGCGCTCCGGCCCAAGCGCCTCAGCGAGTTCATCGGCCAGGGCCGCGTGCGCGAGCAGCTGTCGCTGGTGCTGGAGAGCGCCCTGCGCAGGCAGAGCCCGCCCGACCACGTGCTCATGAGCGGCTCCCCCGGCCTCGGCAAGACGACCCTGGCCATGATCATCGCAGCGGAGCTGAACGCCCCGCTGAGGATCACTTCGGGCCCGGCGCTGGAGCGTGCCGGCGATCTGGCGGCGATCCTGTCCACGCTGGCCGAGGGCGAGGTGCTGTTCATCGACGAGATCCACCGGATGGCCAGGCCGGCCGAGGAGATGCTGTATCTCGCGATGGAGGACTTCCGGGTCGACATCGTCGTCGGCAAGGGCCCGGGTGCCACCGCCATCCCGCTCGACATCGCGCCGTTCACGCTGGTCGGCGCCACCACGCGGGCGGGGCTGCTGCCGGCGCCGCTGCGTGACCGGTTCGGGTTCACCGCCCACATGGACTTCTACGAGACCGCCGAGCTGGAGCAGGTGCTGCGCCGCTCGGCCAAGCTGCTCGGGGTGGGCCTGCCGGACGACGGCGCGCACGAGATCGCGCGGCGGTCCCGGGGCACGCCGCGAATCGCGAACCGGCTGCTGAGGCGCGTGCGCGACTTCGCCGACGTGCGGGCCGACGGCGTGATCAACCGCGACATCGCCGCGGCGGCGCTGAACCTGTACGAGGTCGACGGCGAGGGGCTCGACCGGCTCGACCGGGCGGTGCTCGGCGTGCTGCTGAAGAAGTTCGGCGGCGGCCCGGTCGGCCTGTCCACCCTGGCGGTGGCCGTGGGGGAGGAGCCGGAGACGGTCGAGGTGGTGGCCGAGCCGTTCCTCGTACGGCAAGGTCTGCTGGCCAGGACCCCGCGCGGCCGGGTCGCCACGGCGGCGGCGTGGGTTCACCTGGGGATGACACCACCACCAGATGCGTTCGGAGCGTCACTTTTCGAGTGATCACAGATCGGTTGCAACCGTTTCATTATGGGAACTTCCCCGCGCGCCGGAACGCTGCCTCGTTGCCGCGTTTCGCAACAAGCGCCTACACTCCGTGGCTTGGCTGGCTGTGTAGGCTGACGGGCTGAGCGGCGCGGCCCGACGCAACGCACGGAATTTCCGGCGCGAGGCCGGTGTCAACTTCTTGTACGACAATGGAAGGTCGCCCCTAATGGACATGGGACAACTCGGAAGCATCCTGCCGCTGATCCTTCTGGTGGTGGTGTTCTACTTCCTGCTGATCCGCCCCCAGCGCAAGCGCCAGCAAGAGGCGATCCAGATGCAGAACTCGCTGACGCCCGGCACCCGGGTCATGACCACGACGGGTTTGTTCGGTACCGTCGTGACGGTCGACAACGAGGACGTCGTTCTCGAGGTCGCGCCGGGCATCGAGACCCGCTGGGTGAAGGCCGCGATCGGCCGGGTCGTCGCTCCCGGCGACGCCCCGGTCAGTGACGACGAGTCGGCCGCTGACCAGGTCGAACTCGATGAAGAGGGCAAGAAGGGGTCCGAGGCCACCGTAGAGCGCGACGGCGACCAGGGCTCCAGTACCAAGCAGTCCTGACTAAGCTCTGCGACAAACCTCTATCCGAAAGAACTGACGACCAGTGGCCCGACCGACCAGCCGCCACAGCCGACCGGGGCGTACGCTCCTCGTGCTTCTGGCGCTCATCCTCGCCCTGGGCGGGACGATGTTCCTGCAGCAGGCGTACACGCCGAAGCTGGGACTCGACCTCGCGGGCGGCACCACGGTGACTCTGACTCCCGTGACCCAGAACAACGCGTCGCCGCCTGAGGAGATCCTCGACCGCGCGGTCAACATCATCCGCGACCGGGTCAACGGCACCGGAATCTCCGACGCCGAGGTCGCCAAGTCCGGCGACAACATCATCATCTCCATCCCGGGCGTCGGTCAGAACGAGGCCATCAAGCTGGTCGCGACCACTGCGGAGCTGCGCTTCCGCCAGGTGCTCGCCGTGGCGGCCACGCAGGCCCCGCAGGATCTGGCCACCAACGCGCCGACGCCGGGCAGCACGCCCTCGGGGTCGGCCAGCCCGTCGGCCAACCCCTCCACGTCCCCGACGGCCCAGCCGTCCACCCAGCCGTCGTCCTCGCAGTCGATCACGACGCCGAGCGCCTCCCCGACGGGCAAGGCGCTGTCGTCGGCGCTGACCGCCCCGACGCCGGCGGCCTCGGCCCCGGCCCAGGGCTCCGCGGACCCGTCGGCCAAGCCGGCCACGACGCAGAAGACCGGCCAGACGGGCCAGGACGGCAAGACCCAGACGGCCCAGGACGGTAAGACCCAGACGGGCCAGGACAGCAAGACTCAGACCGGCCAGGACGGCAAGAACCAGGAGCAGGGCGGCAAGAAGGGGCAGGAGGCCAAGACCTCCCCGACGGCCAAGGCCAGCCCGAGCGCCCAGCCGAGCACGCCTCCCGCGCAGGACCCCAACGCCGGCATCGACACCACGGGCATCGACCCGGCGGTGCTCCAGCAGTTCAACAAGCTCGACTGCGCCAACCCCGCCAACCGCGGCCAGGGCGTCCAGGACGACCCGGCCAAGCAGTACGCGGCCTGCGAGACCGACGGCAGCTACAAGTACGTCCTCGACGTCGCCAAGGTCGTCGGCACCGACATCGACACGGCCTCGGCGGGCGTCCGCCAGGGCACCACCGAGTGGGTCGTCCAGCTCGACTTCAAGAGCAAGGGCGCCGGCGAGTGGGGCAAGCTCACCACCACCGCCTACAACTCGCCCGAGCCGCGCAACATGGTCGCGGTCGTGCTCGACGGCGTCGTCATCACCGCCCCGGTCATCCAGAGCCCGATCCCCGGCGGCCGGGCCGAGATCACCGGCGGCTTCGACCAGCTCAGCGCCACCAACCTGGCCGACCAGCTCAAGTACGGCGCGCTGCCGCTGAAGTTCAACCGCAGCTCGGTCGACACGGTCTCCTCGACCCTGGGCCAGGACCAGCTGGAGGGCGGCCTGATCGCCGGCATCATCGGGCTGGGGCTCGTGGTGCTCTACTGCCTGCTCTACTACCGGGGCCTGGGCATCGTGGCGGTGCTGAGCCTCGTGGTGGCCACGATCATCACGTACACCTCGGTGGTCGTGCTCGGCCACAACGCCGGCTTCCGGCTCTCGCTGCCGCACATCATCGGTTTGGTGGTCTCGATCGGTATCACCGCCGACTCCTTCATCGTGTACTTCGAACGTATTCGTGATGAGATGAAGGAAGGTCGGCGGACGCTTCGCGCGGCCGTCGAGGTGGCCTGGGTTCGTGCCCGGCGCACGATCCTGATCGCCGACGCCGTCATGTTCATCGCCGCCATCGTGCTGTACTTCCTGGCGGTGGGCGGTGTGGCCGGGTTCGCGTTCGCGATGGGCCTGACCACGCTGATCGACATCGTGGTGGTGTTCCTGTTCACCAAGCCGTTCATCGCCCTGCTGGCAAGGATGAAGTTCTTCGCCAAGGGGCACCCGCTGTCGGGTCTCGACGCCGAGCGCATGAGCGAAGTGTCGTCCACCGGCCGCACGACCACTCCGCAGGAGGCCTGAGATGGGACTTGCGCGTCGCCTCTACCGCGGCGAGATCGACGTCGACTTCGTCGGCAAGTGGCGGTTGTGGTACAGCCTGTCCGGCCTGCTGCTGGCCATCTCGCTGGCCGGTCTGCTGGTCAACGGCCTCAACCTCGGCGTCGAGTTCAAGGGCGGCACGATCTTCTCGTTCAAGGCCACCCAGACCTCCGTGCAGGAGGTCCGTGAGTCGGTCCTCGACGAGGGCGTGCACCAGGTGATCGTCCAGCAGGCCGGCACCGACGGCTGGCGGGCGACCACGGAGAGCCTGTCGGAGGACACCAGGGTCCAGGTGCAGAGCGCGATCGCCAAGGACTTCAACGTCCCGGTCGATCAGGTCAGCATCCAGGCCATCGGCCCGTCCTGGGGCGGTGAGGTGTCGCAGAAGGCGTGGATCGGCCTGGCCGTGTTCATGCTGGCGATCATCCTGTACCTGTCGATGGCGTTCGAGCCGAAGATGGCGCTGGCCGCCATCGTCGCGCTCATCCACGACCTCGTCATCACGGCCGGCATCTACGCCTGGTCGGGCTTCGAGGTCACGCCCGCGACGCTGCTGGGCTTCCTGACCATCCTCGGTTACTCGCTCTACGACGCGGTCGTGGTGTTCGACATGATCAAGGAGGTCACGGCCAAGCTGGGGCACACGTCCAAGCAGACGTACTCGATGGCCGCCAACAACGCGCTCAACCACACGCTGATCCGGTCGCTGAACACCTCGCTGGTCGCGATCCTGCCGGTGGCGGCGATCCTGTTCATCGGCACCACGGTGCTCGGCGCGGGCACGCTGAAGGACCTGTCGCTGTCGCTGTTCGTCGGCATGATCGTCGGTACGTACTCGTCGCTGTGCGTCGCCACGCCGCTGCTGGTGACGCTGAAGGAGCGCGAGCCGAAGTACCAGGCCATCGCCAGGCGCCTGGCCTCCACGGGAGGTGGCGGCAAGGGGTCGAAGGGCTCCAAAAGCGCGGCGGTAGCCAAGGGTTAGCCGCCGCAGGTCCCCGGCCTGCACACGTACGGCGCCCTCGCCCCGCAACGGGGCGGGGGCGCCGTTCGCGTGCGGCCGTGGCCGGACAGGGCCAGGTACGCGCGGGTGCCGGAATGCACCATCATGGACCCCGGCAGACGGCCGGTGGAGAGATGCGAGGGAAACGCCAATGACCGAGCTGAGCACGCTGATCCTGGACCGGATCAGGGATGTGCCCGACTACCCCAAGCCCGGGGTCATGTTCAAGGACATCACCCCGCTGCTGGCCGACCCGGTCGCGATGGCGGCCGTGGTGGACGAGCTGGCCGGGCTCCACCAGGTGGACAAGATCGTGGGCATCGAGGCGCGAGGCTTCATCCTGGCCGCGCCGGTGGCCTACCGGGCGGCGGCGGGGTTCGTCCCGGTGCGCAAGAAGGGGAAACTGCCCGCCGCGACGCTGGAAGAGTCCTACGATCTGGAGTACGGCTCCGCGACCATCGAGGTGCACCGTGACGCGTTCGCGCCCGGTGACCGGGCGCTCATCGTCGATGATGTGCTGGCCACGGGAGGCACCGCGAAGGCGGCCGTGGAGCTGGTGGAGAGGGCCGGAGCCGAGGTCGTCGGCATCGCCGTGCTGATGGAGCTGGCCTTTCTCAAGGGACGTGAGCGGCTGACGGGGGTGGACTTGCACTCCCTCGTGATCGTCTGAGCCCGGCCCGCGACGGTCCACGTTCGCCACCTGGATACACTGGGGGGATCTGGACTCGAAACGTGAGGAGCTTTGCGTGGGGAGTCAGTGCGGGAGGAGTCTGAGTGCCCCGTGATGTGGTCGTGCCCGACGTAACCGATTCTGGCAGCGCCGAGGCGCCCGGCGTGCCCGCGGTGCGTCGACGGCGGTTTGGGGGTGGGGCCATGAATCCGGTGCTGGAGCCGCTGTTCCGCACGGTCAGGGCCACCCATCCCAAGGCCGATCTGCGGCTGATCGAGCGCGCCTACGACGTGGCCGCCTACCACCACCGTGACCAGAAGCGGAAGTCGGGCGATCCGTACATCACGCACCCGCTGGCCGTGGCGACGATCCTGGCCGAGCTGGGCACCGACGACGAGACGCTGTGCGCGGCCCTGCTGCACGACACGGTCGAGGACACCGCCTACAGCCTCGACGAGCTGCGCGGCGACTTCGGCGACACGATCGGGTCCCTGGTCGACGGCGTCACCAAGCTCGACAAGGTCAAGTTCGGCGACGCCGCGCAGGCCGAGACCGTGCGCAAGATGGTCGTGGCCATGTCGCGCGACATCCGCGTACTGATCATCAAGCTGGCCGACCGCCTGCACAACATGCGCACCATGCGCTACCTGCCGGAGCACAAGCGCCACCAGAAGTCGCGCGAGACGCTGGAGATCTTCGCCCCGCTGGCCCACCGCCTGGGCATGAACACGATCAAGTGGGAGCTGGAGGACCTCGCGTTCGCCATGCTCTACCCCAAGCGGTACGACGAGATCGCCCGCATGGTGTCGGAGCGGGCGCCGCGCCGCGACCTGTTCCTGCAGGAGGTCATCGAGAAGGTCCACGGC
The DNA here is from genome assembly GCF_040656115.1 of Nonomuraea sp. NPDC050202. Classification (NCBI taxonomy): domain Bacteria; kingdom Bacillati; phylum Actinomycetota; class Actinomycetes; order Streptosporangiales; family Streptosporangiaceae; genus Nonomuraea; species Nonomuraea sp. NPDC050202. The sequence continues at coordinate 99,761 of NZ_JBFALF010000008.1, read as the reverse complement.
GACCTGCGCGAGGCGAAGATCCGCGCGGTGGTGAAGGGCCGGCCGAAGCACTACTACTCGGTCTACCAGAAGATGATCGCCAGGGATGTCGCGTTCGACGACATCTACGACCTTGTGGGCATCCGCGTGCTGGTCGACAGCGTGCGCGACTGCTATGCCGCGCTCGGCACCATCCACGCCAGGTGGAACCCGGTGCCGGGGCGCTTCAAGGACTACATCGCGATGCCCAAGTTCAACATGTACCAGTCGCTGCACACCACGGTGATAGGTCCCGAGGGCAAGCCGGTGGAGCTGCAGATCCGCACCCACGCGATGCACCACAGGGCCGAGTACGGCGTGGCCGCGCACTGGAAGTACAAGGAGGAGGTCGGCGCCCCCGGCCCCACGGGCAAGGTCAAGCCGGGCAGCGACATGGCCTGGCTGCGCCAGCTCCTCGACTGGCAGAAGGAGACCTCCGACCCGGGCGAGTTCCTGGAGTCGCTGCGGTTCGACCTGTCGGTCTCCGAGGTCTACGTGTTCACCCCGAAGGGCCAGGTCATCGCCCTGCCCGAGGGCGCCACGCCGGTCGACTTCGCGTACGCGGTGCACACGGAAGTGGGGCATCGCTGCATCGGGGCCCGGGTCAACGGGCGGCTGGTGCCCCTGGAGTCGCGGCTCGGCAACGGCGACACGGTGGAGATCTTCACCTCCAAGTCGCCGGACGCGGGGCCGTCGCGCGACTGGCTGAAGTTCGTCAAGTCGGGCCGGGCCCGCAACAAGATCCGGCAGTGGTTCTCCAAGGAGCGCCGCGAGACCGCGATCGAGGCGGGCAAGGAGGCCATCGGCCGGGCCATGCGCAAGCAGGGCCTGCCGCTGCAGCGGCTGATGTCCGGCGAGGCGCTGCTGGCGCTGGCCCGCGACCTGCGCTACCCCGACGTGTCCGCCCTGTACGCGGCCGTCGGCGAGGGGCACATCGCGGCCCAGGCGGTCGTGCAGAAGCTGGTGGCCTCGATCGGCGGCGTCGACAGCGCCGAGGAGGACATCGCCGAGACCTCGCTGCCGACCCGGCTGCGCGGCCGTCCCCGCGGCGGTGGCGGCGCCGGCGTGGTGGTGGCGGGCGACGCCGACGTCTGGGTACGCCTGTCGAAGTGCTGCACCCCGGTGCCCGGCGACGAGATCGTCGGTTTCGTCACCCGGGGCCACGGCGTGTCGGTGCACCGGGCCGACTGCACCAACGTGCAGCAGCTCAAGTCGCAGCCGGACCGCCTGGTGGAGGTGAGCTGGTCGCCGAGCGACGACAGCGTGTTCCTGGTGGCCATCCAGGTGGAGGCGCTCGACCGGCCGCGGCTGCTGTCGGACGTCACCCGTACGCTGTCGGACCAGCACGTCAACATCCTCAGCGCCTCGGTGACGACGTCGCGCGACCGGGTGGCGATCAGCAAGTTCACCTTCGAGATGGGCGACCCGAAGCACCTGGGCCACGTGCTCAAGGCCGTGCGCAGCATCCAGGGCGTGTTCGACGTCTACCGGGTGAGCGGCGCGGGCGGCTAGTGCTGGCGCAGGTCGGGCAGGTTGACCACGATGGCCTCCTGCGTGCTGCGCGCGATCACCACGACGGCCTCCTGTGACGGGTCGGGGTTCTCCTCGCGGTGCGGCACGTACGGCGGCACGAACACGTAGTCGCCGGGCCTGGCGTCGATGCGCCTCTCCCGCCCGTCCTCCAGGAACACGAACGACGGCGTGCCGCTGACCACGTAGATGGCCGTCTCGGAGGCGCCGTGGTGGTGGTCGGTGGAGCGGGTGGCGGGGGCGACGTGGGTCTGCCCCATCCACAGCCGCGACGAGCCGGCCGTGGCGCCGCTGACGGCGGCCAGCCTCCTCATTCCGCCGCTCTGCGCCGTTTCGCCGGAGAGGGCCTGTGAGGGCACGTGGCGCAGCGGCTGGTGGAAGGGGTCCCCCTGCGCCCGGTAACCCTCCCAGAGGCGTCCTCCGGCCCGCTCAAGGACGTCCGTGGCCACCGCGGCCAGCCTGGCCGGGTCGTCGCGGGCGGCGAGCAGCTCATCGGCCAGCCTGGCGTCGTGGGCGCGCAGCTCGCGCAGCAGCCACTTGCCGTTGCCCTGCCACGCCCGCCCCACGCCCAGCGCCGTCCGCGCGGTCGCCTGGACGACCTCCCAGCCGATGAACGCCCGCTCGCCGGGGTCGCTCGCGCCCGACAGGTCGTCCAGCAGGTCGGACAGCACGTACCTGAAGCGGTCGGCCTGGCCGTCCGTCAGCCCGGAAGGGCCGTCAGCGAGGCGGTCGGCCAGCTCGCCCTGCAGGTCGCTGGCCCTGCCGCCCGTCCTGTCGGTCACCACCGCGCCCTCGGCGCAGATGCGCGCCAGGACCGGCCGCCGCTGCTCGAAACCGTTGTCGATGTAGACGGCCAGGCTGGTCTCGCTGTGCGCGAACAGCTCCACCGGCCACTCGCGCCAGCGCAGCGTCTCCCGGTACGGGGCCGCCAGGCCGTCGAGCACCACCACCACGTCGAGGTCGGAGGTGCTGGTGCGGCGCTCGGTGAGCACGCTGCCGCCGACGAAGGCGTACAGGGCGCCGGGGAAGAGCTCTTCGACGAAGGCACGCGCGGCCGCGACGGGGTCCATGCCCGCCAGCCTAGATCCCGGGCCCCGTCGCGCGCCGCCCGATCGGCGACGGCGGCCCGGGGGAGAGGCCTGGCCGGCCTCCTTGCTGAACCCCTAGCTGAACCCCTAGCTGAACTCGGTGAGCGTGCGCTCGGCCTCCGCCAGCCACGAACGGCGGGCGATCAGGGCCTCCTCGGCCTCCTTGACGTCCTTCGCGCGCCCGGCGGCCTGCGCCTTGGACAGCCGCTTCTCGAGCTGCTCGATCGAGGTGCGCAGCTGGTCCACCGTGCTCTGGGCGCGGGCCCTGGCCTCGGGGTTGGACCGCTTCCACTCGGCGTCCTCGGCCTTGCGTACGGCCTCGTCGACCTTGCGCAGCCCGCCCTCCAGCCGGTCGCGCTGCTCGCGCGGCACGGGCCCGGCGGCCTCCCAGCGCTCCAGGATGTGCCGCAGCGTCGCCCTGGCCGTGCGCACGTCGGTGATCGGCAGGAGCTTCTCGGCCTCGGCCAGCAGCACCTCCTTGACCTCCGCGTTGGCGGCCAGCGAGGCGTCACGCTCGGCGAACACCGCCGAACGGGCCTGGAAGAACTGGTCCTGGGCGGCCTTGAAGCGCGCCCACAGCTCGTCCTCGGCCTCGCGGGAGGCCCGGCCCGCGTTCTTCCACTGCTGCATCAGCTCGCGGTAGATCGCCGCCGTCTGGCCCCAGTCGGTCGAGTCGGCGATCGCCTCGGCCTCGGCGACGATGCGCTCCTTGGCCGCGCGAACACCCTCGCGCTGCTCGTCCAGGCCCGCGAAGTACTGCTTGCGCCGCTTGGCGAACGCCGTGCGCGCGGCCGACAGCCGCTTCCACAGCGCGGCCTCGGTGACCCGGTCGATCCGGTCGGCGGCCTTCCACTCCTCGACGAGCTGGCGCAGCCGCTCACCACCCGACTTCCAGTGGGTGGTCTCCTCCGCGATGCGCTCGGCCTCGCCGACGATCCGCTCCTTGACCACCCTGGCCTCGGCCCGCGCGTGCTCGCGAGCGGCCTTGACCTCCTCGCGGCGCTGCGCGACGAGCTCGGTCAGGCCGTCCAGCCGCCGGGTCAGCGCGTCCAGGTCGCCGATGGCGTGCGCTTCGGAGACGGCCTCGCGCAGCTTGGTGATGCTCGCCTCGGCCTGCGCCGGAGCCAGATCGGTGCCCCTGACACGCTGTTCGAGCAGCTGCACCTGACCGGCCAGCTCGTCGTACTTGCGATGGAAGTAGGCCAGTGCCTCTTCGGGTTCACCGGCCTGCCAGGAGCCGACGGCCCGCTCTCCCTCAGCCGTACGCACGTAGACGGTGCCGTCGTCGTCTACCCGGCCCCACGGGTCGGTGCTCACCGTGTCCTCCCGCACTATCCATCAGACCCTTCGGGACTACTTCGTCCCTAGTTTGTATTACGTCAGCTCTTGCCGGCGATTGTCACGTCTTTGATTTCGACGGTTTGCTTCGGTGCTCCAGTCCCATCTCCCATGGCGCTAGGGATGTTGCCTGCTTTGTTCACCTTGTCCAGGATGTCGAGCCCCTTGGTGATCGTACCCACCGGTGTGTAATCCGGGGTGAGCCCGATGTCGCCGTAAACCAGGAAGAACTGGCTGCCCGTGCTGCCCGGGGCCTGCGTTTTGGCCATGGCCATCACGCCGCGCTTGTACTGGGCTCCCTGCAGGTTCTCCTCGGCCATGACGTAGCCGGGGCCACCCTGGCCGTCGGTCTGGTTCTTGCCGTCGGCCTTGGCCGTCGGGTCACCGCACTGCAGCATCGGGAACTGGTCGCCGCCGAGCCGGTGGCACTTGCTGCCGTCGTAGTAGTTCTTCTCCGCCAGGAACTCCAGCGAGTTCGTCGTGCACGGCGCCTTGGCGTTGTTCAGCTCGACCACGATGTCGCCCAGGTTCGTCTTGAACGTCATCGTCTTCGTGGCCGGCTCGGTCTTGACCTTCGCCGGCGGCATGCCGACGTCCTTGACCGTGCCGCCGCCGGTGTCCTTGACGTAGTCGCACGTGCCGGTCTTGGCGTCGTACGGCTTGGGCCCCGTGCTCGCCGACGCCTGGGCGGTGTCGGCGGGTGTGGCCGAGGCCGACGGCGAGGTCGCCGCCTCGGTGCCCGTGTCGTTGCCGCCCAGCAGCGCGACCGCGGCCACGATGCCTCCGACCACGATCACGACGCCCACGGTGGAGCCGATGATCGCCGTGCGCTTGGCCTTCTGCTCGCGCTCGATGCGGCGCTGCATCTGCCGCTCGTAGTGCTCGCGCGCCAGCTGCTTCTGCCGGTCCTTCCCCGTGGCCACCGCTTTGCCTCCCATAGTCAATCAACTGAGGTGGGCGAATCGTATCGGCCAACGGGTAATGATTCGCAGCCCGGCGACCCGCACCGGTACCCTTCGGTTACATTCCCATTGGCTTTTCGACGAGATCACCTGAGGCAGATGCTCATCGCAGGCTTCCCCGCAGGGGCCTTCCAGACCAATTGTTACGTCGTCGCGCCCGCGGCCGGCGAGGAGTGCGTGATCGTCGATCCAGGTCAGGACGCGACCGAGGGCGTCGACGAGCTGCTGCGCGAGCACCGGCTCAAGCCCGTCGCGGTCCTGCTCACCCACGGCCACCTCGACCACGTCTGGTCGGTGGCCCCCGTGTGCGGCGCGCGCGACGTGCCCGCGTGGATCCACCCCGACGACCGCCACCTGCTGAGCGACCCCGCCGCGGGCTGGTCCGACACCAGCGCCTCGCTGTTCGGCGGCATCACGCTGAGCGAGCCCGACGACGTGCGGGAGCTGTCCGACGGCGCCGTGCTCCAGCTCGCGGGCCTCGAGCTCGTGGTCGACCACACGCCCGGCCATACCAGGGGGTCGGTGAGCTTCCGGCTGCCCGGCGACGAGATCATGTTCTCGGGCGACCTGCTGTTCGCCGGCTCCATCGGCCGCTCCGACCTCCCCGGCGGCGACTACCCGACGATTCTGCGCAGCCTGGCTACCAAGTGTCTGCCGCTGCCTGACGATACGGTCGTCCTGCCGGGCCACGGACCACAGACCACGATCGGCCGCGAGCGCGCGACCAATCCGTACCTCAAGGAAGCAGCGCCGCACGCCGGTCCCACACGAGGGATCTAATGACTTTCCAAGCACCCAAAGGCGTCAAGGAGTACGTCCCACCGCAGGCGTCGACGTTCTACGCGATCCGCGGGGCGTTCGCGGAGACGGCCAGGCGTGCCGGCTACTCCTACCTGGAGACCGCGGTCTTCGAGGACACGCAGCTTTTCGCCCGCGGCGTCGGCGAGTCGACCGACGTCGTCAGCAAGGAGATGTACACCTTCACCGACCGCGGCGGCAGGTCGCTGACGCTGCGCCCGGAGTTCACCGCGGGCGTGCTGCGCGCGGTCCTGGAGTACGGCCTGCACCGCGGCCAGCTCCCGGTCAAGGTGTGGACGGACGGGCCGGTCTTCCGCGCCGAGGCGCCGCAGGAGGGCCGCTACCGCCAGTTCTACCAGCTCGACCTGGAGGCCATCGGCAGCGAGGACCCTGCGGTCGACGCCGAGACCATCGCGCTGGCCTGGAGCTGGTACACCTCGCTCGGCCTCACCCAGGTCCGGCTGCTGCTCAACTCGCTGGGCTGCGCCGAGTGCCGCCCGGTCTACCGGGCCAGGCTGCAGGAGTTCCTGCGCGGGCTCGACCTCGACGAGGCCACCCGCGCCCGCATCGAGATCAACCCGCTGCGGGTGCTCGACGACCGCCGCCCGGAGGTGCGCGCGCAGCTCGAGGACGCGCCCCTCATCGGCGACCACCTGTGCCCCGACTGCAAGGCCTACCACGACCGCGTCAAGCAGCTCCTGGCCGACCTGGACATCCCGTGGGAGGACCAGCCCCGGCTGGTACGCGGCCTCGACTACTACACGCGCACCACGTTCGAGTTCGACCACCCGCTGCTGGGCGCCCAGTCGGGCATCGGCGGCGGCGGCCGCTACGACGGGCTGTCGGAGGCCATCGGCGGGCCGCGCCTGCCCGGCATCGGCTTCGGCCTCGGCCTCGACCGCACCGTCATCGCCCTGGAGCGCGAAGGCGTGAGTCTCGACGTCCCCGCCCGCTGCGAGGTGTACGGTGTGGCGCTGGGCGACGAGGCGGCGCGGGCGATGTTCAAGCTCCTGAGCGAGCTGCGCGCGGCCGGTGTCGCCGCCGACATGGCTTTCGGCGGCAAGGGGCTCAAGGGGGCGATGAAGGGGGCCGACCGTTCCGGCGCCCGCTTCGCGCTGATCCTGGGCGAGCGCGACCTCGCGGCCGGGGCCGTGCAGGTGAAGGACCTGGCCACCGCCGAGCAGAGCGAGGTGCCGCTGGGCCAGGTCGTCGACGTCTTGAAGGGAAAGGTGTTGTGATCCGCAGGTCAGCGCGCGCCGGATCGCCGCCGCCCTTCTCCTCCTATCCGTATGAAGGGAAAGTGCAGTGATCCGCACGCATACCGCCGGGTCGCTCCGTGAGGAGCACGCCGGGCAGCAGGTGACGCTCGCAGGATGGGTGGCCCGCCGCCGTGACCACGGCGGCGTCGTCTTCATCGACCTGCGCGACGCCTCCGGCTCGGCGCAGGTGGTCTTCCGCGAGGAGGACCACGCCCACGACCTGCGCGCCGAGTACTGCGTGCAGGTCATCGGCCAGGTCAGGGTGCGCCCCGAGGGCAACGAGAACCCCGACCTGCCGACGGGCGCGATCGAGGTGGTGGCCGAGCGGGTCGAGGTGCTGAGCGAGTCCGCGCCGCTGCCGTTCCCGATCGAGGGCAACGTGGGGGTGTCGGAGGAGGCGCGGCTGAAGTACCGCTACCTCGACATCCGCCGCCAGCAGGTGGCCGGCGCGATGCGCACCCGCTCCAAGGCCACCTACCTGGCCAACGAGGTGATGCACGAGCTCGGCTTCGTCTACGTCGAGACGCCCACGCTGACCCGCTCCACGCCCGAGGGCGCCCGAGACTTCCTGGTGCCGGTGCGCCTGCAGCCCGGCAACTGGTACGCGCTGCCGCAGTCGCCGCAGCTGTTCAAGCAGCTCCTGCAGGTGGCCGGGCTCGAGCGTTACTACCAGCTCGCCAAGTGCTACCGCGACGAGGACCTGCGGGCCGACCGGCAGCCGGAGTTCACCCAGATCGACGTCGAGATGTCCTTCGTGGACCAGGAGGACGTCATCGAGGTCGGCGAGAAGCTGATCGGCCGGCTGTGGAAGGAGATCGCCGGCTACGAGCTGCCGACCCCGCTGCCGCGCATGACGTACGCCGACGCCATGGCCCGCTACGGCTCCGACAAGCCTGACCTGCGCTTCGGCCAGGAGCTGGTCGAGATGACGGAGTACTTCGCCGACACCTCGTTCCGCGTCTTCCAGGCCGACTACGTCGGTGCCGTGGTCATGCCCGGCGGGGCCTCCCAGACCCGCAAGGAGCTCGACGGCTGGCAGGAATGGGCCCGCTCGCGCGGCGCCAAGGGCCTGGCGTACGTGCTCGTCCAGGAGGACGGCACGCTCGGCGGCCCGGTCGCCAAGAACCTGTCGGAGGAGGAGCTGTCCGGCCTGGCCGCCAAGGTGGGCGCCGAGCCGGGCGACGCGATCTTCTTCGCCGCCGGCGCCAGGAACGCCGCCCGCGACCTGCTCGGCGCGGCCCGCCTGGAGATCGGCCGGCGCTGCGACCTCATCGACGAGTCGCTGTGGTCGTTCCTGTGGGTCGTCGACGCCCCCATGTTCGAGGAGGACGGCGAGGGCGGCTGGACGGCCGTGCACCACCCGTTCACCGGCCCGAAGCCGGAGTGGGCCGACAACTTCCAGGACCACCCGGGCGAGGCGCTGGCCTACGCCTACGACATGGTCTGCAACGGCATGGAGATCGGCGGCGGCTCCATCCGTATCCACCGGGCCGAGATGCAGCAGCGCGTGTTTGACGTGCTCGGCATCTCCAAGGAGGAGGCGGAGAGCAAGTTCGGCTTCCTGCTGGAGGCGTTCAAGTACGGCCCGCCCCCGCACGGCGGCATCGCCTACGGCTGGGACCGGATCTGCATGCTGCTGTCCGGCGGTGACTCGATCCGCGACGTGATCGCGTTCCCGAAGACGGCCTCCGGCTTCGACCCGCTCACGGGCGCGCCGACGCCGATCACGGCCGACCAGCGCAAGGAGGCGGGCGTGGACGCCCAGCCCAAGACCGAGGCGTAGCGGTCAAGCAGAAAGGGCCGGGGCGGCAGCGCCCCGGCCCTTTCGCGTGAGGTCCCCTACTTCAGGGTGACCTTCTTGATGATGATCGGGATCTTCGGCGCGGTGGAGCCGCCGTCGCCCGTGATGTCGTCCGGGTTGACGATGACGCCGCCCTCGGCGACCTTCTCGATGATCTCAAGGCCGGACTTCACCACGCCCAGCACCGAGTACACCTGCTCGAGCTGGGTGTTCTCGTCCGAGAGCGAGATGGCGAACTGGCTGCTGTTCTGCCCCGCAGCGTCCAGCGGCTGGGTCAGGAAGACCACGCCCTTGCTGTACGGCATGACGTCCACGGCCTCGTCCCCGAAGACGTACCCGGCGTTGCCCTGGCCGTCGGTCTTGTTCTTGCCGTCGGCCTTGGCCTGGGGGTCGCCGCACTGCAGCAGGTACAGGCCGGAGGTCTCCGGCTTGGCCAGGCGGTGGCACTTGTTGCCCTCGTAGAAGCCCTTCTTGGCCAGGAAGGCCATCGAGTTGACCGAGCACGGGGTGGCGTTCGGGTCCACGTCGATGACGATGTCACCGTGGTTGGTCTTCACCGTCATCGTCGAGAGCTTCAGGTTGGGCTTCTTCGGAGGAAGCCCGACGAACTTGTGCGGGACCGACTTGTCCCGCTTGTACGTGCAGGTGATGTTCTTCGCCGCCTGTGGCGTGCTGCTCGGGAGCGCCGTCGGCAACGTGGCTGACGGCGAGGCCGACGCGGAGGCGGAGGCCGAGGGCGTGCTCTCGGCCGCTGCGTTGCTCGCGCCGTCGTTGCCCACCAGGGTGGTCGCGGCGAAGATGCCGCCCGCGACCACGACGACGGCCACAGCCGCGCCGATGAAGGTGTTCCGCCTTGCCTTGGCGCTCTGCTCGGCCGCGCGCTTCGCCTGCCGTTCCTTGTGCTCCCGCGCCAGCTCTTTCTGGCGGTCCTCTTCGTTCTGGCGGTCGTCGCCGCTCACCGCTATGTCCTCTCGTCTTTGCCAACGCATGACCAAACAACTCCGCGAATGCTACCGGCCCCCGATATGTGACGGACGTAAGTGGCGAAAGCCGCACCTGCGACTGTTGTGATCGCGAACCTTATGGTGTCCGCGTACGTAGTTGAAATGAGCACTAAGGAGGCGCCCCATGTTCGACCAGATCCTGGGCCTGCCGGCGCACGCCCTGATCATTCACTTCGCCGTGGTGCTGACCCCGCTGCTCGCCGCGGTCGCGGTGGCCTACGCGCTGCTGCCGCGCTGGCGGGCGAACGTCGCGTGGGCGGTGGTCCTGCTCTCGCTGGCGGTGCCGGCGGCGGTCTTCTCGGCCAGGCAGAGCGGCGAGAGCCTCAAGGCGGCCCGCTTCGGCACGGCGGAGGGCGAGATGGCCGCACGCATCTCCACCCACCAGAGCTTCGCCACCCCGCTGCTGATGTCGGTGCTCGGGCTGAGCGTCGCGGCCCTGCTGCTCGTGTACGCCACCCGCCCCGCCCGCGACTCCGTCGGCCGCGACCGCTTCGGCCGCCCCGTCACGATGATCCTCTCGGTGCTGACGGTGGTGCTGGCGGCCGTCTCCGGCTACTACGTCTTCCAGGCGGGCGACTCGGGCGCCAGAGCGGTGTGGTCGTGACGCGGGCCTGCTGCGGTGCGCGGCCGTGACGCGCGGCCGCGGTGCGCGGTCCTGACACGGGCCGGCTGCGGTGCGCGGTCGTGACGTGGAGCGGCGGGATGCGTGGACGCGACGCGGACCGGCGGGTGCGCCGCAGCGTGTAATCTCGCGTTGTGGATAGCCTGTTCGATTCGGCGGCTGAGGAGGCCACCCCGCAGCCTCTCGCGGTGCGCATGCGCCCGCGCACGCTCGACGAGGTGATCGGCCAGCGGCACCTGCTCGGCTCCGGCACCCCGCTGCGGCGCCTGGTCGAGAGCGAGGCTCCCATGTCGCTGTTCCTCTGGGGGCCGCCGGGCACCGGGAAGACCACGCTCGCCTACGTCGTCTCCAACGTCACCAAGCGCCGCTTCGTCGAGGTCTCCGCCGTGTCGGCGGGCGTCAAGGACGTACGCGCCGCCATCGACAACGCGCGCCGCGAGCTCGGCATGACGGGCCGGCAGACGGTGCTGTTCGTGGACGAGGTGCACCGCTTCAACAAGGCCCAGCAGGACGCCCTGCTGCCCGCCGTGGAGAACCGCTGGGTCACCTTCATCGGCGCCACCACCGAGAACCCGTTCTTCTCGGTCATCTCGCCGCTGCTGTCACGCTCGCTGCTGCTCACGCTGGAGTCCCTGTCGGACGACGACGTGCGCGCCGTCCTCCAGCGTGCCGTGTCCGACCCGCGGGGCCTGGCCGGTCGCGCCACCCTCGCCCCCGAGGCCCTGGAACATCTCGTCCGCCTAGCGGGCGGCGACGCGCGGCGGTCCCTGACGTACCTGGAGGCGGCGGCGCTGCTGGCCGACGACATCACGGTCGAGGTGGTGGAGAAGGCCGTCGACAAGGCCGCCGTCCGCTACGACCGCCAAGGCGACCAGCACTACGACGTGATCAGCGCGTTCATCAAGTCGATGCGCGGCTCCGACGCCGACGCCGCGCTCCACTACCTGGCCCGCATGATCGAGGCCGGCGAGGACCCGCGTTTCATCGCCCGCCGCATCGTCATCTTCGCCTCCGAGGACGTGGGCATGGCCGACCCCACCTGCCTGCAGACGGCCGTGGCGGCGGCGCAGGCGGTGCAGCTCATCGGCCTGCCCGAGGGGCAGATCAACCTCGCGCACGCCGTCATCCACTGCGCCATGGCGCCCAAGTCCAACGCCGTCGTCAAGGCCATCGGCGCGGCGATCGGCGACGTGCGCAAGGGGCTGATCGGGCAGGTGCCCGGGCATCTGCGCGACGCCCACTACCCGGGGGCGGCCAAGCTCGGGCATGGGGACGGGTACAAGTACCCGCACGACTTCGAGCACGGGCTGGTACGCCAGGAGTACGCGCCGGAGCAGGTGCGGGAGCGGCGCTACTACGAGCCGACCCGGCACGGGGCCGAGGCGCCGGTGGCCGAGCGGTGGGCGAAGATCCGCGACTTCCTCCGCAAGCCGTCCTGACCACCCGCCCGCCACCCCATCGTCCCGCCTCAGGGGCCGCGCTCGCCATGCGCCGCGGGGGTGGTGGCGGTGCCCGGGCGGTGGTGCGGGGCGCGGTAGGTTGATCAGGATATGACCGAGTACCGCGCCTCCTTCGACGCCGCGATCGCCTTCAGCAACGGCGGAGATCTCACCGTTCACGGCTTCCGGGTGGACCTGCCCGGCCCGGACACCTCAGAGGCCGACATCGCGGCGCTGTTCGTGGCGTCGCTGGGCCTGCTCATGACCGACACCGTGAAGCTCACCAACGTGCGGATCTTCTCCGAGCCGCACAAGGGCACCAGGGGCGGCCCGTCCGACCCGCGCCACACCCGGCAGCCGGCCACCGGCGACGGGCAGGGGAGGCTGGTCGAGCTCAACCACCTCCCGCAGGAGGGCGGCACCTACCTGGAGGCCCCGGGTGGCGACCTGGCCGCCGTCGAGCTGGTCAAGGCGGTGGACCTCCCCGCCGTGGTCGTGCGGGTGACGGGCGCGCGGCGCAGCCCCATCGGGGTCGGCTCGCTGGCCCCCTTCGACGTACGCGGCCACGCCGTGCTCCTGCACACCGGCGTACGCGAGGGCCACTGCCTGGCCGCCGACGCGGCCGCCTGGCTGGTGCAGCACGGCGCGGTGCTGGTCGGCACCGACGCCGACGGGCTCGACGACTGCGCGCACGAGGCCCGCCCCGCGCGCGAGGCGCTGCTCGGCGCGGGCGTCCCCGTCGTCGAGAGGCTGACGGGGCTGGAGCGGCTCCCGCCGACCGGCGCGCTGTTCACGGCCGCGCCCCCGCGCCTCCTGGGCGTCGGCCGCGTCCCGGTCCGCGCCTACGCCCGCCTCCCGCTCACGTAGCCAGGACCGTCCGCGCTCACCCCCGGCTCCCGCTCACGTAGCCCGGCCGGTACGCGTCCCACCCCCGTAACGCTTCGCCGTCGAATCGTGCAAAATCGTACTAAGCAAGCGATCGCGGGGAATCACCACCATGTGAAGGCAACGGTTACCCCCGGCGGAGGCCTTTTCGGCCCCCGGTCGATCACCTGGCGCGTGCACACCGAGACGCCGGGCTGGCCGGCCGCCGTACGAGCCTTCCAGCTCCAGTCCCTGCACCCCCGCACCATCCGCGGCATCGCCCAGAACTGCCTGCTCGACGACCCGGAGGTGGCCCGCGACCGGCTGCGGCGGCAGCTCGACTACATCGCCGTGCGCACGTTCGGCACCCGGGAGCAGGCCGAGCACGCGGCCGAGCGGGCGCGCCGGGTGCACGCCCGCCTGATCGGCCTCGACACCGACACCGGCACCCTGTTCCGGGTGAACGAGGAGGAGAACCTGCGCTGGGTGCACTGCGTGGAGGTCTGCTCGCACCTGGAGGTGGCCAGGCGCTCAGGCGTCCGGCTCACCGCGGCCGAGCGCGACGCGTACGTGGCCGAGCAGTGCCGCAGCGCCCGCCTCGTCGGCCTCGGGGACGTCCCCCGCGACACGGGGGAGCTGGACGACTACCTCGACGGCATGCGCCCGTACCTGTCGGCCACCGACGAGGCGCGCGACGCGCTGCGCCGCAGCCTCAGCCCGCAGCTGTCGCTCAGGCTGGCGTTCGTCGAGCCGCCGCTGGCACTCGGCTCGCTGCCCGCCGTGGGCGCGCTGGCGTTCGCGACGCTGCCCCCGTGGGCCAGGCAGATGTACGGCTGCCGCGGCAACCGGGCGGCCGGGTACGCGGCGGACGTGGCGCTCAAGGGGCTGCGTTCGGCGGCCATGGCGCTGCCGGAACGGCTGGTGGCGCCGGAGATCAGGGCGGCACGGGGGCTCATGCGCGCGGTCACGGAAGTGCCAGGGGCCGACGTGGCGGCCTGATCGGGGTCGCGCTCGCCACTAACGTTGTCACTCGAACGCGATAGGGTCTTGCCGTTCCGGCCCAGCGTACGAGGGAGATGAGCGGATGCTTACCGCTGGAGAGGTAGCCGGGCTGATCGCGGCCACGGGCTGGGTGGTCCTGGTCTGCGTCATGGCCATGGTGCTCGTCAAGCTCGCGAGGCTGCTCACCGAGACCACCAAGGCGGTCTCCGACCTGAACAACCGCCTCGCGCCGCTGCTCGACGACATGAGCGTCACGGTCAACGAGACCAACAGGCAACTGGTCGCGGTGGAGGCCATCGCCAAGGACGTCAAGCAGGTCAGCGGGCACGCGGCCAAGCTGAGCGCGGTCACGCAGACCATCTTCACCGGCCCGCTGATCAAGGTGTCCTCGCTCGGCTACGGCGTGCGCCGCGCCATCGAGGCCCGCCGCGTCAACCGGCCCCGGCCCCGCGCGAGACAGCCCAAGCAGGGACGAGTGCGATGATAAGAAGGCTGTTCTACCTGTCGCTCGGCGCGTTCCTGGCCTTCTGGGTGATGCGCAGGCTGCAGGCGCTGCACCCCGACCACGTCGCGCGCAGGACCGCCGACGGCGCGGCGGGGATGCTCCGGAGAGTGAGAGACTTTACTTCCGACGCGTTCGGCGAGGCCGCGGAGCGCGAAACGGAGTTGCGAGCGCGCTTCGGGCTCGACAACGCTGAGGACAGCAGCCGCTGAAGGCGGCGGCCACCGGAATCGGTGACCCGCTGCTGACGGCGACCGCAGGTGACGGCGCCTGCCGAGAGGCCGGCGCCGGTGCCGGCACGTGCTGCGCCGGCGTCGCCGAAGACGGCGACCAACGCTAGAAAACAACTGACTACAGCAAAGGATGGCCACCATGGAGTCGGCAGAGATCGCGCGCCGCTTCCTGCGCTTCTTCGAGGAGCGTGGGCACAAGGTAGTGCCCTCGGCCAGCCTGATCGCTGAGGACCCGACGCTTCTCCTGGTCAACGCGGGTATGGCACCGTTCAAGCCGTACTTCCTGGGGCAGCGAAAGCCTCCGGCGCCACGGCTGGCCACCGCGCAGAAGTGCGTGCGCACCCCCGACATCGACGAGGTCGGCAAGACGACCCGGCACGCGACGTTCTTCCAGATGCTGGGCAACTTCTCGATCGGCGACTACTTCAAGGCGGAAGTGATCCCGTTCGCGTGGGACCTGCTGACCAAGTCCGAGTCCGACGGGGGCTTCGGCTTCCCGGAGGACAAGCTGTGGGCGACGGTCTACCACGACGACGACGAGGCGTTCGAGATCTGGCGTGACAAGGTCGGCCTGCCCGAGCACCGCATCCAGCGCCGCGGCCTGGAGGACAACTACTGGCACATGGGCGTGCCCGGCCCCGGCGGCCCCTGCTCGGAGATCTACTACGACCGCGGCCCCGAGTACGGCAAGGAGGGCGGCCCCGTCGCCGACGAGGACCGCTACCTCGAGGTGTGGAACCTCGTGTTCATGCAGTACCAGCTCAGCCAGGTCCGCTCCAAGGTCGACTTCGACATCGCGGGCGAGCTGCCGAGCAGGAACATCGACACCGGCATGGGCCTGGAGCGCATGGCGGCGATCCTGCAGGGCGTCGACAACATCTACGAGATCGACACCACCTACAAGATCCTCGACAGGGCGGCCGACCTCACCAAGACCCGCTACGGCCGCGACCACCGCGCCGACGTCAGCCTGCGCGTGATCGCCGACCACGTCCGCACCGGCACCATGCTGGTCGCCGACGGCGTCCTGCCGAGCAACGAGGGCCGCGGCTACGTGCTGCGCCGCATCCTGCGCCGCTCGATCCGCAACCTGCGGCTGCTCGGCTCGGGCGACGAGCGCTACATGCACGAGCTGACCGACGTCGCGATCAACGTCATGGGGGAGCAGTACCCCGAGCTCAGGACGGACGCGCCGCAGATCCACTCGGTCATCGACGCCGAGGAGGCGTCGTTCCTGGGCACGCTGCGCACCGGCACGGCGATCTTCGACGTGGCGGTCGAGGAGACCAAGCGCAAGTCCGGCACCACGATCTCCGGCGACCAGGCGTTCAAGCTGCACGACACCTACGGCTTCCCGATCGACCTGACGCTGGAGATGGCGGCCGAGCAGGGGCTCCAGGTCGACGAGGAGGGCTTCCGCCGCCTCATGAAGGAGCAGCGGCAGATGGCGAAGGCCGACGCCGCGGCGAAGAAGACCGGCAACGCCGACATCTCGGTGTTCGGGCAGCTCCTGGAGACGGCGGGCCGGGTGGAGTTCCTCGGCTACGACCAGACCGAGGCCGACACCAGCGTGGTCGGCATCCTCGTGGACGGCCTGCCCGTCCCCGCGGCGGGCGCGGGCACCACGGTCGAGGTCGTGCTGCAGCGCACCCCGTTCTACGCCGAGGGCGGCGGCCAGCTCGCCGACCAGGGCGTGATCCGCACCAGCGGCGCCGAGGTCGAGGTGGTCGACGTGCAGACGCCGCTGGCCGGCCTCGTCGTGCACCGCGGCAAGATCCGCACCGGCGAGCTCAAGGTCGGCGACGAGGCGCAGGCGGAGATCGACATCGAGCGCCGCCGCGCGATCTCGCGCAGCCACAGCGCCACCCACCTCGTCCACCGCGGCTTCAAGAACGCGCTCGGCGAGACGGCGGCGCAGGCCGGCTCGGAGAACTCTCCCGGCCGCTTCCGCTTCGACTTCACCTCCGCGGGCGCGGTGCCGCCGAGCGTGCTGCGTGACGTCGAGGACGAGGTCAACGCCGTGCTCGTCAACGACCTCAAGGTCAACGCGTTCTACACCTCGCAGGCGGAGGCCAGGGCGATGGGCGCGCTGGCGATGTTCGGCGAGAAGTACGGCGACGAGGTCCGCGTGGTCGAGATCGGCGACTACTCGCGCGAGCTGTGCGGCGGCACCCACGTCCACAGCTCCGGCCAGCTCGGCCTGGTCAAGGTGCTCGGCGAGCAGTCGGTCGGCGCGGGCGTGCGCCGCGTCGAGGCGCTCGTCGGCCTCGACGCCTTCCGCTTCCTGGCGCGCGAGAGCGTGCTGGTCGCGCAGCTCACCGAGCAGCTCAAGGCGCGCCGCGAGGAGCTGCCCGAGCGCATCGACGGCATCGTCACCCGGCTGCGCACGGCGGAGAAGGAGCTGGAGAAGCTCCGCTCGGCCCAGGTGCTCCAGGCGGCGGGCGAGCTGGTGTCCCAGGCTCGCGACCTCCAGGGTGTCTCCGTGGTGACACACCGCGCGCCTGATGGAACCGGCGCCGATGACCTGCGTAAGCTCGCGCTTGATGTGCGTGGCAGGTTCCCGGCCGACAGGCCGGCGGTCGTCGTGATCGCCGGTGCCCCCTCCGACCGGCCGGTGGTGGTTGCCGCGGTCAACGAGGCGGGGCGCGAGCGGGGGCTCAAGGCCGGACAGCTGGTCGGCGTCGCCGCCAAGGCTCTTGGGGGTGGCGGTGGCGGCAAGGACGATGTCGCACAGGGCGGTGGCACGCGGCCGGAGGCGATCGGCGACGCGCTGCGCCTGGTCGAAGAGGCGATTTCTGGGCAGCTCGGCTGACATGAGGTTCGGTTCACGGATCGGCGTGGACGTCGGCTCCGTACGTGTCGGCGTGGCCCGCAGCGACCCCAGCGGGCTGCTGGCCACGCCGGTCGAGACCGTCAGGCGGGGCAAGGGCGACCTCGACCGCATCGCCGCGATCGTCGCGGAGCACGAGGCGATCGAGGTCGTGGTGGGGCTGCCCACCTCTCTGTCGGGGCGCGAGGGGCAGGCCGCGGGGCTGGCGCGCGAGTTCGCCGCCAAGCTGGCGGCGAAGCTGGCGCCCACGCCCGTGCGGCTGTTCGACGAGCGGCTGACGACGGTCGCGGCGCAGCAGGGGCTGCGGGCCAGCGGCGTGCGGGCCAAGAAGCAGCGGGGCGTCGTCGACCAGGCGGCGGCCGTCGTGCTGCTGCAGGACGCGCTCGACTCCGAGCGCGCCACGGAAAGACCACCAGGCAGGCCCGTCGAACCGCCCACAGCGGCCGACGGACCTGCCTCATGAGCGGGCGGACGACGGGGGTCCGTCCCGCTGGGACGCACCGGACGGGCGAGGCGGGGCGTGCGCCCGCCGCCGGTCGTGAGGTGATCTCGTGAACGGGACACCTGGGGACGAGGACGACCTCGGCGACGTGATCCCGTTCCGCTCCTCGGAGGACCGGCCGGCAGAGGGCCGGGCCTCGGAGGGGCGGTCGGGAGAGGGCCGGCCAAGGGAAGGCCGTTCATCGGAGACCGGGTCGCCGGAGGGCGGGTCGCCGGACGGCCAGTGGCCGGAGAGCGGGCCGGGGGCGGGCGAAGGAGCCCGCCAGGCCGCGCCGGGGCAGCCGGAGCCCGAGGCCGGGCAGGCCGCCGCCGACGCGGAGGTCATCCCGCTGCCGGCGTCCCGCCGGCGGGCCGTGCGCAAGGTGGGCCTGCTCTCCGCGGGCCTGCTGGCCGGGGTGCTGGCCCTGGGCGCGGGGGCCATCGCGGTGCTCAAGCCGTACCTGAGCCCCGACGACTTCGACGGGCCCGGCAGCGGCGCGGTGACCGTGCGGATCGCGCCGGGCTCCAGCGCGGAGGCGATCGGCTCGGCGCTGGCCGACGCCGGGGTGGTGGCCAGCGCGCGGTCGTTCGTGAACGTGACGGAGGACCGCGCGGTCAGCGACCGCCTGCGGCCCGGCCACTACCGGCTGCGCAAGGGCATGGCGGCGGGGGCGGCGCTCGACCTGCTGCTCAGCCCGGCCGCCAGGATCGTGCGGCGGGTGACCGTGCCCGAGGGCATGCGGGTGTCGGAGGTGCTGACCCGCCTGTCCAAGCAGGCCGGGCTGTCACTGCAGGCGCTCAAGGGCGTGGACACGGCCCTCGTCGGCCTGCCCGAGTACGCCAACGGCCTGGAGGGGTTCCTGTTCCCGGCCACGTACGAGATCGAGCCCGGCGACACGGCCGTGGACGTGCTGGCGGCCATGGCCGAGCGCTTCGCCGCCGCGGCGCGGCACGTGGGCCTGGAGGAGCAGGCGCCGCGGGTGAACCTGACGCCGCTGCAGGTCGTCACGGTGGCCAGCCTGATCCAGGCCGAGGGCGGCACCGACGCGGACTATCCGAAGATCTCGCGGGTGATCTACAACCGGCTGGCGAGGAACATGCCGCTGGAGATCGACAGCACGGTCCTGTACGCGCAGAACAGAAGGACACTGAAGGTCACGGAGCGTGACACCAAGGTGAACTCCCCCTACAACACCTATCGCCACAAAGGACTGCCTCCCGGGCCCATCGCCAATCCTGGCGAGAAGGCGCTGATGGCGGCCCTGAACCCTGCCGAAGGTGATTGGCGGTGGTTTGTAACGACGGATCCAGCGCATAGAATCACCAAATTCACCAGCAAAGAGAGCGAGTTCGTGAGATACCGGGAAGAGTTGAACAAGAACCTCGGGGCGAGCTGATGTTCGATGGGACCCCCTACCTTCCCGCACAAAGGTCCCAAAGTGGGGCGTGTGTCCTCTTTCCGTCCCCTAGCATGGCTACCCAGAGTGATCCCCGTCGTGCGGTGCAGTGCGCACGGCGGCTCCCCCAGTTTCGCTCGGTGACACCAGCCGGTCGGGCAGTTCCGCTTGACGCCCGACCGGCGGTACCGGGAGATTGGCCAGCGCACCTATGAACGATCTCGACCTGAACACCCTGCTCGGCGCCGAGGACGACGAAGGCTCGTCCCGGCGCCGCTCCCGGAATTCCGGCCGACGTGGCAGCCGCAGGCGGCGCCGCCGCCGCAACCGGGGCAGATTCATCGCACCGCTGCTCGCGTTCGTCGTCCTGGCGGGCATCATCGGCGGCGGCGGCTACTACGGCTACATGTGGCTCAACGACGCTCTCGTGCCCGACGACTTCACCGGTCAGGGGACCGGCGAGGTCGTCGTCGAGATCAAGCCGGGTCAGAGCGCCTCGGAGGTGGCGCAGGAGCTGGAGCGGCAGGGGGTCGTCGCCAGCGCCAGGGCGTTCACCAACGCCATCTCCAACGCGAACATGAGCGCCTCCCTGCAGCCCGGCGAGTACAAGCTGCGCAAGAAGATGTCGGCCGCCAGCGCCGCCGCGATGCTCGTCCCGGCCAACCGGCTGCTCGCCAAGGTGACGCTGGAGGAGGGGCTGCGGCTGTCGCAGACGCTCGTCAAGCTGGCCGAGGAGACAGGCAAGCCGATCAAGGAGTTCCAGGCCGCGGCCAAGGACGCCGAGGATCTGGACCTGCCGTCGTACGCCAAGGGCAACCTCGAGGGGTACGCCTTCCCCGCCACGTACGAGTTCCAGCCCAAGACCACGCCCAAGGAGATGCTGGCGGCGATGGTCAAGCGGTTCAACCAGACGGCCGAGACGGTGGACCTGGAAAGCGGCGCCAAGGCGCTCGGCTTCAAGCCGCAGGAGATCATCGTCATCGCGAGCATCGTGCAGGCCGAGGCCGGCCGGACGCAGGACATGGCGAAGATCGCCCGGGTCATCTACAACCGGCTCGCACTCCCGATGAAGCTGCAGATGGACAGCACGACGATGTACGCCCTGGGCAAGTTCCGCACCAAGGCGACCTTCGCCGAGACGGAGACCAGGCACCCGTACAACACGTACTACGTCGACGGTCTGCCGCCCGGAGCCATCACCAACCCCGGCGACCACGCCATCGAGGCGGCGCTGAACCCTGCCAAGGGGAGCTGGCTCTACTTCGTCGCCACCGACCCCAAGAGCAACGTCACCGAGTTCGCCACGACGGAGGCCGAGTTCCGCCAGCTCGAGGCCAAGCTCCGGGCGAACGGAGGCTGACCCGCGCCCGCCCCGGCCCGTGCTGGCGGGCCGGGGCGATAGGGTCGTCCCGTTCGGAAGGAGTGGGGGATGCGGGCTGCGGTGATGGGGTCGCCCATCGGCCATTCGCTCTCGCCTTACCTGCACAGGGCCGCCTACCAGGCGATGCGGCTCGACGGGTGGAGCTATGAGGCGTTCGAGTGCGACGAGGCGCGGCTGCCGGGGCTGCTGGCTGAGCTGAGGCCCGTACGCGGGCAGGCGGGCGCCGGTGACGACGCCTGGGCGGGCCTGTCGCTCACGATGCCGCTCAAGCGGGCCGTGCTGCCCCTGCTGGACACGGTCTCCGAGCTGGCCGTCGAGGTCGGCGGGGCCAACACCGTGGTCTTCCGCGACGGGCGGCGCCACGGCGACAACACCGACGTCTACGGCATCGAGCAGGCGCTGGCCTCGGCGGGGGTGCCGGCGCCGCGCTCGGCGACCATCCTGGGCGGCGGCGCCACGGCGGCCTCCGCGCTGGCGGCGCTGCGCAACCTCGGGCTGTACTCGGCCACCTTGCTGGTGCGCGATCGCGCGCGGGCGGGGGAGACCGCGGCGGTGGCCGAGCGGCTGGGGGTGGCGCTGGCGGTGGAGACGTTCGACAAGCTCGACGCGTTCACCGGGGTGGACCTCGTGGTGTCCACGCTGCCGGGCCGGGCGGCCGACGCGTTCGCGAGCCGGCTGGCGCGGGTGCCGGCGCTCTTCGACGTGATCTACTCACCGTGGCCGACCGACGCGGCGGCGGCTGTCACGGCCGCGGGCGGAATCGTGGTCGGGGGGTTCGAGATGTTGCTGCACCAGGCGGTGCGGCAGGTTCAGCTGATGACCGGCTTCGCGGAGGTGCCGGTGGAGGCCATGCGTGCCGCTGGGGAGGCCGAGATCCTCAGGCGAGCAGTTCGAACGGGTTGATCACGATCACGCCCGTGTCCGCGAAGTCCTTCACGTTGCGGGTGACCACGCTCCAGCCGTGGACCTTGGCCGTGGCGGCGATCAGCATGTCAGAGGCTCCCCGTGGCCGCTGGTTGCACAGGCGTCCCCATTCTTCGGCGATGTCCTCGGTGACGGGGACGATCCTGCTCCCGAAGGAGGCATACAGCCGTGCCAGCCAGCGTTCGAGGATCAGCGCCTGCTGGGGGTCGCGACGCCTGCGCTGTTCGATGCCCCAGCGGATCTCACCGATCGACATGACGCTGAGGTAGAGCGTCGGCCCGAGCGAGGACGCCACCCACGCCTTGACGTCCGAGTTGCCGTGCGGCTTCCGCACCTCCGAGATGATGTTGGTGTCGAGAACGTAACCGACGCTCACCAGCCGAGGTCCACTTCTCGCGGAAGCTCCCTGCTGCGCGGGATCTCCAGGTCGTCGGGCCAGTCAGGGGCGCTGAGCAGGAACTCCTTGAAGTCCGGCTCCGGCTCGGTGCTCGTGAGCCTGCGGTACTCGTCCATGTCGAGGATGACCGCGATATTCCTTCCATGCTTGCTGACGACCTGAGGTCCCTCATCGTGGGCCCGTCTGAGAACCTCGCTGAAGCGCTGCTTGGCTTCTTGAACCTGCCATGTGGCCGTTTCGGCCCGTTCTGCGGTCATATAGCCTCTTTCTGACTAGTTTCCTGGACAGAAGCCTAGTGCAGGGGTTCCCGCCAGCGGGGATGATTCGAGCAAGCCTCAGCGTTGTGGTAATGTAGCTCTCTGATCGGTCCGGCATGCATTGCTGGACGCGCAAGCGGAGGTCTCCCTCCCACCCGAGTCACCGAAAGGCGGCCGGGTCCAGGATCACGCCGGACTACTCCGGGGAGCTCGAGGCCACGAAAGCCACAGAGCTCAGTGGCCCCGCATGCGCGACGTGCGGGGCTTTTCGCATTCGGGGGAATGCGTCAAGCTCCGATACGACGAGCACGTAGGGATCGCAAACCTAGGAGGCCCCATCAGCACTGAGCCCCGCATCAACGAGCGTATCCGAGTTCCCGAGGTTCGCCTCGTGGGCCCGAACGGCGAGCAGGTAGGCATCGTCTCGATTCACGACGCCCTGAAGCTCGCCCAGGAGGCCGACCTCGACCTCGTCGAGGTCGCGGCCACGGCTCGACCGCCCGTGTGCAAGCTCATGGACTACGGCAAGTTCAAGTACGAGTCCGCGATGAAGGCGCGCGAGGCGCGCAAGAATCAGGCGCACACGATCATCAAGGAGATCAAGCTCCGGCCGAAGATCGACCCGCACGACTACGAGACCAAGAAGGGTCACGTGGTGCGGTTCCTCAAGGCGGGGGACAAGGTCAAAGTCACGATCATGTTCCGCGGACGCGAGCAGTCCCGGCCGGAGCTCGGCTTCCGGCTGCTGCAGCGGCTGGCGGACGACGTCCAGGAGCTCGGCTTCGTGGAGTCCCACGCCAAGCAGGACGGTCGTAACATGATCATGGTGATCGGTCCGCACAAGAAGAAGGCCGAGGCAAAGGCCGAAAAGGCCGCAGCCAAGGCACAGCGTGGCGGCGAGGAGCCTTCCGTACCGGAAGAGTGACCCGCGGTTGGGGTTAGCCTTACAGGCACCCCAGCAGCCACCGGCAGACGTTAGACGCCGCGACCGGGTCGGCCAGCACCGGCCCGGCCACCGGCACGACCGAAACGAGGAGAGACGGCGACATGCCGAAGATGAAGACGCACAGCGGTGCGAAGAAGCGGTTCCGGCTCACCGGCACCGGCAAGATCAAGCGTCGCCGTGCCAACCGCGCGCACTACAACGAGTGGAAGTCGTCCACTCTGACGCGCCGTCTCAAGAACGAGGTCGTCCTTTCCGACGCCGATTCCAAGAAGATCAAGAAGCTGCTCGCCAAGTAGCGCGAACTTTCCCCGGGGAGAAGAAACATGGCACGCGTGAAGCGGGCGCTCAACGCCAAGAAGAAGCGCAGGGTCGTCCTCGAGAGGGCGAGCGGTTACCGTGGCCAGCGGTCGCGTCTCTACCGCAAGGCCAAGGAGCAGATGCTCCACTCGATGACGTACGCCTACCGGGACCGCAAGGACCGCAAGGGCGCCTTCCGTCGTCTGTGGATCCAGCGCATCAACGCCGCCGCTCGTCAGAACGGCATGACCTACAACCGCCTGATCCAGGGTCTGCGTCTGGCCAACATCGAGGTCGACAGGAAGATCCTGGCCGACCTCGCGGTGAACGACAGCCAGACCTTCGCCACGCTCGTCGAGGCCGCCAAGAAGGCGCTTCCGGCGAACGTGAACGCTCCGGCCGCGAGCTGAAGCGGTCGATCTGACCGAGGGGCCCACCGATGCCGGTGGGCCCTTTGTTGCTGTCTGAACGGTTGCCGTCTGTACGAGTGGGGGAAGTTTTGGCCGGGTCCGAGCTGACCAACGTCAGGTCGCCGCGGGTGAAGGCCGCCAGGCGGCTCACCAAGCGCGCCTTCCGCGAGCAGGACAGGAAGTTCCTGGCCGAGGGGCCGCAGGCGGTGCGCGAGGCGCTCAGGCTCGACGACGTGACGCTGGAGCTGTTCACCACGGCCGAGGCCGAGCTGCGCCACCCCGAGATCGTCACCGAGGCCGCGCGCCGGGGCGTGCCCGTGCACCGGGCCAGCGGCGAGGTCATGTCCGAGCTCTCCCAGACCGTGACGCCGCAGGGGCTGGTGGCCGTCTGCCGGCTCGTGCACGTGCCGCTGGAGGAGGCGCTGAGCGGCGAGCCGCGGCTGGTCGCGATGCTCGCGCACGTACGCGACCCGGGCAACGCGGGCACCGTGATGCGGGCCGCCGACGCCGCCGGGGCCGACTCGGTGATCTTCACCGACGCCTCCGTGGACCCGTACAACGGCAAGTGCGTGCGCGCGAGCGTCGGCAGCCTCTTCCATCTCCCCGTCACGATCGGTGCACCGGTGGGCGCCGCCGTGCGTCAACTGAGGGAGCGGGGCCTGCGCGTGCTGGCGGCCGACGGCGCGGGCAAGCACACGCTCGACGATGTGGATCTTTCGGGACCCACCGCGTGGATCTTCGGCAACGAGGCCTGGGGACTGCCGGAGGAGATACTCGCCGAGGCGGACGATGTGGTCAGAGTGCCCATCTACGGACAGGCTGAAAGCCTGAACCTGGCCACCGCCGCGGCGGTATGCCTTTACTCCTCGGCGAGGGCTCAGCGGGTGCCCTAGGTGGCGGGAAACCCGCTATTGTCGGCGTTGTAGGCGGAGGAGGCGAGGTCGTGCACGGCGCAGACACCGACGGGCGAGTAGTGGCCGCCGCGTGCACGATAGCCATCGACGATCTTCCCGACGGCCTCATCGTGACCGACCGATATGGGTGCGTCCTGGCCGTCAACCGGGCCGCCTCGCGGCTCACCGGCGTCGCGATGGAGCGCGCGGTCGGCCGGCACATGAGCGACGTGTTCCCGTTCCGCGACCACGACGGGCGCGACTGGTGGAAGGCGCTCGACCCCGAGGGCGGGCTGCGCACCAGGAGCCGGGCCCCGGAGCGGCCGCTGCACCTGCCCGGTGGGCAGGAGCTGTACGTGGCGGCCAGGCTCGTGCGCGAGCCCGAGCGCGCCGGCGAGGTCGAGCGCGTCACGATCACCCTGCGCGACGGCGGGGCCCGCGCCCGGCTGGAACGCAGCCGCGCCGACCTGGTCTCGACCGTGGCCCACGAGCTGCGCTCCCCGCTGACCAGCGTCAAGGGCTTCACCGCGACGCTGCTGGCCAAGTGGACCCGCTTCACCGACGAGCAGAAGCGCGTCATGCTCGAGACGGTCAACAACGACGCCGACCGCGTCACCCGGCTCATCACCGAGCTGCTCGACGTCTCGCGCATCGAGTCCGGGCGGCTGGAGGTGCGCCGCCAGGTCGTCGACCTGCCCGCCAGGGCGCGCAGGCTCATCGCGGGCCGGGTGGCCGCCGGAGAGGCGGAGGACCGGTTCCGGCTCGTCGTGGGCGACGACCTGCCGGAGATGTGGCTCGACCAGGACAAAGTCGACCAGATCCTGGGTAATCTGGTGGAAAACGCGCTGCGCCATGGGCGTGGCACTGTCACAATCGAGATCGAGTCCGTCGGATGGGGAGTTGCCGTGTCGGTGCGCGATGAGGGCGAGGGCATCGAGCCCGAGCTGGCTCCGCGCGTCTTCAGGCAGTTCTGGCGGGGCGGCAACAGCCGCCGCCGCGGCGGCACCGGGCTGGGCCTGTTCATCGTGAAGGGCCTGGTCGAGGCGCATGGCGGCACGATCACGGTGCAGCGCGCGCCCGAGGGAGGGGCGGAGTTCCGATTTACCGTGCCCACCGGCACGCCCGACTTCGCCAGCGTCTAGGTCGTCGAGTTCGGGCCCGGTGGGCGGGTCCCACTAGACTCTTTTCCGCTCAAGCCCTGGATACGGAGCCCACTCTTGTCTGACTACGATCCCGTCGAGGTGACACCGTTGCATGCCGACGAGTTGTCCCGGATGGAGGCCGACGCCATCGCGGCGATCAAGGCGGCCGGCGACCTCGACGCACTCAAGCAGGCCAGGCTGGCGCACGCGGGTGACCGCTCGCCGATCGCCCTGGCCAACCGCGAGATCGGGGCCCTGCCCCCGGCGGCCCGCGCCGAGGCGGGCAAGCGGGTCGGCGGCGCCCGCAAGGCGATCAACGAGGCCCTGGCCGCGCGCCAGGCCGAGCTCGAGGCCGAGCGCGACGCGCGGGTGCTCGTCGAGGAGACCGTCGACGTCACCCTGCCGTGGGACCGTCGCCCGCGCGGCGCCCGCCACCCGCTGACCACGCTGCAGGAACGCATCGCCGACGCGTTCGTCGCGATGGGCTACGAGGTGGCCGAGGGTCCCGAGCTCGAAGGCGAGTGGTTCAACTTCGACGCGCTCAACATCGCCAAGGACCACCCGGCCCGCTCCGACCACGACACGTTCTTCGTCGGGTCCACCGAGTCCGGCATGGTGCTGCGCACGCAGACCTCGCCGGTGCAGATCCGCGCGCTGCTCCAGCGCGAGCTGCCGGTGTACGTGATCTCGCCGGGCAAGACGTTCCGCACCGACGAGCTCGACGCCACCCACACCCCGGTCTTCCACCAGACCGAGGGCCTGGCCGTCGACGAGGGCCTGACGATGGCGCACCTCAAGGGCACGCTCGACCGGTTCGCCGAGGTGATGTTCGGCAAGGGCATCACGACCCGCTTCCGGCCCAACTACTTCCCGTTCACCGAGCCGTCCGCCGAGATGGACCTCAAGTGCTTCGTCTGCCGCGGCGCCTCGGCCGTGCCGGGCAACCCGCCCTGCCGCACGTGCAAGTCGGAGGGCTGGATCGAGTGGGGCGGCTGCGGCATGGTCAACCCGCGCGTGCTCATCGCGTGCGGCGTGGACCCCACGCGTTACTCCGGGTTCGCGTTCGGCATGGGCATCGAGCGCACGCTGATGTTCCGCCACAACGCCGAGGACATGCGCGACATGGTCGAGGGCGACATCCGCTTCACCCTCCCGTTCGGAATGGAGATCTGATGAAGGTCCCGCTCTCCTGGCTGCGGGAGTACGTCGATCTCCCGGCGGTCACCGCGCACGAGGTGGCCGACAAGCTGACCGCGGCCGGGCTCAAGCTGGAGTCGATCACCTCGCACGGGTACGACGTCAAGAACGTCGTGGTCGGCGAGGTACTCGAGATCGAGGAGCTGACCGGCTTCAAGAAGCCGATCAGGCACTGCAAGGTCGAGGTGGGGGAGGCGACGCCGCGCGAGATCGTCTGCGGCGCGACCAACTTCGTCGCCGGCGACCGCGTGCCCGTCGTGCTGCCCGGCGGCGTGCTGCCCGGCGGGTTCGAGGTCGGGGCGCGCAAGACGTACGGGCGCATGTCCGAGGGCATGATCTGCTCCGAGCGCGAGCTCGGCCTGGGCGACGACCACAACGGCATCATGGTGCTGCCCGCCGGCACGCCGATCGGCACCGACGTGGTCGAGCTGCTCGGGCTGCGCGACGACGTGATCGAGCTGGAGATCACGCCCGACATCGGCTACGCCCTGTCGATCCGCGGCGTGGCCCGCGAGGCGGCGACCGCGTTCGGGGTGGACTTCCGCGACCCCGCCGACGTTGAGCTGCCCGCCGACAGCGCGCCCGCGTGGCCCGCCTCGATCGCCGACCCGACGGCGTGCGACCGGTTCGTGCTGCGCGAGGTGAGCGGCTTCGACCCGGACGCCCAGAGCCCGCTCTGGATGCGCGTGCGCCTCACGCGGGCCGGCATGCGTCCCGTGTCGCTGGCCGTCGACATCACCAACTACCTGATGCTGGAGCTGGGGCAGCCGCTGCACGCGTTCGACCGGGCCAAGCTGCGCGGCGAGATCGTCGTGCGCAGGGCCGTGGCCGGCGAGCGGCTGGAGACGCTCGACCACGTGGTGCGCGAGCTCGACCCCGACGACATCCTCATCACCGACCAGTCGGGGCCGATCTCGATGGCCGGCACGATGGGCGGCCTGGAGACCGAGATCTCCGGCGCCTCCACCGACATCGTCATCGAGGCCGCGCACTTCTCCGCGACCGGCATCTCCCGCGAGTCGCGCCGGCACGGGCTCGTGTCCGAGGCGTCCAAGCGGTTCGAGCGCGGCGTGGACCGCGAGCTGCCGCTCGTCGCCTCGTGGCGGGCGGTGCAGCTGCTGGCCGAGCTGGGCGGCGCCACCGTGCGGCCCGGTGTCACGCACGCCGAGGTCGAGGTGGAGCCCGCGCGCATCGCGATCCCGGCCGGCTACCCGAGCCGGGTCGCCGGCGTCGAGTACTCCAAGGACACCGTGGTCGCCCGGCTGGAGCAGGTCGGCTGCGTGGTGACCGACGGCGACGACCCCGCCGTGCGCAAGGGCGGCGTGGCCCCCACCGGGGTCGTGACCGGCGGCGCGCTGGCGGCCAGGCTGGCCGTCACCGGCGACGACATGATCACGGTGACGCCGCCGTCCTGGCGGCCCGACCTCACCGACCCCAACGACCTGGCCGAGGAGGTCATCCGGCTGGAGGGCTACGAGAGCCTCCCGTCGGTGCTGCCCTCCGCCCCGGCCGGCGCCGGGCTCACCGAGGGCCAGCGGCTGCGCAGGCGGGCCGGCAGGGCGCTGGCCGAGGGCGGCTACGTCGAGGTGCTCAGCTACCCGTTCATCAGCGGCGACGACTTCGACCGGCTGCTGCTGCCCGGCGACGACGCGCGGCGCGCGGCCGTGCGGCTGGCCAACCCGCTGTCCGAGGACGAGCCGCTGATGCGCACCACGCTGCTGCCGGGGCTGCTCAAGACCCTCGTCCGCAACGTCGGGCGCGGCTTCACCGACGTGGCGCTGTTCGAGACGGGCTCGGTCTACCGGCCTCGCCCGGGCGCGCCGGAGGCGGCGCCCGTGCTCGGCGTCGAGCGGCGGCCGACCGCCGAGGAGGTCGCCTCCATCGAGGCGGCGCTGCCCGACCAGCCGCTGCGGGTCGCGGTGGTGCTGGCCGGCGAGTTCGAGCGGTCCGGCTGGTGGGGCGGCGGGCGCGCGGCCTCCTGGGCCGACGCTGTGCAGGCCGCCCGGCTGGTGGCGGCCGAAGCGCGGGTGGAGCTGTCCATCAGCGCCGACCAGCACGAGCCCTGGCACCCCGGCCGGTGCGCCGCCCTGTACGTGGGCGACACGCTGGTGGGGCATGCCGGTGAGCTGCACCCGCGGGTGATCGAGGCGTACGGGCTGCCGGCGCGTACGGCGGCGATGGAGCTGGAGCTGTCGCGGCTGGAGGCCGTCATGCCGGGGCCGGCGCAGACGCCCCCGGTGTCCGCGTATCCGGTGGCCACGCAGGACGTCGCGCTGATCGTGCCCGACTTCACGCCGGTCGCCGATGTGGAGGCCGCGCTGCGCGACGGGGCAGGGGAGCTGCTGGAGTCGATCCGGCTGTTCGACGTGTACGCCGGGGAGCAGGTGGGCGAGGGGAACAAGTCGCTCGCCTACTCGATGCGGTTCAGGGCCGCCGACCGTACGCTGACCGTCGAGGAGACGACGGCGGCGCGGGACGCGGCGGTGGCGATGGCGGCCGATCGCGTGGGGGCTCAGCTTCGCGGATGAACGCCTGTTGGGGGCCGGTGCGGCGGGTGCCGTGCCGGCCCCTCAGCGGGTGCGGAGCCTGAGCAGCGTGGAGAGGTCGATGTCGATGTCGAACGGAACCGTCAGCTTCAGCCAGTCATGGTGGACGCCGGCGGGGGCGTAGGACTTCGTGGCCGGGTCGAGTTCGAATACAAAGATCGCCGGCTTCTCGTGGATCTCCTCGATGCGCCAGAAATGAGGAATCCCCGCCTCGGCGTAGAGGACAGGCTTGCGATACCTGTCCCGCAGCTCTGACTCCGGCGAGACCACTTCGACCACGATCATGACGTCAGCGGCGTCGTAGCAGGTGACGCCCGGGTCCACGGGAGCATGGGGGCCCAGAACGAGGAGGTCGGGCTCTGGGCGTTGCCGCGGACCGAGCTTGACGGTCATATGCGAGACTACGTCGTGATCTGCGGGCACGAGGGCTTCCAGTGCGTTGTGCAACCGGTGAATGACGGTCTCGTGGAAGCGTCGCTGGGGACTCACGAAGACCAAGCTTCCATCAATCAACTCTGTGTGCGCAGGCAAATCCGGAAGGTGATCGAGGTCTTCGGCGACGAAGCCCTGCGGAGGCGGAAACACCCAGTCGGGGAGCGAGGGAGGCGTCATCGTAACGATCACCGCTTCGGCAGTCATGGTTCAACGCTACCAATCTATTGTGCTCACGCCTCGTGAACGTCAAGACACGGATGGGAAGTTAAGAAGGCCGTTCTATGACTCAGTTGCTCGTTTTCGGCGAGAGGGACGACGCCGAAGAGGTCGCCGAGACGCTCGGGGAGTGGTTTCCCGGGCTGGGTGTGCCGCGGGTGGTGCGGGAGACGCTGGCCGGGGAGGACGACGCCGAGGACGCCCAGTGGCTGGTCGTGGTCGAGGGGCTGGACCACGAGGCGCTGGGCAAGGTGGATGAGCTGGTCGAGCGGTACGACGGGTGGCGTGAGGCGGGCTGAGGGGTTCGCCGGGCAGCGAACACGGGCCCGGCGCCGGGGCTCGCGCGGGAGTGTGGGGGCATGCGAGTTGCCGTGCTTTCCGACATTCATGGGGTGCTGCCCGCGCTGGAGGCCGTGCTGGCCGAGCCCGACGTGGCCGGGGCCGATCTGGTCGTGCTGACCGGGGACATGGCCGCGGGGCCGATGCCGGTGGAGACGCTCGACCTGCTGGTCTCGCTGGGGGAGCGGGCCCTGTGGGTGAGCGGTAACGCCGATCGGGAGCTGGTGGAGGCGGCCGGAGGGAAGGTCAGCCCGTACGCGTCCTCCCGGTGGGCGGCGGGGCAGCTGCGTGACGGCCAGGTCGAGTTGCTGGCCGGGTTGCCGGCGCGGCAGGTGCTGGAGCTCGGGCGGCTGGGGACGACCCTGTTCGTGCATGCGACGGCGCGCAGCGACGAGGAGGTGATCCTGGTCGACAGCTCGCTGGAGCGGTGGGGCGAGGTGCTGGCCGGTGAGCGGGCCGAAACCGTGGTGGTGGGGAACACGCACATGCCGTTCGTGCGGCTGGTCGATCGGGTGCGGGTGGTGAATCCCGGGTCTGTGGGGATGCCGTACGGGACGTACGGGGCGCACTGGGCGTTGCTCGACGGGGAGAGCGGCGCGGTGACGTTGCGGTGCACGCCGCTCGACGCCACGCGGGTGGCGGAGCGGCTGCGGGCCGGGAGCACGTTCGAGGGGATCGAGGAGTGGGTGGGGGAGTACGTGACCAGCGTGTACTCCGATGCCGAGGCGTTGCGGGCGTTCGCCAAGGCGGAGGGGAGAGCCTGAGCGGGCGGTGAGCTCGCGCGGGTGTCCGCGGGTACGAGACCGTGAGCTCGCGCGGGTGTCCGGCGGGGCGGGCGGTGAGCTCGCGCGGGTGTCAGGCTGTGGCCTCGGCCGCTGCCGCCGCCTCCCGGCGGGCCTTCTCCGACAGCGCGTGCTCGTCCGTCCTGGCGTCGTACCGGCGGAACTTCGGCAGGGCGGCGGCCAGGGCCGCGACGGCGGCCACGCACAGGACGCCGCCGCTGGTGAGGGAGAAGCGGACGCCGCCCAGGTCGGCCATCAGGCCGGCGCGGGCGTTGCCCAGCATGGGGCCGCTGGCGTAGGAGAGCAGCTCGATGCCGGCCAGGCGGCCGCGGTACTCGGGCGGGATGGTCTGGTTCCACATGGTCATGCGGAAGATGCCGCTGATCATGTCGGCGGCGCCGGCGAGCGCGATGCAGGCGAAGACCAGCCACACGTTCGGGGCCAGGCCGGACAGGGCCACGCCCACACCCCAGACCACGGCCGCGACGATCACGCCGAGGCCCTGGCGTTGCACCCGCGCCGTCCAGCGGCCGGTGAGCGAGGCGATCAGGGCGCCGACCGCGGCGGCCGAGTACAGCAGCCCGACCGCGTGCGGTGCTCTCAGCTCGTCGGCCAGGAACGGGAACAGCGTCGTGCCCATCGCGAAGACCATGGCGGCGATGTCGACGAGGTAGGTGCCCATCAGGTCGCTGCGGCGCATCGCGTACCGTACGCCGTCGAGCAGCGACTGCAGGGAGGGTGGCGCGGCGTCCTCGGCGGGCGGGATCGCGCGGACGCGCCAGAGCAGGGCCAGCGACACCACGAAGGTCAGCGTGTCGACGGCGTACGCGGCGGCGGTGCTCCACGTCACCAGCACGCCGCCGAGCGCGGGGGCGACGATGGCGCCGAAGTTCCAGCGCAGGCTCGACAGCATGGCGGCGGCGCTCTGCTGCTCGTGCTTGACCACCTGCTGGAGCACGGCCTCCAGGCTCGGGCGTTGCAGGGAGGCGATGCCGGTGGTGATGGCGCCGATCACGTACAGGACCCAGATCTGCGGCTCGGGCAGCATCGCGTTGACCATGAGGACCGCGGAGGTGCCCATCAGGCCCAGCTCGCTCAGCACGATGACCTTGCGGCGGTCGAGCGCGTCGGCGATGGCCCCGCCCCACAGGCCGCACACCACCATCGGCACGAACTCCGCCAGGCTGACCAGGCCGACCGCCAGCGGGGAGTCCGTCAGCTGCTTCATCTGGACCGGCACCGCCACCATGGTGATGAACGTGCCGAACATCGTGATGACGCCGGAGCCGAAGAGCAGCCGGTAGTCGCGGGAGTCGCGCAGCGGGCTCAGGTCGAGCGACAGGTGGCGGAGTAGGCGTTTCACGGCAGGTAGCACGAGGTGCAATTGTCGGTCAGCGTCGGAGCGTTGGGCAAATCGTTTTCGCGGGCACGGGAACGGCCCTCCGGATGTCCGGAGGGCCGTCACGAGCCGGGGTTCAGGCGGCGGGGACCTTGTCCAGGAAGCCGAGCACCTTGCTGATCCTGCCGTCTTCGGCCAGCTCGACCACGTCGAACCCGACCGCGACCGGCTCCCCGCCCTCCGGCCCCAGGTGCCAGGTGAAGCGGGCGATGTGGTGGTGGGTGTCGAAGACCTCGCCGGGGGTGAAGACCAGGCCGGGGAACATGCCCTGCGCGCCCTCGATCACCGCGGCGATCCCGGTGTGGCCGGCGACGTCGGCGAGCGGGTCGGTGTAGGTGGCGTCCTCGGTCCAGAGCGCGGCCACGGCCTTGGCGCGGGCCTCGGGGTCGGTCTCGTTCCAGCAGGCGATGTAGCGGTCGACGAGGTTCATGGTGATGTCTCCTTGTGGGGTGGGTTCGTGCGGCTGTTGCGCAGGCCGTCAGTTCGTGCGGCTCTTGCGCAGGCCGGTGATCTGGAGCTCGGCGAATCCGGCGACCACCAGGGCCTGGGCGATGGCCCAGATGGCGCCGATCGTGGTGAAGCCGGCCGCGCCGGTGACGACGGCGGCGATGCTGGCGAGGGTCCAGATGACGTTCAGGGCGATGACGGCCTTGGTGCCGGCGGGGCTGATGTCGCGGCGGGTGGCCAGGAAGCCGACGGCGGCGCCGTACACGAGGAGGAAGACGCCGATGCCGCGCAGCAGGCCGGTGTCCGGGCCGAGCAGGGTGCCGACCGGGCCGGCGAAGGCGAGGTAGACCAGCCCGTTGCCGCCCGTGACGACGGCGTCGGCGGCCAGCGCCATGCGCAGGAACTTCATCCGGTCGGTGGTGACGGTCACGGCGGTCATATCGGGCTCCTTCGGAGTGGCCTTGTCGTTCGGACACCTGAAAGATGTCAGGCCGGGGGTAGGGGCCGCGATTACGCGCCAGGTAATGAGGGGCGGCGATTCCCGCGCCGAGCAGGGGAAACGCGGGTCGTGTGAGGGCCGTCACAGGAGGCCGGGGGCTTGGCCGGCAGGGGGCGGGCGCCCACCAGGCCCAGCTCCGGACGCCGCCAGGTGCAACACGCGATCAGCCAGGAACGCCAGGGGTGCACCGGCACCCCTGGGGGACGGGGCGCCCAGGCCCGGCGTTCCCCCAGGGAGATGATCAGCCGTCCGTCAGCTGCCGAGGACCTCCCGGCGCAGGTGCGTCTTGAGGATCTTGCCGCCGGGGTTGCGGGGCAGCTCGCCCTCGCGGAACCAGACGTGTACCGGGATCTTGAACTTGGCGATGCGCTCCGCCAGGAAGGTCTGCAGCTCCCCGGCCGTGACCGTCTTGCCGGGGGCCAGCCGGATGACCGCCCCGACCTCCTCGCCCAGCTCGTCGTGCGGCACGCCGATGACGGCGGCGTCGTCCACGGCCGGATGCTCGAACAGGGCCGCCTCCACCTCGGCGCAGTAGACGTTCTCGCCGCCCCTGATCACCATGTCCTTGGCGCGGTCCACGATGTACACGAAGCCCTCGTCGTCGATCTTGGCCAGGTCGCCGGTGTGCAGCCAGCCGCCGACGAACGTCTGCGCGGTCGCCTCCGGCTTGTTCCAGTAGCCGAGGATGACGTTCGGGCCGCGTACGCACAACTCGCCGACCTCGCCGGGCGCCAGCTCGTCGCCCATCGGGTCCACCACGCGCACGTCCACCACCGGCGACGGCAGGCCGATGCTGTCGGGCTTGGCCTGGTAGTCGGCGCCGCCGTTGCCGATGGCCAGGGCGGAGGTCTCGGTCATGCCGTAGCCGTTGGAGGGGGCGCGGTTGGGCAGGTTGGTGGTGATGCGCTCCAGCAGCTTGGGCGGGGCGGGGGCGCCGCCGTAGCCGAGGGTGGACAGGGACGACAGGTCGTACTTGCCGAAGTCGGGGTGGGACATGAGCTGCCAGGCGTTGGTGGGCACGCCGATCATGGCGGTGACCCGTTCCCGCTCGATGAGGCGCAGGGCCTGCTCGGGGTCCCACTTGTACATCAGCACCAGGCCGCCGCCGCTGAACATCGTCGTGGTCATGGCCGAGAAGCAGCCGGTGACGTGGAAGAGCGGGACGGTCAGGAGCGTGATCCTGCGGGTGCCGGCCGCCGCGCCGACGTCCTTGCCGGCCATGGCGACCGCGCGCATGAGGCCGTAGGCGACCGTCATGGGGGACTGGCCGATGTTGCGGTGGCTGCCCAGCGCGCCCTTGGGGCTGCCGGTCGTGCCCGAGGTGTAGAAGATCGTGGCCGGGTCGTCCGGGGCCAGCTCGACGTCGGGGAGCTTCACGTCGGCCATGACCTCGCCCAGGACCTCGTCGAGCGCGCGCGCCCCCGGCGGCACCTCGCCCCTGGTGACGATCATCGGCACGCCCGTCGAGGCCAGCCGGACGGCGCGCTCGCCGTCGGCGATCAGCACCTTGGCTCCGGAGTCGCTCACGCCGTAGGCCAGCTCCGCCTCCGTCCACCAGGCGTTGAGCGGTACGGCGATCGCCCCCGCCGCCAGCGTGGCCGAGAACGCGACGACCCACTCGGGGTAGTTGCGCATCGCCACGGCCACCCGGTCGCCCTTGCCCACGCCGTACTCCTCGACCAGGCGGTTGGCGAGGGTGGCGGCGCGGCGGAAGTGCTCCTCGAACGTGATGTGCTCGTCCTCGTAGACCAGGAAGACCTTCTCGCCGTGGAACCTGCTCATCTCCAGCAGGGCGCGGAAGTGGCCGGGAGCGTGCTTCCACGTGCGTACGCCGTTGTCGCCGATCTCTTCCATCTCGAAGAGCTGGCCGGGGGCGGTGAGCTGGGCCTGGACCTGGGCGTGCGAAAGAGACATACGCAGAACTCCCGCAATGGACGATTATTCCGGAGATTTCACGGTACCGACCGGTAGGTACGTCGCGCTAGAGGGTGCCGCGGGCGCCCGGTCGGCGTGAAAGTTTCATTGACGTACCGATAGTTTCTGCTTTCCAACTGCTGCTTTAGCGACACTGTGAGCGTGCCATTGACCGCTCACGCGCATGTCAATACCGTCTGCGATGCGGCCTGAACCGGGCCGAAACTTTCGGAATCGAGTGCCTGCCTCCGGAGGTAGATGTCCGTGCATTCGTCCTCGCTCCTGCGAATCCTCACGTTAGTGGGGATGTTCGCAGCCTTCCTCCTGCCCGCCACCTCGGCGGAAGCGTCAGCGCCGCTGCGCACGCACGCCGCCGCCAGGAGCAAGTTCATCGGTGCGGCGCTCGCCACCAGCCCGCTGTCCAATGAGACCTCCTACCGCAACATCGCGGCCACCGAGTTCAACCAGGTGACCGCCGAGAACGTGATGAAGTGGGACACCGTCCAGCCCAGCCAGGGCCAGTTCAACTTCTCCGGCGCCGACGCCATCGTCAACTTCGCCACGCAGAACAACCAGCAGGTCCACGGCCACACCCTGGTGTGGCACAGCCAGACCCCCGGCTGGGTGCAGGGACTGGGCGCCAGCGCGATGCGTACGGCGATGCAGAACCACATCAGCCAGCTCGTCGGCCGCTACGCCGACAACGCCACCGTGGTGTCGTGGGACGTGGTGAACGAGATCTTCGACGACAACGGCGGCTGGCGCAGCTCGTTCTGGTACAACACGCTCGGCCAGAGCTTCGTCGCCGACGCCTTCCGCGCCGCCCGCGCCGCCGACCCCAACGCCCGGCTGTGCATCAACGACTACAACGTCGAGGGCATCAACGCCAAGAGCACCGCCATGTACAACCTGGTCTCGTCGCTGCGCCAGCAGGGCGTCCCGGTGGACTGCGTGGGCTTCCAGGGCCACCTGGCCATCCAGTACGGCTTCCCCAGCGACATCCAGCAGAACATGCAGCGCTTCGCCGACCTCGGCGTCCAGGTCCGGGTCACCGAGCTGGACGTGCGCATGCAGATGCCCAGGAGCTCCAGCAAGGACACCACCCAGGCCACCTACTACCGCAACGTGATCAACGCCTGCAACGCCGTCACCGCCTGCGCAGGGGTGACGATCTGGGGGTTCACCGACAAGTACTCCTGGGTGCCGGACACGTTCTCCGGCGAGGGCGCCGCGCTGATCTACGACGAGAACTACCAGCAGAAGCCGTCCTACACCGCCGTGCACGACGCGCTGGCGGGCGGCACCACCACCGACCCCACCCCGCCGACCACGCCGGGCACGCCCACCTCGAGCAACGTGACGTCCAACTCCGCCACGCTGACGTGGACCGCCTCCACCGACAGCGGCGGCAGCGGCCTGGCCGGCTACAACGTCTACCGCGAGCAGGGGACGACGGACACGCAGCTCGGGCAGAGCACCACCAACTCGATCAACCTCACCGGGCTGACCCCCAACACCCAGTACCAGGTGTACGTCCGCGCCCGTGACGGGGCGGGCAACCTGTCCGCCAACTCGGCGACGGCCACGTTCACCACGCAGTCCGGCCCGGTGGGCGGCGGCTGCACCGCGGCCGGCACCGTGCAGAACCAGTGGAACAACGGCTACGTCGTCCAGCCCGTCACCGTCACCAACGGCGGCTCGTCGGCCATCAGCGGCTGGACCGTCACGTTCACCCTGCCCGCCGGCCACACGCTCGCCGGGTCGTGGAACGCCACCCTGACCGTCAGCGGCCAGACCATCACCGCCAGGAACGCCGGCTACAACGGCAACCTGGCGCCGAACGGCAGCACCACGTTCGGCTTCCAGGTCACCCGGCCGAGCGGCGACACGCAGACGCCTTCGGGCTACACCTGCGCCTGATCGGGGATCCCCTGGGGCCTGCCCGCCTGCCCGCCCGGCATCGGCACCCGCCCCAGGGGATTCTCTCCGCCCGGAACAGTGACCTGCCATCTCGCACGCGGGCAAGGACCCGCGTTCCTCCGGATCTGGACCCGGGGCGGGGCCGCTCGGCGACGGTCAGCCCTTCACCGAGCCGCCGAAGTTGAACGACCCCGCCAGGTACTTGTTGACCGCCACGTACAGGACCACCGCCGGCGCCGTGTACAGGATCGAGAACGCGGCGAGCTGCCCGTACGCCACCTGCCCGTACTGCGAGAAGAACGTGTAGATGGTGACGGCGGCGGGCTGCTTCTCCGGCGTGTCCAGCAGGACGAACGGCGCGAAGAAGTTCCCCCACTGCCCCACGAACACGAAGATGGCCACCACCGCGATCCCCGGCGCCATCAGCGGCCCCACCACGGCCCGCAGCGACTGCACCCAGCCCGCGCCGTCCACCCAGGCGGCCTCCTCCAGGCTGACCGGCACCCCGTCCATGAAGTTCTTCATCATCCAGATCGAGAACGGCAGCGAGCTGGCCGTCAGGAACAGCACCATCGCGGGGACGGAGCCGTACAGGTTGAACCGGAAGAACATCGCGTAGACGGGGACGAGGATCGCCGTCACCGGCAGGCCCGTCGTGAACAGCAGGGTCAGCATGAAGTGGCGGCGGTAGCGGAGCTGGTAGCGCGACAGCGGGTACGCGGCCAGCCCCGCCACCAGGACCGTGAGCAGGGCCGTGGACCCCGAGATGACGATCGAGTTGATCAGCGGCAGGATGATCGTCTCCCAGGTGAGCACGGCCTTGAAGTTGTCCAGGGAGAACGTGAGCGTCGGGGCGGCGGAGAGGGAGGCCTCCGGCTGCACCGAGGCGATCAGCACCCACAGGAACGGGCCCAGGAAGGCCAGCGTGATGACCAGGAGCGACAGCAGGGCCGCGCCTCTGGCGGCGATGCGGGTCATGAGGCCTCCTTCGCCGGCCTCATGAGCGACGTGCTGTGCTCCCCGATGCCCTCGACCAGCTCGGTCATGTGTCCTCCACCTTGATCAGACGCAGGTAGACCAGCGAGAACAGGGCGCCGATGATCAGCATGACCAGCGCGATGGCCGAGCCGTAGCCGATCTCGAAGTAGCGGAAGGCCTGCTCGTACATGTAGAGCGGGGTGGTCTGGCTGGCCGTGCCCGGGCCGCCGCCGGTCAGGGCGTAGATGAGGCCGAAGCCGGCCAGCGTCTGGAGCGTGATCAGCATGAGGTTCGACATGATCGAGCGGCGGATCAGCGGCAGCGTGATGTGCAGCAGCCGCCGGGCCGGGCTCGCCCCGTCCACCGCCGCCGCCTCCACCAGGTCGGGCGGCACCTCCGACAGCGCGGCCGAGTACACCAGCATCGAGAACGCCGTGCCGCGCCAGACGTTGGCCAGGATGACGGCGAGCATCGGGGCGGTGTAGAGCCACTCCTGCGAGATGCCGAGGACCGTGTTGAGCGTGCCGTCCTCGGCCAGGAACGAGAACCAGCAGGCGGCCGCGACGATCTCGGGCATCACCCAGGCGCCGATGACCACGCCGTTGACCACGCTGCGCGTCACCCGGCCGCGGCCCCGCTGGAGGAGGGCGATGATCAGGCCCAGCGTGTTCTGGCCGATCACGGCCGAGCCGATGACGAAGACGAACGTGAGCAGGAAGGAGTTGACGAAGTTCGGGTCGCCGAACATCCTGACGAAGTTGTCCAAGCCCACGAACTGCGAGTTCACCGAGGCCGAGCCGGTCAGGGTCTCGTTGGTGAAGGCGATGTAGACGCTCCACAGGATGGGCCCCGCGAGGAACAGCGCCAGCAGCGCCAGCGCGGGAGCCATCGGGAGCAGCCAGCGCAGGACCCGCCGCCGCCGTGCCGGGCCGCCTGCCGGCGAGCCCGTCACGGCGGGCGACGGTGCTGTGGCGACCGTCATCGGGCCAGGACCTTGTCGGCGCCTCCCACGGCCGTGGGCAGCGCCTTGACGTAGGCGGCGGTGGCTTCCTCAGGGGTGCGCGAGCCGGTGGTGACCGCCTCCATCGCCTCCTGGACCTGCGCAGACACCTTCGGGTACGCCTCGTACGCCGGCCGGTAGTGCGTCACCGCGGCCAGGTCGGTCCAGAACTTCACGCTCGGGTTGTCGGCGGTGTACTTCGGGTCGGCCGCGACGTCCTTGCGGACGGCCAGGTCACCGGTGCTCACGGAGTACGTCATCGAGTTCTCCTTGTTCGTGGCCACCGTGATGAAGTCGAACGCCTCCTGCTTGAGCTTGGTGTAGGAGCTCATGGCCATCACCCAGCCGCCCGACATGCTGACCGCTCCCGGCGCCTCGCCGTTCTGCGTCGGCATGGCCGTCCAGCCGATCTTGTCCTTCCACTCGGGCCACGGCTTGGTGCTGGTCGGCTTCCACGCGGCCGCCGTCCAGGCGCCGTCGAGCGAGATGCCGACCTTGCCTGCCGGGAACCACTCCAGGTTGACCTTGTCGGCGAGCTTGGCGTTGTGCGCGTCGGCCTGCTTGGGGCCGAGCTCCTCGCGGTAGATGGTGTTGATGAAGGTCAGGGCGTCGGTGAAGTTCTTGCCGCCGGCCACCCACTTCTGCTGCGTGTCGTCGTACAGGGTGCCGCCGGGGGTGCCGTACAGGAGCATCTCGAAGCCCTGCATGGTGGCAGCCTCGCCGTGGATCTTCGTGGAGTACATGCTGAACGGGACGGCGTCCGGGACCTTCTGCTTGATCGCGCGGGCCGCGGTCAGGACGTCGTTCCAGGTCTTCGGCTCCCACGGGACGGGCAGGCCGGCCTTGGCGAAGACGTCCTTGTGGTACCAGAGGCCGCGCGTGTCGGTGCTGATGGGCACGCCGTAGATCTTGCCGTCGGCGCCCTTGGCGGCCTGCTTGACCGAGTCGGGGAACTGGGTGTTCCAGTCGGGCCACTTGGCCAGGTGGTCGTCGAGCGGGGCCAGCTTGCCCGCCGCGACGTCCGCGTTGACCTGGAAGGTGTCGTGGTAGTAGAGGTCGGGCGCCGAGTCGGGGGAGCGGTTGAGCAGCGCCAGTTTGGTGTAGTAGGCCTCGTTGTTGCCCTGCACCGGGGTCAGCTTGATCGTGACACCGGGGTGGGCGGTCTCGTACTGCTTCTTGGCGTCGCGCAGCATCTTCTCCAGATGCGGCCACGTCGGTTCGACCTTGTAGAGGACTTCGAGCTCCTTGGCTCCGGACGCGGATTCCTGGGCGGCGTCGCCGCCGCAACCTGCTGCTGTCAGCGCTGTCAACAACATGAGGGAACCAGCCAGGCTACGTCTCATCACGGCCTCCCCTTGTTTCCTTGGGTTGCGGAGAAACGTAAATCTTTTTGATTTACTAAGTCAACACTCTGTGGTGACATTGCTCACATGCAGCAGGGCACGAACCTGCCCAAGGTAGGCAGCTACAACCGCGCCGTCGTGCTGGAGGCCATCCAGGCGTCCGGCGGGATCAGCCGGGTGCAGATCGCCGCCGTGACCGGGCTCACCGCCCAGACCGTGTCGGTGATCGTGCGCAGGTTGCTGGAGGAGGGGCTGGTCGTCGAGGACGGCTCCGCGCCGTCGAGCGGCGGCAAGCCGCGCACGATCCTGCGCGTGGACGCCCGCGCAGGCTACGCGGTCGGCGTGCACTTCGACCCGCAGGAGCTCTCCTGCGTGCTGGCGGACCTGGCGGGCAACCCCGTCACCCGGCTGCACCTGCCCCTGCGCCCGGCGATCAGCCCCGACGCGGTGATCCGCAGGATGGCCAGGGCGGCCCGCAGGATCCTGCGCGAGGCCGGGGTGCCCGACGGCAAGGTGCTCGGCGTGGGGCTGGCCTGCCCGGGGCCGCTGGACGCCGACGGCGTGATGGTCTCGCCGCCGCGGCTGCCCGGCTGGGACCGGGTGCCGATCAAGGGCCTGCTCCAGGAGTACACCCGCTTCCCGGTGACGGTGGACAACGACGCCACGGCGGCGGCGATCGGGGAGCGCTGGGCGGGCATCGCGCGCTCGGCTCCCGGCTTCGCCTACCTCTACCTCGGCACCGGGATCGGGGGCGGGCTCATCCTGGACAACCAGGTCTACCGGGGCAGCTCGCTCAACGCCGCCGAGTTCGGGCACATCACGGTGGAGCCGGAGGGGCCCGAGTGTTACTGCGGCAACCGGGGGTGCGTGGAGGCCGTGTGCTGCCCGAGCGCCATCGAGGCCGCGTTCGGCAACGGCGCGGACCACGCCGCCATCTGCGCGGCGGCGGCGAGCGGGGAGCCCGAGGCCCGCCGGGTGATCGAGCGGGTGGCGCAGCGGCTGGCCGACGCCGCCGTGAGCGTGGTGAACATGCTGGACATCGATCTGCTCGTGCTCGGCGGGCCCGCGCTGAGAGAGGTCGGGGAGATCTACCGGGAGGTGATCGCGCGGGCCGTGACGGAGCGGCCGCTGGCCAGGCGGCTGCACTCGGTCAGGGTGGAGACCTCGCCGATCGCGGCCGACGCCGCGGCGATCGGGGCGGCCTCGCTGGTCTTCCACGCCACGTACGCGCCCCGCCTGGGTGCCCTGCTCAGTGGCTGAGGTCAGATTCGTCCCGTTCGGCCTGGGTCAGGAGGGCACGCATGGCGGTCTCGGCCGCGTCCGGATCTCCGTCGCGTACGGCGTCGAGCACCGCCCGGTGCGTCGCGGCGAAGCCGGGGCGCTCGCCCGTCGAGTGAACGAGCCGGTCCCGGGCCGACAGCGCCGCGGCGATCACCACTTCCAGGCATTCCAGCAGCTCGTTGCGCGAGGCGGCCAGCAGCAGGCGGTGGAAGGCCACGTCCGCCTCGGTGTGCGCCACGGGGTCGGCCACCGTGGCCGCCATCCGCTCCAGCGCCGCCTCCAGCGCGGCCACGTCCTCCTCCGACCGCCGCGCCGCCGCCAATCGGGCCCCCGCCGGCTCCACCACGGCCCGCACCTCGGCCAGGTCGCGCAGCATGTCGGTGTCGCCCCGCTGCTCGAAGCGCCAGCGCAGCACGTCGGGGTCCAGCAGCGACCAGTCGCCCCGCGGCCGGACGAACGTGCCCCGCTTGGGCCGGGCGTCGACCAGCCCCTTGGCCGCCAGCGTCTTGAGTGCCTCCCTGACCACGGTATGGCTGACGTGGTAACGGCGACCCAGCTCGACGGGGTCGAGATGACCCTCGGCCTCGGGGGCACCGCTCACGATCCGGCGGCCGAGATCTTCGACAACCTCACCGTGCATGCCTCGCCGTGGATAGCTCACGCGGCGCCTCCCCTTCCATCCGACTTCCGATGGCGATAAATCGTATTTTCTGAAATCCCGCCACATCGTCTGAGGGCCCCTCCTCGGCCTGGCCGCGGTGGTGATGTTGCTGCTCAGCGCCTGCGGAAGCGGAGCCGGGCCACAGTCCGGCTGACCTTCTGGGCCTGGGTCCCCGGCATGGACAAGGCGGTGGACCTGTTCAACAGCGCCCTTCATCAGCCTGGCCTGGCAGGCCGGCACCCCGTGGATCGACACGAAGGACGAGGTCTGGCACGCCGAGCTGACCAGCCCGGCCTCCACCAAGGTCGCCCGGTTCTGGCAGGACATGATCAAGGACGACCTGGTGAAGGTCGCGCCGCAGTTCACCCCGAGCTGGTACAAGGACCTGAACACCGGCGGCGTCGTGGCCGTGCCGGTCGCGCAGTGGGCCGAAGCGATCATGGAGGCGAACGCCCCCGGGTCGGCGGGCAGGTGGCGCGCCGCCCCGCTGCCGCAGTGGGAGCCGGGCGGCCAGGCCTCGGCCGGCTACGGCGGCTCGGCCACCTCGCTGCTGCGCGGCTGCGAGCACCCCGAGGAGGCGGTGGAGTTCGCGTTGTGGATCAACCGTGACCCGCGCAGCGTCGAGACGCTGAGCAAGAGCGGCTACGGCTGGCCCGCGGCCATCTCCGGAATGTCGAACCCGCAGCTCACCAAGCCGTCGGCGTTCCCCGGCGGGCACCAGACGGCCCAGCTCTTCACCGACTCCTCGAACCAGGTGCCCAAGGGCTGGGTGTGGTGGCCGACGTTCGACGACACGGTGAAGATCCTCAGCGACCGCTTCGAGGAGGCGCTCGGCGGCAGGAGCACGCTGGTGGAC
The DNA here is from genome assembly GCF_040656115.1 of Nonomuraea sp. NPDC050202. NCBI lineage: Bacteria > Bacillati > Actinomycetota > Actinomycetes > Streptosporangiales > Streptosporangiaceae > Nonomuraea > Nonomuraea sp. NPDC050202. The sequence goes on along the minus strand of NZ_JBFALF010000008.1, from coordinate 56,134 downwards.
GCGCTGAAGGCGGCCGAGCGGCGCCCCGTCGAGCAGATCAGGACGAAGGGGCTGAGAGCCGAATGAGCAAGCGTGCGGCGGCGGCGTTCCTCGCCCCGTTCCTGATCCTGCTGCCCAGCCTGGTCAGCCCGTTCGGCGTGTGCCTGTCGCGGGTCCACGCCGCCACCGTGCCGGACGACGTGCTCGACGCGGCCCGTTCCGGCCGCGCCGGCGAGTGGCGCATCTTCGTGCAGATCGTGCTGTCCGGCGCGCTGCAGCGGTTCTGGCGCGCCGGACTCACGGAGGGCAGCGTGCGCGAGTAGGTTCACGCGCGCCCCTTCACCTCACGCGCGCTTCAGGCGGAGCGTGACCAGCTCGAACGGCCGCAGCGTCACCGGGATCTCGCCTCCTTGGCGCTGCGGCTCGCCCGTGGGCCGCTCCAGCAGGTCCGTCGCGACCACCTCGGCGACGGGGAAGCCGGCCCGCAGGGTCGCCTTCGCCCGGCCGCCCCTGGACTCGTGGAAGCGTACGACCACGTCGCCGCTCTCGTCGTCGGCCAGCTTCACCGCCGTCACCACGACGGCGTCGTCGTCCACCGTGACCAGCGGCTCCACCGGGCCGGCGCCGGCGACGCGGCGCTCGGGCAGGTTGATGAAGTACCCCTCGCGCACCGCGTCACCGATCCCCGCGCCCGGCACCAGCGCGTGCCGGAAGCGGTGCGTCCCCTGGTCGGTCTCGGGGTCGGGGAAGCGCGGGGCGCGCAGCAGCGAGACGCGCAGCGTCGTGGTCGTGCCGTGCTCGTCCACCTCGCGGGTCACGTCGTGGCCGTAGGTGGAGTCGTTGACCACCGCCACGCCCCAGCCCGGCTCCTCCACGTGCAGGAAGCGGTGGTTGCAGGCCTCGAACTTGGCGGCCTCCCAGCTGGTGTTCGTGTGGGTGGCGCGGAAGGAGTGGCCGTACTGGCTCTCGGAGGCGTACCGGTCGGCGCGCACGTCCAGCGGGAAGGCCAGCTTGAGGAACTTCTCCGTCTCGTGCCAGTCGACCTCGGTGTCGATCTCCAGCCGCCCGCCGGCGAGCGTGAGCCGCTGGGTCACCGCCGACGCTCCGAACGAGCGCCTGACCACCACGCCGTCGCCGTCCAGCCGGACGTCCTCGGCCTCGGTGAGGTCGGTGACCGTGTGACGGTAGAACTCGTCCACGTCCCAGGCGTCCCACTTGTTGGGGAAGTCCTGGTGGAGCTGGAGCAGGTTGGCCGCGCGCCCCGGCGCGATCGCCTCCCTGCCGCCACGCAGGTCCCGGGCCGACACGACCAGCCCGCGCCCGTCGATCTCGACCCTGAGCAGCTCGTCCTCCAGCACGAAGCCGCCCTCCGCCGTGGGGCGCGCCCGTGTTCCCGGCGCGTGGCCGGCGGGCGCGGCACCGCCGGCGGGGACGCCGTGGCGGGCGTGCGGGGCGCCGTTGAAGATCAGCTCCTCCTGGCCCTCGCCCGCCAGCGCCCGCTGCGCGCCGTCGATGATCTCGTTCAGCTCCCGCGCCACCAGCTCGTACGTCCTGCGCGCCTCCCGGTGCACCCACGCGATCGACGACCCCGGCAGGATGTCGTGGAACTGGTGCAGCAGCACCGTCTTCCAGATCCGGTCGAGCCGCTCGTACGGGTAGGGCGCGTCCGCCCGCACCGCCGCCGTGGCGGCCCACAGCTCGGCCTCCCGCAGCAGCGACTCGCTGCGCCGGTTGCCCTGCTTGGTCTTGGCCTGGCTGGTCAGCGTGGCGCGATGCAGCTCCAGGTAGAGCTCGCCGACCCACACGGGCGGCTGCGGGTACTCGGCCTCGGCCTTGGCGAAGAACTCCGACGGCGTCTCCCACGTGACCACCGGAGAGCCCTCCAGGTCGCGTACCCTCGCCGCCTTGGCCACCATCTCCCGCGTCGTGCCGCCGCCCCCGTCGCCCCAGCCTGTCGGGGCCAGCGAGTGCCGGGCCACGCCCTTGTCCTTGAAGTTGCGGGCCGCGTGCGCCAGCTCCCTGCCCTGCATCGAGCAGTTGTAGGTGTCGACCGGCGGGAAGTGCGTGAAGATCCGCGTCCCGTCGATGCCCTCCCACAGGAACGTGTGGTGCGGGAACGTGTTCGTCTGGCTCCACGAGATCTTCTGCGTGAGCAGCCGCTTCGACCCGGCCGCCTTGATGATCTGCGGCAGCCCCGCCGCGAACCCGAACGTGTCCGGCAGCCACACCTCCTCGTTGTCCACGCCGAACTCGTCGATGAAGAACCGCTTGCCGTGCACGAACTGCCGGGCCATGGCCTCCGAGCCGGGCATGTTCGTGTCGGACTCCACCCACATGCCGCCCGCCGGGACGAACCTGCCCGCCGCCACCGCCTTGGTCACCTTCGCCCACACCTCGGGCCGGTGCTCCTTCACCCACGCCCACTGCTGCGCCTGCGACATCGCGAACACGAAGTCCGGCTCGTCCTCCAGCAGCGCGGTCATGTTGGAGGTCGTGCGGGCCACCTTGCGCACGGTCTCGCGCAGCGGCCACAACCACGCCGAGTCGATGTGCGCGTGCCCGACCGCGCTGATCCGGTGCGCCGACGGCGCCGCCGGCGAGGCCAGCACCCCGGCCAGCTCCGCCCTGGCCGCCGCCGCGGTGCCGCCGACATCTTGCAGGTCGACCGCGTCCAGCGCCCGCTCCACGGCACGCAGCAGCTCCCAGCGGCGGGCGCTGTCGACCGGCAGCTCCAGCATGAGCTCGCCGAGCACCTCCAGGTCCATGACGAGCTCCCACACCGTCTTGTCGAAGACGGCCAGGTCCATGCGGGTCAGCAGGTACAGCGGGTCGCCGCCGGCCGTCTCCCTGTCGCCCATCGCCGTCGGCCGGAACGCGTCGTGGCCCAGGATGATCGGGTTGGAGGCGGCCTCGACGTGCAGCCGCACCTCCTCACCGCCCTCCGCGGACGAAGCGATGCGGACCCACTGGTTGCGCGGGTTGAGCCCCTTCACCGGCGTGCCGTCGGGCCGGTACACCAGGCCCTCGCACTGGAAGCCCGGCTTGTCCGCGTCGAAGCCGAGATCCAGGATCGCCTCCACGATCCGGCCGCTCCACTCCCTGGGGACGGTGCCGGTGACGGTGAACCAGCTCGTCCCCCACGGCTTGCCCCACGCCTGGCCCACCGCGATCGGCTCGGCCTCGGCCGCCAGGCCCTCCGCCACCGGCACGGGCTCGTCGGGCGCGTGCCAGACGGCCACTTCCAGGGGGACGGACTCGGGATGGATCGCCGGGCGGATCCGCTCGTTCAGAACGCGCTTCAGCCGGGCTTCGACCAGATTGCGGTCGTCATGCATCAGGCGGGGCTCCTCATCAGTCAGGCAGTGGCCAACAGCACGTTAGGCATCCTGTTGCCGCCAGGGCAATGTCCCTTAACGGGGATAGTTGAAAGGCGTACGTTTGACGCATGGCTGCGACCCCGGAAACGGTGCACTGGCGCGGCGTGCACCACCTCGCCCTGGTGACCGCGGACATGGACGCCACCGTGCGCTTCTGGCACGGCGTGCTCGACGCCCGCCTCGTCACCACCCTCGCCGTCCCCGCGTTCAGGCACTACTTCTTCGAGGTGGGCACGGGCAACACCGTCGCCTTCTTCGAATACGCCGACCAGGAGCTCGACAGCTTCGCCAAGCCGGCCGGGGTGCCGTACGCGAAGGCGGCGCAGTTCGACCACCTGGCACTCCACCTGCCCGACGAGGACGCGCTGCTGCGGCTGCGCGACCGGCTCAAGGCGCACGGCTGCGAGGTGACCGACGTCATCGACCACGGCTTCCTGCGCTCGATCTACTTCAGCGACCCGAACGGCATCGCGCTGGAGGCCTCCTGGTGGACCGTCGACCCGACGGGCCGGCCGGTGGACTACGCGGACGAGCGCCTGTTCGCCGACCCCGACCCGGTGCCCGCCGTGCGCGAGCTGCGCGAGCACGGGCGGCTGCACCACACGGTCGCCACCCGCCTGGTGGACGGCATCGTCGAGGACCTGCGCCGCGAGGGCATCACCCTGGACTCCTGACCGGGATGGGTTCACGCTCGTGCTACCGGATCCTTTCGTCGGCAGGAGGCGTCGTGAAGAAGGTCACCATCCTCGGCCAGGAGCCCGCCGTCATCCTGTTCATGGTGAACGCGCTGGTCGCGCTGCTGGTCGCGTTCGGGCTGGGCCTGTCGCAGGTGCAGGTCGCGGCGATCTCGACGATCGCCAGCGCCATCGTGTCGATCGTCGTCACCCTCATGACCCGGCCCATCGTGGTGTCGGCGCTGACGGGCGCGGTGACCACGCTCATGACGGCGGTGGCCGGGTTCGGCCTGGAGTTCACCGCGGACCAGATCGGCGCCACGGTGACGGTGCTGTCGCTGGTGCTCGGGCTGGTGCTGCGGGCCAACGTCACGCCGGTGTCGGGGCCGGTGCAGCCGCGGATCGACGCCGAGCTGATGCGCAGGCCGGCCGGACAGCCCTGAGCGCGGCACCGGTACGGGTGGCACGTCCGTACGAAGACCTCGACGGTTGATCACGCCAGGCAGGCGTGCAGCGCCTCGGCGAAGGCGGCAGGGGAGCGCAGGTAGCCGACGTGGTCGCCGGGCAGCTCCACGGCCTGCCTGCCCAGGTGCTCCGCCACGGCCAGCGCGGCCCGGTGGAAGAGCGTGCCCCTGTCGTCCGCCCCGTACGCCACGACCAGCGGGGCGCCGCGCAGCGCCGCCGCGTCGGGCACGTAGCGGCTGAAGGCGCGCAGCTCGTAGCGCAGGTTCGGCTCGGCGTTGGCCGCCATCCTGGTCAGCATGTCGCGCACCCATGCCGGGAGGCCGGGATCCGGCGGGCCGGGGGCCATGAGGCCGGTCTCCTCGCCGATCCGGCGCATCGCCGCGCCGGCCCCTTCGCGTTCGAAGAGGCCGAGAGCCTCGTCGGTCAACCGGCTCCAGCGATCGGCGTCGGGCAGCAGCTCGCAGACGGGCGGCTCGTGCGCCACCAGCCGCCGTACCCGATCGGGGTGGCGGGCCAGCAGGTCGAGCGCGATCAGCGCGCCCGCGTGGGTGGCGAAGACGTGGGCGGGCGCGGAGCCTGCGGCCTCCAGGAGGCGTAGCGCGTCGTCGGCGTGCAGCTCGACGGGCCGCTCGCCGAACGGCTCCGACAGCGGGCTGCGGGAGTAGCCGCGCCGGTCGTAGGTGATGACCGTGTAGCGATCGGACAGGACCTCGGCCAGCGGGGCGGCCATCGCCGGGTCCGTGCTGCCGCCGAGCATCACCAGGAGGACCGGCCCCGAGCCGCGAACCTCGTAGAAGAGCCTGGCGCCGGGAACGTCGAGCATTCCAGTGTCCATGGTCAGCTCACTGTAAGCGGGGCGTGTTCGTTGGCCAACTCGGGTGTGGCGGCTTTACGACAAGTCGGGATGTGGCCACGCCGATTTCCTGGACACCGCCAGTTCAGGATGGCTAGGAATTCGGTATTCGTGCTTACCGATTCTCTGGAGGTCGTCCATGCGTGGCTTAAGGCGGGGGATGGTGGTGGCCGTCGCGGCCGTCATGGCGGCCTCGCCGCTCTCGGCTCCCGGCGCGCACGCCGCCACCGCTCCGGCGGCGGCGTTCACGCCGGAGGCCGAGGGCGGCGAGATCACCCTGATCACCGGTGACCGGGTGCAGGTGCGGGCCGTCGACGGCGGGCACAGCACGGTGACGGTCACCCCCGCGCCCCGGGCCGACGGGTCCGTGCCGGCGTTCCAGGTGCTGGAGACCGAGCGCGGGGTGACGGTCATCCCGGACGATGTCGCGTCCCTGGTGCCCGAGCGGCTCGACACCGAGCTGTTCAACGTGACGGCGCTGGCCGAGCAGGACTACGGCGCCGCCATCCCGCTGATCCTCACGTACGCGTCGCCGAACGCGACCAGGGCCGCGCTGCCGGCCGTCGAGCAGGTGCGCGCGCTGGAGAGCATCGGCGGTGCGGGCGTGCGGGTGGCGGCGGCGGACGCGGCGGCGTTCGGGGCGGAGCTGGCCAAGCTGGCCGCCCCGGCACCGCAGACGCGGGCCGCCGCGCCGCTGGCGGGCGTGGCGAAGGTCTGGCTGGACCGCGAGGTGCGAGCGGTGCTGGAGGACAGCGTGCCGCAGATCGGCGCGCCCGAGGCGTGGGCCGCCGGGTACGACGGCACCGGCACCACCGTGGCCGTGCTCGACACCGGCGTGGACGCCACCCACCCCGACCTCACCGGCAAGGTCTCCGGCGAGCGCGACTTCACCGGCGAGAACACCACCGGCGACCCGCACGGTCACGGCACCCACGTGGCGGGCACGGCCTCCGGCGTGGCGCCCGGCGTGCGGCTGCTCAACGGCCGGGTGCTGGGCGCCGACGGCTACGGGCAGCTCTCCTGGATCATCGACGGCATGGAGTGGGCGGCCGCCGAGAAGCACGCCGAGGTCGTCAACCTGAGCCTGGGCAGCCCGGAGGCGGGCGGCCCGCTCACCGACGCCGTCACCCGGCTCACCCAGGAGCACGGCACGCTGTTCGTGGTGGCCGCGGGCAACGACGGCTGCGACTCGTGCGTGGGCGCCCCCGGCGACGCCCCGGCGGCGCTGACCGTCGGCGCGGTGGACGGGCAGGACCGGCTCGCCCCCTTCTCCAGCAGGGGCCCGATCCTGGCCGACCAGGCGGTCAAGCCCGACGTCACCGCGCCGGGCGTGGACATCACCGCCGCCAGGCCGGGCGGCGGCCGGGTCGCCATGTCCGGCACCTCCATGGCCACCCCGCACGTCGCGGGCGCGGCGGCGCTGCTGCGCCAGGCACGCCCCGGCATCACGGGCAACGAGCTGAAGTCCCTGCTCATGGCCACCGCCAGGGCGGGCGGCGACATCCCGGTGGACGCGCAGGGCGCGGGCAGGATCGACGTGGCCGCCGCGATCAAGGGCTCGGTCGTCGCCTCGGCGGGCTCGCTCAACTTCGGCCGGCTCACCACGGGCGAGGAGAAGACGCTCACCATCGGCTACCGCAACCTCGGCCGGACCTCCGCCGAGCTGCCGCTGGCGGCCGGCGACGCGTTCACGGTCGAGCCGGCCACGCTCACCGTCCCCGCGGGCGGCACCGCCGAGGCGAAGGTCACGATCAAGGCGGGCAAGGCGGGGGCGCTGCGCCAGGAGCTGACGGCCGCGGGCACCCGCACGCTGCTGACCGCGAGCGTGGACGACAAGCGGGTCGAGCTGCGCGTCCGCGGCATCGCCAGGGACGGCCGCCCGGGCCGCGGCGGCTTCACCGTGCTGAACCTGGACGAGGGCACCCTCGTCGGCCGCGTGCTCCCCGGCGACCCCGCCCAGCCCTGCACCGACGCCAGGTACGGCTCCGGCACCTGCCTGCTCGTCAAGCCGGGCACGTACTCGGTGCTCGGCCACATCTTCACCATGCCCGCCACGCAGGACAGCACCGCCACCGGCAAACCGCTCAACGAGAGCCTGCTCGGCGACCCGGAGATGGAGATCACCGGGGACACCGAGGTCGTGCTCGACGCCCGCAAGGCCGTCGAGGTCAAGGTCGAGACCCCCGACCACGAGACCAAGCGGAACACGGGGGCCGCCGCCGCCCTCATGTGGTACCGCGCCGGCGAGCAGGGGACCGCGCTGCGCGGCGGCACCACGATCTCGCCCGGCGGGCAGGTCGAGGAGCGCCTGTTCGTCCAGCCGACCAGGAAGGTCACCAAGGGCACGTTCGTGGTCGCCACCCGCTGGCGGCTCAAGGCACCGGAGATCGCCTTCTCCACGCTCGGCCTCAAGCTGGCGCCCGAGTACGTGGACCCGGTCCAGTTCAGCGACTTCTCCACCGAGTACCCGCGCCTCGACGGCACCCGCCTGCTCCTGGCCGTGGACGCGGGCCGGGGCAGCGCCGAGGAGATCAAGGCCCGCGACCTGCGCGGCAAGCTCGCCGTCATCCGCCGCACCGACGGCGTGCCGGTCTCCACGCAGTCGAACGCCGCCGCCGCGGCCGGGGCCGCCATGGTGGCCGTCTACAGCGACCGCCCCGGCTCCGACGTCACCACCGGCGGCAACGGGGTCAAGCTGGCCGTCCCGACCGTGCGGCTGACCCACGAGGAGGGGCTGAAGCTGGTCGAACGGCTGCGCCGCCTCCCGGTGCCGATCGTGGCCAAGGGCATCGTGGCCAGCCCGTACGTGTACGACCTGTACCTGCGCGAGCAGGGCAGGGTCCGCGACTCGCTCACGTACGTGGTGCGCGCCAGGTCGCAGGCCAGGATCGAGACCGGCTACCACAGCCAGCTGGCCGGCGACATGACGGCCAACGAGGCCCGCTACGTGTTCGAGCCCTGGGACACCATGTCGATCTCGACGAACCACCCCATGGCCAAGGCGCCGCGGACCCGCGTCGACTACGTCACCCCCGACCCCGGCCTGCGGTGGAGCACGTCCGCGGCCACGCCGGAGCGCTCCTACAACAACATGTGGCCGCACCAGGACACGGTGCGGGTGGCGGTGTCTGCACCGGAGATGCGCTCGTACGAGGCGGGGGAGCGGGTCGGCCGCACCGTGTTCAAGCAGCCGTTGCTGCCCGGCGTCAACCCGCGCAACCCGGTGCGCAGGGAGGGCGACAAGCTGCGGCTGTCGATGCAGGGCTTCGTGGACGCCGGGGGCAACTACGGCGAGGCGTACACCAGCCAGTTCGAGCGCGGGCTGAAGACCGACTTCCGGCTCTACCAGGGCGACACCCTGCTCTGGCAGACGAACTACCTGCCTTCCGGGTCGGGCACGCTGGCGCCGGAGAAGGCCTCGTACCGGATCGAGTACGACGTGGCGAACGAGTCGGAGTGGGCGAAGCTGTCCACCCGCACGCGGGGCGTGTGGACGTTCGTCTCCCAGCGGGAGACCGCCGTGGTCCCGCTGCTGGTGGCCGCCTTCGACGCGCCCGTGGACCTGACGAACCGGGCCGGGTCCCGCAGGCTCGGCCTGACCCTGCGCCACCAGGAGGGGGCCGAGCAGAGTGCGATCGAGCGCGTGTCGCTGGAGGTGTCGTACGACGACGGCGCGAGCTGGAAGCCGGCCCGGCTGCGCCCGGCCAGGGGCGAGGGGGCCTACGAGACGACGCTCGACCGGTCGCGCTCCGGCTTCGTCTCGCTGCGGCTGAACGCCTCCGACGTGAACGGCAACACGCTGACGCAGGAGGTGATCCGCGCCTACGCCCTGCGCTGAACGCCGTGCATGAGGGTGTCGATCACCTTCGCGGCGATCGTGTCAGGGTCCTGACCCACTGGGGGAGTGCCGTGCGCGGCCTCCCCCAGCAGCGCGAGGTAGACCTGCCGGGCCCAGACGAGGTCGGCGTCCGGCCCGAGCAGCTTGCCGAAGACCTCCTCGCACAGCGACATCACCTCCGCCTGCACGGCCTGCGCCTCGGCGCTGAGCGGCACCTGCCGGGCCAGCGTGAAGCGCCAGGCGGGCTTGATCTGCAGGATGCCGGCGGTGGCCTGGTGCAGCGCGACCAGCGGGGGAGCGGTGTGCGGGCGGGCGTCGTGCACCGCCTGGAGTATCTCCCGCCACGCGGTCACCTCCATGGCCTCGATCAGCGCCTCCCTGCTGGCGAACCTGCGGTGGACGGTGGCCCTGGCGACGCCCGCCGCCTCGGCGACCTGCTCCATCGTGGCCACCGGGCTGGCGCTCAGCACGTTCTCCGCCGCCGCCATGATCGCGCGCATGCTGCGCTCGGCGTCGGCCCGCATTCTCACCATGGAAGGAACACTACCGCCTAAAAGTGAGACGAAGTGTTGCAGTTCTATGTAGATCTGCTACTTTCTTGCTCATGACAACCCAGGGAACCGCTCTCGTCACCGGCGCGTCCTCCGGCCTCGGCGCCGCGTTCGCCCGCAGCCTCGCCGCCCGCGGGCACGACCTCGCGCTGGTCGCCAGGTCCGCGCCGGCCCTCGAAGCGCTGGCGGACGAGCTGCGCCGCCACCACGACGTCCGCGCCGAGGTCATCGTCCAGGACCTGTCCGCGCCCGACGCCGCCTCCCGGGTCGCCGAGGAGAGCGCCGCCCGCGGTCTCACCGTCGACCTGCTCGTCAACAACGCCGGCTTCGGCACGGCGGGCCACTTCGACCGGATCGCCGCCGAGCGGGAGCACGACGAGCTCATGGTCAACGTCGTGTCGCTGGTGGGGCTGACGCACGCGTTCCTGCCGCCGATGCTCCGCCGCGGCTCCGGTGGCGTGATCAACGTGGGCTCCACGGCCGGGTTCAACGTGGCGCCGTACTTCGCGACGTACGCCGCGTCCAAGACGTTCGTGCTCAACTTCAGCCTGGCCCTCTGGAGCGAGCTGCGCGGCAGCGGCGTGAAGGTCCTCGCCGTCACGCCCGGCCCGGTCGAGACGGCCTTCTTCGACCGGATCGGCACCAGGAAGGCCGCCATCGGCGCCACGCCCGCCACCCCGGAGTCCGTCGTCACGGCCGCCCTGCGGGCCTTCGACCGCGACCGCGGCTACGTGGTGCCCGGCCGTGGCAACTTCGCGATGGCCCACCTGATGCCGCGCCGGCCCCGCAAGCTCGTGGCCCTCCTGGGCCGGCGCGTCACCCGCCAGGTGGCGGACGAGCTCACGCCCAGCGTGGCTCGCTGACCCGGCTCCGCTCGATGACCTCCTCCGTCGTCAGCGGGGAGCTGGGATGCCACGACAGGCACATGGGCACCCGCGTCCTGGCGAACGTGCCGCCCTCCCGCGCGAGGTAGAACTCGCCCGAGCGCAGCCGCGAGATGTCAGGTACGTCGCCGCCCTTCGACCGGGCCATCTCCCTGGCGGCGGTGATCTGGATCGGCGCGTTGAGCAGGCCGAAGAACTGGGTGGCCGAGTTGCCGGGGATGCGGTTGTGCAGCCCCTTGGGCGCCTGGGTGGCGAAGACGAGGCCGAGACCGTACTTGCGGGCCTGGGAGGCGAGCAGCACGGTGCTGCGGGTCGAGGCCGAGGCGCCGGTCGCAGGCGCGAACGTCTGCGCCTCGTCCATCACCAGCAGCGCGCCCAGCGGCCGGTCCTGCGCCGGATGCCGCTTGCACCAGACGAACAGCTCCATCTGCAGCTGGCTCACGAAGCTCTGCCGCTGTTCCAGTGCGGGCAGCCCGACCAGGCTGATCACCGACACCCGGGCCCGCTTGCCCGCCGGCGGGGTCACCAGCAGGCCGGGGTCCACCGGCGTGCCCGCGCCGCCGAACAGCGGATCGTTGTCCATGGCGGCGGTCAGCGACTGGGCGAGCTCCGCGCCGATGCGGGAGGCGCCGGCCAGCTCGCTCACGCCGTCGGGCAGGTCGGACAGCAGCGCGGCCAGCCCCTTGAGGCTCGTCGCGCCGCTGCGGCCGTAGTGCGCCAGCGCCTTCCTGAGCACGGCCTGCCCGAGCTGCGCCTTGTTGGTGTTGGCATCCAGCCGGATGCGCGGCGCGATGAACGACCGCGTCGAGTGGGGCGCCCGTGAGCCACACCCCGGCAGCCGCCCGGTGAGCCAGCCACTCGCAGCCCGCGACGAGCACCTCCTGGCCGGCCGGGGCGAGCCCGTCAGGGACGCGGACCAGGACGGCCAGCCCGGTTCTGCCGAAGCTCTCGGCCAGCACCCTGGCCAGGCCGGTCACGCGTACCTCCGGCCCGAACACGCTCGCGCGGCCGGTCAGCGCCCGCTCGGCCAGCTCGGCCAGGAACGGGCCGTAGTGCTCGCTGGCGGACGCCCTGCGCAGCGCCAGCGAGCGGACGGCCGGCACGTGCGCGCCGCCGGGCCCCTCGATCCCGGCGGCCTCGGGCAGCCAGGCCGGGAACAGCGCGATGGCCGCCTCGTCCAGCTCGCGCAGGACGGAGGCGACCATGCCGGCGACCGATCGTGGCTCGCCCGGTAAGTAGGTGAGGATGGCGGGCGCGCCCGGCGGCAGCGGGTCGATGCTCAGGGCCACGGTCTCGGCGTCCGCGTCCAGCCGGACGACCCGGCCTACCGGAAGCTCCGACCACGACCGCACGGGCACCGCCTTGGCTCGACCTGATGATCAACATCTTAGGGGGGAGCCGGGGAACGGCGCCGCTCATCCCACCGTTACGCCGGCCGGCACCCGCGCGGGGGCGCCCAGCGGGGCCCGGGTGAGCATGGCCTGGGCCAGGCTCGCCTTGACCAGGGCCGCGCCGCGCACCACCGGGACCAGCGTCAGCGCGAACAGCACGCCGATCGCGGTGTTGAAGACGACGAACATCGTGTCGCCGCCGCCCAGGCCGAGCAGCTCGGGCAGGCTCCGGTCCACGCCGGGGATGGCGGCGATGATCCAGCCGTACAGGGGGAAGGTCAGGCCGGCCAGCGTGCCGATCCACCAGACGGCGGCGACGACGGAGGCGGCCAGCGAGATCGGGAAGGCGAGGATGCCGTACAGCAGGTCGAGCAAGGCCTGCCCGCCGGCCAGCGGGTTCATCGTGCGGCGGAACCAGCCCGCCCAGGCCGGCGCGGGCCGGTAGGGCGGGCGGGCCACGGGGCGGCCGAGCACGCCGGGCAGCGCGACGCGCTCGAAGTCGGCCAGGTTCCTGGCCGCGGCGGCGGTGGCGGCCAGGATCGGCAGGCCGACGAACACGACCGCGGTGCCCAGCCCGGCCGAGATGCCGGCCACGACGACGGCGAAGTGCAGGACGGCCATCGGCAGGCCGAGCAGGGTGTAACGGGTGTCGGTGGCGAGGCGGTGCCGGAGGGTTGTCATGGGGACGACGCTACGGGCCGGGCCCCGGCCCGCTCGATCCTGCGCGCGGCCCAAGGGATGGTAGGGACAGCCCTACTACCGGAAGCCGCGATCGTCGCGGTCGCGGCGGAAGGCGTCCAGGCGGTCGAAGTCCAGCTCGTGCAGCGAGACGGGGGCGTCCGGCGGGCCGGTGAAGAAGCCCGCGGGCGTCCGCGGGCAGGGGTTGGCGAAGCCGGTGACCCCGGCGCAGGGATGGCCGTGGTAGGTGGTCTCGTGGTGCCAGTCGCTGACCGCCACGTACGTCATGAACTCGTACGCCCGCGCCACGCTCATGTGCTGCCACAGCTCCCGGGCCGGGGCGGGGCCGTCCCAGCGGGTGACGGAGAAGGCGGGCACGAGCACGGCGTCGAGCCCGTCGTGCCCGGCCAGGCCGGCCGAGTACCACAGGTCGGCGCAGAGCAGCACGTGCAGGCGGCGGCCGTCCAGCTCGAAGCCCGCGCTCGGCCGGCCGGGGCGCACGCCGGAGCGCAGCTCCAGCCCGTACGGATGCACCTTGTCGTACTCCAGCAGTAACGTGCCCCGCCCGTCGAACACCGCGCCCCGGTTGACGGGCCCGTCGTAGTGCGAGCCCCCGACGACCGTCATGCCCGAGCCCTCGGCCAGCGCCCGGACCCTGGCCAGGTAGTCGGCGCGGGGCAGGCTGGAGCCCGCCAGCTCGGGCAGCAGCATCACATCCCCGGAGGAGGAACCGAGCAGCTCCTCGACGGCGTCGAAGTTCGCGTGACCGTCGGGGGACCAGTGCGGGGGTTGAACCAGGAGGATCTTCACATCTCTACTGTGACCGGCCGGGGATGGCGGCGAGCAACTCCCGGGTGTAGTCGTCGGAGGGATGGTCGAAGATCTCCTGCGCGGTGCCGCTCTCCACGATCCGGCCGCCGCGCATGACGTGCACCGCGTGCGAGATCATCCGGACGACGGCCAGGTCGTGGCTGATGAACAGGTAGCTGAGCCCCAGCTCCCGCTGCAGCTCGGCCAGCAGCTCCAGGATCTGCGCCTGCACCAGCACGTCCAGCGCGGAGACGGCCTCGTCGAGCACGACCAGCTCCGGCGACAGGGCCAGGGCGCGGGCGATGGCCACCCGCTGGCGCTGTCCGCCGGACAGCTCGTGCGGCAGCCGCCCGGCCAGCGACGCGGGCAGCGCCACCTTCTCCAGCAGCTCGGCCGCCGCCTTCCGGCGCTCGGCCGCGGTGCCGACGCGGTGCACGCGCAGCGGCTCGGTGATCGACTTCTCCACCGTGTAGCGGGGGTCGAGCGAGGCGTACGGGTTCTGGAAGACCGGCTGGACCCGGCGGCGGAAGGCGAACAGGTCCTTCCTGCCCAGCGCGGTCAGGTCCGTGCCGTCGAAGCGGATGCCGCCCGCGGTCGGCGCGTCCAATCCGAGCAGCAGGTTCGCGGTCGTCGACTTGCCCGAGCCGGACTCGCCCACGATCGAGACGGTACAGCCGCGCGGGACGGCGAACGACACCCCGTCCACCGCCGTGAACTCCTCCCCGGTGCCCCTGATCGGGAACACCTTGCGCAGCCCCTCCACCACGACCAGGTCGGGCTCCTGCCGGGGCGGCTCGCTGACGCGTACGGACGACAGGCTCGGCACGGCCCGGAGCAGCCGCCTGGTGTACTCGTGCGCCGGGTCGGACAGGATCCCGGCCGCCGGGCCGGTCTCGACGATCTCGCCCTGGTACATGACGGCCACCACGTCCGCCCGCTCGGCCGCCAGCGCCAGGTCGTGCGTGATGAGGAAGACGGCCGTGCCCATCTCGGCGGTGAGCTGCCCGAGCTGGTCGAGGATGCGCCGCTGCACGGTCACGTCCAGGGCCGAGGTCGGCTCGTCGGCGATGAGCAGCCTGGGCCGGCAGGCGAGGCCCATGGCGATCAGCGCCCGCTGCCGCATGCCGCCGGAGAACTCGTGCGGGTACTGCCCGATGCGCCGCTCCGGGTCGGGGATGCCCACCATGTCCAGCAGCTCGACCACGCGGGCCCGCGCCGCCCTGCCCGTGGCCACGCCGTGCACCTCCAGCGCCTCGGCGATCTGGTCGCCGATGCGCATGAGCGGGTTGAGGTTCGACATGGGGTCCTGCGGCACCAGCCCGATGCCGGCGCCGCGGATCGCGGTCATCTCGCGCCGGCTCGCCCTGGCCAGGTCGCGGCCCTCGAACAGCACCTGCCCGCCGGTGATGCGGCCGTTGTCGGGCAGCAGCCGGTTCACCGCGGCGGCCGTGGTCGACTTGCCGGAGCCCGACTCGCCCACCACGGCGACCGTCTGGCCCGGCTGGATCTCCATCGAGACGTTCCTGACGACGGTGACGTCCCGCTTGCGGGTGCGGAAGGCGACCGAGAGGTCGCGGATCTCCAGGAGCGGGCTCATGCGGTCCCCGATCGGTGTGCGATGTCCTGCAGCAGGGCGGTCCAGAGGTCGTCGGTGGGCGTGGGCGTGCCCTCGACGAGCAGGCGGTTGCTCGCCAGCGCCAGCGCGATGTCGCGGCCCGGCACGAACCCGACCGCGCAGCCCACGTGGCCGGGGTGGCCGAGGACGGTGACGGTCTCGCCGGGCAGCTCCAGCGCGTACCTGCGGAAGCCCAGCGCCTGCTCCTGGTCGGGGCCGGGGGAGAGGAACTCGCGGACGACCTCCGGCCGCCACAGGTGGTCGTACTCCTCGTACCTGGACAGGGCCAGGCCGTACTTCAGCAGGTCGGGCACCGTCGAGAACAGGCCCGCGTGCCCCGCGACGCCGTCGAGGGCGTGGTAGGCGTTGCCGTCGGCGACCTCACCGAGCACCGGCTCGGTGCGCCAGCGGGCGAAGTCGCCGCTGCGGTAGGGCACCGGGTACGGGCGGCCGGTGTCGAGCATGGTCATCTCGACCCGGTCGTCCAGGGCGCTCATGGCCACCTCCGAGCCCGCCGGGCGGGCGTAGGTGGTGGAGGTCAGGCCCAGCGGCCGGGTGACCAGCTCGGCCAGCGCCCGGTCCAGGCGCAACCCCGTCACCTGCGCGACGATCCTGCCCAGCAGGATGAAGCCGAGGTCGGAGTAGTGGCGGGCGCGGCCGGGGCGGTAGCGGGGCGGGGGGAGCTGCGGCTGGATGTAGAGCGGCCACCACTCCCACAGGCCGCCGCGGTGCAGCAGCAGGTCCCGCACGGTGATCGCCTCGTACGACTTCGGCAGGTACGCGCTCAGCGGCGCGTCCAGGTCCACCAGCCGGTCGGACACCAGGCGGATGAGCATCGTGGTGGTGGCCACCACCTTGGTCACCGAGGCGAGGTCGTGGTAGGTGTCCATGGTCATCGGCGCCGCCCCGCCGCCCTCCCCGGGCACGGTCCGGTGGCCGGTGCACTCGTCGAGGTCGAACCACGGGGTGCGGGCCGCCATGATCAGGCCGGGTGGCGCGTTCATGCCAGCCTCAGGGCTCGTGGCGGGGTGGTGACCGGCGCGGGCAGGACGAGCGGCCCGGCGCCCGGGGTCAGCGTGCCCAGGATGCGGGCGCTCGCGGCCCCCGTCCCGCCGGGCACCGTGCCGGGCAGGCCGTGCGCGGTGAGCCAGCCGATCAGCGCGAACGCGATCGCCTCCTTGTCGTCGGCGGGCGCGCCGAAGTCGTCGGACGGCGACACGCTCACGCCGGGCAGCGCGGCCCGCAGCCCCTCCATGACGACGGGGTTGCGGCATCCGCCGCCCGAGACGACCAGCGCGCCGACCTCGGCGGCCCGCACGTCGTGCGCGACGGTGCGTACGGTCAGCTCGGTCAGCGTCGCCACCAGGTCCGCGTCCCCGACCGTCACCCCGACCGTCACCCCGGCCCTGGCCAGGGCGGACTCCACGTACGCCAGGTGGAACAGCTCCTTGCCCGTGCTCTTGGGCGCGGCCAGCCGGTAGTACGGCTCGTCCAGCAGCACCTCCAGCAGCCGCTCGTGGACCCGCCCGGACGCGGCGATCCGCCCGTCCTCGTCGAACCCGCGCGGATGCAGCCCGCGGCTCGTCACCACGGCGTCGATCAGCGCGTTGGCGGGCCCGATGTCGTAGGCGTACAGGGTGTCGCCGCGCACCACGGTCATGTTCGCGATGCCGCCCAGGTTGAGCGCCCCGGCCCCGCTCTCGTACGCGCCGAGCAGCAGCCCGTCCAGCACGGACACCAGCGGCGCCCCGTGCCCGCCGGCCGTGATGTCCCTGATCCGCACGTCGGACAGCACGGGCGCGCCGGTCCGCTCGGCGATCCAGGCGGGCTGCCCGATCTGCAGGGTGCCGAGCGCGTGCGCGCCCTCCACCCAGTGGTAGACGGTCTGCCCGTGCGAGACGACCAGGTCGACGGGCCCGCCCGCCTCGATCGCCACGGCGGCGGCACCGGCGAAGCTCTGCCCGATGAGCGTGTCGAGCTCGCACACCTCCGCCAGCGTCGTCGGCGCGGGCGGCATCGCCGCGATCAGCCGCGCCCGCAGCTCCGCCGGGTACGGCGTGCTCGCCGTGTGCAGGACCCGGCCTTCGAGCACGCTCCCGACCAGCTCGAAGTCCACCACGGCGACGTCGATCCCGTCGTGCGAGGTGCCGGAGATCATCCCGAGAACCTTCATGACAGCTCCCCCAGAGCCGCGCGCAGCCGCCCGCCGGCCGCGGCCAGCCGGGCCTCCGCGTCCTGCGGCGACAGCTCGAAGCGGGCGGCCACGACCGCCTGCTTGACGTTGAACCCGTTCGCGTCCAGGGCCGCCAGCGCCTCCTCGCGCCCGCTCCCGGTGATCGTCCGCACCATGCGCACGGCCCGCTCGCGCAGCTTGCCGTTGCTGGCCTTCACATCGACCATGAGGTTGCCGTACGTCTTGCCCAGCCGCACCATCACGATCGTCGAGAACATGTTGAGCACCAGCTTCTGCGCCGTGCCCGCCTTGAGCCGGGTGGAGCCGCTGATCACCTCGGGCCCGACCAGCACCTCGACGGCGTGCTCGGCCGCCGCGCTGAGCGGCGTGCCCGCGTTGCACGACAGCCCCACGGTCAGCGCGCCGAGCTCGCGCGCCCGCCGCACGGCGGCCAGCACGTACGGGGTGCGCCCGCTGGAGGCCACGCCCACCACGGTGTCCAGCGGCCCGATCCGGGCGGCGTCCACCGCGGCGGCCCCGGCCTCCTCGTCGTCCTCGGCCCCCTCGCAGGGGGAGACGATCGCGCTCTCGCCGCCCGCGATGATCGCGAAGACCTGCTCGGGCGGCGTGGAGAACGTCGGGGGGCACTCGGAGGCGTCCAGCACGCCCAGCCGTCCCGGCGTGCCCGCGCCCACGTAGACGAGCCGGCCGCCGGCCTCCATGCGCGCGGCCGTGGCCTCGATCGCCGCCGTGATGCTCGGCAGCGTCGCGGCCACGGCGGCGGGCACTGTGGCGTCGGCCGCGTTCATGGTCGCGGCCAGGTCGCCCACGCTCATCGTGTCGATGCCGGCGAAGCGCGGATCGGCCGACTCCGTGGTCAGTTCTGAGAGATTCACCGGCTACCTCGGTTCCGGGGGTCGAGAGTGTCACGCAGGCCGTCGCCGAGCAGGTTCAGCCCCACCACCAGCAGCACGACGACCACGCCTGGCGCGATCAGCGTCCACGGCGCGATGAACACCAGACTGCGCGCCTCGAAGATCATCGAGCCGAGCGACGGCGCCGGCGGCGGGGTGCCCAGGCCCAGGAAGCTCAGCGACGCCTCGGTCAGCACCGCCCACGACAGCGACAGCGCCACCTGGACGACGATGATCGAGGTGATGTTCGGCAGCACGTGGCGGAGCATGATCTGCCAGCGGCTCTGGCCGGTGGAGACGGCCGCCTTCACGTACTCGATCTCTCTGAGCGAGAGCACCGGGCCGCGCGTGACGCGGATGAAGATCGGCACGTACACGATGGCGATGGCCACCGCGATCGTGAACCAGTTGCGGTCCAGCACCGAGGCCAGCGACAGCGCCAGCAGCAGCGGCGGGAACGCGAACAGCACGTTCGTCACCCCGCCGATCGCGCCGTCGGCCAGGCCGCGGTAGAAGCCGGACACCAGCCCGCCGAGCGTGCCGACCACGGTCGCGAACGCCACCGCGACCACCGCGATCAGCGCCGAGTTGCCGACCCCGGAGGCCACGCGGGAGAACACGTCCCGCCCGAACTGGTCGGTGCCGAACAGGTGCTCGCCCGACGGGGCCTGGAACCGGGACGGCGGATGTTGCGCGATCGGGTCGTACGGCAGCAGCCCCAGGTACGACAGCACCGCCACGACCGCCAGCAGCCCCAGGATCACGATGCCCGTCACCGCCGCGGGACTGCGCCTCATGACGCCCTCACCCGCGGATCGATCACCCGGTAGAGCAGGTCGGTCAGCAGGTTGACCAGCACGAACGCCAGCGCGATCACCAGCACCGTGCTCTGCACCACCGCGTACTCCTTCTGCTGGATGCCCAGCAGCACCTGCCGCCCGATGCCGGGCACGGAGAAGATCTGCTCGACCACGACCGCCCCGCCCAGCAGGTAGCCGAACTGCAGCCCGGTCATGGTCACGATCGGCACGAGCGCGTTGCCCAGCACGTGCCGCGCCTGGAGCCGCCGCTCCGGCACGCCCTTGGCGCGGGCGGTGCGCACGAAGTCGTTCGAGCGCACCTCCAGGACGGCGGTGCGGGTGGTGCGCAGGATCGGCGCCGCGATGCCGAAGCCCAGCACCAGCGCGGGCAGCAGCATCTGCTGCAGGTTGAGCAGCGGGTCCTCGGCGAGCGTGGCGAAGCCCTGCCCGTTGGGGTTGAACCCGAACGACGCCGCGAAGATCGACAGCAGCGTCGTGGCCAGCAGGAACGCCGGGATCGACAGCCCCGCCAGGCTCACGACCTGGCCGGCGGCGTCCCTGGCGGAGTTCGTCCGGGAGGCGGCCAGCATGCCGAGCGGCACGCCGATCAGCAGCGCCAGCACGATCGACAGCACGGCCAGCTCGAACGTCACCGGCAGCGCGTGCAGGGTCAGCTCCAGCACGCTCTGCTGGGAGCGGGCCGAGTAGCCGAAGTTGCCGGTGAACATGTTGCCCAGCCACGAGAAGAACTGCGTGACCAGCGGCTGGTCCAGCCCGTAGTACTGCTCGAGGGCCTGCCGCTGAGCCGGGGTGAGCGCGGCGGCCTCCGTGCCCAGCCCGGCCGTGATCTGGTCGCCGGGCAGGGCGCGCAGCATGACGAAGACGACCACGGCCACCCCGAACAGGATGCCGATCGTCTCCGCCACGCGCCGCAGCGGCCGGTTGCGCAGCAGCCTCATCCGACGGAGGTGGTCCGCAGGTACTGCAGCGAACCGCTGGCCATCGGCACGAAGCCGGTCACGTTCGCCGTCGTCGCGGTGTAGGTGTAGCCCGAGAACAGCCAGATCCAGGCGGCGTTGGCCTCCAGGTGCTCGCCGGCCTTGTCGTAGATCGCCTTGCGCGCGGCCTGGTCGGTCGTCGCCTTGCCCTGCGCGAACAGCTCGTCCAGCTCGGGGGAGCTGTAGCCGGCGACCTTGTTCAGGTTGCCCTTGCTGGTGAAGTAGCGGCCGTAGGAGCCGTCCGGGTCGGGCCGCCCGCCGTTGAGCGCGACGGCCGCGTCGAAGTCGGCCGCCACCCAGCGGTCCACGAACGCGCCCGACTCGAGCACCTCCAGCTCCAGGTTGATCTTCGCCTCGGCGAGCTGGGCCTTGAGGTTCTGGGCCTCGTTGACGGAGGTGGCGTACTCGCCCTGGGACACGATCGTCTTGACCGTCACGCCGCCGGACTTGCCGGCCTTGCCGAGGTACTCGGCGGCCTTGGCCAGGTCGCGGTTCGGGCAGGGGCGCCTGTTCGGGTCCGACTTGAACGCCGGGGCGGTGATCGGCCCGGTCACCTCGCCCTCGCCGAGCGCGGCGGTGTCGAGCACCTGCTTGCGGTCAATCGCGCACTGCATCGCCAGGCGCACGTTGACGTCCTTGAGCTCGCCGCGCTGCGCGTTGAGCTGGAGCACGTGGTAGTTGAGCTGCGGGGTCTTGGCCACGGTGATCGTGCCGCCGCCCTCGGCGGTCTGCGCGACGAGCGGGTCGTTGAAGACCGCGAGCTGCACGTTGCCCGACTGCATGGCCGACACGATGGACGATTCGTCGGGGATCACCCGGAACTCGACGGCGGCGGACTTCGGCTTCTCCGCGCCCCAGTACTTGTCGTTCCTGGTGAGCGTGATCGACTGGCTGGCCACCCGCTTGCCCAGCGTGAACGGTCCCGTGCCGTTGGGCGTGGCGTTCAGCTTCTCCTCGGTGTCGTCGGAGGAGAGCATGGCCATGTTGACCGTGGCGAGGTTGGCGGGCAGCGCGGCGTCGGGGCCGGTCAGCTCCAGCACCACCGTGCTCGCGTCGGGGGCCTCGACGGACTTCACCGACGCCAGCGACGCCCGGGCGACGGCCGCCGTCTTCTCGTCCATGATCTTGTCGAGGGAGTACTTGACGTCCTTGGAGTCGAACGCGCTGCCGTCGGCGAACGTGACGCCCTGCCGGAGCTTGAGCGTCAGCTTCTTGCCGTCGTCCGAGGGCTCCCAGGACTCGGCGAGGCCGGGGACCACGTTCAGGTCCTTGTCGAACTCGGTGAGCGTGCCGTACAGGTTCTGCAGCACGTTGACGGCCGTGAACTGGGTGGCCTTCCAGGGGAAGAGCGTGTCGGGGTCGGAGGTCACGCCGACCACCAGCGTGCCGCCCCCCTGACCGGCCGGGTTGCTGCTGGGGGCTGGCCCGGAGGAGGACGAACAGGCGGTGAGGGCGAGGGACAACGCGGCGGCGAGGCCGGCCGCGGAGAAGGCGCCACGGGGCATGTGGTCTCCTTCGGGCAGTAGGTCATAAAATTACGCAGACCCTACCACCGGGGTATTTTCTTTCCAGCGACGGGGTGACGATGACCGAGGACGCCGAGACGCTGCTGATCCGCATCCGCGCGGCCATGCCCGCCCTGCGGCCGTCGGAGCGGCGCATCGCCGAGCTGTTCGCCGGCGACCCGGGGAGCGCCGCCAACCTGTCCATCGCCGAGCTGGCCGCCCGCTGCGAGACCTCGACGACCTCCGTGGTGCGCTTCTACCAGCGCATGGGCTACGCCCACTACAAACACTTCCGCATCGACCTGACCAGGGCCGTGGCCAGGGAGGAGCTGGCCGCCGCCAGCCTGCCGGAGGTGTCGGGCGACATCGACAGGAACGACAGCCTGGAGGGCATCGTCTCCAAGGTCGCGATGAACGAGACGCTCTCCATCGCCGACACGGCCCGCATGCTGGACATGGAGGCGCTGGGCGAGGCGGTGGCCCGGCTGCTGGCCGCGCGCCGGATCGACACCTTCGGCGTGGGGGCGAGCGCGCTGGTCGGGCTCGACCTGCAGCAGAAGCTGTCACGCATCGGCCGCACCGCGATCAACTGGCACGACTCCCACTCGGCGTGGACCTCGGCGGCCACGCTCGACCCCGGCTGCGTGGCGGTGGCCGTCTCGCACAGCGGCGCCACCGTGGACACCGTCGAGTTCCTCGCCATCGCGCGCAAGACCGGGGCCGCGACCGTGGCGATCACGAACTTCCGCGAGTCGCCGCTGGCCCGCGCCGCCGACGTGACGCTCACGACGGCGGCGCGGGAGACCAGGTTCCGCTCCGGCGCGCTGGGCAGCCGCATCGCCCAGCTCATGGTGGTGGACTGCCTGTTCACCGGGGTCGCGCAGGCCTCCTACGACGCGTCGATGGAGGCGCTGCGCAACACGTACGCGGTGGTGCACGACCGGCGGGTCAAGCGGCCCTAGGGGCGCTGGACCGTCTCGCAGTCGAGGTTCACGTTGTCGCGCGCCCCGGCGTCCACGACGGCCACGTCGGTGCCCTCGCCGCAGGAGGACCGCAGGTCGCTGGTGCCGTCCCGCAGGTCGATCACGTCGTTGCCGCGGCCCGCGGACAGCGTGTCCACGCCGTTGCCGCCGGTGAGCCTGTTGTTCAGGTCGTCGCCGGTGAGCGTGTCGCCGAAGGAGCCGCCGACGACGTTCTCGGTCTGGACGTTGTCCTCGTCGGCGGGGCGGGCGCCGTCGGCCTCGCGCCCGTCGTTGTGACGGAAGTCCAGGCTGACGCGGACGCCGTCGTTCCCGTTCGGGCCGGTGGCCGGCACGCCCTGGTAGTCGGCGGTGTCCTCGCCGGGGCCGCCGGAGTACAGGATCCGGCTGGTCGCCGCGCCCACGGTGCCCTTGGACTGGCCGGGGCGGAAGACGTCGTTGCCGCCGTCGCCCTCGACGTAGCCCTGCAGCGGGACGAGCGAGGTGAACCTGTCGGCGCCCTCGCCGAGCCGGGCGAGGATCCGCGTGATGCCGGCCGAGCAGCGCACGGTGGTGAGGTCGCCGGGGGCCGGGACGCAGCCGGCGCCGGGCGTGATGGTCACCGAGTCGCTGATCCGCAGCACGTCGGTGCCCGGCTCCAGCGTGATCAGGACCCTGTTGGCGTCGGCCGAGCCGGTGTAGTCGAGCTGGAGCAGGCCGCCGCTGACCGCCCGTACCGAGGCGGACGAGGTGCCCGCCGCCGCCGCGTGACCGGTCGCGGGGAGCGCGGCGAGCGCGCCGATGGCGAGGCCGCCGAGTAACGAAAGGTGCATGGCTCGACGCTTGAGCGTGGACATGACTCCTCCTCATGGAGAGATTGAAACTTTGACTGCTCCATGGTGGACCGGAACTTTGTTCTGCTCTGCGTCTTTGTGCACGGATGATCTGTCTTCCTCGCAACATCTTCACAGGCCGGATTCACCTGCGGTTCACTGGGCGGCCCTACCTTGTAGCCCCATGAACTGGAGGTACCGGGCCAACGCCACCCTTGAGGGCCTGACGGGATACACGCTGTCGCGCAAACTACGGAAGGAGCCGCCCAAACCGCCGCCCCCGCCCAAGGTTCCGCTGGAGTTGCAGCGGCTGCCGGGTGACAAGGTCCGCCCGCCCGCCGATCCCGCGCACGACCGGCTGCTGCGCGAGCCGGCCTTCCTGCTGTCGTCCGTACGGTCCGGCTCCACGCTGCTGCGCGTCATGCTCAACAGCCACTCCCGGATCCACTCGCCGATCGAGACGCACTTCAGGCGGGTGACGGTGGGACTGGGCACCGACCCCGTACGCCAGGCCATGGAGCTGCTCGGCCACACCCACAGCGACATCGAGCACCTGGTGTGGGACCGGCTGCTGCACCGCGAGCTGACCCGCAGCGGCAAGACGATCATGTGCGAGAAGACGCCCAGCAACGTCTTCGTCTGGCGGCGCATCGCCACCTGCTGGCCGGACGCGCGCTTCATCTTCCTGCTGCGCCACCCGATGTCGATCGTGCAGTCCTGGCACGAGGCCGACCCGGTCAAGCGGCCCATGAGCGAGGCCGTGCCGCGCACGCTCAACTACATGAAGTACCTGGAGGAGGCCCGTACCCACCTGGAGGGGCTGACCGTGCGGTACGAGGAGCTGACCGCCGACCCCGAGGGCCAGCTCCGCCGGATCTGCCTGTTCCTGGGCGTGGAGTTCGAGCCCGTCATGCTGGAGTACGGCAAGAAGGACCACGGCGGCTTCGTCAAGGGTATCGGCGACTGGCGCGACAAGATCCGCAGCGGCACCGTCGTCGCCGGCCGGCCCCTGCCGACCCCCGGCGAGATCCCCGTTGAGCTGCACGACATCTGCCGGACATGGGAATATCTCGCCTGACAGGCGGCTCACCGCATCGGTTGCCACTCTGTGACAGAGTTCGCCTGCGATTTGCCCGCCATTCGCCCAAGGCTCCGATATGTTGCCGTTCGTGATCAACGGGCCTTCGCGCCGAGCTTTACTCGCCGGTACCTTCGCCGGCCTCGCCCTGCCCGCGGCGGTGTCGACCGCACTGCCCGCGCAGGCCGAGGCCCCCGCACGTCGTGGCAGCCTGCCCAGGCGGCCGAACATCCTGCTCATCCTGGCCGACGACCTGGGCTGGGGGGAGATAGGCAGCAACGGGCAGCGCATGATCCACACCCCGAACCTGGACCGGCTGGCGGCCGAGGGCGTGCAGTTCAAGGCCGCGTACGCGGGGGCGCCGCTCTGCGCGCCGTCACGCTGCTCGCTGCTCACCGGCCTGCACGCCGGACACAGCACCGTGCGGGAGAACCCGGAGGGCGGGCCGCAGCACTCGCTCACCGACGCGGACCTCACCTTCGCCGAGGTGCTGCAACTGTCCGGGTACCGCACCGCCTGCATCGGCAAGTGGGGCTTCGGCCCCGAGGAGCCCGGCCAGGCCTCGCACCCGAACATGCGCGGCTTCGACGAGTTCTTCGGCTACATCGGCCACAGGCACGCGCACCAGTACTACCCCAAGTACCTCTGGCACAACGGGCAGAAGGTGCAGCTCGACGGCAGCCAGTACGCGCCGCACCTGTTCAGGCAGCGGGCCGTCGAGTTCATCAACGCCGGCGGCGACCAGCCGTTCCTGCTCTACTTCGCCAGCACGCTGCCGCACTCGCCGAGCGTCATCCCCGGCGACGCCGGTGAGTACGAGGACAAGCCGTGGAGCGGTCCGAACCGCCGCCACGCCGCCCAGGTGGCCAGGCTTGACACCGACGTCGCCGCGCTGATCAGGTCCCTGCGTGACGCGGGCCTGGCCAAGGACACCCTCGTGCTGTTCACCAGCGACAACGGGCCGCACAGGGAGAAGGGCGTCACGCCCTGGCTGTTCGACTCCAACGGCCCCTACCGGGCCGACAAGCGCGACGTGTACGAGGGCGGCATCCGCGTGCCGCTGATCGCCTGGTCGCCGGGGCTGCGCCCGCGGGTGGAGCGGCAGCCCGTGGCGTCCTGGGACATCCTGCCGACGCTGGCCGACCTGGCGGACACGCCCGTCCCCGCCAACCTCGACGGCCTGTCCTTCCGCGGCCTGCTCACCGGCGAGGGCGCGCCCAGGCACACCCACCTCGTCTGGAACCGGCCGCGCAAGGCCCAGGCTATCCGCCGGGGCCGGTGGAAGCTGGTCAGGTTCGACCCGAACATCGCCGGCGCCGGGCCCGAGGGCCGCATCGAGCTGTACGACCTGACCAAGGACCCGGGGGAGCGCCGCGACCTCGCCGCCGCCAGGCCCCAGATCACCCAGGAGCTGATGGAGCTGCTCGACAGCTCGATCGGGGAGGACCCGCGCCTGCCGTACGGGCTGCGCACCGAGCTCACCGGCGGGCAGGTCGTGGTCACCCTGCACAACGGCTCCGCCGTGCCCTGGACCCAGGTCGAGCTCGGCCTCGACGGCAAACGCAAGGCGCGGGCGCACACGGTCGCCCGCGTGGACCCCGGGATGGCCATCTCGGTCGGCTTCCCCGCGCCGTCCACCGGGCGGATCACGGCACGGGCCGGCTTCCGGGCGAGCGGCCGCTCGCACGTCTTCCGCCAGGCCCACCGGGACGTGGAGGCGCCGATCACGCTGACCAGCCAGTGATCACCGGCTGATCACGCCCTGTCCTGCGAGGCGACCGGCCGCGGCGCGCTGTGTCCGGTCGCCGAGCCGTCGGCGGCCACGGCGGTGGTCACGGCGGCGGACCTGGGCGGCGCCTCGGCGGGAGCGGAGCGCGGCGTCCAGGGCCGCTCCATCGCCAGCAGGAACGCCATGGTCAGCAGCACCACAGCGGTCAGGATCAGGAAATATCGCAACACCCGGCGGAACATGCTCCGAGCGTTCCCGGCCCCCTGTTTCCCCGGCGTTAACCGAAGCCCCGCATGGAACCCTCACCACGACGGCACCTCACTCTAGTGACGAAGAGTGATGACATCGCTACCGAAAGTTGACACTCTGATAGCGAGGACATTCCTGCGAGGAGAGGAACACATGAATCTGGTCACCCGTGCGGAGTGGCACGCCAAGAAGCCGACCAGCGACTACGTCCGGCTGTCCGCCACCCAGGGCATCAAGATCCACTACACGGGCGGGAAGGTGCCCGCCGACCTCGCCGACTCCGGCAACCACGACCGCTGCGTCGACCTGGTCCAGGACATCCAGCGCATGCACATGTCGGGGGGCCGCGGCGAGAAGTACATCGACCTGGGCTACAACATGGTGTGCTGCCCCCACCGGCGCACGTTCATGGGCCGCGGCCCCCACGCCCTGCCGGCCGCCAACGGCGCGGGCCTCAACTCCGGCCATTACGCGGTGCTCGCCCTGGTCGGCAGCTCGGGGCTGACGGAGCCGAACGACGACCTGCTCAACGCCCTGGTCGACGCCATCGAGTACCTCCGCGAGCACGGCGACGCGGGCCGCGAGGTCAAGGGCCACCGCGACGGCTACGACACCTCCTGCCCCGGCGACCCCCTCTACCGCTGGCTCCGCGACGGCGCCGAACGCCCCTGACCCCGGCGCGGGCGCCGGCCCGCGCTCAGGACCGGCGGCTCAGGATGGGCGGCTCAGGGGCGGGCGGCTCAGGGCAGGCAGCCGACGTGCGCCAGGGCCTGCTTCAGCAGTACACCCTGCCCGCCGGCCATCTCCTCCTGCACCATCGGCGAGGCCGCCTCCTCCGGCGTGAACCACACCAGGTCGAGCGCGTCCTGCCGGGGCCGGCAGTCACCCGCGACGGGCACGATGTAGGCCAGCGAGACGGCATGCTGGCGCGGATCGTGGTAGGGCGTGACGCCGGGCGTGGGGAAGTACTCGGCGACGGTGAACGGCTGCGGGGAGATCGGGATGCGGGGCAGCGCCACGGGCCCGAGGTCCTTCTCCAGGTGCCGCAGCAGCGCGTCGCGGATCCGCTCGTGGTGGAGCACCCGCCCCGAGACCAACGCCCGGCTGACCGTGCCGTCCGGCAACATGCGAAGCAGCAGGCCGACGCGGGTGACCACGCCGGTGTCATCGACGCGCACCGGCACGGCGTCGATGTAGAGGATCGGCATCCGGCCCCGCACCGATTCCAGTTCTTCCGGTGCGAGCCAAGCAGGCGTGGTTTCGGTCTTTTCGGTCATCTGCTGATCGTACGGCGCGAGAGGTCAGCGGTGGGCCAGAGACCGGTCAGGAGGCGTGCGCCCGGCCACCCAGGACGCCGTGCAGATGAACAGCACGATGCCGACGAACGGCAGATACTCCACGATCTTGCGCTTCATGTCAGGTCACGCTCCGCTCTCGCCTGTGCCAGCCGCCTGCGCTGCGGCTGGACGGTGTGCTTGGGGTCGTTGGCCGACTCCATGCCGGCCCGGAAGATCCCGAACCTGGTGCAGGCCGACCCGGCCAGCAGGGCGGCGCCCGCCGCGACGGCCGCGACCCTGCTGCGCCGGCCCACGCTCGCCCCGGCCAGCGCGCCGGCCAGCGACAGCGCCTCGCCGAGCCGCAGCAGCCTGCTGCGCTTGAGCGGCTCGGCCAGCGGCCCCAGCCGCCGCTCCATCCGGGCCGCCGCCGCCACCTCCACCGCCGCGCCCAGCAGCGCCGCCCGCCGCGCCGGGCCCGCCTCCGACAGCGGCGCGGCCAGCATGCCGAGCCCGCCCGCCGACGCCGCCGCCGACCCGGCGAACAGGAACGGCATCTCCCGGTACGCCTCGTGCCAGACCGGCACGGCGGTGTCGCAGATCAGCGCCGCCGTGTACGTGGCCACCGCGGGGCCCGCGATCCCGGCACCCACGGTGGCGGCGCGGCCGAGGCCGGGGAACAGCCCCGTGACGTCGGTGGCCGCGGCGGCGCCGGCGTGCGGGCCGTACACGCTGAGGATCCACGTGCCGACGCTCATCGGCGAGGTCACCTTGAACACCCGCAACATGTTCACGAAGCGCTCGGGGCGGCCCAGGTCGTGGATCAGCGCGTAGAGCGAGCCGCCCAGCGCGCCCAGCGCCCCCACCTTGGCCGCCCTGGCCAGGCGCGGGCGGCCGGTCAGCTCGGCGGCGGCGGCCAGCGTGGACGACGCGCCCGCCAGGCCGCCCAGGAACAGGTAACCGGCGATGTCGGGCGCCTGCCAGGTCGGCTCGTTCAGCACCGGCCGCCCGTAGTAGGAGTCGAAGGTGGCCTTGGGCACCATGAGCCGCTCGCGCCTGCGGCCCGCCGAGCCCGGCGTGGCCTGGCGCTCGCCGCGCAGCTCCGGCGAGCCGTCCATCCGCACATCGGTCTGGCTCATCGCCGCCTCCACGCCGTCGCCGCCACCCCGGCGAGCAGGGCCACCGCCGCCACCCCCACGTGCCTCCACATCGACGGCAGGTCCCTGGTCGTCACCACCGGATCGGGCGGCAGGCCGTACACCTCGGGCTCGTCCAGCAGCAGGAAGAACGCGCCCATCCCGCCCACGCCGTCGTCCGGGTCGTGCCCGTACAGGCGGGCGGAGCCCACCCCGGCCGCGCGCACCTGCTCCAGCCGCCGCTCGGCCCGCTCGCGCAGCTCGTCCAGGTCGCCGAACTGGATGGAGTCGGTCGGGCACGTCTTGGCGCAGGCCGGCTCCTCGCCGGCGCCCAGCCGGTCGTAGCACATCGTGCACTTGGCCGCCGTGCCGCTGGTCTCCCGCTTGCCGATCACCCCGAACGGGCACGCGGGCACGCAGTAGCCGCAGCCGTTGCAGATGTCCTCCTGCACCACGACCGTGCCGTACTCGGTGCGGAACAGCGACCCCGTCGGGCACACGTCCAGGCAGGCCGCGTGCGTGCAGTGCTTGCACACGTCGGAGGCCATCAGCCAGCGGAAGTCCAGCTCGCCCACCCCGGGCTCCTGGTGACCCAGGGGCCGCCGCTGCTCGACGAACGCCACGTGCCGCCAGGTGTCGGCGCTCAGCTTCATCGTGTTGTCGTACGACCAGCCGGTGAAGGTCAGGCCGTCGTCGGGGACGTGGTTCCACTCCTTGCACGCCACCTCGCACGCCTTGCAGCCGATGCAGATGCTGGTGTCGGTGAAGAACCCCACCCGGCCGCTGTCGCCGAGCCGCTCGTCCAGGTCGAAGGCCATCACGCCTCCATTCCGGTGTCGGCGCCCACGCCGGCGCGCCGCTGGTAGGCCCGCACCAGCTCGGGCAGCGCCGGGCCGCGCGGCCGCCGGCCCGGGCGGATGTCCGCCGACAGGGCCTTGACCTCCTGGATGTGCGAGTTCGGGTCCAGCGAGATCGACGACAGCTCGTTGGCCGCGTCGCCCCTGGCCAGCCCGTTCGGGCCGAAGTGGAACGGCAGCCCGATCTGGTGCAGCGTGCGCCCGTCGAGGTGCAGCGACGGGATGCGGTCGGTGACCAGCACCCTGGCCTCGATGGCGTTGCGTGCGGTGACGATCGTCGCCCAGTCGCCGTGCACCAGCCCCCGCTCGGCCGCCAGCGCGGGCGAGACCTCGCAGAACATCTCCGGCTGCAGCTCCGCCAGGTACGGCGTGAACCGGCTCATGCCGCCCGCTGTGAAGTGCTCGGTCAGCCGGTACGTCGTCACCACGTACGGGTAGACCGACGCCCCCGGCTCGTCCCCGCTCGGCTGGTACCGGTTGTGCTCGTGCGGGTAGAGCTTGCGCACCGGGTTGCGCTGCCGCCCGTACAGCGGGTTGGCCACCGGCGAGTCCTGCGGCTCGTAGTGCGTGGGCAGCGGCCCGTCCACCACCCCTGCGGGCGCGAACAGCCAGCCCTTGCCGTCGGCCTGCATGATGAACGGGTCGATCCCCGACAGCGCCGCCACCCCCGAGGCGTCGGGCGGCGGCCGGTAGCCGGGGCTCTTGCCGGCCTCGAAGTCGGGCACGTCGTGCCCCGTCCACGTGCCCGCCTCGGCGTCCCACCAGACCAGCCGCTTGCGCTCGCTCCACGGGCTGCCGTCGGGCCTGGCCGAGGCGCGGTTGTAGAGGATGCGCCGGTTCGCCGGCCACGCCCACGCCCACTCGGCGGCAATCCAGTCCTGCTCGGCGGCGGGCTTGCGGCGGGCGGCCTGGTTGACGCCGTCCTTGCGGACGCCGCAGTAGATCCAGCAGCCGCAGGCCGTGGAGCCGTCGTCCTTCAGCTCCGCGTAGCCGGACAGGGGCCGGCCGCCGGCGTCCCAGCCGTTGATCTCGGCCAGCACCGCCTCCGCCGACGGCTCGGCCGTCTCGCCGCTCACCGGGTAGTCCCACGTCAGGTCGAGCACGGGCGCGTCGATCGGGTCCTGCGAGCCGGCCAGCTTCTCGCGGACGATGCGGCCCAGGTGGTACATGAACCACAGGTCGCTGCGGGCGTCGCCCTGCGGCTCGACGGCCCGGTGGTGCCACTGCAGCAGCCGGTTGGTGTTGGTGAAGCTGCCGTCCTTCTCGGTGTGGCAGGCCGCGGGCAGGAAGAACACCTCGGTACGGATGTCGGCGGTCCTCAGCTCGCCGGTCTCGATCTCCGGGCCGTCCTTCCACCAGGTGGCGCTCTCGATCAGGTTGAGGTCGCGCACGACCAGCCAGTCGAGGTTGGCCATGCCCAGCCGCTGCATCCTCGCGTTGGCCGAGCCGACCGCCGGGTTCTCGCCGAGCAGCAGGTAGCCCTTGCAGGTGCCGTCGAGCTGTGCCAGCACCGTGTCGTACGTGCTGTGCGAGCCTGTCAGGCGCGGCAGCCAGCCGAACCGGTAGTCGTTGTCCGGCTGCGCGGAATCGCCCCACCACGCCTTGAGCAGGCTGATCAGGTAGGCCGGCATGTTGGCCCAGAAGCCCCGGTGCGGCGCGTCGCCCTGCAGGAAGTCGCGCAGCCGCTCGTTCTCGTGCGCGTGCGGCATCGGGATGTAGCCGGGCAGCAGGTTGAACAGCGTCGGGATGTCGCTGGAGCCCTGGATGCTGGCGTGGCCGCGCAGCGCCTGGATCCCGCCGCCGGGCCGGCCGATGTTGCCCAGGAGCAGTTGCAGGATGCAGGCCGCCCGGATGAACTGGGAGCCGTCACTGTGCTGGGTCCAGCCGACCGCGTACACGAACTCGGCCGTCCTGTCCGGTCCCGAGTTCTCCGTCAGGTGGCGGCACACCTCCTCGAACAGGTGCCGCGGCACCCCGCACACCCGCTCGACCATCTCCGGCGTGTAGCGGGCGTAGTGGCGGCGCAGCACCTGCAGCACGCAGCGCGGATGGCGCAGCGTCTCGTCCCGGTGCGCCTGGCCGTCCAGCGGCGCCCCGGTGCCGCCCTGCACCTCGGAGCGGCCGGGCGGGGAGCCGCCCGCCCGCTTCCGGTACTCCTGGTCCCGCTCGCCCGAGGCGGCGACCGTCGTCATGCCCTCGTACTGCCAGGAGCCCACGTCGTACGAGCGGCCCTCGGCGTCGAAGCCGGAGAACAGGCCGTCCAGGTCCTCGGCGTCGCGGTAGTCCTCGCGCAGGATCGTGGCCGCGTTGGTGTAGTTGACCACGTACTCGTGGAAGTACAGCTCGTTCTCCAGCACGTGGTTGATGATCGCGCCGAGGAAGGCCACGTCGGAGCCGGCCCGGATGGGCACGTGCAGGTCGGCCAGCGCGCTCGTGCGGGTGAAGCGCGGATCCACGTGGATGACCACCGCGCCGCGCGCCTTGGCCTCCATCACCCACTGGAAGCCCACGGGATGCGCCTCGGCGAAGTTGGAGCCCTCGATGATCACGCAGTCGGCGTGCTGGAGGTCCTGCATGAACGTGGTCGCGCCGCCCCGCCCGAACGACGTGCCGAGCCCCACCACGGTCGAGCTGTGGCAGACGCGGGCCTGGTTCTCGATCTGCACCACGCCGAGCGCTGTCAGCAGCTTCTTGATGAGGTAGTTCTCCTCGTTGTCCAGCGTGGCGCCGCCCAGGCTGGCGATGCCCATGGTCCTGGCGGTGCGCAGGCCGTCCCGCTCCTGCTCCCACGTCTCGCGCCGGGTCGCGATGATCCGGTCGGCGATCATGTCCATCGCCGTGGCCAGGTCGATCTCGTGCCAGTCGGCCGCGCCCGGCGGCCGGTGGAGCGCCTGGTACTGGCGGCGGGAGTCGGTGGTGAGCTGGAGGCTGGCCGCGCCCTTCGGGCACAGCCGGCCGCGGCTGATGGGGGAGTCGGGGTCGCCCTCGATCTGGACGACCTTCTCGTCCCGCACGAA
This sequence comes from Nonomuraea sp. NPDC050202, assembly GCF_040656115.1. Classification (NCBI taxonomy): domain Bacteria; kingdom Bacillati; phylum Actinomycetota; class Actinomycetes; order Streptosporangiales; family Streptosporangiaceae; genus Nonomuraea; species Nonomuraea sp. NPDC050202. The sequence continues at coordinate 23,497 of NZ_JBFALF010000008.1, read as the reverse complement.
CACGTTCTGGGCGCAGCCCACCGCGCAGTACGGGCACACCGACTTCACCACCCGGTCGGCCGTGGCCGTACGCGCCCGCAGCTCGGCCGTCTTCGCCGATCTCGCCGCCGGGCCCCGCGCCGTCCGGTCCGCCCCCGTGAGCTGCCGCAGCAGCGGCCACCCGAACTCCATGACACCCCCCGATGCCCCCGGCCCGAGTCCTGCCCTGGACAGGCCGGGGGAAAACCGGCAGGTCAGAACGCCCTGGAGGCCGCCTCGTCCCAGGCGGCACGGTCGCCGGACGGCTCGTAGCGGCGCAGCGGCTGCGAGGAGGCGACCAGCGCGCGCATCTCCCCGAGATCCGACACCAGCCCGGCCGCCCGCGCCTGCACCAGCACGTTGCCGAACGTGGTGGCCTCCCCGGGCCCCGCCACCACCGGCAGCCCGCAGGCGTCGGCGGTGAACTGGCACAGCAGCTCGTTGCGCGAGCCGCCGCCCACCAGGTGGACGACCTCGACGTCGCGGCCCGACAGCTCCATCGCCTGCCGCACGGCCAGCCGGTGCCCGAGCGCCAGGCTCTCCAGCACGCATCGCACGTACGCGGCGGGGGAGGCGGGCGGGCGCTGGCCGGTGCGGCGGCACTCGGCGGCGATCCTGGCCGGCATGTCGCCCGGCGGCAGGAAGGCGGGCTCGTCCGGGTTCACCACGGCGGCGAACGGCCGCTCGGCCGCCGCGGCCTTCAGCAGGTCGCCCAGGTCGGCGCCCGGCCAGGCGCGCAGGCACTCCTGCAGCAGCCACAGGCCCATGACGTTGCGCAGGTAGCGGACGGTGCCGTCGATGCCGGCCTCGTTGGTGAAGTTCGCGGCGCGGCTCCCGCGGGTGAGCACCGGGCCGGGCAGCTCCACCCCGGCCAGCGACCAGGTGCCGCACGAGACGTAGGCGAACGCGGAGCCGGTGGCGGGCACCGCGGCCACCGCCGAGGCGGTGTCGTGCGAGCCGACCGCGCGGACGGGCGCCGACCAGCCGATCTCCCCGGCCACGTCCCTGCGCAGGCCGCCGACCAGGTCACCGGGCTGCCGCAGCGGCGGGAAGAGGCCCGCCGGCAGGCCGAGCTGCTTGATCAGCGGTAACGCCCACTCGCGCGTGCGCACGTCGAGCAGGCCCGTCGTGGAGGCGTTGGTCACCTCGGCGCCGAGCTCGCCGGTCAGCCAGTAGCCGATCAGGTCGGGGACGAGCAGCATCGTGGCCGCGTCGCCGAGCCGCCGCTCCGTCAGGAGCTGGTAGACCGTGTTGAACGGCAGGACCTGCAGCCCGGACACGTCGTACAGGGTCTCCGCGCCGACCGTCCCGGCCACCCGCTCCGCCACGCCGGCCGTGCGGTCGTCGCGGTAGTGCACGGGGTTGCCCAGCATGGCGCCCGACTCGTCGAGCAGCGCGTAGTCCACCGCCCACGAGTCCACGCCGATGGAGGAGACCGGGCCCGCCGCGCGCAACCCGGTGAGGATCTCGCGGTAGAGGCCGAGGATGTCCCAGTAGAGGTGGTCGGCGACGCGTACCGGGCCGTTCGGGAAGCGGTGCGCCTCGGTCAGGCTCAGCCCGTCGGACAGGTCGGCCAGCATCACCCGGCCACTGGAGGCGCCGAGGTCGACGGCGGCGAAACGGCGGCTCATTGGGTGGACTCCCTGGCGACGAGCTCCGGCTGGAACATGATGTGCTGGTGCGCGTGCGTGTCGGGGTTGTCGCACTCGTCCAGCAGCAGCTCGGTGGCGATGCGGCCGAGCTGGTACGTGGGCTGGCGCATCGAGCTGAGCGACACGGTGGAGGCGGCGGCGAAGTCGATGTCGTCGTACCCCATCAGCGCCACCTCCTCGGGCACCCGCACCCCCGAGCGGAGCAGGGCGCGCAGCACGCCCAGCGCGAGCAGGTCGTTGGCGCAGAAGACGGCCTCGGGCAGGCCCTCGGCGATCAGGTCGGCGGCGGCCTTCTCGCCCGCGCGGGCCGTCATCGTGGCGGCCTCGGCCACCCGCAGGTCGTCGGGGTCGAGCCCGGCCGCGCGCATCGCGACCTTGGCGCCCTCGCGCCGCTCCACGCACTGGCGGATGGTCAGCGGGCCCGTCACGTACGCGACGGTGCGCGCGCCCTTGGACAGCAGGTGCGCCACGGCGGCCCGGCCGCCCGCGACGTCGTCCACGGCCACCGCGCACTGGTCGGGCCGGTGCGCGGGATGGTCCACCAGCACCACGCTGATGCCGTGCTCGCGCAGCCGGTCGAGCCTGGCGGGGTCCTCGCCCGAGGGAGTGATCAGCACGCCGCGCACCCGGTGCTCGGCCAGCACCCGCAGGTTGCGGTCCTCCTTGTCCTGCGACCCGGCGGAGTTGCCGAGGATCACGGCGTACCCCAGCTCGCTGACGACGTCCTCGACCCCGGCGGCTACCTCGGTGAAGAACGGGTTGCCGATGTCGATCACGCTCAGGCCGATCGTCCTGCTGTGCCCCGCGCGCAGCGTCGAGGCGGAGCCGTGACGGACGAACCCCAGCTCGCTGATGGCCGCCTCCACCCGCTCGCGCGTCGCGGGGGCGACTTTGCCGGGCCGGTTCAGTACGTTGGAGACCGTGCCCGGGGAGACGCCGGCGTGCGCGGCGACGTCCTTGATGCTGACCATGGCCATGAAGCTAAATTAAAACGTACTAACGGACAGCGCGCCAGTCGCGGCACCGGTGGGACCGCAAATCCGCGTTGACATCGTCGTGAGACGCCGCCTAACCTCGCGCGCCGGAAGTAAAACGTTTCTATAAGGGGGGGCGCTCGTGATCCGCGCTGCCATCGTAGGGGCCGGCGCCATCGCCGCGCACAGCCACATGCCCGCCCTGCGGGCCCACGGCGACCGGGTCGAGCTGGTGGCCGTGGCGGACGTGGACGAGACCAGGGCCCGATCGCTGGCCGGCGGCGCGGCGGCGGTGTACACGGACCTGGAGGAGCTGCTCGCCGCCGAGCGGCCCGACCTGGTGATCGTCTGCACGCCGCCGTACCTGCACGCCGGGCAGGCCGTCGCGGCCCTGTCGGCGGGCGCGTGGGTGTGGTGCGAGAAGCCGGCCGCGCTCTCGCTGGCCGAGCTCGACCGGATGGCGGCGGCCGAGGGCCCCGGCGGGCCGTACCTGTCGGTCGTCTACCAGCAGCGCTTCGGCTCCGGCGCCGAGCACCTGCGCGCGCTGGGCGGGGCGCTGGGCCGCCCGATGCTGGCGCTGTGCCAGACGACCTGGCACCGGGGCGAGGAGTACTACGCGGCGCCGTACCGCGGCACGTGGGCCGCCGAGGGCGGCGGCACGACGGTGCTGCACGGCGTGCACCAGATGGACCTGATGTTGTCGGTGTTCGGCGACTGGGCGGAGATCACGGCCATGGCCGGGCGGCTGGACCGGCCGATCGAGACCGAGGACGTGTCGCTGGCCATGGTGCGCTTCGAGAACGGCGCCATGGGCTCGGTCGTCACCAGCGTGCTGTCGCCGCGGGAGGAGAGCTACCTGCGCTTCGACTTCGCCGACGCCACGGTGGAACTGCGCCACCTGTACGGCTACGGCAACGCCGACTGGACCTCCACCTCGCCGCTGTGGAGCCCGCCCGAGGACGTTCCCAGCAGCCACGCCACCCAGCTCGGCCTGCTGCTGGACGCCTACGAGCGCGGCGAGCGCCCGCCGGCCTCCGGCGCGGACGCCAGGCGGGCCATGGAGTTCGTCACCGGCCTGTACGCCTCCGCCTTCACCGGCCGCCCGGTGCGGCGCGAGGAGATCACCGCGGAGAGCCCGTTCTACCACCGGCTCGACGGCGGCGTTGAAACGTTCTTCGCTGCCGCGACCCCATGAGTCACGGGAGCATCCCGGGCCGCCACCGAAACGCCCGTGCTGACCTGGGCGGACAGCATGCTCAGGCGGCGCGGGTCTTGTGCGCAATACGGCCGGAACGTTTTAATCCCCCGTAAACATAGGCGTAACGGACTGTGAGCGCTAACAGTTATCTCGAAAGGCAGACATTCATGCCGGATGGCATCGCGTACGGCGGCGACTGGAATCCCGAGCAGTGGCCCGAGGAGACGTGGGAGCAGGACGTCGCGCTGATGCGCGAGGCCGGCGTCAACCGGGTCAGCGTCGGGATCTTCTCCTGGTCGTCGCTGGAGCCCGTCGAGGGCGTGTTCGACTTCGGCTGGTTCGACCGGGTGATGGACCTGCTGGCCGAGAACGGGATCGGCGCCAACCTCGCCACCCCCACCGCCTCCCCGCCGCCGTGGTTCTCGGACGCCTACCCGGAGGCGCTGCCCGTGGACGCCGACGGGCGGCGCCTCTACCACGGCAGCAGGCAGGGCTTCTGCCCCAGCTCGCCCATCTACCGCGAGAAGGCCCTGCGCATCGCCGAGCAGGTGGCGCTGCGCTACCGCGACCACCCGGCGCTGGCCCTGTGGCACGTGCACAACGAGTACGGCTGCCACAACGCCCGCTGCTACTGCGACACCTCGGCCGCCGCCTTCCGCGCCTGGCTGCGCACGCGCTACTCCTCGCTCGACGCGCTCAACGAGGCGTGGGGGACCGCGTTCTGGTCCCAGCGCTACAGCGACTGGGCGCAGATCCTGCCGCCCCGCGCCACCCCCAGCTTCCCCAACCCGGGCCAGCAGCTCGACTTCCGCAGGTTCAGCTCCGACGCGCTGGTCGAGCTGTACGTCGCCGAACGCGACCTGCTCAAGCAGCTCACCCCGGACGTGCCCGCCACCACCAACCTGATGGCCGGCGCGCACTGGGACATGGACTGCTGGGCCTTCGCCGCCGAGCTGGACGTGGTCTCCACCGACCACTACCTGATCGGCGCCCGCCGCGAGCGCCACATCGACCTGGCCTTCGCCGCCGACTACGCCCGCTCGCTGGGCGGCGGCCGGCCGTGGCTGCTCATGGAGCACTCCACCAGCGCGGTCAACTGGCAGCCGCGCAACCTCGCCAAGACCCCCGGCGAGCTGCGCCGCAACTCCCTCCAGCACCTGGCCAGGGGCGCGGACGGGATCATGTTCTTCCAGTGGCGCCAGTCCAGGGCGGGCGCCGAGAAGTGGCACTCGGCGATGGTGCCGCACGCCGGCACCGACACCAAGATCTGGCGCGAGGTGGTGGCGCTCGGGGCCGAGCTGGCGGGGCTCTCCGGCGTGGCGGGCAGCACGGTCAAGGCCGACGTCGCCCTGCTTCTCGACCACTCCAGCGTGTGGGCGCAGGACCACCCCGCCCAGCCCACCTCGGAGCTGGACCCGGTGGAGGAGGCCAAGCGCTGGCACGCCGCGCTGTGGCGGGCCGGCGTCACCTGCGACCTGGCCCACCCCGAGGGCGACCTGACCGGTTACCGCCTGGTCGTGGTGCCCCAGCTCTACCTGGTGAGCGACGCGGGGGCGGCCGGCCTGGAGGAGTTCGCCCGGCGGGGCGGGGTCGTGGTCGTGGGCCCGTACAGCGGGATCGTGGACGAGCACGACCGGGTCCGGCTGGGCGGCTACCCGGGCGCCTGGCGGGACCTGCTCGGGGTGAGCGTCGAGGAGTTCTTCCCCCTCGACGCGCCGATCCGGCTGGCGTCGGGCGCGACCGGCGGCGTGTGGAGCGAGGCGGCCCGGGTCACCACCGCCAAGGTGCTCGACACGTACGCGAGCGGGGAGCCCGCCTGGACCCGCAACGAGTTCGGCGACGGCTCGGCGCACTACCTGACCACCCTGCTCGACGACGCCGCGCTCGCCGAGGTCCTCGCCACGGCCTGCCGCGAGGCGGGGGTGTCGCCCGAGGCCACGAGCGTGCCGGGGGTCGAGGTCGTCCGGCGCTCGCACCCGGACGGGCGCTCCTTCCTGTTCGCCGTCAACCACACCACCGAGGACGCCACCGTCACGACCGCCGGTGGCGACACCGTCACCGTCGCGGCCGGCGACGCGGTGGTGATCCCCGGCTGACCCGCCGCGACCCGGCCGCAGGCGGGCGGCGAGCTTCCCCAAGGACCGCTCACCCGCCTGCGAGGTGCGTTAAAACGTGTCACCCCCCGGAGCGGGTTCCGCCGCCGCATCGGGGGTCGCTGGTCCATTGACAGCGAGCACCAGTAATCATAGTTTCCTGCACGACGGATTAAAACGTTTTGAAGGGAGTGTCAGTGCAACGCGTCTGCTTCCTGCTGAAAGTCCGCCCAGAGCGGCTGGCGGAGTACCGCGAACGCCACCGCGACGTCTGGCCGGAGATGCGAGAGGCGCTGTCGCGCACCGGCTGGCACAACTACTCGCTCTTCCTCAGGGACGACGGCCTCCTGGTGGGATACCTGGAGACCGAGGACTTCGAGGCCGCACAGAAGGCGATGGCCGGGACCGAGGTCAACGCCCGCTGGCAGGCCGAGATGGCGCCGTTCTTCGAGGGCCTCGACGGCCGCCCCGACGAGGGCATGGTCCCGCTGACCGAAGTGTTCCACCTGGATTGATCGGGGAGTAATGACTGACATCAAGGCCGCGCTGCGGTCGCAGCGCATCGAGACGCCGTCCTGGGCCTACGGCAACAGCGGCACGCGGTTCAAGGTGTTCGCCCAGCAGGGCGTGCCGCGCGACCCGTACGAGAAGCTGGCCGACGCCGCCCAGGTGCACGCCTACACCGGGATTGCTCCCACCGTCGCCCTGCACATCCCGTGGGACAAGGTGGACGACTACGCCGACCTGGCCCGCCACGCCCGCGAGGCGGGGGTGCAGATCGGTGCGATCAACTCCAACGTCTTCCAGGACGACGACTACAAGCTGGGCAGCGTCACCCACCCCGACGCGCGGGTGCGCCGCAAGGCCACCGACCACCTGCTCGAGTGCGTGGACATCATGGACGCCACCGGCTCCGACACGCTGAAGCTGTGGTTCTCCGACGGCATCAACTACCCGGGCCAGGACGACATCAGGGCCCGCCAGGACCGCCTGGCCGAGTCGCTGGCCGAGGTCTACGACCGCCTGGGCGAGGGCCAGCGTTTCCTGCTGGAGTACAAGCTGTTCGAGCCGGCCTTCTACGCCACCGACGTGCCCGACTGGGGCACCGCCTACGCGCACTGCGTCAAGCTCGGCCCCAAGGCACAGGTCGTCGTGGACACCGGCCACCACGCCCCGGGCACCAACATCGAGTTCATCGTCGCCTTCCTCCTGCGCGAGGGCAAGCTCGGCGGCTTCGACTTCAACTCCCGCTTCTACGCCGACGACGACCTCATGGTGGGCGCGGCGGACCCGTTCCAGCTCTTCCGCATCATGTACGAGGTCATCAGGGGCGGCGGGTTCACCGACGAGGTCGCGTTCATGCTCGACCAGTGCCACAACATCGAGCCCAAGATCCCCGGCCAGATCCGCTCGGTCATGAACGTGCAGGAGGCCACCGCCAAGGCGCTGCTCGTGGACCGCGACGCGCTGAGCGCCGCGCAGAACGAGGGCGACGTGCTGGGCGCCAACGCCGTCCTCATGGACGCCTACAACACCGACGTGCGGCCGTTGCTCGCCGAGCTGCGCGAGGAGCAGGGCCTCGCGCCCGACCCGATGGCCGCCTACGCCAAGTCCGGATACTTCGAGAAGATCGCCGCCGAGCGCGTCGGCGGCAACCAGGCAGGCTGGGGGGCCTGAAGCACCATGTCCAACGCCATGTCCAACGTCATCAACGAACTCCTCGAGCGTTCCCACCGCCTGGGCGCCGACCCGCGTAACACCAATTTCGCGGGCGGCAACACCTCGGCCAAGGGCACCGAGCCCGACCCCGTCACCGGCGAGGACGTCGAGCTGCTCTGGGTCAAGGGCTCGGGCGGCGACCTCGGCACCCTGAAGCAGGCCGGTCTCGCCGTGCTCCGCCTCGACCGGCTGCGCGCGCTCAAGGGCGTCTACCCGGGCGTCGAGCGCGAGGACGAGATGGTCGCGGCCTTCGACTACTGCCTGCACGGCAAGGGCGGTGCCGCGCCGTCCATCGACACCGCCATGCACGGCCTGGTCGAGGCCGGCCACGTCGACCACCTGCACCCCGACGCGGGCATCGCGATCGCCACCGCCGCCGACGGCGAGGAGCTGACCAGGCGCGTCTTCGGCGACAGGGTCGTGTGGGTGCCGTGGCGCCGGCCCGGTTTCCAGCTCGGCCTGGACATCGCCGCCATCAAGGAGGCGAACCCGCAGGCCATCGGCTGCGTCCTGGGCGGCCACGGCATCACGGCCTGGGGCGACACCTCGCAGGAGTGCGAGGCGCGCTCGCTGGAGATCATCCGCACCGCGGAGGCGTACCTGGCCGAGCACGGCCGTCAGGACCCGTTCGGCTCGGTGATCTACGACACGCTGCCCGAGGCCGAGCGGCACGAGCGGGCCGCGGCGCTGTTCCCGCTGATCCGCGGCCTGGCCTCGACCGACATCCGCGTGGTCGGCCACTACACCGACACCCCCGAGGTGCTCGACTTCGTCTCCCGCGCCGAGCACCCGAGGCTCGCCGCGCTGGGCACGTCCTGCCCCGACCACTTCCTGCGCACCAAGGTCGCGCCGCTGGTGCTGGACCTGCCGCCGGACGCGCCCCTGGAGCAGGTCGCCGAGCGGCTGCGCGAGCTGCACGCCGCCTACCGCGAGGAGTACACCGCCTACTACAACCGGCACGCCACCCCCGACTCCCCGGCCATCCGGGGCGCGGACCCGGCGATCGTGCTGGTGCCGGGCGTCGGCATGTTCTCCTTCGGCAAGGACAAGCAGACCGCCCGCGTGGCCGGCGAGTTCTACGTCAACGCCATCAACGTCATGCGCGGCGCCGAGTCCGTCTCGACCTACGCCCCCATCCCCGAGTCGGAGAAGTTCCGCATCGAGTACTGGGAGCTGGAGGAGGCCAAGCTCCGCCGCATGCCCAAGCCCAAGCCCCTGGCCACCAGGGTCGCGCTGGTGACCGGCGGCGGCTCGGGCATCGGCGCGGCCACCGCCCGCCGGCTGGCCGCCGAGGGCGCGTGCGTGATCGTGGCCGACCGCGACCTGGGCGCGGCGGAGAAGGTGGCCGCCGAGATCGGCGCGAGCGCGTACCGCGTCCCGGACGTCGCCGTGGCGGTCGGGGTGGACGTCACGTCGGAGGAGCAGATCGTCGCCGCGGTACGCGCGGGCGTGCTCGCGTTCGGCGGCGTCGACCTGGTCGTCAACAACGCCGGCCTGTCGCTGTCGCGCGCGCTCCTGGAGACGACGCTGGCCGACTGGGACCTGCAGCACGACGTGATGGCGCGCGGCTCGTTCCTGGTCTCCCGCGAGACGGCCAAGGTCATGATCGACCAGGCCATGGGCGGCGACATCGTCTACATCTCCTCCAAGAACTCCGTCTTCGCCGGCCCGAACAACGTCGCCTACGGCGCCGCCAAGGCCGACCAGGCCCACCAGGTGCGCCTGCTGGCGGCCGAGCTGGGCGCCCACGGCATCCGCGTGAACGGCGTCAACCCCGACGGCGTCGTGCGCGGCTCCGGCATCTTCGCCTCCGGCTGGGGCGCCAACCGCGCGGCCGTGTACGGGGTCGAGGAGGACAGGCTCGGCGAGTTCTACGCCCAGCGCACCCTGCTCAAGCGCGAGGTCCTGCCCGAGCACGTGGCCAACGCGGTCTTCGCGCTCACCGCCAGCGACCTGAGCCACACCACCGGCCTGCACGTCCCGGTGGACGCCGGCGTGGCCGCCGCCTTCCTGCGGTAGGAGGCGCTAGGAGTAGGCCGCCACCATACCGGCGAGCATCAGCACGACCCCGGCCGCCGTGACCAGGATCCCTCCGGTCACGGCGGCCCGGCGCCCCCTGCGCGCCCCCAGCCAGTACATGACCACGTACGGCAGGAACCCCAGCCCGCCCAGCCCCATTCCCGGCAGTGCCAGCGCCGCCAGCACGCCCTTCGCACCTGCCGGCACGGCCCGGTCGCCCTCCGGCGTGAGCTGGGCCCGCAACAGGTCGCCCGCCTCGGAGTCGGGGGAGGCGGCCACCTCCACGACCGCGTCCCCGTTGTCGGGCGTGAACTGCCCCCTGCAGTCGTACCGGCCCTCGCCCAGGTCCTCACATGAGACGACGCGCAGCGTCCCCGGCGTGCCCGCCCGCCCCGTGGCCAGCTCCAGCTCTCCGGTGGCCAGCACCATCGGCGTCAGGCAGACCCCCAGCCACAGCAGCACGAGAACGCCACGTCCCCAGGGCCCGGGGCCTCTGCCACGTGTACCGGACGGCGATTCGGACAAGAACTCGGTCATGGCCTCCATCCTGGCGCCCCCGTCTTGGAGCTCACCTGCACGTGACAAGTCTCACGATGCGGGCGGCAAGGGCGCTCTGGCTTGCATGTTCATCCTCTAGAGTGCATTATTTTCACAAGCAAGGTCATGAGCTATGATGCATAAACATGCATTCGGGAGGGGTGGCATGAGAGCAGCGGTCGCGGGAGCCAGCGGCTACGCGGGAGGGGAGCTGCTCCGCCTCCTGCTCGGCCATCCCGAGTTCGAGATCGGCGCGCTCACCGCCGCCTCCAGCGCCGGCAGCCGCCTCGGCGCCCACCAGCCCCACCTGCCGCAGCTCGCCGACCGGGTCATCGAGGACACCACGGCCGGCACGCTCGCCGGCCACGACGTGGTCTTCCTGGCGCTGCCGCACGGCCACTCGGCCGCCGTCGCCGCGCAACTGGGCGAGGAGACGGTCGTGGTCGACTGCGGGGCCGACCACCGGCTCGCCGACCCGGCCGCCTGGCAGGAGTTCTACGGCGGCGAGCACGCCGGCACCTGGCCCTACGGCCTGCCCGAGCTGCCCGGCCAGCGCGAGCTCCTCAAGGGCGCCAGGCGCATCGCCGTGCCCGGCTGCTACCCGACCTCCGTGCTGCTCGCCCTGGCGCCCGCGTTCGCCGCCGGCCTGGCCGGGCCCGACGTGGTCGTCGTGGCCGCCAGCGGCACCAGCGGCGCCGGCAAGTCCCTCAAGCCGAACCTGCTCGGCAGCGAGGTCATGGGCTCGGTCAGCGCGTACGGCGTGGGCGGCGTCCACCGGCACACCCCCGAGATGGAGCAGGGCCTGTCGGCCGTCGCGGGCACGCCCGTACGGGTGTCGTTCACCCCGACGCTGGCCCCCATGAGCCGCGGCATCCTGGCCACCTGCTCCGCCCCCGCCGCGCCCGGCGTCACCGGTGAGTCGCTGCGGGCCGCCTACGAGGTAGCGCTGAAGGACGAGCCGTTCGTGCGGCTCCTGCCCGAGGGCCTGTGGCCGGCCACCTCCATGACGTACGGCGCCAACACCGCGGCGCTGCAGGTGACGCTCGACCCGCGCGCGAACCGCGTGGTCGCCGTCATCGCCATCGACAACCTCACCAAGGGCACCGCCGGGGGCGCCCTGCAGAGCGTGAACCTCGCCCTCGGCCTGCCGGAAGAGCTCGGCCTCCCCACGACAGGAGTTGCTCCATGAGTGTCACTGCCCCCCTGGGGTTCAGAGCCGCGGGTGTCGCCGCCGGAATCAAGTCCGGCGGCGCCCGCGACCTGGCCCTCGTCGTCAACGACGGGCCCAGCCGCGCCGCCGCGGGCGTCTTCACCGCCAACCGCGTGAAGGCCGCGCCCGTGCTGTGGTCGCAGCAGGTCCTCGCGGGCGGGCGGCTGCGAGCGGTGGTGCTCAACTCCGGCGGAGCCAACGCCTGCACCGGGCCGGAAGGCTTCCAGGACACCCACGCCACCGCCGAGAAGGTCGCCGAGGCGCTGGAGGACTCCGCGGGCGAGATCGCGGTCTGCTCCACCGGCCTGATCGGCGAGCGGCTGCCGATGGACGAGCTGCTGTCCGGCGTCGAGACCGCCGCGGGCCAGCTCTCCCGCGACGGCGGCCTGGCCGCCGCCGACGCCATCCGCACCACCGACACCGTCTCCAAGATCTCCTTCAAGCGCGGCACCGGCTACATGGTCGGCGGCATGGCCAAGGGCGCCGGCATGCTCGCCCCCGCCCTGGCCACCATGCTCTGCGTGATCACCACCGACGCCGACCTGACCAGCGAGGAGCTCGACGCCGCGCTGCGCAAGGCCACGTCGGTGACGTTCGACCGGCTCGACACCGACGGTTGCATGTCCACCAACGACACCGTGCTGCTGCTGGCCAGCGGCGCCGCCGGCGTCAAGCCTGACCTGGCCGAGTTCGAGCAGCGGGTCATCGAGGTCTGCGCCGACCTGGCCCGGCAGCTCCTGGTGGACGCCGAGGGCGCCTCCAAGGCCATCGCCATCGAGGTGGTCGGCGCCGCCTCCGAGGACGACGCCGTCAAGGTCGGCCGCTCCGTGGCCCGCTCCAACCTGCTCAAGTGCGCCATCCACGGCGAGGACCCCAACTGGGGCCGCGTCCTGGCCGCCGTCGGCACCACCGACGCGGTGTTCGAGCCCGACCGGCTCAACGTGGCCATCAACGGCATCTGGATCTGCCGCGGCGGCGCGGTCGGTGACGACCGCTCCAAGGTGGACATGCGCCCCCGCGACGTGACGATCACCATCGACCTGTCGGCGGGCCCGCACACCGCGACCGTGCACACCACCGACCTGACGGCCGACTACGTCCACGAGAACTCGGCGTACTCCTCATGAGGCTGACCACCGCGCAGACCAAGGCCGAGGCGCTGATCGAGGCGCTGCCCTGGCTGACCCGCTTCCACGGCGCGACCGTCGTCATCAAGTACGGCGGCAACGCCATGACCGAGGAGGCCCTCAAGGAGGGCTTCGCCGAGGACGTCGTCTTCCTGCACCAGGCCGGCCTGCGCCCGGTCGTCGTGCACGGCGGCGGCCCGCAGATCAGCAGCGCGCTGGACAAGGCGGGCATCCCGTCCACGTTCACCGCCGGCCTCCGGGTCACCACCCCAGAGGCCATGCAGGTCGTCAGGATGGTGCTCACCGGCCAGGTCAACCGCGACATCGTGGGCCTGGTCAACCGGCACGGCCCGTTCGCGGTCGGCATGTCCGGCGAGGACGCCCACCTGTTCACGGCCGTGCGCAAGCACGCCATCGTGGACGGGCAGCCGGTCGACATCGGCCAGGTCGGCGAGATCATCAAGGTCGATCCCGGCGCCGTGAACGCCCTGCTCGACAACGGCCGCATCCCGGTCATCTCCAGCGTGGCCAGGGGCGACGACGGAGAGATCTACAACGTCAACGCCGACACCGCCGCCGCCGCGCTGGCCGTGGCGCTCCAGGCCCACAAGCTGATCGTGCTGACCGACGTCGAGGGCCTGTACGCGAGCTGGCCCGACGACACCGACGTGATCGACCTGCTCACCGCCGACGAGCTCGAAGCGATGATGCCCACACTGTCCAGCGGCATGGTGCCGAAGATGGAGGCGTGCCTGACGGCCGTGCAGGGCGGGGTGCCGCAGGCCCACGTCCTCGACGGCCGCGTGCCGCACTCCCTGCTGCTGGAGATCTTCACCAATGAAGGAATCGGAACGATGGTGATGCCCTCATGAGCCTGTTCGAAAGGTTCGAAAGCGCCTTCATGCCCAACTACGGCGTCCCCCCGGTCGCCCTGGCGCGAGGCGAGGGCTCCCGCGTGTGGGACGTGGACGGCAAGCAGTACCTCGACTTCATCGCCGGCATCGCGACCAGCTCGCTCGGCCACGCCCACCCGGCCCTGGTCGAAGCCGTCTCCAAGCAGGTCGCCACGATCGCGCACACCAGCAACCTGTTCCTGCACGAGCCCGAGGTGCTGCTGGCCGAGCGGCTGCGCGCCCTGCTCGACGCCCCCGTCCGGGTCTTCCTCGCCAACTCCGGCACCGAGGCCAACGAGGCGGCCTACAAGCTCGCGCTCAAGTACGGCAGGCGCGAGGGCCGCTCCTACTTCGTGGCCGCCGAGAACGGTTTCCACGGCCGCACGATCGGCGCCCTGTCCCTGACGGGCAAGAAGGCGATCCGCGACCAGTTCGGACCGTTCCCCGTGCCCGTCCGGTTCGTCCCCTACGGCGACGCCGACGCGCTCAAGGAAGCCGTGACCGGCGACTGCATCGCCGTCTTCCTCGAGCCCACCCAGGGCGAGGCCGGCGTCGTGCCGCCGCCCGACGGCTACTTCGAGGCGGCCCGCGAGATCTGCGACTCGACCGGCGCGCTGCTGGTGGCCGACGAGATCCAGTCGGCCATCGGCCGCAGCGGCCACTGGTTCGCCCACCAGGCCGACGGCGTCGTCCCCGACATCCTCACCCTGGCCAAGGGCCTGGGCGGCGGGCTGCCGATCGGCGCCTGCATCGGGTTCGGCGACGTGGGCAAGCTGTTCGAGAAGGGCGACCACGGCTCGACGTTCGGCGGCAACCCGGTCTCGTGCGCCGCGGCGCTGGCCGTGCTCGACACCCTCGACCTCGACCACGTCAGGTCGGTGGCCGCGCGGCTGCGTACCGGGCTGGAGGCCGTCCGGGAGCCGCTGCTCAAGGGCGTGCGCGGCCGCGGCCTGTGGCTGGCCGCCGTGCTGGCCGAGCCCCGCTCGGCCGAGGTGCAAAAGGCCGCCGCGAACGCCGGCTTCCTGGTCAACGCCCTGCAGCCCGACGCCGTACGCATCGCGCCCCCGCTGATCGTGACGGCCGACGAGGTGGACGCGTTCGTTGCCGCGTTCCCCGCGATCCTGGCGGAGGCTTCCCAGTGACCAGGCATTTCCTGCGTGATGACGATCTGACCCCCGCCGAGCAGGCGGAGGTGCTCGACCTCGCCGCCGCCATGAAGAAGGACCGGTTCGGCTACCGCCCCTTCGAGGGCCCGCAGACCGTCGCCGTCCTGTTCGACAAGCCGTCGGCCAGGACCCGCGTCTCCTTCCACACCGGCATCGGCGAGCTCGGCGGCCTGCCGCTGATCGTCGACAACGTCTCGGTCCTCATGGGCCGCGGCGAGCCGACCGCCGACATCGCCCGGGTGCTCGACCGGCAGGTGGCCGCCATCGTCTGGCGCACCACCGGCCAGGAGCTGATCGACGAGATGGCCGCGCACTCGCGGGTGCCGGTCGTCAACGCGCTCACCGACGACTTCCACCCCTGCCAGATCCTGGCCGACCTGCAGACCGTCCAGGAGCACCTCGGCCGCACCGCCGGGCTCACGCTCACCTACGTCGGCGACGGCGCCAACAACATGGCCCACTCCTACCTGCTCGGCGGGGCCACGGCCGGCATGCACGTGCGCATCGCCGCCCCGCCCGGCTACCAGCCCGACGCGGTCATCCTCGACCAGGCCGCGGCCATCGCCGCCAGGACGGGCGGCTCGGTGTTGGCGCTGTCCGACCCGGCGGCCGCCGCCCAGGGGGCGCACGTGATCGCCACCGACACGTGGGTTTCGATGGGCCAGGACGGCAAGGAGGAACGGGTGGCCGCTCTCATGCCGTACCAGGTGAACTCCGAGCTGCTGCGGCACGCCGCGCCCGACGCCGTCGTGCTGCACTGCCTGCCCGCCTACCGAGGCTACGAGATCACCCCCGAGGTGCTCGACGGGCCGCAGAGCGTGGTGTGGGACCAGGCGGAGAACCGGCTGCACGCCCAGAAGGCCCTGCTGCACTGGCTAGTCTCCCGCACATGATGATCCCGATGACCAAGGCCGCGCGGCAGGCGAAGATCACCGACCTGCTGCAGCGGAAGGCCGTGCGCTCCCAGCCCGAGCTGGCCAAGCTGCTCGCCGAGAGCGGCGTGGAGGTCACCCAGGCCACGCTCTCGCGTGACCTCGACGAGCTCGGCGCGCTCAAGCTGCGGGCCGACGACGGCTCCCTCGTCTACGCGCTGCCCGGCGAGGGCGGCGGCCGCATCCCGCTCACCCGGCTGGGCAGCGGCGAGAGCCCCGCCGCCCGCCTGCACCGCATCGCGGAGGAGCTGCTCGTCGGCGCGGAGGCCTCGGCCAACCTGGTCATCGTGCGGACCCCGCCGGGCGCGGCGCAGTTCCTCGCCTCAGCCATCGACCACGCCGACTGGGAGTCCATCCTCGGCACGGTCGCCGGCGACGACACCATCCTCGTGATCAGCCGCGACCCGGCGGGCGGCCAGGCCCTCGCCGAGGCGCTGCTGAAGGCCGCCGACCGGCGAAGCTAGAAGACTTTGGAGATTGGAAAATGCCCGACAGAGTAGTGCTCGCCTATTCAGGCGGCCTCGACACCTCGGTCGCCATCCCGTACCTCGCCGAGAAGATGAACGCCGAGGTCGTCGCCGTCGCCGTGGACCTCGGCCAGGGCGGCGAGGAGATGGACGTCATCCAGAAGCGCGCCGTCGACTGCGGCGCCGTCGAATCTGTCGTGGTGGACGCCAAGGAGGAGTTCGCCGCCGACTTCTGCGTGCCGGCCCTGCAGGCCAACGCGCTCTACATGGACCGCTACCCGCTGGTCTCCTCGCTGTCGCGCCCGCTGATCGTCAAGCACCTGGTGTCGGCGGCCAAGCGGTTCGGCGGCACGATCGTCTCCCACGGCTGCACCGGCAAGGGCAACGACCAGGTCCGCTTCGAGGCCGGCCTGGCCGCCCTGGCCCCCGACCTGCAGGTCATCGCCCCCGCCAGGGACTTCGCCTGGACACGCGACAAGGCCATCGAGTACGCCGAGGCCAAGGGCCTGCCCATCGAGACCTCGAAGAAGAACCCGTTCTCCATCGACCAGAACCTCTGGGGCCGCGCCGTCGAGACCGGCTTCCTGGAGGACATCTGGAACGGCCCCACCGAAGAGGTCTACTCCTACACCGCCGACCCGGCGCAGCAGCGCGAGCCCGACGAGGTCGTGATCACCTTCGAGCAGGGCGTCCCCGTCAAGCTCGACGGGCGCTCGCTCACGCCGTACCAGGTCGTCGAGGAGCTCAACCGGCGCGCCGGCGCGCAGGGCGTGGGCCGCATCGACATGGTCGAGGACCGCCTGGTGGGCATCAAGTCGCGCGAGGTGTACGAGGCGCCCGGCGCGATCGCCCTCATCGCCGCCCACATGGAGCTGGAGAACGTCACCGTCGAGCGCGACCTGGCCCGCTTCAAGCGCGGCGTCGACCAGCGCTGGAGCGAGCTCGTCTACGACGGCCTGTGGTTCTCGCCGCTCAAGAGCGCGCTCGACGCGCTCATCGCCGACGCGCAGAAGCACGTCAACGGCGACATCAGGATGACCCTGCACGGCGGCAGGGCGACCGTGACAGGGCGCCGCTCGCACGACTCCCTGTACGACTTCTCACTCGCCACCTACGACACGGGCGACACCTTCGACCAGTCCCTGGCCAAGGGCTTCGTCCAGCTGTTCTCCCTCCCCGCTAAGATCGCGGCGGCCCGGGACGCGAGGAAGGGCTGAGTTGCACTATGGTCTCGGGGGACGCGAAGGAGATGACGGTGAGTGATGGCAAGCCGATGCGGCTGTGGGGCGGACGCTTCGAGAGCGGCCCGTCCGACGCGCTGGCCCGGCTGTCGGTGAGTGTGCACTTCGACTGGCGGCTGGTGCCGTACGACCTGGCGGCGTCCAGGGCGCACGCCCGCGTGCTGCACAGAGCGGGGCTGCTGACCGCCGAGGAGCTCGAGCGCATGATCGGCGCGCTCGACGACCTGGAGCAGGCCTGCAAGGCGGGCGAGTTCCGGCCGACGGTCGCCGACGAGGACGTGCACACCGCGCTGGAGCGCGGCCTGCTGGAGCGGCTGGGCTCGCTCGGCGGCAAGCTCCGCGCCGGCCGCTCGCGCAACGACCAGATCGCCACCGACCTGCGCCTGTACCTCCGCGACCACGCCCGTTCGGTCGTCTCCCGGCTGGTCGAGCTGGAGACGGCGCTCATGGCCCAGGCCGAGCAGCACGCCGAGACGGCCGCGCCCGGCATGACGCACCTGCAGCACGCGCAGCCCGTCTCCTTCGGCCACCAGCTCCTGGCCCACGTGCACGCCTTCGCGCGCGACATCGACCGGATCACCGACTGGGACAAGCGCGCCGCGATCTCCCCGCTCGGCTCCGGCGCCCTCGCGGGCTCCTCGCTGCCGCTCGACCCGCAGGCCGTCGCGGAGGAGCTGGGCTTCGCCGCCGCCGCGCCCAACTCGATGGACGCCGTCGCCGACCGCGACTTCGCCGCCGAGTTCCTGTTCGACGCGGCCATGATCGGCGTGCACCTGTCGCGGCTGGGCGAGGAGATCGTCCTGTGGGCCTCGCAGGAGTTCCGCTGGATCGAGATGGACGACGCCTACTCCACCGGCTCGTCGATCATGCCGCAGAAGAAGAACCCCGACGTGGCCGAGCTGGCCCGCGGCAAGTCAGGGCGGCTGATCGGCAACCTGATGTCGCTGCTCACCACGCTCAAGGGCCTGCCGCTGACCTACAACCGCGACCTGCAGGAGGACAAGGAGCCGGTGTTCGACGCGGTCGACACGCTGCTGCTCGTCCTGCCCGCGATGGCCGGCCTGGTCGCCACCATGCGGGTCAACACCGCGCGCATGGAGGCCTCCGCCCCCGACGGTTACGCCCTGGCCACCGACCTGGCCGAGCTGCTCGTCCGGCGCGGGGTGCCGTTCCGCGACGCGCACGAGGCCGTCGGCCACCTCGTCGTGTGGTGCCAGGTCAACGACAAGGACCTCGGCGAGCTGACCGACGACGAGCTGGCCAAGGTCTCCTCCCACCTGACGCCCGACGTCCGCGACGTGCTCAGCGTCCCCGGCGCCCTGGCCGCCAGAAAGGCCCACGGCGGCACCGCACCCGACCGCGTCCGCGACCAGCTCGTCGCGCTGCGCGAGGCGGTCGACGCGCAGGCGGCATGGGCCGCGGGGAGCTGAGCTTCGAGCGCGGCGGCGAGCTGAGCCCGGTGCCGCTGCCGCGCGGCTTCTTCGACCGGCCGTCCCACGAGGTGGCGCCCGACCTGCTCGGGCGCGTGCTCGTGCACGGGCCCGTCGCCGTACGCCTGACCGAGGTCGAGGCGTACGGCGGCCCAGGCGAGGACCCGGCGGCGCACACGTACCGGGGCAGGACACCCCGCAACGCGGTCATGTTCGGCCCGCCCGGGCACCTGTACGTGTACTTCACCTACGGCATGCACTTCTGCGCCAACCTCGTCTGCCTGCCCGACGGCTCGGGCTCGGCCGTGCTGCTGCGGGCGGGTGAGGTGGTGGCCGGCGAGGCGGAGGCCCGCGCCCGGCGCACGGCGGCCAAGCCGGTCGCCTTCCGGGACCTGGCGCGGGGGCCCGCCCGGCTGGCCGTCGCGCTCGGCCTGGAGCGCGAGCACAACGGCCTCGACGCCATCCTCGAAGGCTCGCCCGCCGGCAGACCGCACGCGTCGGCCACCATGCTCGAAGGCCGGCCCGCCGACCCCGGCCAGATCAGGTCAGGCCCGCGCACCGGCATCTCGACGGCCAAGGACACGCCCTGGCGGTTCTGGATCGACGGCGACGAGACCGTCTCGCCGTACCGCGCTCACGTGCCCCGCCGCCGCAGCGCCGCCGCCACCTCCGTGGGGGAGGTGCCCAGGTCGTGAGCGCTGAAGATGTGCAGGTTGTCGCCGGTGTCGATCTCCAGCATCTCGCTGCGCAGCCCCCAGCGCCTGCGCACGTCGACCTTGATGTCCCAGATCGACTCCCACGGCACGTGCCGCCTGCCCGCGAACCCGTGCACCACGGTGATGCCGCTCGGGTCGGCCGCCAGCCGTACGGGGACGAGCACGTCACGCAACCCCATCGCACCCACCAGCACGGCCGCGGGCACGGCCAGGATCACACCCCGGAAATCCCCCTCGAACCACCAGTAAACGGCGAGCCCGGCACACACCAGAGCCCCTAAGATCTTGAAAACGGCCAGCTCGCGACGGACCCTCCACATGGACACCCAGCGTATCCAAGTGGCGCGCATGCGCACCGATCGGGCAGGCTAAAGGCATCCGCATCCGAACAGGAAAGCCAGATCACCGTGACCGACATCCTTGACGACCTCGCGTGGCGAGGCCTGATCGCCCAGTCCACCGACCTCGACGCGCTGCGCGCGTCCATGGCCAAGGCGCCGATCACGGTCTATTGCGGCTTCGACCCGACGGCGGCGTCCCTGCACGTCGGACACTTCGTGCCGCTGCTGACGCTGCGCCGCTTCCAGCTCGCCGGTCACAACGCGATCGGCCTGGTCGGCGGCGCCACCGGCCTGATCGGTGACCCGAGCGGCCGTAACACCGAGCGCTCGCTCAACTCCACCGAGGTCGTCGCCGAGTGGGTGGAGCGCCTGCGCGGCCAGGTCGGCAGGTTCCTCGACTTCGACGAGTCGCGCCCCAACCCGGCCCGCCTGGTCAGCAACCTCGACTGGACCGGCGAGCTGAGCGCGATCGAGTTCCTGCGCGACATCGGCAAGCACTTCCCGGTCAACCGCATGCTGGCCAGGGAGTCGGTCTCCGCCCGCCTGGCGGGCGAAGGGCTCAGCTACACCGAGTTCAGCTACCAGATCCTGCAGTCCAACGACTTCCTGGAGCTGTACCGCCGCTACAACTGCACCCTCCAGGTCGGCGGCAGCGACCAGTGGGGCAACATCACCGCCGGCGCCGACCTGATCCGCCGTGTCGAGGGTGCGCACGTCCACGTCGTCACGCTGCCGCTGATCACCAAGGCCGACGGCACCAAGTTCGGCAAGACGGCGGGCGGCGCGCTCTGGCTCGACCCCGCCATGACCTCGCCGTACGCCTTCTACCAGTACTTCCTCAACTCCGACGACCGCGACGTGATCCACTACCTCAAGGTGTTCACGTTCCGCTCCCGCGAGGAGATCGAGGAGTTGGAGAAGGCCGTCGCCGAGCGGCCCTTCGCCCGCGAGGCCCAGCGCACGCTGGCCGAGGACCTCACCGAGCTGCTGCACGGGCGGCAGGAGCTGGACGCTGTGCTGGCCGCCTCCAAGGCGCTGTTTGGCCAGGGCGCTCTGGAGGAACTTCCCGCCTCGACCCTCGAGGCCGCGCTGGCCGAGGTGCCCAAGGCCACCGTGCCCGCCCTCGGTGCCTCGTTCGTCGACCTGCTGGCCGACAGCGGGCTGGTCGAGTCGAAGTCGGCTGCCCGGCGGGCGGTCAAGGAGGGCGGGGCGTACCTCAACAACCGCAAGATCACCGACGAGGCGTACGTGCCGGTGGCCGACGACCTGCTGGCCGGGCGCTTCATGGTGCTGCGGCGCGGCAAGAAGTCGATCGGCGGCGTCGCGGTCGGCTGACCGTCTTCGGCCGAGCGGGTCCTTCGTAGTGCGGAGGGCCCGCTTTCGCGTTGGCCCCGGGCATCTGGACGATGCGGGGCGGCCAAACCAAGCGGAGAGAGCGGTCCACTGGCTGGTTCGTCAGCCGCCTCACTGGCTGGCTGATGAACGCGTGAACAACGCCACCGTCAGCCCGGGCAGATCACCGGAGTGCTTGGCCACACTGAGCTCGAACCCGGCCTTCTCCACCTCCGCGACCCGAGCGATGGAGCCCGCCTCCAGCCCCGACTGCTTCGTCCCCCGCCACACGACCCAAACCCGCTCGCGCCCCTCCAAGGCCCCCGAGACATCGGACCCCTCCGGATAACCGAATCCATCGGGATCAGGCGCGCTCCCCGCCAGCAGCACGTCCACCGGCATGAGCGAGTCGGCGTAGTAGTCGAACCCCGCGCGCAACTGGCTCTGCCCGTAGACGATCGCGTCCTCGGGCTCGGCCTTGATCACCCGAAGCGCCCACGGAATGTTCTCGAACCGCCCGTTCTCCTCCCGCACCTCCGCGTGCTCGGAGAACGCCAGCCCGAACCCGACGACCACGACCAGCACCGCCGTCACCACCTGGAACCGGGGCAGCCCCGCCACCGCCAGCCCGGCCAGCAGCGCCAGCGCGGGAGCGGTCACGAACAGATACCGATCCACGTAAGCCGGTGTGACCAGCACCGACACCGCGAGCAGCAGCACCGGAGGCAGCACCAGCCAGCCCACCAGCACCGACGCCCACACCTTGTCGCCCTGCCCCTGCCCTTGCCCCTGGCCCTTGCCTGCCGCCCGCCACATCACCACCGCTCCCGCCAGCGCCATCGCGAACAGCACGACCCCGAGCGTGGCGGACCCCGCCGCCATCTTCGGGAACTTCAGCCACACCTCCGGCCCTCGCTCCGGGATCCAGCTGATCGCGTGCCGTTCCCCGTACCCGATCAACCCCAGCACGGCGGCGGGCACACATCCGACGGCCAGCGCGCTCAGCATCCGCACCGCCACCGCCCACCGCAGCAGCAGGAGCTGGGCGGGCAGGACGAGCACCGCGAACAGGTGCGTGGAGCACACGAGCGCCACCGCCACCCCGTACAGCACCCACCGCCGCGCCGCCCCCGGCCGCTCGACGGCGCGGTGCAGCGCCCAGAACGAGAGCACGACCGCGGCCGCCGCGAACGCGTACGACCTGGCGAACGCCCCGTAGTAGGAAACCGACGGCAGGACGGCGAAGACACCGGCGCCGATCACCCCCGCCCGCGTGCTGTGCAACCGCCGGCCCAGGTCGACCAGGAACCACGCCGCCACCCCGATCGCCACCGCTGACGGCAACCGCAACCACAGCTCCGACGTGCCGGCCTTCGCCCAGAAGTGCATGAACAGGTAGTAGGGCAGGAAATGGCCGTCGATGTGGCGGGCCAGCTCGAACATCCCGGACAGTGAACGCGAGGCGGCGCTGATCGTCGCGAGCTCGTCGCCGTTCAGCGTGGCGGAACCCGTCCCGGAGAACCCGGCCACCGCGCCCACCAGCGCCATCCACCAGGGAGACGAGGAGCGCAGACGTTCGGCCGGGCGGCGAACTGGGGGAGCCAGTGTGGCGGCAGTGGTCACCGGGGCAGGATACGCGCCGGGCGCCGGATAGATGGCGAATGTGATCGTTCAGCCACTTGTGAGGTTACTGAGCAGGGCTGGGGGCGGAGCAGTGCGTCAGACCTCGGACCTCCGACCGGCTGATTGCGGACGTGCCCCGGCGCGGAACGGCCTTGCTTGTGCTGCCTTCGGCATCAGCGGGACACCGAGAGCGGCGTCCTTTGAGATCACGCATCTACGGCGGGCCGGCCGGATCCCTCGCGGGGCGATTTGACGTCTCGCGGATCGCGACCTAATCTTTCACTTCGCCCCGGGAGTGAGCCGGACGCCGGTCAGGCGGACGGGCCCCAGGGCAAGCCCCTTGAAACAAACGAGCCAACCCGGCAGAGCTGCTTCGGCGTGCCTCAGCATGGGCGGCTTCTGGGCGTGCGTGGATCATCGGAAAATCGGTTGATTCGACACGAGCCGGATGCCACGGTAAGTTACGAGGGTTGCCTCGGAGCCGGGGCACGCAATCTTGGAAGATCGAACCGCTTCCAGTCAAGTCGCAGGATTTGACACGGAAACGAGCGATCTGATAAGGTTGAGACGAGCGAGATAGCGCCTCCGCGCTAGGGTTCAGGGAACTGAGTCCGAGCCGGAAGTACGCGTCCGTTTCTTGAGAACTCAACAGTGTGTTAAAAGCCAGTGCATGATTTTCATGCAACACCTCGTCAAGAATTGTTTCTTGATGGATTTGCTCGGATGAATAATCCAGACATTGTTTGGAGAGTTTGATCCTGGCTCAGGACGAACGCTGGCGGCGTGCTTAACACATGCAAGTCGAGCGG